>NC_014762.1:643706-1287412 GCF_000183725.1 Sulfuricurvum kujiense DSM 16994 | reverse complement strand
TTCCATCATCATAATGGAGCGGACCGTTTCCATATCCAAGCCGTTAAAAAACCCGAATTTATGCAGCAGATCGATATTATGCTGTTCGTTCCCCGCATCTTCAGGGGTATGGGTCGTAAAAACAACCCGCTTTCTAACCTCGTCCATATCGCGATATTTGGCATAAAGCTCAAATACCAGCGGCAAAGCGTGACCTTCATTCATATGATAGATATCTATTTTTTGTTTCAGCGCTTCGAGTACCTTGACTCCCCCGATTCCTAAAACGATTTCCTGAGAAATACGGGTCTCTTCGTTGGCGTCGTACAGTTTATGAGTGATCGTACGGGCTAGAAAATCGTTTTCAGGGATATCGGTCGAAAGTAAAATCAACGGGGCCGAGCTGAAAATGTCCGGAGATAAATAATATGCTTTAATATGGACCTCTTGCGAGTGGATGATCACTTTTGCCTGTATTCCCAGATCTTTTAAAAAATAGTAATGTTTCCGAATAAACTCGGCTTTGAGGCTTCGATCGGGACTGCGCGTCTGGTCATAATAGCCAAAACTCCATAATATGCCGACTCCCACAACATTTTGACGCAGATCATAAGCACTGCGCATGTGCGAACCGGACAAAAAGCCCAATCCTCCGGAATAGATTTTTAGCCCTTGATGAATCGCGAATTCCATCGAAAAATAGGCAATACTTTTTGTGTATTTCGCATCATATTGGTAGTCGTGTAAAATCATATTTCCCTCACTCTGTAAATTTTTCGCAAAGAATCTGTTTCCCAAGCTCTACGCCCGGCTGATTATAAGGATTGATATCCATCATCCTACCCATCAAAGTCGTCAACAATTCATAGTAGACTATTATTGTACCGACACTTGCTTCATTTATCTTTTTAATTATAATATGATCAGTCGGAATATTGTTCATTCTGAGACTCTCTTTTGTCGCTTCGCATTGAAAATTGATAAGCTCATTAAACTTTTTTCCGTTGACAACGTCGTTCATCTCCAGATATTTTAACGATATATCGGGAATAAGCAAATTATTTTCAAAATCTTCTATCGTAATAAAAGTAACACTTTTATCTCTAGGTCCCTCCATAATAAGCTGTAAAAACGAGTGTTGATCAATCGATCCGATCAGTGCATAAGGGGTCAGTCCTACGTGTTTTCCCGCTCCGTCCTTTTTGCCTAACGACTCGGCCCATAGCTGTACATACCATTTGCATAGGTTTTCAAGCTCATCGGCATAGGCAAACAGAACATTAATGTTGATATCGCTGCTGTGTTTATAAAGAAACAAAGCTTTATCCAGAAGATGGTCTTCTTCATGATTGAAAAACCGTTCCAAAAACTGGCCGCCCTCTTCCAACAATGATTTGGTGTCGTACCCCGCTAATGTCAGAGGGACGATCCCCGCCGCACTCAGTACTGAAAACCTTCCGCCGACATTTTTGGGTATCCCGAACTGCTGAATACCGTGATATGACGCGAATCGTGATAGCGGCGATCCTTCATCGGTAATGGCGACGATACGCTCTTTGTCAATTCCGTCCAAATCCAAGTGATAATAACCGATGAGCGTTTTAAAAATCGAGACAGTCTCTATCGTTTTCCCAGATTTAGAGATGACGATAAACAAAGTACTCTCTTTTTTCAGATTGGAAAGTGTTTTGGAAATAGCGATAGGATCGGTGTTTTCAAGAAAGTGAAGAGTTCTATAAGGCATTTTTTTCGATTTAAGCAGTGAATCGATCCCTTTGGTTCCAAGCGATGATCCTCCGATCCCGATAACGGCGATATCGTGAATCGTTTCTGCTGACAAAAAAGGATTTTTTTCGGCAAACCGATGAATGTGTTCGATTAGCGCAACCGATTGAAACGGCAATTCGTAATAACCGATCTCCTTACCGATACGTTCGTTTACAAGAGATGAAAACGCATCATCTTTTAATCTTGAGTCTGTCGAAAATGATTCTGAGCCAAAATCATGGCTGAAAATCATCTTTTTTCCCCTTCGTTGCGCTTTAGATAGAGTACCCCTAACGGAGGCAAGGTCAGTGTAAGTGTGTACGGACGGCCGTGCATTTCTCTCTCAACCGCCGCTAAAGGTGAAGTGTTTCCGATATTCCAACCCTCATAATAGTGTGATTGCGAATTGAAGATTTCTACATAATCTCCCGCATACGGCACACCCAGACAGTAGTTTTCCCGTGTATTATCGGCAAAATTGCACACAACGATAATATTGTCGGTAGGATCATCACTTTTGCGGATAAAGCTGATGCAGTTATGCGAATAATCCCGATCATCGATCCACTCAAACCCTTCGCGTTTCTCGTCATACAAATGCAAAGCCCGCTCATGTGCATAGAGCGCATTCAAATCGGAAACCATCTTTTGCAAACCGTGATGGAGCGGATAGTCCAAAAGATGCCAGTCCAAGGAGCGTTCAAAACTCCATTCCGCGAACTGCGCGATCTCTCCCCCCATAAACAGGAGTTTCTTTCCGGGATGAGCCATCATATACGCTAGCAATGAACGCAAATGGGCAAATTTTTGATTATGATCGCCCGGCATTTTGTTGATGAGCGAGCCTTTCATATGGACGACCTCATCGTGGCTGAGAGGGAGCATAAAGTTCTCATCAAATCCGTACCACATACTAAACGTGAGCTGGTGATGATGGTGTTGACGATAGATCGGATCACGGCTCATGTATTTAAGGGAGTCATGCATCCATCCCATGTTCCACTTAAATCCGAATCCTAGCCCGCCTACATCTACCGGTCGCGTCACCATCGGATAGGCGGTCGATTCTTCGGCGATCATCAGGATATCGGAAAATTCTCCGTACACACTGGTATTGAGTTTTTTCAGAAATTCAATCGCTTCGAGATTCTCATTCCCGCCGTATTGGTTGGGGATCCACTCCCCCTCTTTTCGTGCATAGTTGAGATAAAGCATTGAAGCGACCGCATCGACGCGTATGCCGTCGATATGGTATTTATCCAGCCAAAACATTGCAGAAGAGATCAAAAACGATTTTACTTCGTTTCGACCGTAGTTGAAAATGATGCTTCCCCATTCGGGATGAAACCCCTGTCGGGGGTCGTCGTGCTCATACAGGGCCGTTCCGTCAAAATTAATCAAGCCGTGCATATCGACGGCAAAATGTGAGGGTACCCAGTCCATAATAACGCCGATCCCGTTTTGATGCAGCCTATCGATCAGATACATCAAATCCTGCGGTGTTCCGAAACGTGCCGTTGCCGCAAAGTATCCTACGACCTGATATCCCCATGAACCGAAAAACGGATACTCGCTCAGGGGCATAAACTCGACATGGGTATAGTTCATCTCTTTAAGATACGAGACCAGTTCTACGGCTAGCTCCCGGTAGGTGAGAAAACGGTTGTCTTCTTCGACTTTGCGTCTCCATGAACCGACATGCATCTCATACACGCTGATCGGTGCATCATGGGCATTGTTGCGATATCGTGTATCCATCCATCCTTTATCGTCCCAAGGGTAGTTTTCCAGACTCCAGACACGGGATGCCGATTTCGGCGGCTCTTCTGCATAAAAACCGAACGGATCGCTTTTGTCATGGACGATATTATGAAATTTTGAGGCGATATGATATTTGTAGGTGAGCCCCTGCTCCACTCCCTCTATAAATCCTTCCCATATCCCCGACTCGTCTTCACGAAGTTTTAACGGATGCGAGCCGGTATCGTAATGGTTGAAATCTCCCCGGACACTGACATATGCGGCATTGGGCGCCCATACGGCAAAATAGATCCCGGAAATCCCGTTGTGTTCCATCGCATGAGAACCGAGTTTATCGTATAGCTTGGTATGGTTACCTTCTTTGAACAAATAGATATCCAGTTCGCTCAGTCGCGAAATCTCATAGGTTATCCGATGGTGTTGGTGAGTATTCATTCTCCTCTTCTTCCCGCTTTAATGCGATAGTACAGCGCTTCATACTCTAATGCCGCGTGGTGCCAGTCAAATCGTTTCTCCATGGCGTTACGCTGCATTGTTTCAAATCCATGAGGGTCATTGTACCACGTATAGATTGCCCATCCGACCGTATTAATCAAGGCATTCGGGGTGGCATCGTAAAATTTAAATCCGGTGCCGTGTGTCGAGTCGTTGGCATAGTTTTCGATCGTATCATCCAGTCCCCCCGTTGCACGGACGATAGGGAGCGTTCCGTAACGCAGAGAGTAAATCTGATTGAGCCCGCACGGCTCGAATAAGGAGGGCATCAAAAACAGATCGCATCCCGCCTCGATTTGGTGTGCCAGATCATTTCGGTATCCGATGTAGCAGCGAAATTTTTCAGGATACCGTCCGGCAATATCGCTGAAAAAATGTTCCGCCCACTTCTCCCCTGCCCCCAAAAGAACAATTTGAAGCTCCATATGCATCAATGCATGGATGGAATGGACGAGGAGTTCGATCCCTTTTTGTTCAACCAGTCTTCCGACAAGACCTATCAGCGGAACATCATCACGTTCGGGAAGGCCGAAAGCGTATTGCAAGGCACTTTTACACACACGTTTCCCGTCCATAGAATCAGTATCGAACGTTTCGGCGATAAAAGGATCGTGTGCGGGACTCCATTCATCATAATCTACCCCGTTGAGGATACCGTGCAATTTATACGAATAGCCGTCAATCAGCCGCTCCAACCCCCATCCGAATTCCGATGTACGAATCTCCTGCGCGTAGCGACGGCTCACCGTACTGATGGCATCGGCATGAACGATCCCCCCTTTGAGGAGGTTAATCCCGTCAAACTCCTCAACTTCATCGGCGTTAAAGTGGCTCCAACCTATATCGAGGATATCCATAGCCCCTTTATAAAAGTGTCCCTGATGCTGAAGATTATGGATGGTCAAAAGTGATCCCGTATAAGCGAAATCATCGTCAAAGGCGTATTGGACATTCAGCATCATCGGTATCGAGGCCGTATGCCAGTCGTTTGCATGGATGACATCCGGATGAAAACGGAGCTTTTTAGCCAGTTGCATCACTGCCCGGGAGAAAAAGATAAAGCGGTTGTCATTGTCGGTATAGCTGAATCCGTTCTCATCATACAGACCGCCGCGGCCGAAAAACCCTTCATGATCGATAAAATAGACGGGCACATCGGTTCCGCTCATTACTCCCTCATACACTCCGGCCCACTCTTCGCCCATAATCCCCATCGGGACACCGAGGCCCCCTTCCATAAATCGGAGGCCGTATTTTTCCCTATCAACGATATAGTAGCGCGGCATCACAACACGCACATCATGACCGAGTGCTCTGAGGGCTTTCGGCAAAGCCCCGGCAACATCCGCTAATCCGCCGCTTTTGGCAAAGGGGACTACTTCCGAAGCGGCAATTAAAATATTTAATTTATCCATTCTGCGTCTCCAATAATTTCGCACCTTCAAGCGGTGCATTTTTTAACACACTCATCTCAATACGCAACCCTTCTAACGAAGCGTTTAAGGCATAACGTTTTAATTTTTCTTCCAATAGTGTACCCAAATATGGATTCTGTTCAATCACCCCTCCGCCCAGTACCAGGATTTCAGGATTGGCGAGGGTTACCAAAACACCTGATGCATGAAGAAATGCATCTTCAAAGCGGCTCGCGATGAGACGTTCTTCTTCGATATCCGAATTTTTTAACCGATTCAAATCAAGATCATGGTCACTGCCGAAATGTTTTAGCCATTTTCCCATCCCGGAGCCCGATGCAAAAAGCTCTATACAGTTGTTTCGTCCGCATCCGCAAAAAAACGGTGTCTCCTGATATGGGATATGCCCTATCTCATATGCCATGTTTCGGCTTCCCTTAACCAATGAGCCATGATCGATAACCGCCGCACCGATTCCCGTACCGACAAAAAGAGCGGCGATATTGTCTGATTGCCAGTATGCCGATTCGGCCCGGACGGCACAATTGAGATCATTGTCTATGACCAACGGAATACCGTAGCGTGATTTTACGACCGATGCAATATCATATTCATCAATATTAATATTTGGCGAAGCGGCAATGATCCCGTTGTTAACCTGCCCGGCATACGATATGCCGATAAAAGAGATGTCTGGATGGAGTGTAGCTTGTTTATCGATATAAGAGAGCAGTCCGACCTCCTGCGAGGATACCATATCCTCTGCCGTATGCTCTTCACTCACTATCTCGCTGCGCAAATGCGTACCGCCGATATCGATAAACAGTTTTTTCATTTGATCAGTTTCTTATAGATACTATCGTACGCTTTGGCACTTTCGGACCACGAATAGTTACATTTCATATTGTGATTGACGATCGATTCAAAATGTTTTTTGTCTGCGTAGAGGTCACACCCTTTTTTGACTGCCGTAAAGAAAGTTTTGGGTGTAGCAGAGGTAAATACGATGCCGAATCCGGATGGGCTCTCTGCATCATACGATTCAAATTTTTTCACCGTGTCGGCCAATCCACCGACTTTATTGACCACCGGGACGGCTCCGTAGGCAAAGGCAATCATCTGATTAAGTCCGCACGGCTCAAACAAAGAAGGCATCAGTAAAAAATCGGCTGCCGCATACATTCGGTGCGCAATAGATTCATCGTAACCAAATTGCAAACTGACATTTTTATACTCTTTGGCTATCTTTTCCAATGACTCGAAATGAGCCTCTTCCCCTTCTCCCAAAAGGGCGATATTGCATTCGAGTTCGGCAATTTTCGGAAGGGTCTCGATCAAAACATCCATCCCTTTTTGATGGGTGAACCGGCCGATGAAAACAAGCAGCGGTTTAGCGGCCCCTTTTAAGCCGAATTGTTTGAGAAGATCATTTTTGGAGGCTTTTTTCCCTTTGAGGGTTTTATAGGGCGCGACTAGCGCTTTATCGGTAGAAGGGGAGAAATGGTCAGAATCGATGCCGTTTACTATCCCGCGGAGTTTACGCCGATGGAGATGCAAAAATCCCTCCAAGCCGCATCCGAATTCGGCAGTTAAAATCTCTTTGGCGTACGTCGGGCTTACCGTCGTAACGGCGTCCGCATAAGCAATCCCCGCTTTCATGAAATTGACCTGATCGTAAAATTCCAGGGCATCCATCGTAAAATAGCGTTCATTGAGCCCGATTTGGCCCATCACCGATGGGGGAAATACCCCTTGATAAGCGAGATTGTGAATGGTGTAGACTATTTTTGTCTTAACAGAAGGATCTTCTTTCACGAACAATGCGGCCAATGCACATTGCCAATCGTTTAAGTGTGCGATTGCATAGGAATCGATTCGAAGTAACTGGGTGATCGCATGCGAAAAGAGCCCGAACCGTATACCGTTATCTTCATAGCCGCTCTCCGGCGGTCCGTAAAGATAATCGCGATCACAGAGGATCGGTGCATAAATAAAACGGTATTCTACCCCCTCATAGGATGTCCCGTGAAGTTCTATCGTATACGAAACCCCCCCCATCATTATCTCAAACGTGTTTAACAGCGTGAGGGAAAAACGGCTTCGGTCTATCTGGCTGTAAAGAGGCAATACGACGCTTACGTCATACATCTCATTTAATGCTTTGGGAAGCGAATGGGAAACATCCGCCAGCCCTCCGGTTTTAACAAAGGGGTACACTTCGCTGGATGCGAATAACAAGCGTTTTTTATTCATGAATGCTCTCCCGTAGTAATTTTGCCGCCAGTTCCGGAGAAACAGGATTTATGATGATGCCCGTCGCATTTTCAAATCCGCCGTGCCGATAGAGGCGCGGCATAATACGAATCGTAAAACGGCAAAGATCAAATGAACCTATCCCTTCCGTATCGATGAGCGGCGGGGTAGAAATCCAAAGGTTAAAATGAAACACTCCGAGCTGCCGTCTAAGCCGCTGCAAGGTCGAAATCAGCAACGAGGCAACGGTATCGATGCGGGTTCGGCTGAGGGTATCGATTTGTCCCGTTGCCTTAGCCGAACTGATCATCACTTCAAAAGGATACGCACTCCCATACGGACAAAAAGAGGTAAACTCATCTTTTTTTTCAATAATACGGGTCTGAATTTCCTCTTCGTGTGAAAGTATGGATTCCATCAATGCATGACCGCTGGTTTGATAATATTCGTTTGATCTTCGGTATAACTCACTGAAAGATTTTGGAATCATCGGCAGTGCAATCAGCTGTGTATGGCAATGGCTCATTGTCGCCCCCGCGTTTCTCCCCTCATTTTTAAACAAGGAGATATAGACCAATCGGCCGTCGCGACGTAAATCGCCGACACGCTGACGTAGTGTTTTGAGCCATGCGACCGCTTCTGCGTGCGTCCAATCGCACATAGATGTCGTATGGCGGGGAGTATCGATGATCACCTCATGCGCACCGAAACCTTCCCAATACTCAAACAGACCGAAATGGTGATTCGGAGGAGTTTCAATCTGAACCGCTTTGAAAAGATTCGGGACGACACGCGTCTCCCATCCTCTTTCATTGGGAAAACCTCCCTCCGGACGAAGGGCAAAAATCTCACGCGGAGTCATCGATTCATTTCCCTCACAAAAAGGGCACGGTTCCGGTATAGAGGGCTCAATAAATTCAGCAGGCGTATCAGGATGACGCAGCCTCTCGGGTGCGATAAGGACATGGGTATCATGAAGACGGTCATACCGGATTTCAGACATCGTTGATCTCCAACTTCCCTTTTAAAATAAAATTGCCTCTAAATGGTATTGCCATTGCAAAACTGATCCCTTGTACCGTCAAATCAAATCCCTGTTCGCTTTGTGAGAGCGTTTTAAGTTTGAAATAGGTGGTTTTGAACGGCTGATCCAAAGAAATAGTGATTCTTTTTCCTAATATAGAATCGATAATCTCCATAACCCGGCACGATTCAATCTCCCCCTCATCCTCCAACATTTCACCGTTAAACAAAACTTTGTCGCTTTCTGAAAAATGTAAATTATGTTCCAGCAGATAAAGGAGTTCTTTGGTTGATTCGGATTCGAATTTTATTTCAAAATCCAAACCGTTACCTCTGGGCAGATAATGCTTTTCCAAAACGGCATCGACTTTTTCCGGAAAATAAAGGCCGCCGTGGCGTAAAAAGCTAATCGCATGTTGATTCCAGGAGGCTTCATATGGCTGGTTGGCAAAATCGCCGAATTCGCGGAATGAGCAGTGTCGAAAACGTTCCGGACTAAACGTTTCGTCACTGATATGATCGATAAACGAATTTTTGAGATACCAGTCATAAATAATCGCATCCCGCAAAGTGTCATCGATTTGGGCTATGACGTTATGGATCGTATCTATCCCCTCTTCCGCAGGAGCTTCATCTTTGCACCCGTGCTCGTTGCACACAACCGGTTCCATTACCCGTTGATGGTAGGCCTCTTTGCGGCGCGTAAGGGTATTTTGGTAGTTGAAACAGCGATCTCGCAGATCGAATTCTACCAACTGCCCACCATACGCGCTGTCAAATCGAAAGATCAAATCGGGGGTTAATACTTTTATCTTTTCATAGCCGTCCAGCTCGTTATGATTGACTTCGATCACGCTGCTCTTATCGTACCTTATATTTTCGCATTCGATGAGGTACCGATAGGCGGTATCTCTTAAATTCGGCAAATACAGGCCGCCGAAGACTCCGTGCCACAGCGGATCATTGGTCTGGAGTTTAAAAAGTGCCGTATCAAAATCCGAACGGTTAATGACCGGACGCTGTGCTGAAAGCTCCAACATCCGTTTATGGATCCGATTACTCTCGGGATATTTGACGAAGAAGTTTTTCCAAATACCCCCTTTCAGAAATTTAACCCCCTCTTTTTCATACCGCTCAAATCCCATCTCCTGTTTATAACGCTCTAGGCGCAATGCATCATCCGCACGCAAGCTCCACTCACCCATCTCATAATACGAAGCATTGGGAACGTATGCGATTCCGCGCGGCTTATGCTGCTTAAAATATTCGCTGTAATGGAGCGTCTGGATATCATCATCTGCGAGTACGGTTTGAACGAATTTCTCCAGCCACCCTTTTTTATAGACCCATTCAAAAGTTCCGGGCCACATGCCGAATTTTTCGGCATCATCGAAAATAATTGCTGCCGAATCCTCTTTTCGTCTATAGCTTTTGATGACATCCAACGCCTTTTCGACACTCAAAAACGGAAGTGCGTACCGGAGCTTTTTGCTGATGGGAAAAATTCCAAGCCGCTTGCCCCCTTCCTCGCTCAAATAGTAGCCGTCAAGCACCTCTTCATCAAAACCCGCACACTGAAAATGATAATCGTCCATGACCGTATATTCGATTTTGCTTCGGTTCAAATCAGTGATCAGCGAAGATTCCCATACCCGCTCGGTGAGCCATAGCCCTTTGGGAGCTTGACCGAATGATTCGAAAATAGAGCGGTTGAGCTTTTCGATTTGGGCAACGCGGTCTTGCGAGGGGATAACGCTCAAAATCGGTTCATAATACCCCGCACTGAAAAATTCGATGCTTCCGGATTTGGAAAGCACCTGAATTTGCTGATACAACTGGGGATCACGTATTTGTATCTGTTCCATCAGCCATCCGCTGCAATGGAGACTGAAACGAAATGACGGATAGCGGCTCATAACTTCAAAAAAAGGTTTATAGCATACCTCTATCGCATGTTCGATCACCCAATCAAAATTATCGACGGGCTGATGCATGTGTATCCCGAATAAAAGTGAAGTTTTAGACATCCGTATTCCTTATTAGTGTTAAACAAACCAGTTGGCGGCATAATGTTCGTTCAAATCGATACAAAGGGCACCGTTACCGGGCATCGTTTGGAGTATTTTAGTATCGCTTATCAATTCAAACCGCAAATGGAAGAGTCGCATCATTCCGAAATGGGAGCGTGCTATGGCAATTTCGAGCCGCTCATCCATGGCTACGATATCGTTCTCCGCAGCACTAACCGTTTCCAGATCAAATTCAAAATGTTCGCCGCTTTCTTCCAGTATGACCAAAAGTTTCAGACCGCGCCGATTAATCGCAGAGAGGTTCCCCTCGAACGCTACGTATATCGCCTTTTTGTCATGCCCATAGTAGAGGGTATCGATCGGTCCTCGAACCCTGTCCATCGTCGAATAAAGTTTCCTCTCATCCATGCTTCCGCATCCGAGCCATTCAAAAAATGAAGAATATTTACCGTCAATAACAGGGGTAAGCGGAGATTTAGGTTTTACCCAAAACGGGGCTGCGGAACTCATCGAAAGGATAGGCTGAAAAAGATTCGCCGGGGGAGCAATCCCCAGCAGTTCGTAGATAGAAATTAAATGGTTACGAAAGAGCGTGTCAAATTCCACAGCGAAATCGGTGACATGATCGTCACCGTACCACCAAAACCAATCGCTGCATTCCGACGCTAAGAAATGTTCCTCAATTTTTCGTGCCGTTTCGTCTGAAACCGTCCCGCGAAAGTTATCCGCATCCCGGCGCGTTTGATAGATCAGTTCCCATGCACGATTTTTTTGGGGGTGACCTGACCAGGTATCAAACGTTCCGTGAATCCAGCTCCCCGGCTGCAGGCTTTCAAGGTTGGTATGTTTTATACCTTTTGCCATTTCGTCCATTGTTGCTGTTTTGCACCATGAAGCGCCCTCCAGCCGTTTATAGAGTGCCATGAAAAAATTAAATCCGTTGTTCTCATAAAATTCCCAGGCGTTCTCTCCGTCGACAATGACAAAAACAGACGGATCAGTTTGTTCATTTTCGATCGATTTCAAGGTATGGAGAAAATGATCTGCCGCATCGTCCGCAGATTTAAACCGATAGGTAAATCCGATCAGATCACTGAGTGCATGATCTCTAAAAGCGATCGTCACCTCATTAAAACGGTATGTCATGTAAAGATTTTTACGTTCGTCATTGCCGAGCGAATGAAATAAAATCGCTTCGTCCGTCGCAATCCATTTGATCCCGTTCTCACGGTAAAGAGAGAGCGTTTTCGTATCTACCGCCCCCTCAGCCGGCCAAAAACCGCTCGGTTTCTTTTTAAAATGCTTCTCATATAGCTTCATTGAGCGTTCAATATGTTTTTGAGCATCCGCATGCAATGAGAGAGGCCTTTTCGGCAGCGTTGTGTGGGGATTGGCGATGGTGGCATTTTCCATGTCGATCAGCAACGGTAAAATGGGATGATAATAAGGGGTTGTCGATACTGAGATACGCCCCTCTTGCTGCAATGAAGCGTAAAAAGGAATAATCGTTTCAATAAACGCGCACAGCGAATCGAGGAGACGGTGTTTATCATTTTGATTAAATCCGGAGCCTTGCTGCAGCATCCTTTTTACAACCGCATTTTCACTGCGCAGATAATTTCCGCACCACGACAAAATAAAAAGTATTTCCAAATCGATAAGCTCGTTATCGCTGTATTCATTTTTACCGTACAGATATTCATAATGGGGGATCGGCCTGACCATCGTCTCAAACTGACTCGATTTACACAGTTTTATCAGCCATTGACGTGATTGAAAATCGAGACTTGAGGGGTGCTGTTCCCATAAAGAGAGAAAATAATCGTATTTGAGAGGATCGCGGTAAAGTTCCAACTGCTCCATCAATGTCGCGGTCAGATTAAACGTTGCCTTGATGGTCGCAAATTTTGTCAACAGCCACGGCATCTCATAATAATCTTTAATGGCATGCAGAAAAACCCACGGCATGCTCATCACCCCGTCGCTCCCGCGATAATCGGGCTGATGCATATGCCAGAAAAACGAGAGTTGGAGAGTATTCGGTTCCATTATGAACGTATCCATTCCTCAATTTTTGTCTTATAGGTTTCATAAATATGTTCACCCTGTTTCGCTGTTTTGGCTTGAATGTAGAGGTTTAGATGATCGCTGTACTGATCCGGTATCATTAATACCCAGTCATGCTGATCAAGCCAAATTTTGACTCCGTCAAGGGTTGAGGATTTTTTCCCTTTTGAGTCTTCCAGGAACATTCTCATCATTTTTCCTTTGTTCGCCTGTGTACACGGAACCTGGAAAGTGTGATAATAAAACGTCGGAAGCGCTTCGATAAGTTCGGAGAGTTTAACTCTGTGATTGACGATCATCTCCAAAATTTTCAGCGTAGCGTACATCGAATCACGGTGGGTTGCAAATTCGGTAAACGCGAAGTTCCCCTCCCCCGTCGTGACCAAATCGTACCGTTTCATTTGATCGCTTTTAAAATTGGCATATTGCCCGCGTTCAATTTTCAAATGCTCGAATCGGACAAAATCGGCTGCCCAGGTAGGGAGAAATACCCGTTTTTCCACCCCTTTTTCTTTCGCTTCCATGTTCAAAAGAGTGAGAACGACAAACAATGCGGCCTGCTTGCTGAGTACAATCCCTTTATCGCACAATATATCAAGCCGCTGTCCGTGCGGATAGATCATAAATCCCGCATCCAGTTTCAATGCATTGATAACGGCACTCATATCCTCATAGGAGCGTTTCATAAGGGTATTGATATTTTCCAGACGCTGTTCGTCGGGATGTGCGTTGAACATTATATTGTCTACACCCATATCGTTTAAAATATCGGGAAACACTTCGGATGACATCCCGTGCATCACATCGATCGCGACACGGCAATTAAGACACTTGAACATATGCGACTGAAGAAGCTCTTCCATCCCTTTTTTATAGCCGGCATACTCTTTCTCATGATCGGATGGAAAAATTTGGCCGATTCGAGAGTAGTCTACACGACGGAAAGTCTCTTTAAAGAACGCTTTTTCTACCTTTTTTGCCGTATCGTTATTGATTCGAAGCGCTTCGTGATTGTAAAAGGTAATAACGGTACTGGTCGGATCATCGAGCTTTTGGTTAATATGGATACCGGCGGCATACTCATCATGGTACGATAAGCTGCATCTCATGACGGCCGAGGGAATAGCTCTGTAATCGATTACGTCCATCCCTGAGGATAAAAGCCCCCCTAAAAATGCCCGCTTAAGCATCCGTGCGCTTTTAGAACTGTCACGAGATACGAGAACGGTAGAACCTACCGGGAGCTGAGCACCGAATGCTTCGGCCAGTTTGGTCGCCATTTCACAGGAGAGTTCGACATTTGATTTGCCGATAACCAACCCGTTTTCAAATATCGAATTTTTATATTTGCTCCCTAAAATGACACTGCGGCTGACGATAGAGGCTTCTTGAATCATTTTATCCGGCCAGATTGTGACATCCTGTTCGACTACGGCCAATTCGCCGATTTCGCACCCTTCCGCCAAAATCATCCCCGATTTTGCCGTCACATTTTTGCCGATACGGTTGTTATTACAGATGACACATCCGTCGAGCTTTACATTTTTCCCTATCTCAACATCATTCCAAATAACGGTATTGCAGATTTTTGATGACGCTCCGATGGTGACATTGTCTCCGATGACGACATTACTGAGTCTGGCCCCTTTTTTGATCGTAACATTGTTTCCGATTACGACAATACCGACGACTTCGACACTCTCGTCAATGACATTGTCCTCTTCGCGAATCAAAACACCGTCAACGTATTTGATAGCTTCGCCGTCGAGCTTGAATTTTATTTTTCCGCTCAAAATATCGTCATATACATCACGGTAGCTTTCAGGATTGCCTACGTCACGCCAATATCCCTCGGCATATCCCGCCATTAAATCGATCCCTTTGTTCATTAGCATCGGGAATAGATCTTTGGCAAAATCAAAATTTTCATTATTAGGTATGTAATTCAGAATCTCCGGCTCGATAATGTAGATACCGGTATTAATCGTATCGCTGAATACCTCACCCCAACTCGGCTTTTCCAGAAACTTTTGGATAATCCCCTCTTCATTGGCTATGACCACCCCGAACTCGAGCGGATTTTCAACAGAAGTGAGTGTGATGGTCAGTTTGGAATTTTTCGATTTATGATAGTCGAATATTTTTTGAAAATCAAAATCGGTAACTAAGTCTCCGCTGATAATGATAAAATTTTCATTACCGATAAATTCCTGAGCTTTTTTCACGGCACCGGCGGTACCGTAATCATCATCCGGTATTACATAAGTGATGTTGATCCCCCATGCCTTTCCGTCTTTAAAATAATCCTTAATGATCTCAGGTTTAAAATAAAGCAAGACAATAAATTCTTTTATCCCCAAATCACGTAAACTGACGATCGTATGTTCCATCATTGGACGGTTCATTATCGGCAACATCGGTTTAGGAATTGAGTTAGTAAGCGGTTGAATCCGTGTTCCAAATCCGCCTGCCATAATAACAGCTTTCATTTATCTCCTTTATTTTTAAGCCGTATTTATCGCATAAAGATACGATATTCAAAGCTTATTTTTATTCATGCAGATTTAATCATAACATAGAATGAATACAATTTATTACAAAAATATTAAATTTTAGAGACAAACTTTTTTTTATATTTTTTTATTGATAAACATTATTAATGTTACCTATTAGTTACTATAGGGGCTTTATGATTTTGACCGAGTAAGAAATTTTTCTTGCTACACCCGATAAGGAGCGTACCATGACAGTTAATTCTAACTACAGTGCGTATTCGTCTTACAGTTCTTCCGGGGTATCTTCGTCACAGACGTCCAAACCGAATTTTGAAGATATAGCGCAACAAATGTTGAGCTCTATGGACACGGATGGAAACGGTACTGTCGACTCAGCAGAATTCAGTGCGGCTGCACAAGCGCTCGCATCTAATTCAAATAGTTCTAGCGGCAGCTCTAGTTCTAGCAGCACCTCGGCTACAGATATTTTCACTAAGTTGGATTCAAACGGAGACGGCGGTTTAAGTACCGATGAATTCATGGCTGCACTTAAAAATTCAAAACCGCAAAAAGCTCAAGGAGAAGACGGCGGAATGCCTCCGCCGCCACCGGGAGGAATGCCACCGCCACCGCCGAGCGACTCTTCTTCCTCCACAGACAGCACGGACAGCCAAAGTATCGATAAGATTTTTTCCGCTCTGGACACCAATCAGGACGGATCGGTCAGTGCCGATGAACTAGCGGCTCTCTTTGAGAAAAAATCAACCGATAGTTCAAGTACGTCATCACAAACCAGTACTTCCGCTTCGGCACAAACATCTGCTTCTACAACAGAAACAACGACGGAAGACGCATTTAAAACGATGCGTAATGACATGCTTCAAAAAATTCTTTCCTACTACGGCAGCAATGCCTCTGCAAGCAACTCCACTTCTCTTTTAAGTGTCAGTGCATAAACACGCATGCCCTTCGGGGCATGTAGATTCAGTGTTATACATCCAAACCGGCTAAGCCGGTTTAGATGGCAAGGACACAATTGTCCTTTGCAATCCCCTAAAGGTTTTCGCATACATGCGAAAAAATCGACAAAATTCAGTTACTATCTTGTTACCTTTTCATCGATATAATCGATTTATGATACAGGTTTTAATGATTGAAGATGATGATGAACTGGCTCAACTGTTGCGATCACGTCTTTATAAAGACGATATTGATGTCACGGTCGCTTTGACACCGCTGGAAGGGCTGAGCCTGTTTCAGGCACAAACCTTTGATCTGTTGGTGCTCGATCTCTCACTACCCCAAATGGACGGTATGGAAATATGCCGTCTGATCCGTCAAGAGAGCGACATACCGATTATTATCTCTTCGGCACGCTCAGACATTCGCGATAAGATAATGGGATTTTCGCGCGGGGCGGACGACTATCTGCCTAAACCCTATGATCCTCAGGAGCTGATCTTTCGTATCGATGCCATTATGCGGCGCATCCACCCCTCATTGCCCAAAAAACTGTTTCCGTTCGAAGTCAATGAGCAAAAACACGAAATTTCCCGTCACGGCTCGGTTTTGAAGCTTACCCCCGCCGAATACGATATCGTCTCCTATATGATCAAAAAAGATCGTTACGCCATTTCACGAGAAGAGCTGTTGATGAATATCGGTTCGATCAAATACGAAAGCAGTCTCAAAAGTATCGATGTCATTATGGGGCGTATCCGCCAAAAAATAGGCGACGATCCGAAAAATCCCCGTTACATTATTTCCGTTCGCGGCGTAGGGTATAAATTTGTCAATGAATAACCACTCCATCATCCGCCTCATTATTTTATTTTTTCTGCTCATATTTGCTCTGATCAACGGTTTGTTTTGGATAGCACACAACTATTTTGCAAATGAGATGCAAGGGGACAGAATGCGCCGTTTTGCTCTTGCGGAACGTCTGATTCACCACCGAAGCGGAGATTTCGGGACGGAACTCAAACAACTGATGATCGCCCCCTCTTCCCTGTCACCCGATTTCCTCCGAAAAAACGGAATAACGCTTGAAGAATTCCCTTTCGGAAGAGTGATGGAACATAACGGCAAAATCTATTTTCTCAAATCCCCTCCTCCGATGAATCCGTTTGACCGGCCTCCTTTGATGTTTGATCCGTCATTGCCGCCGCCTCCGCCGTTCGATCGGCATGATTTAATGGTTTTGGAAGACCTCAAAGTAACCTCAATATGGCCTATTTGGACTGTATTCATTATGATCGATCTGCTGGTGCTGCTCTTTTTTATCTTTATTCTCAAAAAGCTGACCCCGCTGAACCGTCTTAAAAATGCTATCATGAACTTTAAAGAGGGGGATACCCGTCTGGACGTACCGATAGGCGGGAAGGATGAAATTTCTCAGATTACCCATGAATTCAACCTTGCGTTAGAGAAAATCGCCTCGATGAAAGAGGCGAGAGCGCTGTTTTTACGCAATATCCTTCATGAACTTAAAACACCGATTATGAAAGGGGCTTTGAGCACCGATTGCCTCGAAGAATCAGAGGATCAGAAACGGCTGAAGCGGATTTTTAACCGTATGGATTATCTGCTCAGAGAGTTTTCGACAATGGAGCGTTTCAGCAGCGGAGAGATGACGATCAATCCCCAAGAATACCGTTTTGTCGATATTCTCGACCATACCTGCGATATTCTGATGTGCGAGAAAAAAAACATTGTGATCAAAGGGGAAGATTCCGCCCTCATTATCAACGTCGATTTTGAGCTTTTCGCCATCGCACTGAAAAACCTTCTCGATAACGCGTTTAAATACTCCGATACGAAACCCACCCTTTTCATATTGCAACACGCTATTGAAATCTGCAGCCTCGGAGAGCCTCTTCCCGAAGAGAACCGAACTTTTACCAAACCCTTTAACCGTACCTATGAGAGTTCCATGACCGGTCTAGGGTTAGGGCTTTATATCACCAATGCCATCTTGCACAAACACGGATACAGACTCGAATATCATTACGATACGGGATTGAACTGTTTTAGAATTGTTTTGTAAATGTACTAAAACAGATAGTCGGCGATAATGCGGACATTTGTCTCATCGTACGCTTTGGCTTTATACAGCTCTGTACTGCCGCTGTCGTAATCGATCCGAGCGAGTCGTGTGCGCAGCCGAAACGATTTAGAAGGTTGATAAGTCGCATCGATGTTGTATTCGTTTGAATCGGGTCGGGGGTTGAGGGTAAGCGACGCGGGGTTAGACTGTATAGCGTCGTTTTGATCGATGTGCATGGTTTTGGCAGAAATCTCGAAATCCGATGAGGGGCGGTAGGTCAGGATACTTCCGTAGGCTTGTGCCCCGCCGTTTTCGCTCTCCCCGTCGATTTGCAGATCGGTGTAGGTAATAAACCCTCCCCACCCCATTTTCTCATAGCGTCCGCCGCTCCCTTGCAGGCTTTGATCGCCGATGCGGGTATACAGAGCGCTCAGACTCCACAGCCCTTTGGACACGGTGCCCCGGATTCCTAGCAGATAGGTATCCATCTCCCCCGCCGCATGCAAACCGATACTCTTTTCATTCAAATACTGAACGGCGCCCGAGAGGGTTGTCCCCTCGGATGATTTCCAGATCGCATTATCGATAATCTGCAGATACGGGGCGTTCATCACGTCACGCACATAGGTGTCGTAAAGTTCAAATTTTAGCGAAGGCTCAGGAGTGTAGACCGCTCCGACAACGGTGATATCGCGGTCAATTCCGAGGGTATAGGTCGGAGAGACAAACGTATCGGAGCCTTTATACTTCCACCCCGTGATGTAGGCGGCTTTGAGAACCGTATGCTGCAGCGAACGGTTCTCGCCGTACAGCGCTTCAAAACTGTTGGGGAGCATACGGTTGTAATAGTCATTCGTCAAAGGAAGATCAAGACGCTGCCGCCCGATCTTGATCGACGTCTCACTCGCTTTGTACTGCAGATACGCTTCGCAGAGGGTGTTGATGGAGCTTCCGTCGAGATTGAGGTTGTGGGTCTGCCCCGATTCGGGCATGTGCGTCAGCGACGTGATACCGTTGCTCGAAAAAAACGATACTCCGCCACTCAGTCCCGCGAACGGCGCCGTTTGATAGGAAAGTATCCCCCCCACGGTCAGTGCCGTACGATCGATCCGCAGTTCCCGCTGTCCGTCATACCAGAAGGCTCGGAGCTGACCGCTCACTTTACCCTCTTTGAAGATATCCTCAAGGTTTTCTGCACTGCACGAGGTGCTGATTATTGCCGACATCATCAAAATACCGCCGAGTCCTATAAATCGTTGTGCAGTGTATTTTGATGAAACCATTTCGACCCTTGCTATAAAAAAGTTTGCTATTTTACTGAATAATTACTTCTTATACCAACCTGCTCAACACAACAGATCAGTTCGGAAGGTCATTCAAATCTGCTATAATCACTGCAATTATTTTATGTTACGGAGTATGAATGTCTTACGTTAGCATCATTATGGAATATCCTCGATGCACGTAATAAATTTCAAAGCTTATTTTCGTAATAATTCTCTCAACATACTCCCCCCACCTCTTCACAATGTGCAAACGGGGAAGTGCTTATGACTTCTTACAACAAACCTCACCTTTCGTATCAAAATCAAATCGATCTTCTCAAAAATCGCGGACTTATTATCCATGATGAAGCTTATGCCATTACTAAACTCAAACACATCAGTTATTTTCGGCTCAGTGCTTATTTCCTGCCGTTTCAATCGGCAAAAGACACTTTTGACCACGGCATTACGTTCGAGCAGATCATCGACCTCTACCATTTCGATAAAGAGCTACGACTTTTAACATTTGGCGCTATTGAAAAAATCGAAATATTTTTACGCACTTCCCTCGCCTACATTCTCTCGAAACACACCAAGGCTTTCGGCTATACCCAAGAAGAAAACTTTTGTGCCAGAGACGGGGATTTTGCATGGCTCAAAGACGACATAGCAAAAGAGACGGGACGTTCAAAAGAAACGTTTATCAAACATTTCAGAGACAACTATTGCGATAGTGATTTACCCATTTGGATGGTCGTTGAGATCATCTCATTCGGTACACTTTCAAAACTTTACTCTATGCTTTGTCCCCCTATCGAAAAAGAGATTTTAGACGGAATCGGGTTGCCCTCTTTTGTCTTTAAAAACTGGCTTCATGTCTTTTCGTACGTGCGCAACCTCTCCGCCCATCATAGCCGTTTATGGAACCGTCAATTCGTTATCAAAACCAAAATACCGAAGCATAAAAAAGAGTTTACGGGGATGGTCAACGACAAATACTATACGTTTGCCGTGATGACCCATCATGTACTTCGTTCGATTCATGACACGTTTGATATGAAATCGGAGCTATTAAACCTTTTTGCCAAGTATCCTGATATAGATTTGGAACAGATGGGATTTGTTGATGGTTGGGGAGGGATTGCGGTGTGGAAATGAATCTAAACCAAGGAATCAATAAATGAAAATTAGCATTATTATTTTAACCGTATTCGTACTTATACATTACTTCTTTTTTCTTTTTGGCGGTTCAATTACGCCAGAAGGTATCAATACAAATTTTTATATGGATCACAATCTGACACTTGAAAAGAAAGGAGTCTTTGGTGACTTCACATCAGGACATTTTAGTATCTTAGCTTTTATATGGCTTGCATACGGAATTTTTATTCAGAGCCGAGAATTCAAGCTCCAAAGAGAAGAATTTGAAAATCAAACGGAGCAGTTCAAAGAACAAAACAAACTTTATTCCCAGCAAATGAAAGAACTCGAAATTCAATCTATTCAAAATCAATTTGATCGAAAAATTTCAAAATTAACTGCATTAGAAAAAACAATTGCAAATCAAGCACTCGTTAATAATGATATTTATGTTTTCATAAACGCATGCCAAAATAATATAAGTATGTATCAAAAACTTGAAAAAATTAAAAGTATTGAAAAGTACATCCAACTTTATGATAATATATATGAATATACTCGAATTAATGCAAATATTATTAATTTAACTGATGAAATCATCATATTAAAAAAAGATATTTATGACGGCTTGAAAATATCATTTTTATTTCTATTAATATATCTTTACAATGAAGAAAAAAACAATAATCATACTAAACTTCATCAATCAAGTATTCAGGAGTTAGTAAAATTAAAAATATATCAAGACATATCCAATCTTTTTACTAAAAATATTCACTTGGATGCGAATAAAGCAATCAATCTTTTAACAGATGAATTGATAAACTTAGATCAGATCAATATATTTGAAAAATATTAAATGAGTCCTACCAACGCTACCAATAATACCGGCGGGGTAATCACCAATCCCACTTTCATGTATTCGCCCCAACCGATCTTGACCCCTTTTTGCGCCAAAACGTGAAGCCACAATAGTGTCGCGAGCGATCCGATCGGGGTCATTTTCGGTCCGAGGTTACAGCCGAGGATATTGGCATATGCCAGTGCTTGATTTCCCGCTTCGGCGATCGCGATATCCATCACCATAATGGTCGGCATATTATTCATGACCGAACTGAGGATGGCGGAGAGGAAGCCCGTTCCTATCACGGCATAGACATTCCCCATGCTTTGCAACTCGGTGATCACCCCAGCGAGATAGGTGGTCAATCCCCCGTTTTTAAGACCGTAGACGACGACGTAGAGGCCGATACTGAACCACACCACCTGCCACGGGGCAGCCTTGATCGTCATAATCGGCTTCGTAGCTTTAAAATAGGTTGCAATAGCTAAAAAGACGAGTGCACCGCCGAGGGCAAATACCGACACGGGGAGATGATACGCATCCCCGATGAAATACCCCGCCATCAGCAGAGCCAAAAACCACCAGCTCAGCCGAAACATCGTCATATTTTTGATCGCGGATTCGGGTGTAGCCAACTGTGTGATATCGATGAAAGTGGGAATATCTTTGCGAAAATAAATCCATAATACCGCAATAGAGGCGACGATACTGAGGAGATTCGGCAAGAACATCGTTTTGGCATACTCCCAAAACCCGATCCCAAAATACCCCGCCGTCACGATATTGGTCAGGTTCGAGATTACGAGCGGATTGGAAGCGCTGTCGCCGATAAATCCCCCCGCCATCAAAAAGGCGAAAACCGCGATCGGGTTCATTTTGAGGTGCTTCATTTTGGCGAGTACGATCGGGGTTAGGATCAGTGCTGCGCCGTCGTTGGCAAACAGTGCCGATACGAGTGCGCCGAGGATGAGGATATAGACGAACATCAGATGACCGTTTCCGCCGGATAGGCGCGCCATCTTGAGCGCCGCCCACTCGAAAAACCCGATCTCATCGAGTACCATCGAGAGTAAAATAATCCCGATAAACGCCAGCGTCGCATCCCATACGATGGAAGTGACCGTCCAGACATCGGTAATACTGACAACCCCCAACACCACGGCTGCAACAGCTCCGATAACAGCCGTAGTACCGATTTGCAGTCCGCGCGGCTGCCATATGACAAAAACGAGCGTCACTAAAAAAAGAGAAACAGCTAAAATCATAAGACATTCTCATCAAGCGGATTGGCAATAAATGCCTTTACTTTTTCTTCGATTGTATCACGGACAGCACGAACCTGCTGCATGATCTCCTCATCGCTTCCGGTAAATGTTGAAGGATCGGGAAAACTCCACATAATGATCCGGCTTATTCCGGGAAATATTGGGCAGCGCTGCGCCGCTTCCGCATCACAAACCGTAATAACGTGACTGTAGGTTCGCCCCTCTTTGTAAAGATTAAATACACCTTTCGTTTCATTAGCTGATATATCTATTCCTTTTTCGCTCATTGCCTGAACAACATAGGAATTGAGTTTACCGGGTTCTATCCCTGCACTTTCGGCACAATCGGTATTTGCCGCATATTGATTGAAAAAAGCTTCTGCCATTTGACTTCGAGCACTGTTATGAACACAGACGAATAATACTTTCAACATGGTATACCTTTTATTTTAATGACAACACTATAGCTAAAAGCAGATATTAAATCAATATATCTTGATATATGATTTCATTTATGTTACAATGCTGTAAAATGGAGGTGACAATGGATATCTTCTTAGAAACCGTATCGGCGCTAAACGATGAAACACGCGTGAAGCTCCTCGCTTTTTTGGATACGCACGGAGCACTGTGCGTCTGTGATATGCAGGAGAGTTTCGGGATGATCCAATCACGCCTCTCCCGTCATCTCAAAATCCTGAAAGACGGCGGCTTTTTACGGGTGGATCGGTGCGGCACGTGGGCCTATTATTCTATCCGTTCTCCGCTGGATCGTTTCCGCAGCGAAGCGTTAGCGGAAATCCGCTGTCTAAATCTCGATTTGCCTCCCTTGAAAAAATTATCCCAAAACGAAGGTTGTACCCTATGAAAAATGTTCTTATCCTCTGCACCGGCAACAGCTGCCGCTCAATCATGGCCGAAGCGCTGATCAATGCTAAAATGGGCGATTGCGTGTATGCGCAAAGCTCGGGCGTCAAAGCAAGCGGCAAAGTCAATCCGAACGCTCAGTCTCTGCTGGAAGAAAAAGGGTATTGGAAAGATGTGTACCACTCCAAAGTGATCGATACCGTGATCGATACTCCGTTCGATCTCGTTGTCACCGTCTGCGACCATGCCCATGAAACCTGCCCGATGTTCCCCAAAGCGGTCAAAACGATCCATGTCGCTTTCGAAGACCCGAGTGGTAAGGCGGTTGAAGAGTACGCAAAAACACTCGATCTGATAGAAAAAGAGTTGCTTCCTATCGTCAAATCCGAGTTGTGTGACTGATCATGTGGCAGGAATTCAGCGGCAAAATCGTCCTCGATTGGCTCGGGTTTTCCGGACGGTTGGGTGATGCTTTGCACTTTTTTCTCTACGATACGATCAAAATCTGGTTTTTACTCCTCTCCATCATCTTTGCCGTTTCGTTTTTGCGTACCTGGTTCAACACCGAGAAAGTACGTGCCTATCTGGCGGGCAAACGCGAGTTTACCGGCAATATCCTCGCCGCCCTCTTTGGGATCATCACCCCGTTTTGTACCTGCTCGGCAATCCCCCTCTTTCTGGGATTTTTGCAGGCGCGTATCCCCATCGGCGTGACGTTCAGTTTCCTCATCAGCGCCCCGCTGAACAACGAAATCGCGATCGCCATGCTCTTTAGCCTCTTCGGGTGGAAAATTACCGCTATCTACATCGGATTCGGTCTCTTTATCGCCATTTTGGGTGGATGGATCATCGGTCGTTTCAACGTCGAGAAATACGTTCTGATCACGGTGCCGCCACTCTCGGGCGATATCGAGCTGCCGACCTATAAACCGCCGTTTAAAGAACGGGTGAACGAGGCATGGAGCAATACGCGCGACATATTCGCCAAAATCTATCTGTGGGTAATGGTCGGGGTCGGTGTGGGGGCGTGGTTTCACGGCTATGTCCCTGCCGAATTTATCGCAACGTATGCCGGCGGAGATGCATGGTATACCGTGCCCGTCGCCGTATTGATGGGGATACCGATGTACGCCTCCGCGGCGGGGGTGATGCCGCTGGTCGAAGTGCTGACCCAAAAAGGGATGCTGTTAGGCTCGGCACTGTCGTTTATGATGGCGGTCACCGCCCTGAGCCTCCCTGAGGCGATCATCCTCAAACAGATTCTCCATATCCGCTTGATTGCCCTCTTTTTTGCCATCATCGGAGCGGGTATAATGGGTATCGGCTTTATCTTTAACACCATTTTATAGGATTTAATATGAATATTAATATCAGCAACCAAAAAGACGGAGTCAAAGCTATTCTTTCAGGATTTAAAACAGATGAACTCAATGCAAAGATCGAGTTATGCAAGAACGGTGAATGTGCCTGCAGCTGTGATCCTGACATGATGCAAAAAATCAAATCGATTGATGTCACAGGTCAAGACGGTTTTGCTACAATAACCATCACGGGCGATGTTGACGCTCAAACCCTTGCACCGATGATGCAGAAATGTTTACTAGGAGAAAAACAATGAAGATTGAAATACTCGGCACCGGATGTGCCAAATGCAACGAACTGGAGATGAAAGTAAAACAGGCGGTTGCACAAAGCGGCAAATTCGTCCAAATCGAAAAAGTCTCTGATCTCCAAAAAATCATGGGCTACGGCGTCATGAGTACACCCGGTCTGGTCATTGACGGTATCGTCAAATCGACGGGACGCGTTTTAAGTGTAGAGGAAATATCAGCATTTCTAGGATAAGCTATAATTGTGACAACTAAATTATCCCTATCAGGTTCATAAATGATCTATTCCATAGCCGCTATCGTATCAGGTGCAGGAATCGGTGCGCTGCTGCGATGGTTTTTAGGACTTAAATTCAATTCGCTCTATCCCGCCGTTCCGCTCGGAACGCTCAGTGCCAATATTTTAGGCGGCTATCTGATCGGTATCGCTATCGCTTTTTTTGCAACCAATACCTCGCTTTCGCCTGAATGGAAGCTCTTTATCATCACCGGATTTTTAGGGGGATTGACCACCTTTAGCACCTTCAGCGCCGAAATCGTCACCGCTATTCAAGAGGGGCGATTAACCCATGCCGCGACGGGAGTCATTTTACACGTCGGCGGATCGCTGATCATGACCTTTTTAGGGATCGCCAGCATGCTCTATCTTCAAAATAAGGGGACACTATGAAAACAGGATTTCAACTCACTTTTTATACCCTTCGAAGCCGCCGTCATAACGGTGCGAGTATCGCTGATTGGCTCGAAGAGATCGCTCAGAAAGCCGGTATCAGCGGCGTAACCGTGACGAATGCTTCCAAAGGGCTCGGACATGACGGAAAATGGCATTCTGCCTCATTTTTCGAGCTGACCGATCAGCCGCTTGAGATCATCATGATTGCCGATGCGGAAGCATGCGATCGTCTTTTCACCTTTTTGGAAACGGAAAAACCCAATCTTTTTTATACCAAAACCGCCATCGAATACGGAACGATCTAATCCCTTTTAATGAAGCTCTTATCGCTAAACCGAAATATCATCGCGTTAGGAGCTAACAGCTTTTTTACCGATTTTTCAACCGAGATGATTCTCCCCCTTCTCCCTATTTTTTTGGAGCGTTTTTTACACGCGACTAAAAGTGAAATCGGTCTGATCGAAGGTGCCGCTGAATTCGGTGTCGCCATGCTGATCGCCCTCTCAGGCTTTTATTCCGACCGTCTGGGAAAACGAAAAGGGATCGTCGTTCTCGGATACGGACTCTCCAATCTCATCAAACCCCTCGCTTTTTTCGCCCAAAGTGCAACCATGATCGCCACGATCCGTATCGGAGACCGTCTTTCAAAAGGGATCCGTGTCGCCCCCCGTGACGCTCTTATCAGCGCATCCACACCCAAAGAGATCAGCGGTTTTGTTTTCGGATTTCATAAAATGATGGACGGTGCGGGGGCACTGGCGGGTTCGTTGAGCGCATTTTGTGTTCTCTGGTTTTGGGGAAATAGCGAAGAGTCGTTTCGTACCGTCTTTGCCCTCAGTCTCATTCCCGGTCTCATCTCGATGGCAATTCTTATCTTTCTTGTCACCGATACCCCGTTTAAACCCTCAGCCGAGCGCCGTTTCAGACCCGAATCGCTTTCAAAGCCGTTTTACTGGCTGGTCGGTTTTCAGAGCCTGTTTAGCCTTTTTGCGATGAACTATTCGTTCATGCTTCTCAAAGCCGAAAACAACGGCTTGGCATTAGCGATGATTCCTCTGGCCTACGCCCTCTATAATCTGACCCAGTCGGCGTTCGCCATCCCCATCGGAAAACTCTCAGACCGTTTCGGAAAACCGGCACTTTTAAGCGTCGTTTATCTGGCTTTCGGGCTGGGAGCATTATCCATCGCTGCCGAAAGTATCTACGGGGTATGGATCGCATTTGCGATCTACGGTTTTTTTGCCGGGGGGTTCAATGCGCTGGCAAAAGCCGTCATCTCCGATACCGCGCCGCTTGAGCTAAAAGCCACCGCATACGGCATCTATTATACGGCAGTCGGATTCTCGACCCTCATCTCTTTGGTATGTGCGGGATGGCTATGGGATCATATCGGAAGCAGCGTCGTCTTCTGGATTGCATCGATCGCGGCGATTATCCTATCGATTGCCCTGTTTCTCATGCGAAACCGATTGAAAGCGTAAACTCTTTTTCTTTATTCGCTTTTCATAATCAACCGTGAAACCATCTGGCTCATCACGTCATTTTCAATAATAATATTACTGATACCGAGTTCGGCAATAATATTTTTTTCGTGCTGCGTATGAACTTTGACGATGATTTTTGAGCTATCCACAAACTGCTGTATCGTTTGGCAGACATGATAAAGCTTTGCCGGATTGTCGATAGCCACGATAACGTACTTCGCCATCTGTATATTGGCTTTTTTTAATACCTCTTTTTTGAGCGTATTTCCAAAAATAGCCGGCTCTCCCATTTTCTGTATCGCATGAAAGGTATTGATGTTATTTTCGATGGCTAAATAGAATTCGCCCTTTTCTTTCAAAGCCGCGGCGACATTTCGCCCGAATTCTCCGAAACCGAGAATCACCGTATGGTTTTTGAAGCCATCCGAATCTATAAGATGTTCGATTTGCTCGTCTTCTTGTTTCTGCAGCATATCGGTCAGTGGTGTCAGATGTTTCAAAATCAGCGGAGTAATGATCATGGATAAAACGATCGTCGCGATCATTATTTGACCGTAGGGCTGGGCAATAAGTTCATTTGAACGTGCCAATTCCAAGATTGCCAGAGAAAACTCACCGATCTGTACAAGACTGAAAGCCGTTTTCAAACTGACTCTTTTGCTTTCATTAACCCTAATCAAGCCGAAAATGATGATAAATTTCAGCACCATTACACCCAGCAAAAGCGCTAAGATAATATGTATCCGGGCAATCAGAATAAAAAAATCTATTTGCATCCCTACCGTGATGAAAAAGATTCCCAGCAGCAGGTCTCTAAAGGGTATCAGATCAGCTTCGGCCTGATGTTTGTATTTTGTTTCGGCGATCAGCATCCCCGCGACAAACGCCCCCAATGAATACGAAAATCCGAAAAAATGGGCAACATACGATGCCCCTATCGCCAAGAACAAAACGCTTCCGACAAATAGCTCATCGGAATTCGTTTTAAAAATCTGGGTTAAAAATGGCTCCAGTATATATTTTCCGAATATCCATAAAAATGCCAATAGGGCTACGGCACTGACCAGCATATTGCGCAATGCCGAAGATATATCATCCGTACTGCCGCTCATAAAACCGATAATAAGCAAAATAGGGATAACCGCAATATCCTGCATTATCAAAATACCCATTGCTCTTTGTCCGTGTCTGCGATTTATCTCACCGCTTTCATTCAATAATTTGAGAACGATAGCCGTTGATGAGAGGGCGATGACGATCGATATGATAATCGACGATTTTTGCTCAAACCCTAATGCGTAATAGGTGACAAAGAAAACAATCGATGAGGTCAGAAATATTTGGAGTGTGCCGGTGATGAAGACCTCATGTTTCATGCGCTTCAAATGGGCGAGTGAAAATTCCAATCCGATCGTAAACATCAGAAACACAACACCGAATTCGGCTATTTCTTTGAGCTCGTGATTATGAATCGCTTCATGCAGATTAAACAGGTATGCGATAAGCGTCCCCGTTAATATGTATCCTATGATTGTGGGCAAATAAATTTTTCGAAGAAAAATATTGATAAGCAAAGAGAGCAGTAGTGTCGTTACGATAATGGCCAGCACACGCTCTCCCACTTTTTCTTTTGGATAATTGTAACGCAAAAGCCTTAATCAAGTGTTTCTTAAAAGAGCCGTCCGATTTTTCGAAATCCGATCAGGTACATTACCCCTCCGACCGCTATAACACCCATAAAATAAGGCCACAGGTCAATCCACTCCGTTCCGCGGTAAAAAATGCTCTCGCTTCCCTCGATATAGTAGCGCAGCGGCGATATGTAGGATAGGTATTGCATCGCCGGATGCATGGCATATATCGGGGTCCACGCACCGCTTAAAAAGATTAACGGCATCATCACGACGATAGAGAGCTGTGCTACCTGCATCACGTCACGGGCAATCGCCGCAATAAACAGCCCTATGCCGGCACTGGCAAAGACAAAGAAAAAACTCAAAAACAAAAAAGCCCACAGCGATCCGTTGACGGGCACATTAAATGTCCCCAGTACGACAAATCCCAACGAGATGACGATCCCCGCCATGACAATGATTATCTGTGAAAACGATTTTGCGAGAATAATAATCTTGGGATTGACCGGCATCAAAAGCATCAGGTCCCAGGTCCCCTGCTCTTTTTCCCGCACAAATACGACGGCGGTCAATATGATGGAGAGCATTGTCGTAATGGAGAGCAGTTCCGTCAGCGCCATAAAGGTATGATTATCGGCATTCTCGTTAAAAAGCTTGTGGGTAACGATATCGACGGGAATATCAGGCTTTGAGATATCCAACACGATGTGCTGAAGATAGTTCAGGGTCGTATAGGCCTGTGACGCGGCCGTCGCATCCATCAGCACGTCAAGCTGCGTTCTTTTGTTTTGACGCCATTTTTTCTCAAAATCATCATCAAAAATAAGCCCGACGATAATCTCTTTATCAAATATCGCACGGCTCAGTTCCTGCTGAGAGTTAAAACGGCGCGGTGGGAGAAATTCGGGGCCGTGGAGACGGGTAAGGATTTTTTGGCTCAACCCTCCCCCCGTGGCGTCGACATATCCCACCGCAACATTTCGGGGATTGATCTCGATACCGCTTCCGGCGATGTATACTTCAAAAATAAACATATACAGCACGACTACGACAAGCTGCCATGAGCGCATAAAGGCGATCAGCTCTTTCCCCACGATAGACCAAAAGATTCGGCTCATTTAAGCTCCTTTTTAAGCCATAGGGTTCCCAAGCCAAGCAATACGGTTCCGTACAATGCCAAAATAACTAAATATGCCTGTGTTTTCACGGATGAAAGCCCTTCCCCTACCAAAAAAACATCATACAGAATATGGTTGTAGTACATGACGGGAAAAATATGGGCCTCATAGCGCGACATACCGACCATCGAAGAGATCGGCATTATTATCCCCGAATACATAAAGCCCGGGATAATCGTTACCATAACGGTCAACACCACGGCAACGATTTGGGTACGGGTAATGACGGAAATCAAAATGCCGATCGATATGCTCACGAGAATGTAAATCTCCGATGCTCCCCAATAGAGCCAAAAGCTCCCCCGAAACGGAACCTCAAAAAGATACATCGCCCATAAAAAGAGGATGAAGATATTGAGCGAATGGAGCAAAAACACCGGAACCAGTTTTGCCGCCACAAACTCCACTTTCGAAAGTGGCGATGCGTAAAAATTAAAAATAGTCCCCCTCTCTTTTTCTTTCACGATAAGCAATGCGGCAATAATGGCCGGAGCAACGAGCAAAACCAGCCCGATGAGCCCCGGGACGATCGCATCTTCATCTCGCATCGCCTGATTGAACATGGTTCGCTGATTGATCTCGATCGAGCCTTTCGAGACCGCAGGAACCAAACCTGCAGCGGCATTGAGAATAACCCCCTGCACATAGCTTTCGATCGTCGAACCGCGGCTCGGAAATGCCGCATCGACAAAAACACCGATCTGTGTCGATTGACCTTTTAGAAGCCGTTTTTCAAACGATGCGGGAATACTGATAATCGCGTCGCTCTCGGCCTGTTTAATACGTCTCAGCGCCTGAGCTTCATCTTTTACGGTGGTGATCGTATTAAAATATTTGGAGTGCTCGAATTTGCTCACCAGCAAACGCGACAGCCGGCACTGATCGTTATCGATAATAATCAGCCTCGCGTGCTTCACCTCCATTCGTATTCCGTATCCGAACAGCAGCATCAGCATCGTCGGCAATAAAAATACCATGATGATCAACCGGGAACGGAGCATTTCGCTCAGTTCTTTTTGGATATACGCTTTGAGTACCCTTGCTTTCATCGGTAATACTCCAAAAATATATCTTCAAACGTTTGGGCATTCGGATGCATTTGATAAAAGTCACTGATCGTTTCATCGGCCACTTTACTCCCGTCTCTCATCAATACGATCCGATCGCAAAACTCCGCTTCGCTCATGTAGTGGGTCGTAATCAAAATCGCTATCTTCCATTTCTCTTTCAAGGCTACCAGCAGCTGCCAGAACTGTGCACGGGCTATCGCATCGACACCTGACGTCGGCTCATCCAAAAAGAGAATCACCGGTTCGTGCAGCAGCGCCGCGGCCAGTGAAAACCGCTGATTAATCCCCAAGGGGAGTTCGGTAGGGATCGCATGCAAATACCCCTCAAATCCGAGTTCATCGGCATAACGGGCTATTCGTCTAAGCGCTATATCCATCGGTATTTGGTGCATCGATGCAAAATAGAGGAGGTTTTCTCTCACCGTCATATCGTTATAAAGGGCAAAATGCTGAGAGACATAGCCGATCGAGCTTTTGAGCGTCTGCCGATCCCACGTCGTTTCAATCCGTTTGCCCAGCAGATTCAATTCTCCGCCGTCCATCGGCAGCAATCCCAACAACATTTTGATAAATGTCGTTTTCCCGGCTCCGTTGGCACCGAGCAATCCCAAAATTTCGCCACGGCATAGCCGGATGTCTACACGGTCATTGGCTATGAAATCTCCGAATTTCTTCGTCAATCCGATCGCTTCCATCACAACCGAAGAAAAACCGTTATTACCGTCTCTGGGGGTAATTTCAATCAAAGGGAGAAGCCGATTTTTTTGCAGTGCATTGACGAAAAAAAGCGCTTCAAGCGTCGGTTCTTTATGCTCCGCATCCAGCGGCTCCAGCGAATAGGTCGTATCGAGGGTACTCATCGAGAGGAGATCGCTTGCGGAAGTCAATGTATACGCCATATCACGTACCGATTCGATCAGCTCGTTTGCATGGCCCTGAGCGATGATCTCGCCGTTATCAAACAACAAGACACGATCCATCCGCGCCGCCTCTTGCATATAGGCGGTACTTACCAGTACGATCGTCCCCTCTTCTTTGCGTATCTGATCGAGTATTTCCCACAGTTCTATCCGGCTGAGCGGATCGACTCCCGTTGTCGGTTCATCCAAAATGAGCAGTTTCGGACGGTGAAGCAGCGTACAGATCAAAGAGAGTTTTTGCATCATACCGCCGCTTAGATTTCCGGCTCTCCGGTCGACGAACCGATCCAATCCCGCCATCTTTAAAAGCCGTTGTTTATATTGAGAAAACTTCTCATCCTCTCTGATATCCCGTATATTCGAAAAAAATCTCAGATGTTCTTCCACCGTGAGCAGATCATAAAGCACCAATCCGATCCCCTGAGGCATCAGACCGATGATCGATTTTAATTTTTCGGCTTCCGCGGGAGAACGGTATGAGACCCCTTGAAACGATATTTCCCCTTCGAATCGGATAACCCCCGCTATAGCGTGCATCAAAGAACTTTTACCGGCACCGTCAGCACCGATAAACCCGATTATTTCACCCTCTTTGACACTCAAAGAGACCTCTTTGATCGCTAAACGATTGTTGTGCGCGACACTGACACGATCAATCTTCAGCGTTTCCATACTCTCTATCCGCTTTACTCAGGGACGGCATGCAAACTCGTAGGCAGCCCTTTGTTATCCAACGATATTACTCCAACTGCAGGGATACCCAGTTTCAAAAGCGGATCAACTTTCAGCGGCTGAAGATGAACGGCAAAAACACGCTGGATACGGTCACTCGCAACGCTCACCTCTTTGGGGGTAAACTCCGCTTTTTGCTCTATACGGACCACTTTAGCCGCTATCGGATGTTCCGGTGCGGCATCCAAAAAGATCACAGCCGAATCACCGATTTTTATTTTTCCGTTTTTGAGGGTATCGACGAATATTTTCAGATAAAGGCTTTTGGGATCGATGAGGGTCGCGACCGCCATCCCGGCACCTACGACTTCACCGTTATTGGCGATCTTTTCCATGACGAAGCCCTCAACGGGCGAACGCAGCACCATTTCGGAAAGAACGGCATTGGCCTGTGTCTGCGAAGCGATCAACGCTTTGATTCCCGATTCTGTTGCATTAATCCCCTCGCGCAGGGCATCCGTTTTTTGCTGTGCAGCAGATGCTTCGATCTGGTCGCTTTGCGTTATGTCAATTGCCTTTTTCAATTGTTCACGCTTATCCATCAGCGAGGAGAGCTGATCTTGATCGCTTCGAAGTTTTAGCACAGACATTTCAAGCTGATGTTTTTCGATCAGCCGATTATTAAAAAGATTGTTCAAACGCTCATTGTCACGCTGATCCTGAGTTACGAGATTCTTTTGGGTATTGATCATTTTATCCAGTTCGTCCAGCTGCGCTTTTTTGATCGAGCTGTTCGCTTTGGCTTTGACAAGCGTTTGCGGAATGCTTTTTTGGGCTATTGAAAGTTCGATTTTTCGGGCGGCGAGCTGTTGTTTTTGCGCTTCGATCTGCGCATCGATTTGGGCTTTCTGAGCTTTTTGCTCCGCACTATCAATCACAGCGATCACAGAGCCTATGGAAATCGCTTCCCCCTCGGACACTTCCATACTCGCAATCCGTCCGGGGTATTTGGCATTCACGTTAATCAAATCGCCGTCAATCCGACCACTCCCCTGTACCAGGTTATCAGGCAGTTCTTTCGTGTGAAGTTTGAGATAGATCAATACCGCAGCAATAGAAAAAAGGGCTGCTACAGCTACTCCGAGCCAATATTTTTTAGCAATCTCAATCATATCTTCCTCTCTTCAATCTCATCTGTTTACAATTTCTTGCCGTAGTAAGACTATATTATATTTTTCTTCCTTAACTAAGAGTGAATTAATATGTTCATGAATACAATTGATGAAGTATCTCTGATAGCTTTTTTCGCAGTCAGATTTAACAAGGAGTCGTGTGAGACGGTTGCTGTTTTTAATTTTTCCGACTTTTTTAGGGGCGCAAAGCTATCCCGACGTCATCATCGCCTTGGAAAACTCCCCGACGCTTCAAAGCGCACGGCAGCTCGAAACGGCGGCATTAGAGAGTTATCGTGCGGCAGAGGGAAAAAATTTACCGACATTGGATGCCAGTTTCAGCGATATTACGTTTCAAAAAACCCCTACCGTCACTTTTTCCTCCATGCAGCTTCCGATGGGGACCAAAAAACATATCGAGGGCTCATTAACCCTCTCTTACCCTCTCTTTAGCGGTTTTGCCATCTCCTCTTCTATCGAAAAAGCAAAGCTGTCCCATGAAAAAGCGGCATTGGAAGTTGCCGATCTAAAACGAAACCTTTTCATAAACGCGACAAAACTCTACACTGCTATTGCGGCTGCCGACGAGATTATTTCGGCACAGCACGAGGCCAAAAAAGCGATCGGCGAATCGTATGCCAAAGCCAAAGGACTTTATGACAACGGTTTGCTGGCTCCGGCCGAACTCTATGCTATCGAAGCCAAAATTTTTGAGATCGATGCACAGATAGTTGAGAGCCAAAACCGCAAATCTCAAGCCCTCAATCAGCTCTCCTATCTCACCGGAGATACGATTGATTCGGCTCAGTTCCCTGCAAACGTATTGCCGCTGATGGAAAAAGACGAAATGATTGCTGTTGCCCTGACACATCGTGAAGATCTCCTTGCACTTGCCAAAGGAATGGATATCGCCCAAAATGACATAGTACTCGCCCAAAGCCGCTATTACCCTAACGTCGCACTTATCGGCAGTCTCAAAGGCCAGGGGGATACCATAGCACTCAGCGGAGACGGATACAGCAACGCCAATAAAAGCTATGCAGGGGTATCAGCATCATGGAATCTTTTCAGCGGCTTCAGCGACTTTCATACCGCTGAAGCGGCAAAAGCCGCAAAACTTGCATCCGCCATTACACTGGAAGATTATAAACATCGCATCACGACCGAAATAAAGAATACCTATCTGGATATCCAAGCCGTTCAAAGCAGACTGGAAAGCGCTCGTATGCAGGTCAAAGCTTCCGACGAATACGCCAAACTTACACGGGGACGCTTTGACAATCAGCTCGTCGGAGCCGACGAACTCAGCCGATCGATTGCCGATCTCGCGTCCGCCAAAGCCAAAATGGCCAATCTTAAGAGTGAACTCTTTAACCAAAGCGCTCTTCTTTGGCTTGAGGGAGGGCTAAGTGCCTATGAAGAAAAAATTATGGGTGCCATCCGCAAATAAACACTGCATAATTTGATCAAATATCCTCATTGACTTGCATCTGCGCAAGTGATACACTTCTCACATCAATTTTCCCGAGGAAACATCTTTTATGTTGCGCTCTATACATGACTCTCTGGAGCCGAAACTTGTCACCCTATTCCGACGTCAGGGATACAGCCGCTCTGACTTTATAGCCGATGCCGTAGCCGGATTGGCGGTTGCCATCGTCGCATTGCCCTTGGCGATGGCGATTGCTATCGCTTCCAATCTCCCGCCTGAGAGAGGACTTTTTACCGCTATTGTTGCCGGTTTCCTGATTTCGGCACACGGGGGGAGCCGCTACCAAATCGGCGGGCCGACAGCCGCATTTATCGTCACCGTCGCTATGGTGGCGATGAAACACGGTTATGAGGGGCTGGTACTGGCTACCATCATGGCGGGAGCCATTTTAATCATTATGGCATTTCTCCGGGCGGGAGAATTGATCAAATTCATCCCCTACCCCGTCATCGTCGGATTTACCTCCGGTATCGCCCTTTTGATCGCTTTTTCGCAGATACGGGACTTTTTCGGCCTGAAAATCACCACCGTCCCCCCCGATTTTATTGACAAACTGAGCATCTATGTCGCCCATTTGCATGAAACAAATTTTACAGCGGTACTTCTAGCCCTGATCTCCATCGGCGTAATCTACATTGCAAAGCACCGTTTTCCGCGTATTCCCGGACCGATAATCGTCGTTACCCTCAGCGCATTTGCCGTATGGGGATTTAATCTTCCCGTCGAGACGATAGAGAGCCGGTTCGGTTCAATCCCATCGATGCTCCCCTCTCCGGTATGGCCTGAAATCACATTTGAGCGTCTACGATTTTTGCTCCCTGATGCCATTACTATCGCGACGCTTGCCGCCATCGAATCGCTCCTCTCTGCCGTTGTCGCCGACGGTATGACCGGAACCCGCCATAAATCCAACGCCGAGCTTTTGGGCCAAGGGGTTGCAAACATCGCTTCGGGCATTTTCGGCGGCCTCCCGGCAACCGGTGCTATCGCCAGAACGGCAACCAATATCAAAGCCGGGGCCAGAACTCCGGTGGCAGGAATGATGCATGCCATCTGGCTTTTTCTCTTCATGCTTCTGCTCGCACCCCTCATTATAAAAGTCCCGTTGGCGGCTTTGGCGGCCATACTCATGGTTGTGGCATGGAATATGTCGGAGATCAAACATATCAAAGAGATCATGCACTCACCCAGAACCGACCGGATCGTTCTGATCGTGACGTTTTTGCTGACCGTTTTGGTTGATCTAAACTTCGCGATTCAAGCCGGTATCGCCCTAGCCTCGATCCTCTTTATCGATCAGATGATGAAAGCGACCCAAATCCGTCCTATTACGTCAGAAGAAAACGATCCCGATTCGACCTCCAATAAAACCATCCCTCACGGGGTAGAAGTGTATGAGATACAAGGACCGCTCTTTTTCGGTGTAGCCGAAAAACTCGTCGATACCCTCATGCTCTTTGAGAAGCCTCCTCAGGTATTTATTTTACGTATGCGTTACGTTCCGCTTATCGATGCGGCGGGACTGCATTCGCTTGAAATACTTCACGAAAGGCTCTCTCACTACAACACCCGTCTGATTCTTTCAGGAGTTAACGCACAAGTGTATCAATTCATCCGATCATCACGCATCGACGAAAAAATCGGCCGCGAAAACATTGTCGATCACATCGATAAAGCCATCTTCAGAGCCGGTGAAATCATGGGGAAAAAAATCTAAAGTGCGATTTTTTCGATCGCAATACGCTGATTGTTACTGTGCGGCACAGCTTTGTATTTCATGAACCAGCAGTTCTTCAAAGTGCTTTACCTGAACCGGTTTGCTGCACAAATACCCCTGAAAATATTGGCATCCGTGACTCTCTAAGAATTTAAACTGCTCGATCGTCTCCACCCCTTCCGCAATAACATCAAATTTGAATATCGAAGCCATAGAGAGTATCGTCTCTACCAGCGCGGCATCATCCGTATCCGATACGATATCTCGGACAAAACTGCGATCGATTTTCAGTGTCGTAAACGGCAGCTTTTTAAGATACCCCAGTGACGAATACCCGGTACCGAAATCATCCATCGAAATGCCGATTCCCGCATGCCGCAAGCGGTTCATTTTGTCAATAACGATATCAATATTATCGATAACCGTCGATTCGGTCAGTTCCAATTCAAGCATAGAGGGGACAAGCCCTGTTTCCGCGACGGTTCGAATAACTTTATCCACGAAATCGCTCTGGCGAAACTGTACAGCACTCACATTGACGGCGATACGGTCGATATGCGATTGTCTCAGATTTTCAGCACGCCAGCGTACAAATTGGGTACACGCTTCGCGGAGCACCCATTCGCCGATTCCGACGATCAATCCGCTCTCTTCTGCGATTTCAATCATCTCATCCGGCATGATAAGCCCCAGTTCCGGATGATTCCATCGTAGCAATGCTTCGGCACCGATAATCAGTTTTGTTTTCATTTCGATAACCGGCTGATAATAGAGTTCGAGTTCATTATTCTTAACAGCACTACGCAATGCATTTTCCAAAAAGAGCCGTTTTTTGATCCATTGATCCATCTCTTCTTGATAGAACCGTGTCGTATTTCTCCCCTCTTTTTTTGCCTGATACATTGCAGTATCGGCAAATTTGAGTAAATCATCAGACGTTTGGTCTTTCGAACTGACTAGGACAATCCCGATACTCGAACTGGTAGAAATGGGTTCCGCCAAACCGATATCAAACGGAGCGGAAAACACTTCATGTATTTTTTCCGCTACCGTTTCAGCCCGAGTAGCCGCAACCATCGGATCATTCCCCAGTTCATTAAGCAAGATGATAAATTCATCTCCCCCCAACCGGGCTACCGTATCTCCTTCGCGACAGATGTGTTTTAGTCGATTAGCCGTTTCAATCAGTAGTAAATCACCGATATAATGCCCCAGTGAATCATTGATACTTTTAAAATGGTCCAAGTCCAAAAACATTATGGCAATCAAACTTCCGTATCGTCGATAATGGGCAAGCGACTGATCGACCCGATCTTTCAGCAATGCCCGATTCGGAATATTGGTCAATGCATCGAAATAGGCCTGGTGTTTGATTTTCTCTTCCGCGTTCATCCGCTCGGTAATATCCGATACGATCCCGACTCCTCCGATAATGCGGCGCTCAGAATCATAGATTGGGGATGTACGGAGACTTACCCACATCTTGAGTTCGACAAACGTCGATGTATACGGGCCTTCGTAAAATCCTTTCTGTCCGTGCACCGACACGTTCAACGCATCGGATAAACGGGTATCCGAAAGGGCTTTTAGATCCAATCCTATCATCGTCTCTCTGGGAATCTGAAGAGCCTGCAGCATCTCGTTATTGGTTTCCATCACGATCAAATCTGTGTCGTAATAAAAAATCCCGATCGGCGCCTCTTTAAAAATCGTTTCAAATCGCTCTTCCGAAAGCGCCAATGCATTCGCCGCTTTTTGGTGCAATATCTTTGATGTCAACGCATTCATGATGTTGGAATTTATCCGTTTCGCCGCACTGACTAACAGCATATAAAACGCCAGTACGAGCATTCCCATCATCTGAACTTCAAATTCGCCGTGAAAAAACATTACGATAAAAATCGGAGTCAAAAGAAAAGATAAAAAGACGATCGTCACTCCCAGCAAAGAGGCCAAGGTACCCGATGCCACCGATGCGATACCCGTCAATAAAAAGATAATGAAAAAATGGTGAAGATAATCAGGGGTTTGAAAAATAAAAAATGCCGCACTTCCCCATATCAATGCAGAAGAATACATCACATATTTAAAACGTCTTTCCCATATCGAATGATCCAAACGATGGAAATTGCGACGATAATCGGTTAGTAACCAAATTCTCCATATCAATGTCACAATGACGACGCTAAACCAAAGGAAAACGAAATCGGTTAGATTGGTTTTATAAAATAAGAGCAGAACAATGAAAGCACCGAAAAAAAGGGGAAAAATTGAGGCAAACGCCTGCTTGTAAGCAATGGCTACCTGTTCATTACGGATCCGCTTTCTGTCATCGCCGTCCATATATCCAGTTAAATCTTTTTTGTTTAGAACCATTGCATCCACATCAATTCAAAATTTTATGGTAACAGTTAGAATAGCGTAAAACTAATGAAAAACAAATGACGTTATGTTACAATTCTACAATGACTAAACTCTTATTCTTACTCTTTGTTTTATTGAATCTAGATGCATATGAATTATCCAGAAACTATGAGTATGAAAATAATATTATCTATTCCGACGATTTATTCCCAACGATTGAAAAAAAGTTTGAAATCCTGAAAATTCCTTCCGATCAGGACCACTATCGTCTTGATGCACAGGTTATTGCCAAAACATTCGAACTTAACGGCATTTCCATCGATAGTACGAAAACCCGTTACGTCAATTTCACCAAACGCAGTCCGGTCGATTTCTCCCTGCTAAAACAGCAGCTTGCATCGATGTTCACGGAGCGTTATCCGACCATCCGCATTGATGATATTACGATAAGTTCACGAGGCTATCTGCCCGCTTTGCCGAAAAATGTCCGTGGCGTTTTTGATGAGCGGTTTTATCAAAACGGCAGCGGAACGTTTTATTATTTTGACGAACAGGGTATCCGCCATTATCTCGATTATTCGGTTCGGGCTACCATAAGCGTCCTGCATTCAAACCAGAAAGTATCCCGAAAAGAGCGCTTGAGCGGATTCAATACCCTTCTTAAGCCGATCCCTTTCGTTTCGTTCAAAGATATTCCGCTGACATCTATTCCGAATCAGCCCGCACGGTTCCGCTCAAATTTAAAAGGGGGACAGCTTTTAACAGTCCGAAATATCGAAACGATCCCCCTTGTTTTGAAAAATGAAAAAGTAATCGTAGAAGTTCAAGACAAAGGGGTAATTGTCGAATTTGGAGCACGTGCGACGCAAGAGGGGGCACTCTATGATATTATTACAATCCAAAAAAATGACGGCAAACGGGCCAAAGCTAAAGTTATCGGAGAAAATCGGGTGGAATTACTATGAAAATCGTCGTAGGGATCAGCGGTGCCAGCGGTGCGGCATTGGGTCTTAAACTCGTTCGCGCCCTCCCCGCCGATGTGCAAAAGCATCTGATCGTATCGGATCATGCCTCTATCGTATTGGAAAAAGAGGAAAATCTTACCCTGCACAAAAACGATGAAATCTGGGCATCGGTGGCATCAGGTTCCTACGGAGCAGATGCGATGATCATCACGCCGTGCAGTATGAATACCTTAGCCAAAATCGCCTGCGGTATTGCCGATAATCTCATTACGCGCGCGGCGGCGGTCATGATCAAAGAGCGCCGCACCTTGGTTCTTGCTCCTCGCGAAATCCCGTTTTCACCGATTGCGCTGGAAAATATGCATAAGCTCTCCATGATGGGAGTTATTATTGCCCCGCCCGTACTTGCCTACTACGGCGATCAAGAGGATTTGGAATCGATGGAAAACTTTATGATCGGCAAATGGTTCGATCTGCTCGGCATCGAGAATAATCTTTATAAACGATGGAGTGATCAAAATGCATAAGATCGCCCTTTATCCCGGAACTTTCGATCCCATTACCAACGGCCATTTCGATATTATCGAGCGGGGAATACGTCTCTTTGATGAAGTCATCATCGCCGTCGCCGATTCACAGGAAAAAAAACCGATGTTCACGTTGCAAGAACGGGTGGACATGGTTAAGCTGGCCGTTAGAGATTTAGAGCGGGTAACGGTTGTCGGATTTGACAATCTCACGGTAGAACTTGCCAATACGCTCGGAGCTACCGTATTGATACGGGGGCTTCGCGCCGTCAGCGATTTCGAATTTGAACTGCAGTTGGGATATCTGAATAACTCGCTTGATCCGAATATTGAAACGGTTTATTTGATGCCGAAACTCAAACACGCATTTATCAGTTCCTCCATCGTCCGGAATCTGCTGAAATTTAACGGTAAAACGGAGCATCTTCTCCCCTCGCCGGTTCAAGATGTCATCGGGAGCATGAAATCATGTACATTGCGATAGAGGGGATCGATACGGCGGGGAAAAGCACCCAAATCGAAGCGCTTCGTTCCCTTTTTCCCGATGCACTGATCACCAAAGAGCCGGGGGGAACCACCGTCGGAACCGAGATACGCAACATGGTTTTGCACGGAAATCTGAAAAGCAAAACGGCTGAGCTGCTCCTTTTCCTTGCCGATCGCGCCGAACATACGGAAAGTGTCATATTACCCAATATGAATAAGTTGATTATCAGCGACCGATCAGCCGTTTCGGGGATGGCGTACGCGAGTGTCCAAAATCTGTGCGATGAACCCGTGCTAGTGATGCTCAACCGTCTTGCAACCGGCGGAACGTTGCCCGATACGGTTTTTATACTCAAGCTCACCTCAGAAGAGTTGAGTTACCGCTTGAGCCAAAAGGAACACGACGTGATTGAATCGCGAGGAACCGAGTATCTCCTCGGTATCCAAGACGCCCTTATCGCGTCCGCGTATGCGCTGGGGATACAAACCGTTGTAATCGATGCGACACAATCTATCGATACTATTACAAAAGAAATTACCACCTTTATCAAAGGAGCCTTATGATCCAATCTTTGCGCGGAATGAACGATATCCTCTCTGAGGACTATGAACGTTTTGAATACTTTTTGAGCCAAGCTTCGACAATCGCCAAGCGATACGGATTCCATTACATCGAAACTCCGCTGCTTGAAGAGACGTCCTTGTTCAAACGCTCCGTCGGAGAATCCAGCGATATCGTAGGCAAAGAGATGTATCAATTTACCGACAAAGGTGATAACGACGTATGTCTGCGTCCTGAGGGAACTGCCGGAGTCGTGCGTGCATTTGTTCAGCACAAGCTCGATAAAAAAGGGGGAATCCACCGCTTTTATTACCACGGACCGATGTTTCGCTATGAACGTCCTCAAAAAGGGCGTTTAAGAGAGTTTCATCAGTTCGGAGTGGAGAGTTTCGGTGTCGATTCGGTTTATGAAGATGCGTTGATGATTATGATGATTGCCGATATTCTCAAAGCTCTGGGTATCGGATATCGCCTCAAACTCAATTCTCTCGGAGATCAGCACTGTATGCCCGCATACCGCCAAAAGCTTGTCAGCTTTATCGAAAGCTGCGGCGACGCGATCTGCGCTGACTGCCAACGCCGAAAATCGACGAATCCTATCCGCGTTTTGGATTGCAAGAACGAGCATTGCCAAAATCTCTATGTGAATGCACCGAAGTTGATCGACAACCTCTGTGAGGGATGCCAAAGCGATTTTGACACCCTTAAAACGATTCTTGAACAGCACAACATCGGCTATGAAATCGATACCAATCTCGTCCGCGGCCTGGATTACTACTCCAAAACGGCATTTGAGTTCGTCAGCGACAATATCGGGTCCCAAAGCGCCATCGCCGGAGGCGGACGTTATGACCGCCTTATCGAGTTTCTGGACGGAAAACCTACCCCTGCGGTCGGATTTGCGCTGGGGATTGAGAGGCTGATGGAACTTATCGTGATGCCTGAAAGTGTGCGCGAAGGGTATTATCTGGGTGCAATGGATGCTCTAGCACTTTCTCCCGTTCTTTTGGCGGCTGAAAAAATCCGACGCAGCGACAAAGCGGTGGTCGAATACGAACCTAGATCGCTGAAAGCGCACCTCAAAGGAGCTGACCGTATCAATGCACGCTACTGCGCCGTGATCGGGGAAAATGAACTGGCTCAAAACAGTATCTGGGTAAAAGATCTGGTGGAAAAAACCGAATCGCTTATCCCGCTAAACGATTTTTTTGTATAAGGGAGATGATGTGAAAACCTACGGAATAGATATTTGGGGCGAAAACAACTTTATGATCGACCAAGGGAAGATCAAAGTCAACTATAAAAGTTCCCCTTCCTTGCTCGAAATCACCCAACAGGTTCGTAAAACCAATCTGCGCGGCCCGCTGATTTTACGGTTTCCCCATCTGATCAGCAAACAGATCGACGCTCTGTATTCAAACTTCCGCCGCGCTATTTTCGAAAACGATTATACGGGAAAATTTCATGCCGTTTTCCCTCTAAAAGTAAATCAGTTTCCCGAAGCGGTCGATGCGATCGTCGAACTCGGCGAAAAATACAGCTATGGTCTGGAAGCGGGTTCAAAAGCCGAACTCGCCCTGGCTATGGCCAAAACCGCAATCGGAGCCCCTATCACCGTTAACGGATTCAAAGACGAAGAGATGGTCACGCTGGGCTTTATGGCGGCTCAAATGGGACACAACATCACGATTACTATCGAGGGACTCGGCGAGCTTGAGTGGATCATCGACGTCGCCCAATCGTGCGGGCTGAAAGTTCCCAATATCGGAATCCGTGTCCGTTTGCAGTCTGAGGGAAGCGGTATCTGGGCAAAAAGCAGCGGTATGAGCGCTAAATTCGGTCTCACCTCCACCGAGCTTATTGAAGCGATGCTGATGCTCCAAGAGAACAATATGTTGGAACACTTCAGCATGATTCACTTCCATATCGGAAGCCAAATGCAGGATATCGCACCGCTGAAGAGGGTATTGCGCGAAGCAGGAAATATCTATGCCGAACTCAAAAAAATGGGTGCCGACAACCTAAAAGCGATCAACATCGGGGGAGGTTTGGCGGTTGAGTATTCCCAACACACCTCGACGCGTATGCGTAACTATACCCTCGAAGAATTTTCAAACAGCGTCGTCTTTTTGCTGCGTGAAATTATGAATGCCAAAGGGGTAGCCCATCCCGATATTTTTACCGAATCGGGACGTTTTATCGTCGCGTCCCACTCCGTATTGATCGCTCCGGTATTGGAACTCTTTTCACACGACTATCAGGCCAAATCGCTCAAACTCAAAGAGAACAATCCTCCGTTGATCGAAGAGCTGCGGGAACTTAATTCGCTCCTCTCTCCGCGTACCTGCATCGAATATATGCATGATGCCCTGGATCATATGGAGTCATTATTGACCTTGTTCAATCTCGGCCACATCGATCTGCAAGACCGTTCAAACGCCGAGATTCTGGTTCATCAGATCATCAAAAAATCGCTCTATCTCTCTCAGGACAACCCGATGCCAGAGATCGAGCGGCTTCAGGTGAAATTGCAGGAGCGCTACCTGATCAATACCTCCATTTTCCAAAGTATCCCCGACTATTGGGGATTGCAGCAGCAGTTTCCGATCATGCCGCTGGATCGTCTCGACATTCCCGCCATACGCGCGGCCAGTTTATGGGACATCACGTGTGACAGTGACGGAGAGATCCGGTTTAAAGCCGAAACACCTCTGTACCTGCACGATATCGATCTGGACGAAGAGGAGTATTTCCTCGCATTTTTCAACGTCGGGGCGTATCAAGAGACGCTGGGTATGAACCATAATCTCTTTACCCATCCGAGCGAATGTACCATCATTATCAACGATACCGGATACGAAATCGAAAACTTCACCGAATCGGACAATGTACTCAATATCTTAGAAGATATCGGTTATGACGCTTCCAAACTTCTCACGAACCTTAAAAATAAACTCGCGAGCAGTGATTTTAGGACAGAAGAAGAAAAAAGTGATACACTTCAAAAACTTGAAATGTACCTCTACCAAAACGGATATCTCCGTACCACTCGATAAGGATTGAATTTGGGACTCTTTTCTGAAATAGCCGAAGATTTTTCGAACGTTTATAAAAATGATCCCGCCATTAGTTCCCGCATCGAACTTCTTTTCAACTATCCCGGAGTATGGTCGATCTTCTGGTACCGTATCTCCAACCGCCTTTACCGAAAAGGTTTCCGCGCCCTCGCCCGCTCTATTATGGGGCTCAATCAGATCATTACCAATATCGATATCCATCCGGGGGCCACGATCGGCCGACGCGTCTTTATCGACCACGGTTTCGGCGTCGTCATCGGACAGACGACGATTATCGAAGATGACGTCCTTATCTATCAAGGGGTAACACTCGGCGGTGTCAGCCTTATTCCGGGCAAACGCCATCCGACGATTAAAAGCGGCGTCGTTATCGGAGCCGGAGCCAAAGTGCTTGGAAACATTACGATCGGAACAAACTCCAAAATCGGAGCAAATTCGGTCGTCGTACGTGAAGTCCCCGACAACAGTACCGCTATCGGTATCCCCGCACATGTGATCCAAAAAGGTCGTGATAAAGATCCGTTCAGCCACAACAAACTTCCCGATATCAACAAAGAGATGTTTGAGTATCTTCTCCGTCGCGTTGCCGTACTGGAGCATTATATGGTTCAAGATAATACGGAAATTTTAGAGCAGGATCTGCAGCTTGAAAATATCTACGAATCGTTTATCCGGGCTATGAAAAATTAGCCCTCATTTTCCTCCTGAATACCGAATTTTCGCCCACTTTTTTAAACAACGTTTAATCCATATAAAATTACAATGGCTTCTATCCAGCGCTGATTTATACACAAGGTTTTGAATGGCGAATTCGCTAAAAACTATCGCTTTCTCTTTGCTCTGCACACTCCAGATTCATGCCGCATCCATAGATGCCGATGCCTTGCGTGCCGGTCTCTCAAAACCCCGATTCGATCAGACACTCGCAACCATGAGTGCTGATACATCGGATCAAAATGAATACTGGTACTGGCTGGATCTTGCGCGTCTGCAGCAGGCAAACGGTGATTTTAACGGCTCCATCGTCTCTTTTCAAAAGGCATTCGATATTTTGGATGAATATGAAAACCGGGCCAAAGTGAGTCTTCGCAATGTCGGCTCTTTTTTAGGTTCAACCTTTTTATCCAAAGGGTCCGAAACCTATTACGGAAAAGGGTATGAACGTACCCTTATGCATACCCTCAATGCCCTTAACTACGCGATGATCGGCAATTTTGAAGGTGCGTCGGTCGAGATGCGGCGGATGGAGCAGCGCCAAGAGTTTTGGCTTGCCGAGTCCGAAGAAAAAATCAAAGAGGCCGCAAATGACAAAGCCAAAGCGCAGAGAGAAGGAAATAATGTCTCAAATATCCCCGCCGAATACTCCATGGCGGCAATGCTGGAAGACGAAAGTGTCCGCAAACTCGCCAACAACTATCAAGACCCTTTTTCCTATGCCCTGAGCAGCATACTCTCTAACATCGCCTTCCCGTCTGAAAATTTGGGAGAAGTAAGCCTAAAACGGGCCCTTTTGCTCAATCCCGACGTCTCCAAAATTTTTGTCAAACTCCCGATTTCAGCTCCTCAATCCAAAATCACGCCAAAAGGGAAAAAATCGTTTTCCGAAGAGACACCGAAAAGTGCTAAAATGGATGTTACGGTTGTGGTTTTAGCGGGCGAGGCGCCCTCAATCAAGATTGAGAAAATTCGTTTCCCGATTTTTCATGCCGCGGAATATACCAGCATCGATTTGCCGGCCTATAATCCACCGATCAATGATCTCAGTATGATTACCATTTCAACACAGAGGCTTCGCCTTCAGCCTCCGAGACTGCTGCAAACCAATGCACTGGCCTACAAGACGCTTAAAGACGAGTTGACCGGCGAACTTTCCAAAGCCGTCGTCCGTGCCACAGCAAAAGCTGTCCTGGCGAAACAGGCCTCCGATAAGTTCGGAGCTTTCGGGGGGCTGATGGCATCCTTGGCGATGGACGTCGGAAGCTCGATGGCCGATTCTAAATTCCGAAATTGGGAGATGCTTCCAAACTCAGGATATCTCTCCAAATTCGAGGGAATCGAAGGGGAGACTTTGACGATAACCATGAACGATCGACAAGAGTCGTTCACCCTTCCGAAAGGCAAAAAAGGGGTTCTTGTTCTTGTCTCTTACATCACTAACGATAACATAAGGATCGACCATGTTGCTTACTAAAAACACTTTTCTCTCACTAGCCCTCGGGTCCCTTCTGCTTCTGGGATTGGGCGGTTGCGCAACGAAAAATCAAGAACATTTCATCGGTAAAGAGCGCGTTGTTCTCAAAGAGCATAAAAGCTTTCAAGAAGGAAAATTTTTAAAAGTCGCCGCGACGTTTGAAAACGAAGACGATACGAAAGTCGAAGGGATGGTATATCAAATCGAATGGCTTGATGGCCGCGGTATCGTCGTGGATCAAACACCTTGGACACCGTTTACCATCATCGGAAGACAACAGATTCATGTGGTCAATATGGCAAGTCGCCCGGATGTGACCGATTACCGCATCGTGATTTCAACCCCAAATAAATAAGGAAAACAGACATGAACACATTGACAAAACTTTCTCTCTCGACAACGCTTCTTATCTCATCTTTTTTAATAAGCGGATGCGCTACCGGCGGTGCCGGAATGGTAGGCGCTTCATCAAACGTGAAATACGGTGACGCAAAAGCGGCTGAAACGGTGACCGCCGATTTCGGATCGACCGATCTGCAGTCAACGGCTGAGACTCTGACCCAATCGCTTCTGGAATCACGCTATATCGCCAAAGCGCAGCAGCCGCCGAAAGTGCGCCTCCGAAGTGTTGAAAACAAAACCTATGAGCATATCGATACCAAAGCGATTACCGACAAAATCCGCATCAAGCTTCTCAAATCGGGACAAGTCCGCTTTTTGGCCGATACCGCCAACCTCAATCAGGTCAATGCGGAGCGTGACTTGACGGTGAGTGCTACGACTAAAACCGCTATGAAAGCGATGACCGACTCAGATTACATCATCACCGGAAACGTCCGCTCCATTAAAAAAGCCAATGACGATATCAAAGACGTCTATTACAATGTTTCTCTCGAACTGGTAGACCCGCAAAGCGGAGAAATCCTCTGGGCCGACGAAAAAGAGATTCGCAAGGTAACGTCTAAATCTTCGGTCGGATGGTAAACCATGAAACTCATACAATACGCCGTTATCGCTTTGTGTACGGCCTCCTTTGCTCTGAATGGCGCTATCCTCCCCGCAGGCGAAAGCGTAGAGGTGAAACCTCTCACCTACAACTATGTCGTGGTTCAGGATTTTGAGCACAGCGTCGCAGAAGTAAGCCATAATGTCGACGGAACGATCAAAGAAAATGAGAGTCTCTCGCACAGTGAGCACGTAAGCGGATCGGGATTTTTCTCTGTTCATGCCGCCGGGTCGGCAAATACAAGCGCAAAACGCGATAACGAATACAAAGCGTATAAGGAAAATCATAACTACATGGCAAGCAGATACAACGATACGGTCATGGTTGAAAAAGTGATGTATTCGGAGAAAATGACCGGTATTATCGAATCGGCATTCAATGAGGCGGGTGTATCGATGTCAAAGTCCGGAAACTATGTTCTAAGCGGGTCGATCAAAGCGATGCGCTGCAGCAAACCGCGTCTGGTGCCCGATGGTAGCAACGTACGATACGCCATCACCGCAACCACATCCGTACACATCCAAATTGCAAACAAAAATACGGGTAAAGTTATTTTCGCCAAAACATTTACCGGAACGGGGCAACAAACCTTCAACATGAACGATCCGGTTCCGGTCGACGATACGGTTGATATGTCGGTTAATGATTTGACCGCCTCCATGATTGAAACGCTCACAGGCAAAAAAAGACCAACCGAAGTCGATTATCAAGACTCTCCCGGAAAACGTCTCGTAGAGTAAAAAAGGGGTTATTATGAAATATTACACAATCGCCCTCGCGGCTTTGATCGCCTCATCGCTTTCTCATGCCGAGATGCTCAATACCGGGAGCAATGATTATTATATGAGTTCTCCAACATCCTCTTCACCCTCATCGGCAACCTCTTCCGTGCAAGAGCAATGCTGGTATGAGCAGGTACCCGTAAACGGTACCGCACAAGGGGAGAATACCCCCAACGTCGGCGGAGCGATCGTAGGGGGGATCATCGGAGGAGTCGTCGGCCATCAATTCGGAGGCGGAAGCGGCAAAACAGCCGCAACCGTTGCCGGTGCCGCACTCGGGACGGCGCTCGGAGCGGGTGCGGGCAATACCCCCACTACTCCTCAGTACCAACTGATTAAAAAGTGCAATACCTCACGCTAGCAAGAAATACGGTTAAATCCCCTCAGCGGGGTTGATCGTCTCTATCACATCAAGGCCGAATCCGCCGAGTCCCGCAAAATCCGAAATTTTCGAATCGGCAATCAGACGCATATGTTTTACACCAAGTGATTTGAGGATCTGCGCACCGATACCGTACTCTTTCATATTGACCTGCTGGTGGTGCGGTTTGTTAATAAAAAGCAATACGCCGCTGTTGTGTTTGAGATAATGGATCGAATCGATCAAATGGCCGTATTTGCTTTGATTCAGCAATAAATCGATGTCCGGTACGACGTTATGTACTTTGACATTCGCCGTCTCTCCCGCTTTATAAAAGACCACCGCCGTATGCCGGTTGTCCTGATGATCGGCAAACTCGTACTTTTTGACATGAACGCCGAAAAATTCGATCTCCTCTTCCGAGACCGCTTTTACCAGTGTTTCATTAGCCAGACGGAATTCGACGATGTCCGAGATGTAAACGGTTTTGAGATCATGTTTAGCGGCAAAAACATCCAAATCGTCGCGGCGGGCCATCGTCCCGTCTTCTTTCATGATCTCACAGATTACCGCCGATTCGGCTAAACCGGAAAGGCGGCAAAGGTCGACGGAGCCTTCCGTATGTCCGATACGGACCAGCGTCCCCCCCTCTTTGGCGATCAGCGGGAAAATATGTCCCGGTGCGACCAGTTCGGACGGGTGAGACAGAGGATTGGCGAGAATTTTAATCGTCATATCCCGCTCTGCAGTAGAAATACCCGTAGTCGCCGCCGTAGCGTCCACAGAGACGGTAAACGCGGTTTCATGCATCGATGTATTGGATTTGACCATCGGTTCCAGATTAAGGCGCTTGGCAATGCCCGGATTGATAGCCACACATATCAGTCCCTTGGCGTGAGTTGCCATAAAATTGACATGTTCGGGGGTCGAAAAAACAGAGGCATAGACCAGATCCCCTTCGTTTTCGCGGTCTTCGTCATCTACCATGATGACCATCCGCCCTTTTTTAAACTCTTCTATCGCATCCAATACCCGTTGTACTGCTGACATTTAATACTCTTTTGTTATTAATATAGTTAGGCAATTATAGGCAAAAAGGTTTAAAATTCCGGCACAAACAAAAAAATACTCCATTTAAAGAGCGCATTTTCCGAAACACTTGACAAATTTGATAAAAATGTCTATAATTTCGGCCTCACAACGAGAACGTTGGGGTATCGCCAAGCGGTAAGGCAACTGGTTTTGGTCCAGTCATTCGGGGGTTCGAATCCCTCTTCCCCATCCACTTATCTTTCTTTTTATTTATAATCAGAAGACACACCGCGGAATAGAGCAGCCCGGTAGCTCGTCGGGCTCATAACCCGAAGGTCACAGGTTCAAATCCTGTTTCCGCAACCAACCTAGATATTATTTCTTTCTAATATTTAACCATTCTTTTGATAACGATTTTGACACCGCGGAATAGAGCAGCCCGGTAGCTCGTCGGGCTCATAACCCGAAGGTCACAGGTTCAAATCCTGTTTCCGCAACCAACCCCACAATCACCCTACCCCATTAGAGTAACCCCTTTTTTAAACGATTTCAACAATACTTCATTCACCATCAAATTTTTATCGATTTATCATTCCAGATTAAGCGAAAAAATCGGCAGCAGCATCGCCGTCACGATCACTCCGATCATCCCCCCGATCAGCAGCATCAGAGCCGGTTCCAGTACGGCAAGAAAGATCGAAATACGGTCTTTGTTCGTATCAATGTAAAGCGTTGAGAGGTGTTCCAGCATCGTGGAGACTTCGCTCGTCTCTTCCCCGATGGCAACCGCTTCGACAAACGAAGCGTCGATAGAATACACATCGGACTGGCGCAAGGCGTTCGAGAGGGAGGAACCCTCTACGACTTTTGTCGATGCCTGTTCAAAAAGCTCTTTGATTACGGCGGATGAGAGGGTGATGCTGGAGAGTTTCATCGTATTGACCACCGGAACACCGGAACGGATCAGCAAAGACGAGATAGTGCAAAAACGGGCGAGATCGGCTGTCTCAACCATCTTTCCGACAATAGGGAGTTTTAAAACTATCCCGTGGATCAATCTTTTAAACCGGCTGTCCGTTGCCATTTTAAATACGAAAAAAGAAATAGCCGCAAGCAATCCGGCAAATAGCACTATCCAATACTGGGCAAAAAAATGGGCACTCGAAATCACCCACTGCGTCAGCATCGGTAAGGGCTGTCCGGTACTTTCAAAAACCGAAGTGATTTTCGGAACGACCACCGTCAGCATAAAAGAGATCATCAGTACTGCGACAATAATGATGAACGACGGATAGACCATCGCCTGCGAAAGCTGCTTTTTGATTTTTTCCTGTATGTTTAAATAGTGCGAGAGTTCGTTCAGCACCTGCGCGAGGATACCGCGGTCTTCGGAAATTTTCAATGTACCGACATAAAAAACCGGCAGGGTGTAAAACTCTTGCATATCGAGTGCCTGCGCAAAGCTTTTCCCCTCATGGATGTGTTCGATCAGTGTATCATAGAACCGCTCCATACGGCTATCCGATCGGCTTTGATGCCGCAGCAGCGTCAAAGAGCGCACCAAAGGGACACCGGCGTTGAGATAGACCGCTAGGTCACGGCTGAGCTGTGAGAGAGCGCCGGAGGAGAGGGTATCTCTGCGAAAGAGCGATAACGTCTCCAAAAGACCTTGTGAACGCTCTGACAGCTCGGAGAAAAGAATATTTTGGGCTTTGAGCTTTTTTTTGGCCTCGTCGAGATTGGCCGCTTCAATGGAACCTTTTATCGTGTTTCCGTCGGTACTGATCCCTTTGTAAAAAAATTCCATTAGGCCTCTTTGACCCCGACACGGATAATCTCGTCCAGACTGGTGGTATGCTCTTTCAGCAATGCTATGAGCTGGTTGCCGATCACTTTCATTCCGCTTTGTTTCATCGCTTCTCGGATTTCAAAATCGCTGTCAATATTTTTGAACAAATTCCGAACCCCGTCATCCACCATAAAAAACTCTCCGATGGCAATGCGCCCCCGATATCCGGTATGGTGGCAGTCGGCACACCCTGAGGCTCTGGCGACGCTCAAACCGTGTTCAATCCCCAGTTCATCCGCATCATGATCGGCAAGCGGCACACGCTCTTTGCATGAGGGGCATAAGCGTCGTACCAGCCTCTGCGCCAGTACCCCAAGGAGGGTGGAACTGATCAGGAATTTGTCTACTCCCATATCCGCCAATCTGGAAAACGCCGCCGTTGCATTGTTCGTATGCAGTGTGGAAAGAACTAAATGTCCGGTCATAGCTGCCTGAATCGCAATGTGTGCCGTTTCGGCGTCACGGATCTCCCCCACCATGATAATATCGGGGTCTTGACGCAATATAGAGCGAAGCCCGCTCGCAAACGTCAATCCTGCTTTGGTATTGACGGCGATCTGGCTCACATGGGGGGCATCGTATTCGACCGGGTCTTCAATGGAGAGGATATTTTTCTCCGGACTGGCCAGCTGCTGCAAAAATGAGTGGAGGGTCGTCGATTTACCGCTCCCCGTCGGCCCCGTTACCAAAATGATCCCGTGGGAAAATTTGAGCAGATCTTCAAACTGTGAGGTGGTCGTTTCGTCAAAACCGAGTTCCCGAAGCGTCGGAATCGATGCGGAATTCATCAACAGCCGCAATACCACCCTCTCACCGTGATACGTGGGGAGTACCGAAACACGGATATCGAGATTTTTCCCCGCAACTTTTACCTGCGTTCTCCCGTCCTGCGGAAGCCGTTTTTCGGAGATATCCAACGCAGAGATCACTTTTATGCGACTGATGATCAGATCGATAACGTTCTTATCCAGATCGATGTGTTTGATGAGCGCTCCGTCTATCCGGAAACGGACCTCCCCTTTTTTCTCATGGGTTTCGATATGGATATCACTTGCTTTGCGCTTGATCGCCTGATAAAAGATGGTATTGACGAATTTGATGATCGGAGCCGATTCTTCGCTGGTCAGCAGGTCGGCCGAATTTTTGATAAAATCGACCAGGGAAAGCTCTTCGTCTATAAACTCATTCGTCTCCATAGGGCGTTTGGATATTTCCATATCGGTACGCAATTCCAAAAATTTCAAATAGAGGTTGTCATACCCTTCCCGGGACAAACGTGCCAATGGATAGATCAGACCGAGTTTGTTGTACAGCTGCAGCGCTTTTGTCTGCTCGGCTTCGGGGATAATCGCATAGACTTCCCCCTCGTAACGGCCAAACAGAAGCGAATAGCGGATTGACAGTGAGGTATCCACACCCTCGGGAACCGCAAATTCTAAGTGTTTTTCGTCCAGCAGTGGAAGTGAGATCATGGATTGCTCTTCTTTTTGCTTTCGAGGCTCTGGGTGATCCGGTCGACATAGCGGGCTTGAATAGCGTCCAGTTGATTCAGCTGTGCTCTCAGAGAGCTCAAATCGCCGCTTTTTTCAATGATATACGGCGTCAGTAAAATAACCAGATTGATTTTATCGGTTTTGCTGGATTCATCCCGAAACAAATGGCCCAAAACGGGAATATCACCCAAGAACGGGACTCTGTTGTCATTATGGTCCGTTTTCTCCCGAATCAAGCCCCCGATTATGACCGTTTCTCCGTTATTGACAATCGCCGATGTGATCACTTCGCGCTTTGTCGTACTCGGCAATTGCAGGTTTGTGTTGCTGTCGATATCCTCGAGTTTGGCATTTACCCCCAAAAGGACCTTATTATCGTTTGAAAGCCGCGGTTTGATCTTCAGGGTAAGCCCGATGTCCTGACGGGTAAAGTTTTGGGTTATCCCCGTTCCGACCCCTTGCGTTACCCCTGAACTGATGGATTCGGTTTTTCCGACATAGATCGAGGATTCCAGATTATCGATGCAGAGGATAGAGGGCTCCGAGAGGATCTCAGCCGCACCGTTGGTGTTGAGCAAGGCGATATTGGCCCCCAACGCAATCCCCGATGTAATGGTCGGAATATCGAATTTAAGGGCGGTTGTCACGGAGGGATCGAGGGCTACCGCCGCCGCAGTCCCGTCCCCTAACATCGTATTGAAGGTAAACACGCCATTCGAGCCTACGGTTCCTCCTGAGAGGCCGTATTTGATCCCCACCTCTTTGGATTTCCCCTCGCTGATTTCAATGATTTTTGCTCGCACATAGACCTGCTGGCGATCAAGATCCAAACTTTTAACGGTCGCTTCCAAACTCTTATACAGTTCGTCGCTGGCGATCACGATCAAAGAGTTCGTCGTCTCGTCGCTCGTAATACTCGGCGGCTGCTGGCCGGGGATCAGCGTCATCTTGCCGATGATGGTATTGAGCGTGGTGACCAGCGACTTGGCATCGGCATTTCGGAGTGAAATCACATGGGTGGTATTCGCGATCGTTTCATCGCGGGTATCCAGAATTTTCATCGCCTTTTCGATCGTGGAAATGTAGTCGGGAAAATCGGTTACGATCACGGAATTGGACTCTTTCGACGCAGTAATCTTGCCGTTTTTGCTCGTAAAATGTTTGATTTTCGTACTCATGTTCTCGGCTGTGGCAAAACGGAAGGTAAAGATGTGGTTCTGCATCTGGGGAATATCGCTTTTTTCCATCAGCGGCAGATTCATCTGCGTGGCATCGGCCATTTTTACGACGCTGAGATACCCTCCTCCCGTATCGATCATCGTATAGCCTCTGGATTCAAGCGTGGTCTGAAGCAATCCGTACAGCTCACGCTTCGTGATCGGCTTGTTGCCGACATAACTGATCGTGCCGGGTACCTCTTCTCCGATAAAGATATTTTTCTTTGTGGTTGCGGCGACGAGTTTGATCAAATCATTGACCGCCATCCCGTCGATCGAGAGAGATATTTTTGGGTTGACAGTGGCGGCTGACAACGAGAAACTCAAAGCCAGGGATAGGAAAACGGTTTTAACGGATGATTTCATAGACGATATCCTTTGGGAGGTTATTTCGAAGAACAGTTATTTGGATACTTCGCATACGGGGCACTTTGTTATAGATACTGAATGCATCGGCATACGATTCGAGCTTCTGATTGTTCACGGCGAGGATCACATCCCCCGACACCAAACCCAGCCGTCCGAATATCGAGTTCGGATCGATCGAATTTACCCGGAACCCGTCGATTTTATCCCCTTTGTAAACTTCGCTTATGTCGATTTGCTTATAAATGGCTCGGAGATCTTTTGACTGCTGCATCACTACATCGCGCGGAATCGTGCGCCACTCGTTTTTATTCTGCGACACATCGGCAACGCTTCGGGTAACGGTCTGCTCAAAACTCAGAGGATCGTCATGTCCCAAACGGAGGCGATAGGATTTGCCGTGTCCTTTGAAAACAGCGGCATCGTCACTGAGCCCTATGAGGGAGTAGACTTTTTTGTATTTTTCGCCCAATGCGACTACCGTCGTCGTTTGTCCGTCGCTGATACTCGCAAACGAAGAGGACGGTGAACGGTAAATCGCTTTGATGCGGTGCGGATAGGGAACCGATATCGTCGTAGTGACGGTTTTGCCTTTTAGAAACGATCCCGCCTCATGAGTGAGGAGAAATTTATCTCCGAGACGGATCATCTCAAAAAAAGGATCGAAGGTGTCGGAATAGTGCTCGATCCCTTTTTGAGCGAGCAGCATACTCCCCATATTTATCATGCACCAGACCACAGCGATTGGAAGAAAAAAGAGATTAAACTGACGCAGATTCAGTTCATTAAAAATCCGATTCATAGACCATCCCCTCCTTCTCTTGATGAAGTTTGAGCACAAGCAAAGGGTAATTTCGCAGTTTCGGCGTCTGAGCAAACACGACTCTCACCGTCCCTTTGATCAAATCCGCCGATCCTTCGCAGCTGCCGAAATCCCCGTCCGCACGTATACTCAGGCTCAAAGGATGAAGAATCGAATAGCTCACCACCACGTTATCCGCTTTTCCGGGAAAGAACGTCCGAAACTGCGGCGATACCTCGATCTCACTCAAACTGAAACGGTTGTAGATAATCCATGGGGTAAATCGCATCTGTTTTATGCTGGCGACATTCAGATGATCGGCCATTACCTGTGTATTGTCGATCTCCAAAGAGATAAACCGGTCACTCAGAGTTTCATTGTTCAAAAATATCTGATTCTCGGCCAATACCCCCTCTAGGGTATAAAACATTTTCTCTTTAGGAATCAGTACGATCGCGATCACAAGAACATACAAAACATAGAGGAGCCGTTTCATGATTCAAACTCCACGACGATTCTCCCCTTAGCCCCAGAGGCACGCTGCATCGTGAGTTTTTTGATCATCAGCATGGAGTTGAGAATCTTGTTCGAGAGGGTATCAAACTCGTCGCTCGAGAGATGATCGAACTCCATTTCACTCTTCCCTCCACGCGTCTGCTGTTTAACGAGATTCGGATGCGATTTTAGATAGGCGTAAACATTTTGAGAAGCTTCTGTCGACCATCGCTGTTTTAGGGAATCGTATTCGTTGATCTGGGTTTCGAGAAGTGTCTGCTGTTCCAGAACCTCCTCTTTTTTGGTATGCTCATACCATGCGGCACTTATGCTGAGCAGCAAAATTCCCAACGATACGCCCAAAGGTATTGTCAGAGGGTTCGAGGTATCCGTTTTCATTTGATGCGCACCTCAATCTTATGATTTTGTTCATTGATACGGGAGTGTTTGAATTTTTTTAGCACTATGCTTTTAATCTCGTCCGCACGCTTGTCATCCGCGGCATCGAGCGTTATTTTGAGCGTTTTTCCATCATACAGAAGTTCTGAAAACCCTGTCATTCCTCCAATAGCGGAGGCTGTATCCGTTTTCCCGTCGATCAAAAGACGATTGCTATCCCCCGGTTTTGACCCTGGGATCAGTACGATACCCTCATTCCCGCTTAAGGTTGCAGGAACGTTTGAAACGGCTTTCTCTAGCGGAATATCAAGCATGCTCACTGCGTAGCATTTCTGGCGCAATGCCAACTGCGTCTCTTCTTTCTCCCTGAGCGATCGCAAAATCACATCCCTCTCGATCGATGTCGCACTCAGATGCGATGAGTTGAGCAGCGCCTCGATTTTTGCATTCGATTCGGCTATCGTGAGATGATCGTTAACGGCCTGAAAGAAAAAATTTCCCGAAAGGAGCAGCAGCACAAAAAGCGACATTTTAAATGTTTTAGGAGCCGGCGTATCGCTGATAAGCGTTGAGAGTGAAACCGATTTATAGGATTTTTGTGGAGAGCGCAGCGCCTCCTCAAGAGTGATTGAACCGTGTTTGGAAAGATAGGCTACTTCCATTTCCAAAACGATCCCGTCTACCACGCTTAAATAACGGTTATTGTTCAGACGTACGGGCTTATCAAGATCGCCAAACACCCATTGGGCGAACGTCACTTTCTGTGCATTTGATAAAATCGGATTCTTGCGTATTTTATTTTCCACTTCTTTTGGGTTGTACGCGAGAAGGAGATAGGAGTTATCAGCTGTTTTTTTAGCTTGATAGAGGTGGTTTTCGCCGAGATCGAAAAGAGCCGGTGCGTACTTGATCGCCTCTTTTTCTGTACTGACGTTTAGAGAGGCTTCCATAACCCAATACTCTTTGGGCGAGAGAACAACAAGGGTCTCGGCGCTAATTTCTCCCCTCACGTCATCGGCGTATACCAGAGGGTAGATCGGGCAAAGTATACGTCTCAGCAAAGAAACTCTGTCGCATGCAAAAAGACGCAGCTTTTCCAAACGCTGAAGAAACGGCACAGAAAAAACTGCTTTAAAGAAATTCGACATGTTTGACTTTCTTCTCAAGCAAATCGTATTGAAATGTCAGATGTTGATTTTGAAAATTTTCCTGCAGCTGTACATCGCACAAAAGAGTGTATGAGGCTCCTCCCTGATAAACAAAAAAATAGGTGTCAAATACGGGGTAAAGCTGAGGCTCCGCGGCGACCGCCTCCTCTCTGGAGACATAGGCTTTGGTTTTATACCGGCTCATCGATCGGATTTTCTCAGATGCCGTATCCGGGAGTATCAATGCCAATACCTGCGGATTGACCGTATTAATGTCCATCTTCTCGCCTAGAAAACCGATGTAATCGTTCCACGGTATTGCCAAGATCGCCGTATCCCCGCTTAATTCGATATACCGTTCCAAAATCTGACGGAACTCTTCTGGCGTATCGATCGCGCCGTTTTGAAAATCGGGCCGTCTCAAAGAAATCTCAGTCTCATTCCCCCGTTCATCCGCATCTTTATCTATCGTGTCCGAAATAAGATTATAAAAAACCTCCGGCTGACTGATCGGATAGAGCGTGAATAGCCGTGCAAACAGCAAATGGTAGGATTCATTCAACGAGCCGTCGGCACTTATGAGACGGTTGATATTGATTTTCGAATAAGGAGAGGTGAGGATTGCTTTGAGTTTAAAGGTCTGATCCTCTTTTTCGATTTGCAACGGCAGCTTCATCGCCATATCCAACTCTTCGGCGCCCGTCACGGAACTCAGCAAAGCGGGAAGCTCACGTTCGAGATCATTGACTACGCGCATGGAGAGGTTCTGCGTAAAACTGTTCTGGACAAGTTTGCTGAGGTAGGAGCTCTGACTCAGTATTAAAGCAACGATACCCATCATCACCGTAATAAGAATTAAAGTCATCATTAAAACGATGCCGCTTTTTTTCATTCAAATTGTGTCTTTGTTCGATTGATTCATCGGAAATTGGCAGAAGTATAGTTGCGGCAGGTTACAAGACGGACTCAAATGATCCGGATAAGTCTCGTTATACTTACATCGATTAAATCGCGTTTGTGATAGAGGAAAAAGGTACCCGTGCATGAAAATCAACAATAGCAAAAAGGCATTCACCCTGATCGAAATCATGGTTGTTATCATTATTCTGGGGCTGCTGGCAGCGTTCGTCGTCCCTAACGTGACAGGAAAAAGCGATGAGGCAAAACAAAAGCTCGTCTGTGTTCAGATGAAAAGCCTGAACGAAAGCCTCAAAATGTTCAGAGTCGACAACGGCTCCTATCCGACTACCGAAGAGTCTCTTAATGCGCTGATCGCCAACCCTGATCCGGATACCTATACCACATATTCTGAAAACGGCTATATCGAGGGGAAAAAGCTTCCGCAGGACCCATGGAACCGCCCTTACATTTATCTCAATCTTGAGGATAAAATCGAGCTGATTTCCCTCGGAAGTGACGGCAAAGAGGGTGGAAACGGCGCGGACAAGGATCAAAAACTCTCAGAGTGCCGCTAAGTGGATCATGCTAAAAAGGGGATGACCCTTTTTGAACTGTTGATCGTTATGATAATCGTAGGGATCGTTTACTCTATCGGCCTCTTTGCGATCAAAAAGGAAAAAGCCGTATCCTCTTCCATTAAAGCCTCCGAACTCAAAAGCGCCCTCACAGCTTTGGATCATAGTAAAAAAATCCGTCTGATTTGCGACAATTCGTGTCATGAATGCCGCGTATTGGATACTAGGGATTCTGTGGTCGCATCGATCCGTCTCTCATCAGACGGCCCCCTTCAGCGCTACGGATTCGATCGCCTCGGCGAGCTCCGTCCCCTTGAAAAAACCGTTACAAACATCGATAATAAATTCTCTCAGGAGTGTTTTGAATTTACCCTCTATCCGGACGGGACTTCATCGCCGCTCATCCTCAAAGACAACGCATCCTATTACCTCTACACACCGCTGCAGGGAGAGAAACCTTTTATCACCGACTCAGCCGAAACGCTCCGCCTTCACCTTTTTGATGAACTTCGCTACCCTCTCAAGAGTGACCGATATTATGTACAACAGCCATAAAAGAGGGTTCTCTCTTATTGAGACCATGGTTGCCGTTGCCTTGGTGGCAATTGCCGCCTTAGCACTGTTGAATGTCGTTTCCAATGCTTCGAAAATATCGCAAAATGCACTCGATCGTTTTGATGCATCGATGATGATGGGGCTTCTTGCCGAAAGTGCCGACGATACTATGGACGGACAAACCGTCTATGTATCTGATTTTCTGAGAGAGCGCTACACTATCGATAATTCCGATATCCTCGAATCACTTGAACCTTATCGCATCAATGTCCGGACAATGGACAAAGAGTATCTCGATCCGCTTATGATGATGGATGTTTCCGGTGCAGCGGCCGCACATTCGCTCGCCGTCCAAAACATCCGATTTGAGATCGGCAATGATAAAAAAAGCTGCTTCGGCATCTCGTCGGGAACGTTTCAATGAAAAAAGGGTTCACTCTTGTCGAACTGCTGGTATCGATACTCCTCTTCGGCCTCATCACCGTCATACTGTTCGGAACGATTGACAATCTCCGAGCTCAGCTCTCGTTTTTCAAGGAAAAAGAACGTCATCTCGGTGAAAAAAACCAAATCCTCTCTCTCATGCGAGGCGATTACGACCGACCGGCCTCACTTAAAATCCTCGCTACGTCTGAAAAAAACTTCAATACCGTCTCCATAAGCGGTTCAAACCGCTCGTTGTACGGGATTTATCGCCCCAATGTCATATGGATGGTGATCAAATCGGATAATACGCTGATACGCCTCGAATCTGCTTCTCCCATCACCTTACCCCTACGTCCCGAATCGATTTATCAGATACACAGTGATGTTGTAGGAAAAGAGTGTGAAATTTTCAGGGTGTACGAGTCATCATCCGGCAGAATGATTTATATCAAATTTACAAATGAGTCGCCGCTGATTGTTGAAACAAAAAAATAACAACCGCTATACCACACTAATTTATTTTTATTACCGATAGATTTCATTACAGTAATTAATCCGTAACCTCAGCCCCCTACTATTTACGCCGATAAATTAATAAAAGGAACTCACAATGACGAAAAAAGAGTTTGACATCGGACACGATGACTGTAACACTTCAAACAACGAAAGTTTTGATAATGTACTAGCGGATCGCATGAGCCGACGCGATGTAATTAAAATGGGAGCCGGGCTTATCGGAACTGCTTTATTCGGCTCATTTATAACAGGGTGCAATGATGATGATTCATCTACTTCCACTTCGCCTGCGGCAGCGGCTGCTCTTTTAGGATTTACCGCTGTTGCTAAAAATCTAAATGACACGGTAACTATCCCTAGCGGATACACTGCAAAAGTTTTATACAGTCTTGGTGATCCTATCAATACATCAACGGCAGCCTATGCTAATGATGGTACAGACAGCGCAGCAAGCTTTGAATTCCGTGCAGGTGACCATCATGACGGTATGAGCTATTTTGGTCTTAATGTTGGAGGTACCGCAAAAGATACTACCAATTCAACACGTGGACTTATCGCAATGAATCACGAGAACATTACACAAATGTTCTTACATACATCTGCTGAAGTTGCATCGCTTTCGACAACCAACAGACCTGCGTCACAAATTGATAAAGAGGTGAATGTTCACGGTATTTCTATTATCGAAGTTCAAAACACAGGAAGTGGTTTTACACTCAATAAAAGCTCTAATTTCAACCGTCGTATTACGGCTGCAACACCGATGGACATTTCAGGTCCTGCAAAAAATAGTACCATGATGACAACCAAATATTCCACAGACGGTAGTAAAACACGTGGTACACTTAACAACTGCGCAAACGGCTATACACCATGGGGAACGTACCTCACTTGTGAAGAGAACTGGGCTGGTTATTTTAAACGTACATCAACTAGTTTTAGTGCCAAAGAGCTTGTAGCTCAAAGCCGTTACGGCACAACCAGTTCAAACGGAAGCTATGGATGGGCAAACTCTGCAACAGCTGATGATAAATATGATCGTTGGCATATCGCCATCACCGGTGCGGATGCTACAGCTGATTACCGCAATATCGCGAATACGTTCGGATGGGTTGTCGAAATCGATCCGTATAATCCTAGTTCAACACCACGTAAACGCACCGCTATGGGACGTTTTGGACATGAAGGTGCAATGCCGGGAATCGTAACTGCCGGCAAACCGATCGTTTATTATATGGGTGATGACTCAAAAGGCGAATACATCTACAAATACGTCTCAACACAAAACTGGGATGCAGCCGATGCGAACGGTGGACTTGTCGCCGGAAATAAATATCTTGATAACGGTAAACTCTATGTTGCTAAATTCAATAGTGATGGTTCAGGGACATGGACAGAGCTCACTCTCACAAATACTTCAATTGCTTCCTATGCAACGTATGCATTTAGCGATGCAGCAGATGTTGCGATCAATACCCGTCTCGCAGCCGATGCAGTGGGAGCAACCAAAATGGACAGACCGGAATGGTCAGGAGTTCACCCGACAACCGGTGATGTCTATATCACACTCACCAATAACTCAGATCGTGCCAAATCAGGTAAATATGGGTTAGATGCCGCTAATCCACGTTACTATACCGATACTTACGGAACTTCTACAACGAACAAAGGAAATGTCAACGGACATATCATCCGTATCAAAGAGAGTGGTGCCAATGCTGCCGCTACAACATTCAACTGGGATATCTACCTCTTCGGTGCACAATCGGATGCCAATGGAACCAATGTCAATATCTCAGGACTCACCAATGATAACGATTTCTCTAGCCCAGACGGCCTTTTCTTCAGCCAAGCGACAAAAGGATTAATGTGGCTACAAACAGATGATGGTGCGTACCGTGACGTTACCAACTGTATGATGCTTGCAGCCGTACCGGGGACACATGGTGATGGTACTGCAAACTACAAAGTAACCAATACCGCTGTTCCTACTAATGGCAATGCCGATCAAGAGATTACAACCTTTGTCGGTAAAGATGCTAGTGCAAGTACACTCAAACGTTTCCTCGTCGGACCAAAAGGATGCGAAATTACAGGTATTACTGAAACGCCGGACGGTAAAACCATCTTTATTAATATTCAGCACCCGGGTGAAAATACTGCCGATGCGGATATTGCAACTCCTGCCAATTATGAAAGCCACTGGCCAGCATCCGACACAACATCTCGCCCGCGTTCGTCAACCATTGTCATTACTAAAAATGACGGTGGAATTATTGGAATGTAATCCCTTAAGTACCTCTTGTAAGAGAGGTGCTCTACTTGTTTTTATGAATAAAATCCTTTTTATTATTTTTTTTATCCCCTCTTTGTACAGTGCTTCTTTTGATCCCTATTTCGAAGAGGCGGGACACCATTACAACATCCCCCCTCTTTTGCTCAAAAATATTGTCAGGATTGAGAGCAACGGTAATCCGAACGCCCTGCGAATCAATGACAACGGAACAAAAGACTACGGTCTGATGCAGATTAACTCGATCCATTTTCGCCGACTCGCACAGTGGGGAGTCAATGAACACAATATCATGAATCCGAAAGTCAATATCTACGTCGGAAGCTGGCTCCTCTCGGAACATATCAAAGAGCACGGATTTAACCTGCAGGCGGTCGGAAACTACCATTCGAAAACACAAGCCTATAAAGAAAAATGGCTTAGAAAATTGGTAGCCGCACTTCGAAACGGAGCACAGTAATGATTTAGACATAAAGTTAATAATTGATTTAGATGTATTCCGTTATCGTATCGCACAATTACAGGACAAAGGATATTGATGTTTAACACTGGTAAAGTCAGAGAACTTACTGAACAAAACAAACAGCTTCAAAACGAAAACGAAGCGCTCAAACGTTCACTTGAAGAAGCACATGAGTCTCTTAAGTCATGTAAATATGAACTCAGTGAACTCCAAAACGACAAATCGCCTAAAGTTCAGGATGAGATTCTATCTACCCTGCTCGAAAGCTATGGCGACGGCATGCACTTTTTGCAGGGGACGATGGAAGAAAACCTCAAAATGCTCGCCAACATCAACGAGGTCAACAATAAAACAGCCATGCGCAGTGAAACCCTTCGGGAACAAACCCAGTTTGTCGTCGAATCGATCGACAATATCCAGCAAATGAGCGGAAATATCCAAAGCGACACCTCGTCACTCAACGACAGCGTCCTCTCGATTGCCCAAATCATCAATCTGATTAAAGACATCTCGGATCAAACCAACCTTCTCGCTCTGAATGCCGCTATCGAAGCGGCACGGGCCGGAGAACACGGACGCGGCTTCGCCGTCGTTGCCGACGAAGTGCGCAAACTCGCGGAGCGGACCCAAAAAGCGACCCAGGAGGTCGAAGTCAACATCAGCGGACTCAAACAAAACTCTACGGCGATGACCGAAGCGAGCGAAACGTTTTACTCCCTCGCATCCAACGTAATGAGTACGTTGCAGGAATTCCAGAACAATATCGATTTTGTCAACAAGAATTCTCAGGATATCCTCAACCAAACCATTAACGTTACGAACGAAGTCAGCATCAGCAACGGAAAAATCGATCATATCAATCTGAAACTCCAAGGATACAAAGCCGCTCTTTACCATCAAAAAGCGGAGATCAGCGACCATCACAGCTGCCGTTTCGGAAAATGGTTCTCGAACGACGTCGTAAAACTCCTCGGAAACGACCAGCAAACCATCAATGAGGTCGGACGTCACCATGAAAATGTCCACACAGGCCTTACGCGTGCGGTGAGCATTTTTTCAGAGGGCAAAAACCTCGCTGAAGGGGTCAAAGTTCTCAAAGATGTGGAAAAATCGAGTAAAGAGGGATTTGAAATTCTTCTCGCCGCTATTCAGAAAAAACGTCTCTAAGCTGTCGTGCCGCTTTTTCGCGGCAGATGCCGCTCTCCGTAATTTTCTCTTTTAAAAATCTATTTCATAGTTATCACAAAATCCACTCCGCCGTATTCTTCGGTTTAAGCAAAAAAATTATATTCTGTTAAAAATAATACTAAGGCCTGCGTTGAGAATCCTCCATTTCTCCGACACCCATCTGGGGTTTAACGATCTTGAGATACTGAGTGTTCAGGGTATCAATCAGCGCGAAGCCGATTTCTACGACGCCTTTACCCAGGTCATCGACGCGGTACTGGAAACCAGACCCGATTACGTCATCCACACGGGCGACCTCTTCCACCGGCCCCACCCTTCCAACCGCGCCATCAGCTTTTGCCTCAGCCAGCTCAAACGGCTCAGTGTCGCCCGAATCCCGACGATCATCATCGCGGGAAACCACTCCACCCCCCGCACCCGTTCCGCCTCCCCGATCCTCGCGGCACTGCGGACGCTCGATCATATTTTTCCCGTGTTCGAAGAAGCGTATGAAAAAGTAATATTTGATAATATTAACTTTCACTGCATTCCCCATATCAACGATGAGGAAGCCAATCTCGCGGCGATCGGGCAATGCGAGGCCTCTGTGGATGAGGAGAAGCATAACGTGATGATGCTCCACTGCTCCGTCGGCGCGCAGTTTATGATGGAGGAGTACGGCGAGCGGGTCTATCCGAGGGATAAAGAGGGATTGTTTGAAAAAATGGACTACGTCGCCCTCGGACACTGGCACGGATTCGGAAGCGTCGGCAAACACCCCAATGTTTATTATGCCGGCTCCACCGAGCGCACCAGCAGTGCCGATACGCGAAACGACAAAGGGTACGCCCTCATCACACTGGGAGATTCTCTTGAGGTGGTTTTTCACCCGATCCGTCTGCGCCCCAGCCACCGACTCCGCATCAATGCACAGGCATCCGCGGATATATTCGACGACCTTCGCATACTTGGCTCCTCCTTGGAGATTGAGGGAGCATTGCTCACTATCACCTTGGAGAACCTGAGTGCCACCCAATCCATCGACATTTCCAACCGCGACATCGAGGCATGTTTTCCTACGGCTCTGAACGTCCAAATTCAGCGTAAGTTCCGCCGAACCGAATCCGCCGCCACCGCCGAATCGGTCAATGCCGCCTCGTTGCAGGAGTATTTTGGCGCCTTTTTGGAAGAGCAGACCGCCAGCGCTGAGGAAGCCGCACGCCTTAATGCCAAAGTAGCAACCCTCTTTGCACGCTATGACGAGGTGACCCGTGACGCTTGAATCGCTGAGACTCCAGAACTTCAAACGCTACGCCGAGTATGAGATCACGTTCGAGAGCGGTCTGTGCGGAATCCTCGGACGCAACGGACGGGGCAAGTCGACGATATTCGACGGAGTGTTCTTCGCCCTGTACGGCGAGTACAAAGGCTCCAAAGAGCTGATCCCCACCGCCGGAAGCACAGGAGGGGTCAAAGTCGAGTTGAATTTCGAGATCGAGGGGAAAAGCTACACCGCCATCCGCGAGTTCCGGGGCAAAGCCCTCACCGCCTACGCCACCCTTAAAGAAGCGGATGTGAGCATCATCACGGGTGCGCGTGAAGTGAGCACCGCCGTCACGAAACTTCTGGGAATGGGGAAAGAGGCTTTCTTGCACACGGTCTTCGCCTCCCAAAAAGAGCTGACGGCGCTGAGCTCCATGAAAAACGACGAACGCAAAGCGATGATGCGCCGACTGCTGGGGCTGGAGAAGATCGACAAGATCGAGGAGATGATCCGCGAAGAGTTGCGGGAGCTTAACCGCGAACTCAAAAGCGCTTCGGGCTTCCTGCTCGGCGACGACGTCCTCAAAGCGCACCGCGAGGATCACAAGAGCAAAACAGAAACCGCCCTCACACTCGAAACCCGTATCAAACAGCTGAACGAGGAAGCCGCAACCCTGAAATCCGCCTACGAAGCCGCCAAAGTTCTCGTAGAGACCCACCAGAGGGCCAAAGAAGAGCGGCAAAAGAAACTGGATTCGCTCGACAAACTCCAGCAAGCCCTCGCACTGGAACAAAAACAGCTCACCGCCCTCGATGAAGAGCTTAAAACCCTCCAAGCACAGCAGAGCCGCTACACCTCACAGCTCCCTCAAAAAGCGCGCTTCGACGCTCTCGAAAAATCGCTTTCCGAGCAAGAGAGCCTCAAAGCCGCATTTTTGAAAAAAGAGGGTTTGGAAAAAGAGCAGGAAGAGCTGCGCAAAAGCTACACGGCCCGAAAAGAGGAAGTAGCACAGCTCATCAAAGAGACCGCCCCGCTCGAAACGCTGAAAACACAGCTGATTCAGGAGCAGACGCAGTTTAAAGCCCTCAAAAGTGCGTTCGATACCCTCACCGAGCAGATAACCCGCACTACCGCCGAGATCGCTTCCAACCGCACCAACATCGCGGGCGTTCAGGAAAAAGTCTCCCGCATCACCGAACTGGGGGCCGAGTCCGCCTGCCCTGTCTGTACCCGCCCTCTTCTGGAAAACTACGATGCCGTCCTCTCTTCGCTCCACCGGGAGATCATCGACGTCTATCAGCGTCAGATCGACGAAGCGCAAATACGCCTGAACACCCTCAACGAGCAAAAGACCCAACAGCAAAAAGCCCTCACCGAGGCCGAAACACGCCAAAGCACCACCGACAAACAGATCGCTCTGCTGCTGAGCAAGACCCATGACCTCGCCAAAGCGCAGGAGAAGTTCCGTGAGATCGAAACGCGCGGACTGGCAAACAAAACCGCCCTTGCACAGCTCGTTAATATTAATTACGATGAAAAGGTGCACATCGCTCTCAGAGGCGAGCGCGATACCCTCAAACCCCAAGTTGACGCCCTCCTCTCGCTCGAAGCCCTCATCGCCACGATCCCCGCCAAAACCGAAGCGGCGCAAAAGCTCGGAGCGCAGATACAGACCGATACCCAGAGCATCGCCGCACAGCAGAAGCTCATTTCTGAGGACACCTACAGTGAGAAAGCCCACGCCGATGCCGCCGTCCATGTCAAAACAGCCGAGAGCGCCAAAGACGCCAAAGCCGTCGAGCACAACGCCGCACTGCTGGAGCAGACCAACCTCCGCCGCGACATCGAAGCGATCGACAAAGAGATCAAGCGCGACGAGACCAACCGCGCCTCCCTCAAATCCCGCGAAAACGACCGCGACGACTACGAGAAGCTCAAAGCGGTAATGGCGGAGTTCAAAACCCACATCAACGCCCGCGTCGCCCCCCACATCGGCGAAGTCGCCAGCGAGATGTACAGCCGCATCACCCGCGGACGCTATCAGCACATCGAGGTCTCCCCCGAGTTCGACTTCTACATCTACGACAACGGCGAGCGCTACCCCATCGAGCGGTTCAGCGGCGGAGAGATCGACCTCGCCAACCTAGTCCTCCGTATCGCCATCTCAAAAACGCTGGGAGAACTCAGCGGCGGCGACAATATCGGGTTTCTGGCATTCGACGAGGTGTTCGGTTCTCAGGACGAGGAGCGGCGCATCCAGATCATGGAAGCGTTTCACACGATCAGCGAATCGTATCGGCAGATATTTCTGATCTCACATGAGACGGAGATTAAAGAGATGTTTGAGAAAGTGGTGGAGTTGTAATAAACAAATCGTCCAATATGATATATTTTATATTAAATTTTATTGAGAGCTATTATTAGAATAAGGATTATCTTGAATATACATTATGAAATAAACAATAAAAATGATCATCTAATAATTTTCGTTCATGGTTTACAAGGAAGTAAAGAAACTTTTTTTGAGCCAAAAGATAAAACATTTTTTCATGAACACTTTGAACAATCAATTTTAGACCATGTAGATATTGGTTATTTAGAATACCATACAGAAGACATATTAAGTAAAAAGAGTATTGTATTTTTGTTATATAAGATATTTGGATTTACTAAAAATGAACCAATTGAAAATTTAAATATTGAAGAACTATCAACATTTGCTGCACTCAAAATCGAAAAAGTAATTCCTCAATATAAAAGTATTAATTTTATTTCTCATAGTATGGGTGGATTGATTGTAAAAGGTGTTTTAATTAAGAATGCAGATATTTTTGAAAAAACTAATTTTTATATTACATTAGCAACACCTCATAGAGGAACAAATAAAGCAAAATTTTTGAATGGAATTAATAGACAAGTAAAATCACTTGAAGAAAACTCACAAATAATTAAATATTTAACGGATAATTATTTAATTTTACAAAATCAACTAAATAGACATTACTATAGAGCGACTGATGAATCATGGGTGTTACCAAAAGAAAATGCTTTTCCTATTTTTGAAGAAATGCATACAAGCCCAGTAGATTGTTCACATACCGATATTGCGAAACCAAGACATAATTTATATCTTGCGCCACTGATTTATGATATTAATAAAAAGATCAAAAACTATCTTTCCCTCAATAAAATTTCTAAAGAGTTATACCGTATAGAAGAGAGAATAAGTATGCTATTGTCTAAATCACTATATATAAGAGGCATCCAATGTCCCAAATCGCTTTGGTTAAAAAAGCACAAACCATCTGTCCTTACAATTGAAAATGAATCTGCTGAAGCAATACTTGAAACTGGTAATGTTATAGGTGATTTAGCATGTAATCTTTTCCCAAATGGACAAAAAGTACCATTTAATAAAGATTATAAACAAATGCTTGATACAACTAAACAGTATATTGAAAATAATGTGCCGTATATTTACGAAGCCACCTTTAACTACAATGGTATTTTAGTCATGATTGATATACTTCATGTTGATGCTAGTGGTTTTTCAATATATGAAGTAAAAAGTTCCACATCTGTAAAGGATATATATATTCATGACGTGTCTATTCAGTATTATGTATTAAAGAATCTTGGATTAAATATTAAGAGCACAAATATTGTTCATGTCGATAGTTCCTATGTTAGAGGTAATTCATTAGACATTTATAAACTTTTTTCTGTAGTAGATATCAGTGATGAAGTAGAAAAAATTCAAGTCGATATTCCCAATATTCTAGAAAGCTTTGAATCTTACTTAAGTAATAAAATGAACGAACCTGCCATCGAGATCGGCAAACACTGCAAAAATCCCTATGAGTGCGACGCGATGCACTACTGCTGGAAAGTACAGCGCAGCATCCCCGATTACTCCGTCTTTAATATCTTTAACCTCGGGAGCAAAAATCAGGTCGAACTCTACGATCAGGGGATCGTCCAGATCGAAGAGATACCCGATAGCTATAAGATGACCCCCCTCCAACGCCAAAAAGTCGATAACTGGAAAGCACAGCGCACCCATATCGACCGCGACGCTATCGGTGAGTTCCTCTCCACCCTATCCTATCCGATCTACCACCTCGATTTCGAGACGTTTCAGCAGGCGGTTCCGCAGTGGAGCGGGATCAGCCCCTATCAGCAGATACCGTTTCAGTATTCGCTCCATATCGAGCACGCCGACGGGACACTGGAGCATCGGGAGTTTTTAGCCCCCGCAGGTGCCGATCCACGCTACGCATTGGCACAACAGCTAATCCGTGACATCCCGAACAACGTCACGGTACTGGCGTACAACATGAGCTTCGAGCGCGGAGTGATCGAAAAGCTTGCTCAGAGCTTCCCCGATCTCAGCGAGAGCCTCAACAGCATCCTCCCCAACCTCCGTGATCTGATGGTGCCGTTTCAGAAGGCTCATTACGTCACCCCCTCCATGAACGGAAGCTACTCGATCAAATACGTCCTCCCCGCCCTCGTCCCAGAGATGGCAGATGCCTACAAACAGCTCGACGGCGTCCAAAACGGTAGCGAAGCGATGAACGCCTATGCAAGGCTCGCAACAATGACCTCGAATGAGCAGGAGCGCATCCGCCGCGCCCTTCTCGAATACTGCAAGCTCGATACACTGGCGATGGTCAGAGTGCATCAAAAACTCAGAGAGGTTATCCATGATTGACTACACGAAAAAAATAACGACCGACAGAGAGGTCAACCCCATCGATAACCTCGATTACTCCATCGAAAGCGACCGCGGACGCATTTTCTCGGCTCCGGCATTCAGGCGGCTCCAAAAACGGACACAGGTATTCGCACTGGAGCTTAACGCCTCGATCCGTACACGCCTCACCCATTCGCTCGAAGTGGCTCAGGTGGCCCGTTTTATCGCCAAAACGATCCTCGCAAAGCTCAAAAAACAGGGGCTGGATACCTACGGTCTCGAAGAGCTCGAAAACGCTTTCGTCTCCACGGCGGAGATGACGAGTCTGCTGCACGACATCGGCAATCCTCCGTTCGGTCATTTTGCGGAGCAGACGATCAACAAATGGATGCGGGATAACGCGCTGCCGATCCTCGATGCCTTCCCTTCAACACGTCCAGAAGTTCAGACGATCAAAAATATCATTGCTAAAGATATCTGCAACTATGACGGCAATGCACAGGCGATACGGGTCATCTCCAAACTCCAGCGCCTCAACCTCTCCTATACCCAAACCCTAGCGGTTCTCAAATACACGCGCGGCGCTTATGAGGCAAAACCTCCTAAAGAGGATAGCTTTAGCTATCTCAAGAAAAAGCCCGGCTTTTACTACAGCGAAGCGTCTTTTGTTGAAAAGGTGCAACAAACCCTTGGTGTCGAAGCGGGACACCGTTTTCCCCTCACCTACATCATGGAGGCGGCCGATGACATCTCCTATCTCACCGCCGATCTGGAAGATGCGGTCGAAAAAGGGATTTTGAGCCTCGATCAGGTCTACGATCTCATCAAAAAAGCGTGCGAATCCGAAGGGGAACACTATCTCCTTGAGATTATCGAGGATCGGTACCGACAAGCCAAAGAAAAAGAAGAACCCTACCAGTTCAATATGTTTTTCACCCTGATCAAGGCTAAACTCGTTACCTCGTTGGTCTATCATGTCGTGGATATCTATATTAAAAATCATCAGGCGATCTTTGAGGGAAGCTTCAACTGCGCACTGCTCGACTATGATACACAGAGCAAATACTACAAAGCGGTAAAAATCCTCGAAACGCTCTCCGCAAAACACATCTATCAAAACCGTGAAGTCCAAACGCTGGAGCTTCAGGGGTATACGATCGTTAACGGCCTTTTGGATATCTATAAACCCCTATTGGAACTCAGTGCTAAAGATTTCACAAAACTATTGCAAGATGAAAAGATCGAGTGTTTTATCGCAATGAGGCTAATCCGACGCATTTCCTCCAAACAAATCGTTGCGTATCAGGCTGATATAAAAACACTCAATCCCGAGGATTCGGAAACCTACAACCTTATGGAACGCTATTACCGTATCCGCCTCGTCACTGATTACGTCAGCGGAATGACCGACGACTTCGCCCTCAACGAGTATCAAACGCTGATGGCGTTGTGAGAGACTAACGTAATTCTTCCCCCTACTCGTTCCCTATAGGGCATGCCACCCTGCCGCTACGATATTCATCAGTGCCTGGTTGGATTGTATTTGAGTATTGTCTTTGATGTGGAAGCCTTGATCTTTGCTGTAGGCACTCAATTGCTGAATGATTCGGTCAATATCGGTATTCGTAAGATAACTTCCATCATTTAGTTCAAATTTTTCGATTCGGTTAGCTTCGCTCTTCTGATTATTGATCGTTATGAACTCATTATCGCCGTATTGGAGCAAAAGATCATTTCCTTTCATCAGGAAACTAATATCTTCTTTCGTAATTTCTTCACCGAATTTGAGTATATCGGTACCGCCCTCTTGTCCGAACCAACGACCGAATAATCCGAATCCTAGTACATTTTCAGTGATAGTCGTATTAGGGGTACCCTTAATAATCAGGTAGGTATCATCTCCTGATCCTCCGCTAAGGGTGTTTGTTCCTTCTCCTCCGGACAAAAGGTCGTTTCCGTTTCCGCCGAACAGGGTATCGTTACCATTACCTCCAAAGAGTTTATCGTTGCCTGCGTCACCGCTAAGTGTGTCGTTGCCGTTATCCCCATAGAGGATGTCTGCCCCATCACCGCCGCTTAGAGTGTCATTCCCTTCTCCGCCTACCAACAGATCATTTTCTGTATCTCCTAATAAAGTATCGTTTCCATCATTACCGAAGAGAATATCATCATCTTTGCCTCCGGAGACAGTGTTGTTTTTTGTGTTTCCGCTAATCAGATTATCATGATTGTTCCCCAATGCTATACCGAAAAAACTACCGCTCGTCCCAATTTGTTCTTTGAAGAGATTTATATTCCCTTCTGAAGTTTGAATCGACTCGACACCATTAGCCGGTGATGCAAAGTAATCGGTAAGGAGTACATCCGGTTGATCTTTAACATCGATACGAAGGTTATTTCCTTCTTGGATAAAGGTAAGTTCATTCATAGAGACAGTGTTCATCATCACCGTATCAGTTCCGTCATTATCGTTGATAGTGAGGGTTTCTCCGGCGTAACTGTATTGCCAATCCGGGGTCATCAGGTTTGTGAAATTCAACGTGGCCACTGTGCTGCCTCCGTTTCCGTCATCGATGGTAACGGTAGCACTGCTTTGCCCTGCGTAGTATGGTTCTGCGGTGTAACTCCACGCTCCGCTCTCATTTATATTGAGAACTCCATGTTCCGGAGCAGTGACACTATAGCTTAGTGTATCGCCCTCTATATCAGAAGCTTGGATACTGCCGGTTGCTGACGCACCTGCATAGAGAGTAATAGAAGCCGGAACTTCTACGAGCACAGGAGCATCATTCACCGCTTCAATAGCAAAAGAGACGGTAGCCGTTGTACTAAGACCATACTCATTTGTCACTTTGATCGTGACACTATCGTCACCGTTGAAATTTTCCGATGGGGTATAACTCCATTCCCCTGATTCATTGAGGGTGAAGTCACCTTTGGTTGAACTGCCTAGAACTTCATACGACAATGCTCCTTGAATAGGATTCTCTACGCTAAAGATTCCGGTTGTCGATGAGTCTTCTAGGATATTGATAATACTATCGGATAATGTCAGAGCTGAAACGTTGACTTCGAAGTTCAAGGTTTGGGTAACTATCCCTCCGTTGCCGTCATCGATCGTGATAACGGCACTGTCGCTTCCCATATAGCTATCCGCAACACTGTAATCCCATGCTCCGTTCTGATCGACGCTAAGGATTCCGTGAGATGCTGCTGTTGAAACAGTATAAGTGAGAACGTCACCATCTACGTCTGTTGCTCCCACTTCGCCGCTGAGAGCTCGAATGTCTTGGAGGGTATTGGTAGATTCAGCGAGAGCTTCGGGGGCTTGATTTAATGCTTCCATGACGAAAGACAGCGTCGTTATCACTTCACCGCCTTGTCCATCATCAATAGCGATTGTGATTGTATCCGTACCGACTTTCTTCGAGGTGCCGGTATAAGTCCAAATACCGTATTGGTTAATATGGATAGTACCCATCACCGGTGCATTGATAACAGTGTAGGTTAACGTATCGCCGTCGATATCATCGGCAAGCAAAATCCCCTTGGCACTACGTTCTTTGCCGAGGTTTCGTTCTCCTTCTTCGAAAAACATCTCAGGTGTATGATTGGTTGTTCTTTCAATCAGTTCGCTCAATGAGTACGATTGACCGTCACTGAACGCAAAGGATTCAATTTTAAAACCGTCCACAGTCCAGTTTTTGAGCGTAATACGGTCGATTTCATCGATATTTTTACCGTCATCGTAACCGAAAGTAACGACTAAATCCTCACCCTCTTCCGTGATAATGAGATCACGGCGGCTAATTTTTTTACCAAAATAAAGGGTATCGATCCCCCCGGTATCGATAATGAGGTCTTTGCCGTCCCCTTTGTCAAAGAGATAGTAATCATTACCCATCCCCCCCTCAAGGGTATCGGCTCCGACTTCCCCATTAAGCGTATCGTCACCGTTGCCGGCATCGAGGCGATCATCTCCGGACAGTCCACGAAGGTAGTCGTCTCCTCCGTTTCCGTTTAATACTTCGCCCCCGTCTGCTCCGTAGAGGAGGTCATTGCCGCTGTTGCCGGAGAGTGTACCCTCGCTGTCGAGAACACGTGCGATCAAATCACCTTCAACGTTTAAGAGTAAATCGTAGATACCTTGACGATCAAGAGCAGTGGTGTCGTTAAATATGAATTGTTCGATATTCCCTGTTCGGTTAAACCAATTTTTAATTGTCAAGGTATTGGCTAATTCCGTCATCGGGGTATCATCCTGACCATTTTCACGGATGCCGATACGCAAATCATCCGTTCCGCGAATCCATTGGACGATCAGACGATCGGGGGTAATGCCGTTTATGAATTTGATCGTGTCCGCTCCCTCGCCATGATCGTCGATCACATCGATCCCGCCGCCGTAGGCGATGACGTAGGTATCGTTGCCGACGTCTCCGCTGAGCGTTTCCTCATCAAGCGTACCGTAGATCGTATCGTTGTCGGTAATCGTATCGGCTGCATCGATCTTAAACCACACGTCGCGCATGGTACCCGTATCCAAAAGCGTCGTATAGTTGGTTTCATTGGTAATGATATTTCCGTTTTCAGTCGTCTGGGTGTAGACACTGCCGTCGATACGGTTAAGCGAAAGAGAGGTAATACCCTCTAGTGAAAGAGACGTCAACTCTCCGCTATCCGTTTTTCCGTTGAGATTCGTATCTTTCCAGAGTTTAAGCTGCGAAAAGCCGGTATCCTTTTTATCGATTCTACCGTCGCTGTCGGTATCGTATTGCGCCAATGCCGCATAACCGTCTGAGGCAAAAGATCCATCGATGAGCTTAGTTTTCTCTCCGAAGAGTTCGCTTCCGTCGTTAATGATACCGTCATTGTTAATATCACGCACCAACAGCGCATCCCCTTGTTCAATCCATGCCGTGTGCTCTTTCAATCCATCTGCCGCATAGTCGAAGTACGTATGTGAAGCGCTAAGAGAAATCGACGTAGTACCGTTGGCATTGATATCCAGAATAAGAGGAGGAGTGAAAGCCCCATCGCGCACATCGACAACGATCGGATTGCCACGTATAACTGCCGTATGCGCATAAGAGGAACTATCTTCCAGCGGATCGACCCCTTCAAAATCATAATGGGCTAATAAGCTGTTTTTTACGCTGCCATCAGCGACCAGAGTCGTCACCTCCTCCGATGTCAATCCCCGGTTAAAAACCTGCACGTCACTGATTGTCCCGTTAAAATAACCGCGTAAAGAAGTCCCCGAACCCCAATACGCTCCGACCACTACGGCTTGGCTGGATTGCATAATGTCAAAACTACCCGTACGAACTTCCGTATCGATCACACCGTTTATATAAATTCTCGAAACTCCGGTCGCTTTATCGTAGGTTGCGGCGATATCATACATTTCTCCAGGCTGCAAAACAGTCGTTGACTCTATAATATGCGTTGAATTATGCACATCGATTGCATCAAATATTACTTTGCCTGTACCATTGACCTGCATATCGTAGGAACGGTTATTGTGGGTGTAATGTTTAGATATAACCATCCCCCCATTACCCTGATAACTCACATTAGCGACCAAAGAGACGCCGTCGGCGACATTAAACGTACTCGCGTCTGAAACGATAACGGCATCGTCTATTCCATCAAACTTCATCGCACGATTATCCTCTTTGGGAATACTTTGTACTATGGCCTCGACATTCATATCCGCTTCGCCGTTTGCAAATCCGAACGTCTCGATACAATTCTTGCCGCTATAGTAATTTTTGATGATGAGCTTATCGCTTAGCTCTTCAAAAGGACGTTCTCCGTCTTTGAGCGCTACAACGATATCCCGGCTTCCCTGAACCTGTACGAGTACGTCCTCAACGCTAATCCCCTCGCCGAACATGACTTTATCGTTTCCGCCGAGATCATACACGGTATCTTGTCCGTCTCCGCGATTATAAAGATAGACATCATCCCCTGCACTGTCGGTAACCGTATCATCGCCTGCACTCATCGTGATAACATCGTTTCCGTCTCCCCCCTCGATTACGTCATTACCTATACCCGCATCGATGCGGTCATTTCCCCCACCGGCATTGATCGTATCATTACCGCCGTTGGTCTCAAAAGATTCATCCGTAACGGTTCCTACAACCGTATTTACATCATCACCGTAAATTTTGTATCGGCTTGATACCCATGCGTAGTTAAACGTTGTCACGGGATAGGCAGCGGTTTTGTCGATTGTCAGGATTTCTCCGTTGCTGAAGATGACTTTTTCAACCCCTTTGTTCGTATCAGCCCAGTTTTTGATAACGACGTAATCTCTGAGCTGTTCGTACGTCTCGACTTTCGGGGTGATTTTGAGGATAAGATCGTTTCCGACCACACCAAACGTCACATCGTTTTTATTAATTCCGCCGCTGAGATAAAGGGTATCTTCTCCCGCGTTGACTTCAATATCCCCTTGTTTATAGCTATCATCGATGACGACGATAAAATCGCCGCGATTGTAAACATAGGCATTGTTTCCGCTTCCCCCGTACATCTGCGCACCCGTTTTGCTGTAGAGCGCTCCGTCTATATCGTTGGGTACAAACAAGCCGGCAACATCCGATCGGCTCATAAATGAGCCGTCTGCGAAATGCAATGACTCCACATTCGTATCGGTTTTAAACCAATCGGTAAAGGTTACGACATCACTGAGCTGATCGAACGTTTTATTCACTTCGGCGATACCGATCAGGAGAGTATTTCCCTGTTGCTTAAAAATCAAATCGTCTTGGGTGATCCCTTCTCCGAAAGTGAAGATGTCATTGCCAAGTTCATCGAAGATCGTATCGGCTCCGTCACCGCGATTGAAGAGATACGTATCGTTCCCCGTTCCCCCTTTGAGGGTGTCACTGCCGCTGCCGCCGCTGAGGGTATCGTTACCCTTACCGCTGAGTAAGGTATCATTTCCATCACCGCCGTTTACTGTGTCCGCTCCATCTCCTGTGATGAGTGTATCGTTACCCCCGAGTGCATCGACGATGACTCCCTCATCGCCGAATACGAGATAATCATCCCCATCGCCGGAGTGTTCGATCTGTGTGAGGGTGATTGCACTTCCATCGCTGAGGCGGAGGTTTTCGACTCGGTACGCCACGTTACGCCAGCCGCTGATAGTAATGACGTCACTGAGCTGATCGAAATTTTTTCCCTCTTCGCGGATTCCGATTTGCAGATCGTCGCTGCCGCTGACAAATCGGGCGATCAGATTATCCGCAATAATTCCCTCACCAAAGATGAGGGAATCGAGTCCTGAACTATCGGTGATGCGGTCTTTGCCATCTCCGATGCCGAAACGGTAGGTATCGCTGCCCCCTCCCCCCTCTAATGTGTCGGCACCGCTGCCGCCGCTGAGGGTGTCATTACCACCGTTAGAGATCAGGATATCATTCCCCGTTCCTCCTCCAAGAGTGTCGTTGCCGTTGGCGGTGATAACCGTATCGTTACCGCCCAGCGCATCGATCACGGTATCGCTATCCCCGAAGACAAGGTAATCATCTCCGTCCGTTCCCCCCTGCATTTGCGAGAGGCTGATTGATGTTCCGTCGGAGAGGACGAAGTTCTCGATTCGTTTGTTGGCGTCAAACCAGTTTTTGAGGGTGACGACGTCACTGAGTTCATCGAACCCTTTGCCGCTCTCACAGATGGCGATTTGCAGATCGTTGCTGCCGCTTACCGCGCGGGCGACGAGATTATCCGCCGTAATACCCTCACCGAAATGAAGAGTATCGTTATCTCCCGAACCGTAGCTGTATTCGTCAATGAAGATATCTTTACCTTCTCCCAGAGCAAAGCGATAGGTATCGTTACCAAGCCCCCCGCTTAGGGTGTCGTTTCCGCCGTTACCCGCTAAAGTATCGTTACCGTTCTCACCGTAGAGGGTATCAGCCCCATCACCGCCGCTTAGAGTGTCATTACCGATACCCGCATACAATGTATCACTTCCCGCATCGCCGTAGAGGGTATCATCGCCCGCACTGCTTCGGAGCGTGTCATTACCACTGCCTCCGTGCAACATATCGGCGGCCGTACCCGTAATCACCGTATCGTCTCCTCCCAATGCATCGACGGTAGTAGTAAAATCACCGTAGACGAGATTATCAGCCCCTTCGGTTACCGATTGTATAGCGGCCAAATCGATGATACTGCCGTCATAAAACGTAATCGTTTCGACTCGGTCGAGGGTGTTGACCCAGTTTTTGATCGTGATAACGTCACTCAGTTCTTCGAAACTTTTACCCTCCTCGCGCACTCCCACGAGCAGATCATTACTGCCGGGTTTGACAACCTCGATCAGATCGCTCTGTGCGATCCCCTCGCCGAACGCAAGAGTATCGGCTCCGGCCTCGTCGATAACGGTATCTTTGCCGTCGCCGCGCACGTAGAGATAGAGATCATTTCCTCCACCCCCTTGCAAGGTATCGACTCCGCTGCTGCCGCTGAGGGTATCATTCCCCGCTCCGGCACTCAGTATATCGGCTCCGCTTCCCCCTTCTAGACTATCGGCTCCGCTTCCGCTCATAAGAGTGTCATCCCCTTCACCTCCATGAACACTATTAGCTCCATTCCCCGCATTGATCGTGTCGTTTCCGCTGCCGCCGTCGATCACATCGGCTCCACTTCCGGAGGTAACCCGATCATCGCCTCCGAGTGCATTAAAAACGATACCGCTATCACCGAAGAAGAGGGTATCCGCCCCCTCACTTCCGACTTGCAGCGTATCAATACTCAGTGCGGTGCCGTCGCTCAGAAGAATCTGCTCGATACGGTTAGAAGCATTGCTCCACCCTTTGATCGTGATGGTATCACCGAGTTCCTCAAACGTTTTATCCGCGTCTTTGAGGGCGATCATCATATCACCGTTGGCGAGATATCGTACAGCGATTAACTCTGCCGTTATCCCTGCACCGAATCGGAGACTATCCGCCCCCGACAAATCCGTAATGATATCTTTACCGTCCCCGAGATTATAGATATAAGTGTCATTACCCTCATCGCCATAAAGAGTATCATCTCCCTCTCCACCATTAAGGGTATCGCTTCCACCCAAACCATGTACTACATCGTTACCCGCTAGTGTATTGATGATATCTGAAGAGGCTGTTAGATCGATACGATCATCATTGTTCGTAATAAAATAATCTTTAATCACCTGAGAGAAATCGAGACTGCTGCCGTCGCTGAAACGGACATTCTCGATTCGGTTCGCACTCTCCGCCCAATTGACAAGCGTTACGGTATTGCCCAGTTCTTCAAACGTTTTCCCCTCTTCGACACACCCGATAATCAGATCGGTGCCTGATGAGCGCAAAATGATATCGCTTTGGAGGATATCGGTGAGACGGAGGGTATCGCTTCCCCCTCCGTCGATAATCGTATCGACTCCGTCACCTCTGCGGTAGAGATAAACGTCGTTTCCGCTTGAGCCGCGGAGAACATCGTTCCCCTCACCTGCAAGTACCGTAGAACCTGCCGAACCGTTGATGGTGATCGACTCGCCGTTCTCACTTCCAACGGCGAGAATATTGCCCGATGTGTAGGTACCGTTTTCATAGACGTGCGCTTTGTAGGTTCCGGCATAGATTCCGCTGATGAGCTCTTTCATGAGCGGGTCGGTGATACTTGCCGTTACATCGGCAGCGCTAAAATTTAGAAACGTCGTCTCCAGCGTATTCATGGTATCGGCAAGATAGAGCTTGGATTCGAGTGATTTATCCGCATTGTTCAGATAATCGATGACATTTTGGGTAAATACCGCTGTATCGGGAATAGTAAATTCATCGATACTGACATTATATGTCATGATATCCATGATCTGGGGATAAAGTGCTTGGAGAGCGAATACGGCTTGATAGCGATCGTGAAGTCTGCCATAAGCGGCATTGACATTGGCATCTGTATACCGTCCTGAAGCTACATTCGCCGAAGCCCCTGTCTTCATCGCCGATGCCGTTGTATTAATCCGTGCTTCGATACCGCTGCTGAAACGGTCAATTCCGATAAAGTGTTCGTAAATCCATACTTTTTTATCCATTTCCGAGAGGATTGGTGCGGTGGTGAGAGCGTATTTCTCCTGAGCGTTTCGCAATAGAGTATTCAATCCCGACCATTCGGCGATAAACGCATCAAACTGTGTGGCTACGGCGGTAATATCTTGTGACATACCGATAGCTAGATTTCGGAGATTATCGTTGACGTTGTAGGCGATTTCACTGTTGTAGACCGTTCCGTATCCTCGCAGTTTCGGCAGGGTTGCTGCATCAGGATGGACGGTATAATCGGGGATCAGAGAGGTATCGACGGTAGTGATCCGCGAATCAAAGGTGAGTTCGATATCGGCGGCGAGAGAACGGGTACCGCTACTGTCACCGTAGCGTCCCGCTTCGGATAATACATTACCGTTAAGATTGATGTTGGTGGCAAATACGTTTAACTCTATATTTTTGACTCCTGCTTGGGTGAGGGATTTGAGTTCATTGGATTGGGAAATACCGTCACCGTTGGTGTCTTGCCAGATTTTCAGCTGATTGTAGAGTTCGTCACGTCTATCGATGATGTTGTCATAGTTGCTGTCGGCGATACTTCTCAGTTCCGCAAATCCGCTCGTCGTAGCGGTTCCGAATACTTCACTGATTCCGTCTATCTTACCGTTACCGTTTTTATCGAATGCTACGATCCCCTCAGAGGCACTTACCCAGCCCACTTTTTCTTTTATCCCATCCCCTGTGAGGTCGAAATAGGCGGTGGAATCAGCAAGCGATACGGTGGAAATCAGACCGTCTTTGTTTAGGTCGAGTACCAAGGGATCACGGCGCGGTGGATCGAAGCGCTCAAGGGCAAAGGGGTGACCGTCGGCGGGGTTGTCAGGCTGTGGTTCGGGTGTCAGCGGATCGGGATCGATGTCATCAGGGATACCGTCATTATCCATATCAGAATCTTGGTTGTCAGGGATTCCATCGTTATCCATATCGGGATCATAGATATCAGGGATACCGTCATGATCGAGATCGGGTTGCGGTGTGTTTGGATTAAACTTACTTGGGTCGTAGGTGAGGTCGTCTGGAGAAGGAGTGTCTCCGTTATCGTTTAGGTAATCTGTTACTTGATCCCATTTAGATTTGATATCATTATACATTTCTGTGGTATCGTAGTTATGTTCGTCGGCATAGTCTAATGCTGCTAAACCAAGACCTAATCCAAGCAATAATAATGGATTTACTGCAACTAAACCTGTTAAGTTTGCTAATGCTGCTGCTCCAGTTCCAACTGCACCTATATCTTTCAATACATCAATATAGTCATTACGTGTAACAGTACCATTGTCTATTTTGTTAATCAAATCGCCAAGACTGGTTACTAATCCCCCATTCGCACTTAAAAATCCTATATAAGGTTTTTGTGGACCAGGTATTAAACCCATTAGTTGTATTTTGTCAGCAAAAGCTTCAATTTCGGTAGTTGATGTCGCCATAGTTCTTCCTTAGTAAACTGATTTTAATATGCATCCTATTGCAACAACTATCAAGCCAGCTACAATAGATACTTTTGAAATACTCTTCATAATACTTTGTGATCGTAAATTAAGATAATCACCAAAACTAAGTGTTTCTTTCTTTCTTTCTTTTTCTTCAAGATTTTTTAATTTCTCTTGAAATCCAGGAGCATTCCTATTATCCCAATAAATAGTCGCATATAACCAAATACCAACAACTATTAAAATCACACCAATAATACATAAAGAAGATGCCTTAACCATTTTTTATTCCTTGCTGATAAATTCCTTTATTGTTTGTCATGCTGCTTTCCTTTGTGTTGAATTTGATTTAAAATACCGCCCCGCTGCTACATTCGCCGAAGCCCCTGTCTTCATCGCCTGTGCCGTTGCATTAATCCGTACTTCGATACCGCTGCTGAAACGGTCAACTCCTATAAAGTGTTCGTAAATCCATACTTTTTTATCCATTTTGGAAAGTATTGGAGCAGTGGTGAGGTTGTATTTATCTTGTGCAGTTCGTAGAAGAGTATTCAGCCCCGACCATTCGGCGATAAACGCATCAAACTGTGTGGCTACGGCGGTAATATCTTGTGACATACCGATAGCTAGATTTCGGAGATTATCGTTGACGTTGTAGGCGATTTCACTGTTGTAGACCGTTCCGTATCCTCGCAGTTTCGGCAGGGTTGCTGCATCAGGATGGACGGTATAATCGGGGATCAGAGAGGTATCGACGGTAGTGATCCGCGAATCAAAGGTGAGTTCGATATCGGCGGCGAGAGAACGCTCACCGCTACTGTCACCGTAGCGTCCCGCTTCACTGAGGAGGTTTCCGTTAAGATTGATGTTGGTGGCAAATACGTTTAGTTCGATGTTGCTTACCCCTGCGGGGGTGAGGGTTTTTAATTCACTTTCCTGAGAGATACCGTCACCGTTGGTGTCTTGCCAGATTTTCAGCTGATTGTAGAGTTCGTCACGTCTATCGATGATGCCGCACCCCAGGGTGGTCTCTCTGGCTTCGCCATTCACCTTCTCATAATTGCTGTCGGCGATACTTCTCAGTTCCGCAAATCCGCTCGTCGTAGCGGTTCCGAATACTTCACTGATTCCATCTATCTTACTATTACCGTTTTTATCCATTACGACGATCCCCTCAGAGGCATTTACCCAGCCTACTTTTTCTTTGATACCGTCTCCTGTGAGGTCAAAGAACGCTGTCGAATCCGCGAGGGAAACGGTAGAGATCAGACCGTCTTTGTTTAGATCTAGGACTAGCGGATCACGACGACGGGGCGGATCAAAGGTTTGAGGATCGAATGGATGACCGTCGGCGGGGTTGGGTTCAGGTGCTGGTATAGGAATTAAATTAGGATCAATGCCAAGTTGTTCCAGTAAGTCATCAATACTGTACTGTTTTTCAAGATCGTACCATATATCAAGCCATTCATCTTGTGTCAATGGATTTGAGAATAAGTCTAATATGTCACTTTTGAGTTCAGGATGTGTATCTAAATAATCCAATACACCTCGCGTCCCACCAACAATTGTCAGCCATCCAAACATCCAAGGATTTGCATATCCTGCCATTACTCCGAATCCTGCAACAATGGATGCCATATCTTGCAGTGCATCAGCGACATCGTCTCCTGTGGCAGTCCCTTTATTGAGCTTATCAATAAGATCACCTATACTGGTTGTAGCAGCTCCATTTCCAGTTAAAAAATTTGAAAAAGCTTGCCCCGTAGTATTTCCAAATTTTTTCGCAACTATATTTGCTGTTGTTTGAATCCAATTCGCTATTATTTCAGCTCTTTCAATGTTTGACTGATTGTTATTAGGAGTTACTACAATTGGTTCCAATGTTATTGTTTCGATTGCCATTTTTTTTCCTTTTATTTTGTAATATAATTCATAAATAAGCCTGATATGACTAAAATAACACCAAATTGGAAGATAATGCTTCTAATTTTAGATGTGACGTATGCATACTGATTATTCCAAACAAACTCACGTTCTTCTTCAGTTTGATTTTCTTTTTTCTTACTAGATATCAAAAGATATTTTTCTCTATCTTCTTTGTTAATTAATCCACTTTCCAGCCATTGATGAATAAAAACAACTGCACTAACTAAAATACAAAACAATCCTATTGAAACTATAATCATGCTACTCTCCTTGTATTTTTAAAATTCCGATTATTAATTGTCTCAAATATAGCGGCGAGAGAACGCTCACCGCTACTGTCACCGTAGCGTCCCGCTTCACTAAGGAGGTTTCCGTTTAGGTTGATGTTGGTAGCAAATACGTTGAGTTCGATGTTGCTTACCCCTGCGGGGGTGAGGGTTTTTAATTCACTTTCCTGAGAGATACCGTCACCGTTGGTGTCTTGCCAGATTTTCAGCTGATTGTAGAGTTCGTCACGTCTATCGATGATGCCGCACCCCAGGGTGGTCTCTCTGGCTTCGCCATTCACCTTCTCATAATTGCTGTCGGCGATACTTCTCAGTTCCGCAAATCCGCTCGTCGTAGCGGTTCCGAATACTTCACTGATTCCATCTATCTTACTATTACCGTTTTTATCCATTACGATGATCCCCTCGGAAGCTTGTACCCAGCCTACTTTTTCTTTGATACCGTCTCCTGTGAGGTCAAAGAACGCTGTCGAATCCGCGAGGGAAACGGTAGAGATCAGACCGTCTTTGTTTAGATCTAGGACTAGCGGATCACGACGACGGGGCGGATCGAATGTTTCGGGATCGAATGGGTGACCATCGTCTGGACTGGGTTCAGGTGCAAATGGATCGGGATCGATTTCGTCTGGAATATTGTCTCCATCTCTATCTGTATCATCTCTATCGTCTATTCCGTCTCCGTCCATATCAGTATCACGCCAATCCGGTGTTCCATCGTGGTCGGTATCGCGATCAGGTGTAATTGGTGTAAGTTTATTGGGATCGTAGGTGAGGTCGTCTGGGGAAGGAGTATCTCCACTTTGGTAATCTTTGAGTAAATCATTAAAATTTGCCAGCGGTATCGAGTCATTGGTTGTCGAATCAAGCCATTTTTCCCATGTATCTTTATAGCCTAAATAATCCTTCAAAATCGGCATAAGATGCTCTTCAAATTGTTGTTCTAAAATTTTATCAACATCAATGCCATATTCCTTTTTTAAAAGATCATCCAAAGCCTTTCCAAATTCTGCACCATTTAATTTTCCAGTTTGTTTTACTGCAACATAATATGCCATAGCACCTGCAATTAATCTTGGGTCACTTGCTCTTCCTGATCTCAATATTAATATTGCTGCTGCAATAGCAGCCGTATTAACAACTGCACTACCTATCATTCCACCCGCTGTTTCTAATGTTCCTGCCATATTAAAATCCTTTTAAACAATATTAGAGAGCCAAGTTAATGCTCTTTTGAATGTATCACCTTGCTTACACTGATATTCTGAGTCATTCGTAACAAGCACTCGTATAAATTTCCATATAAATAAAAATATATAGATTACAATAGCTATTACGCTAGCAAGCAATATGACTTTTGAATAAGACTCTGCTCCTATAATTTTTACAATAATATTGACTGTTATTAGAAGTCCTACTAACTTCAATAATGTGAAAAATTCACATTTTAAAAACTGACTCATGCTGCTTTCCTTTGTGTTGAATTTGATTTAAAATACCGCCCCGCTGCTACATTCGCCGAAGCCCCTGTCTTCATCTCCGATGCCGTTGCATTAATCCGTGCTTCGATACCGCTGCTGAAACGGTCAACTCCTATAAAGTGTTCGTATATCCATACTTTTTTATCCATTTCCGAGAGGATTGGTGCGGTGGTGAGAGCGTATTTCTCCTGAGCGTTTCGCAATAGAGTATTCAATCCCGACCATTCGGCGATAAACGCATCAAACTGTGTGGCGACGGCAGTAATGTCGTGTGACATACTAATGGCGAGATTACGGAGAGTATCGTTGACGTTGTAGGCGATGGAGCTGTTGTAGACCGTTCCGTATCCTCGCAGTTTCGGCAGAGTTTCCGCATCGGGATGGATGGTATAATCGGGGATCAGAGAGGTATCGACGGTAGTGATCCGCGAATCAAAGGTAAGTTCGATATCGGCGGCGAGAGAACGCTCACCGCTACTGTCACTGTAGCGTCCCGCTTCACTAAGGAGGTTTCCGTTTAGGTTGATATTGGTGGCAAATACGTTGAGTTCGATGTTGCTTACTCCTGAGGGGGTGAGGGTTTTTAATTCACTTTCCTGAGAGATACCGTCACCGTTGGTGTCTTGCCAAATTTTCAGCTGATTGTAGAGTTCGTCACGTCTATCGATGATGCCGTCATAATTGCTGTCGGCGATAAGCCACATTTTTTTCTCTTTAGTCATTTTTAATTACCTCTTTTCATGAAATTGATTCCTTTTAAATGCTTTTTCTTCATCTCACACTCAACCCTTCATCGAGATATTTGATCATCGGGTAGATAAAGAACTCGATCACTCTGCGTTTACCGACTTTGAGTTCTGCTGTGACGCTCATCCCCGGATGGATGGAGAGGGTTTTTCCCTCCCCTTTGAGCGTCAGACTAGAAGGTGCGATAGCGATCTCATAGACGGGTCCGAGCTTCTCATCGTCTATCGCATCATCGGCGATGTGTTTGACCTCTCCGTGAATAAGTCCGTACTTTTGGAAATCGAACGTATCGATCTTCACCGCTGCTTCCATCTCCTTGGTTACGAATCCGATGTCTTGGTTGAGGACGGTCGCTTTGATGATAAGGGGGACCCCTTTGGGGATCACAGTGAGGAGTTTCTCTGCCGGGGTAACGACACCGCCTACGGTATGGACAAGAAGTTTGCCGATAGTGCCGTCAACAGGGGCGATGATCTGCTGTTTGGCATTACGAAACTGGGTCGTTTCGACTTCGGTACGCAGAGACGTCGCCTCTTTGGACTTTTGGGTGAGGTCGGCTAGGAGTTTGTTACGGTACTCTTGGGTAACGAGTCTGAGCTGTTGGTTGAGCTCATTGAGTTTCCCTTGGGACTGAGCGATGGCATGCTCTTTCATGGTGAGCTGTTCTTGGTATTCTATCCGCTGGTTTTGTGCATCGATATACTCTTTTTTGGCAATGATGTCGAGTACCTCTTTGAGTCTGGCTTCATGTTCTTTTGCGGAGGTGAGAAGTTGTTTGAGTCTGCTTTTATCCGCTTTTGCCGCTTCGGTCGCTTCATCGTTCTGACGAATCTGCTCTTGGAGCACTTGACGCTGTTGATCGTAGGCGAGTTTACCGGAGGTATACATCATCTGCTGAGTGGCGATGGCGGTGCTCTCTTGGCATTTGCGGCTAGGATGGAACGCTCTATCGTTGATCTGGGCATCGAGCCTCTCAATTTCGAGTTCGAGCAGTGTGAGGTTCTTTTGTTTGGATGCGAGATCGCTCTGCGTTACCGAAGGGTCGATCTCCATGAGCACCTCCCCTTTTTTAACGCTTTGCCCCTCTTTGACGAGGATGGAGCCGATCACCCCCGTCTCTACGGGTTGGAGAGTTTTGATCTCACCGTCGGGGACGACTTTACCCCGTGCACTGACGACGACATCGATTTTGGCAAGGAAAAGCCATAATAAAGAGATAGTGAGAAATGCGAACAGACTCCACAGCAGGCTTCTTCCCAGTGGTGAAGTCGGACGCTCTTCAATCTCAACGAGGAGCGGAGTAAATTCGTGTTTATCCTTAGTATGAAAAAGTCCCATTAGAATCCTTGTGAATCTTTCGCATTTATGCGAAAAGCTTTAGGGGATTGCAAAGGACAAGATTGTCCTTGCCATACAAAGCGGCTTTGCCGGTTTGTATGCGTAACATCAATATGTAAGTGAAAGAGTCCCATAGTTTTATCCTTGCTGAGTATAAAGTTTGTAGTAATACCCTTGAAGCCGCATCAGTTCCTCATGGTTTCCGCGTTCGACGATATACCCTTTTTCCATGACGATGATGATGTCGCAATCCTTGACCGTAGTGAGACGGTGGGCGACGATGAACATGGTGCGTCCGCTCTTGATCGTGTTTAGATTATCCTGAATGATCCGTTCGGACTCGTAATCCAATGCCGAGGTCGCTTCGTCAAATATGAGTATTCGGGGGTTAGTGATCAGGGCGCGGGCGATAGCGATACGCTGACGCTGACCGCCGGAGAGTGCGGCACCCCTCTCCCCGACCTGCGTATCGTACCCCTCTGAGAGTTCGGAGATAAACTCATCGGCTCCCGCCATACGCGAAGCCGCGATGATATGCTCCATCGGAGCATCGGGACGGGAGAGGGAGATGTTCTCTTTGATCGTGCCGCTAAAGAGGTAGTTCTCTTGTAATACGACGCCGATATTGTTACGGAGCCATTTGGGATTCATATGGCGGACGTCTACTCCGTCGATGTAGATCGTTCCGCTGTTAGGGATATAGAGACGCTGGATGAGTTTGGTAATAGTGCTCTTACCGCTGCCGCTGCGTCCCACCAGTCCTACACTGCTACCTATCGGAATATCGGCACTGATACCGTTTAGAACAGCGGGAGAATCTGGAGCGTAGGAGAAGACGATGTTATCGAAGTTTACACGCCCCTCGACCTTGGGGAGAGTGATCGCTTTATCATTGGTTTGCTCTGTCGGAGTGTTGAGGATGTCACCCAATCTATCCACCGAGAGGAGCGTTTGCTGAAACTCATTCCATAGGTTCACCAGTCGTAATACTGGACCGGTGAATTGCCCCGCGAACATCTGAAATGCGATGAGCTGACCGACACTCAGTTTCCCCTCCAACACTAACGTCACCCCCATATAGAGCATCGAGATTGTGAGGAACTTTTGGAGCGCTCCGCTCACCCCTCCGAGGATGTTCGAGAGATTGGAGAGCTGAAATCCTGCATTGACGTAACGGGCGAGGTAATCTTCCCAGCGCCGCTGCATCGAACCCTCCAGCGCGAGGGATTTGACCGTCTGCACCCCTGTCACCGCTTCGACGAGATAGGCGTTGCTTTGCGCCCCCATCTGAAACTTCTCTTCGAGCCGTCGGCGCAATTCAGGGGTGATGATTAGATAGAGGATCGCGATGATCGTGACAAACCCCAGTACGATCAGGGTGAGTTTGACGCTGTACAGCAGCATCACCGCGACAAAAACCACCGAGAAAAGGACATCAAGAATCAAAGTGACCGATTTGTTGGCGATGAATTCGCGTATCTGATCGAGTTCACGAACACGGGCGATGATATTCCCCACTTTGCGCTTCTCGAAATAGACAAACGGCAAGGCGAGGAGATGGTGGAAAAGTTTCGCCCCCAGCGTTGCATCGATTTTCGAGGTTGTATGGGCAAAAATGTAGCTGCGGATCAGGTTGAGCATCAGCTCAAATATCGCTACGGCGATAAAAGCGATCGCAAGAACATCGAGAGTACTCATCGAGCGGTGGACGAGAACTTTATCGAGGATTACCTGCGTAAAGAGCGGTGCGACGAGTCCGAAGAGCTGTAGGACGAAGGAGGCGATCAGCACCTCTGCCATCACCTTTTTATACTTCATAATCTGTCGAAAGAACCACCCAAACCCGAATCGTGCATCGACGCTGAGGATGCGGTGTTTAAGGACGATACTTTTCCCAGAACTCTGAGCGTTACAATCAACATATGAGATAATATAAGGCTCTTTACGGGTAATATCAAAGACCAGAAGCTCCTGCTTTTCCGTGTTCGCCTGTATGATACTCATATAGGTGCCGTCATGCTTTTGAACGATGATCGGCATCGGATAGCTCTCGACCAGTCTTTCGATGGAGAGTTTTTTGATGCTTGCACGAAACCCCTGCGCCGAAGCGATACGGGTCAGCTCTTCGATGGATGGCTCGTGCTCGCTGAGGGCGTACTCTTTGATGATGACACGGATATCGATGGCGATGCGGTTGAGTTTGCCCGCGACTTCGAGGGCGGTTAGCGCGGAGTGCATTCTTCTACCCCCCTATAAAGTAATTTCAATGCTTCTGTTTCAAAAGCATGTTGTATCGTTTCATTCTCCAGTGTCAATTCTCTCTCCAGTGCTTCGAGTTTTACGCTCACTTCGCCCACGGCATCCGCTTCCCCCTGTTCTCTTAGTCGGGTCAACATCGCTATTTTGCTACGTGACTCATTGACTATAAGCACGTCATTTTTTTGCAATTGATCCAAACGGTCTATTTTATGTTGGGATATTTGCGTCTGGGCATCAAATTCCCGTTTAGCTAGTTTGTATTCTTCATTTATACGGTCTAATTCAAAATGTAGCCGGGCCGATTCACTGTTGTATTTGAACCCTTCAAAAAGATTCCATCGAATACTCAAGCCCATATTCCAGCTATTAGGACGAATGTCGTTTAAGGCATCATAAGCGTTGTGCTGATCGGAGCCGTAGAGGTAGTAGTTCGAGTAGAACGATATTACAGGGAGCTGAGAACGCATGTTGAGAGAGATTTCTGCGTTTTTTTGTGCAATTTTCTCTTGGTATTGATGTGCTTGAACATTATCTTCAAATCTACCGATATGAATATTTTCAGGTTGTGTATTTAACGGAAGTAATTGTGTGTGCTTCAAATCAAGCTCGATATGGGAAAGTTTAGTAAGGGCTAGAAGGTTTTCCTCATAACTCATAAGTGAACGTTCAATATCCCGTTCAAGATCGATAAGTCGAACCGCTTCATCTCCTATCGAAACACGGGACTCTTTTCCTGCCGCATAAAGGCGTTGCTTATAACCATAGAGTTTTTTACGCAAAGCGTGCATCGCAGTTTTAAATTTATGTTCACTCTGGGCTTTTTGAGCATCGGCATAATGATCCAATAACTCTTTATAAAGTTTATTCTCTTCATTACATACTTCAAGCTTTTTGGAGGCAATCTCTTTTTTAGACATTTCGATCTGTTTAAGAGTCGTACCGAAGTGATAGAGTTCGTAATTCAGACTCAATGCCAACGAGTCTTTATTTTGAACGCTAGAGTTTATTGTCGTACCCCCTACCGAAAGGGTTCCTGAATCAGCTTTATCGATATTTTGATTATACTCACCGCTGTATCCGAGAGATAGTTGTGGATACAGTGATGAGTAGACACTTCCCAATCTGGCTTCCTCTATAGAGGTATCAATAGTACGGAGTTTGAGTCGATGCGAGTATAATGAAGCGGATGCTTTTAATTGTTCAAAGGAAAGATTTTGTGAAGCGGCAACCATCTCAAGAAATACTAAAAATAATAAATTTTTCATATGTTATTGATATTTAGACTCCGGCTAAAACTTCTTTCAAAGAATTTTTATCAATAATATACAACAATTAATAGCAATTAAAATAATTAAATATTAACTTATTCTTTGTAAAATAAAGTGATACTCATATTAAATTAAATATTAAAATATGTCGAATTACCGCAATGTGGCAACTACAGAACATATCATTATTTGAAAATATTATATAACAACAAAAAACCTAATTAATCGTAAAGTTACATTTTGTTACATTAACTGTACATTTAATTGAGAAATTCAGCATAGAAAAAACTGAAAAGAATCAGTCGCGATCAAATGCTTATGAAACTCTCATGGGTATATTGGCATACTACAAATGTCCCTCAAAAATCAGAACCGAATATCGTCTGATCAAATCATCAGATACGGTTTGGAATCTGATACTCCCAACAAAAGAATATTTGTTGAAGTGATCTGTGAAACGTTCACTTTCATTCATGAGCAAGCAGTTGCTAAACCCCAAAAGGGTTCCCCTTTAACATGAGAGGTGGCCAATGATACGTTTTCTCAAAAGATTGTTTAATTTTCGTCGTAGAGAGTATAAAGAATACCACATCACCAACATGACATTCGGATGTATTGAATAATATCAGAGTGTTATGTCCATGCAGTTGAGTATCTCCAACGTTTTTGTAACATCATAGAGGGCTGAGTGGTATTGATCTTCATCGAAATCGATGCGGTAATGTCGGCAGGTTTCTAACAGTTTCGGATTTTTGAGACTCCCTCTGATATTGAGGGCGCCGACGCTCTTCTTATTGGCTTTCATGGTACAAAAATGTTTCTCAAATGTAACAAGTTGGCCTAAGTGGCGCAGTTCGAAAGCTATATTGTGGGCTATGAGCGTTTCAGCCCCCCGACAGAACTCCACAAACTCATGATCTTCTGCAAAATACTCGGCATAATCAACATTCGAGCGCAGTCTCTTTATCCGATCGGGCGAGAGCTTATGAACGGCAAGCGCATGAAGATTTAGATCATATTCGGAAAAGTAATAACGGTGAAACGTATCGGCGATAACATAGGCGCCCGATTCTCTTTTTATCCGAAATGCCGCTGCTTCGATCACGTCATGGATGTTGGCGGAGTTGGTTTCAAAGTCCAGAATAATCACATGTTCTCCATCGGCATACACTAATATTGTTCGGCATTTTACCCAGAAGTGCAATCGATTGGTTTAGTGTGTCAAAATCTTCCCTGCCTTTCCATGTTTCCAACTCCCCTCTTACGTTGAGAGCATTGTCTAAATCTATAACATCGCATAAATACAACTTATAATATATTTAACATCCAGGGCATAAATCAGAACTGTTATAAATATATAATGTTTTTTTGTGTAAAAATTATGAAAGTAAGTAGGTTCTAACCTTCATGAAAGAGATTACGATCATGCTGGCATCTTTAATGACCTTTCTAAAAAACTCCCGCAGTAAATTTGGATGTCCCTGTAATGAGGGGGCTGATATTCCTCGGAGTCAAAACTTACACTCTCTAATCTACTTTCACAGCAATGACTGTATTGTTATTGCGGATGAGAGAGGGGTAATTCTCAGTGTTAACCCCGCTTTCGAGCGATTATCCGGCTATGATTCTTCCGAACTTGTTAATGTACTGCCGAACAAAATAGATACCTATATTAAAGACGGGGAGTTTTACAAAGCTTTAAAAAATGCCATAGCTTTAAAACAATCATGGGAAGGTGAAATTACCTATACCGACAAAGAGGGAAAAGAACTCTACTACAAATTATTGACGATTCAGCGTATAATCGAAGAGGACGGAAGCAGCAAATACATTGCCGTCTTATCCGATATGAGCAAAATGGAAGAAGCCAATCAAAAAATTTGGTACGAAACAAATTTTGATGCGTTAACCGACTTGCCGAACAGACATATGTTTCTGCATCATTTGGAACAGCAGCTTTCCAAAATTGAGCGCAACAATTTTCGCCGAACGGCTTTGATGTATATCGATCTGGACGATTTCAAAGAGATTAATGATATGTACGGTCACCAGATCGGCGATACTTTGCTGAAAAAGGTAACGACACGTATCATCAGCTGCATACGCAACACTGATTTATGCTTCCGTATCGGAGGGGACGAGTTTACCGTCATTCTACCGGATATCGAAAATCTGTATATGGTGGAAACCATCGCGCAAAATATCCTCAAAGAGCTTTCGTCCCCTTTTGAACTTGAAAACTCGAAAAACGTATTTATATCCGCATCGATCGGGATAGCCATAGCTCCGGATGACGCTGCGGATAGTGAAACGATTCTCAAATATGCCGATCAGGCAATGTATCAGTCCAAAAAATCAGGTAAAAACACCTCCAATTTTTTTGCGCAAAGTATGCAGGATGCTCTGATCAAAAGATTTCAATTGATCAAAGATATGCATATCGCGTGTGCCGAAGAGCAGTTCGTTTTATATTATCAACCGATTTTTGAAATCAAAACAGGGCAAATTCATAAAGCCGAAGCCCTAATACGATGGAAACATCCGGACGGGTATTTGATAAATCCGGCTGATTTTATCTCGATCGCCGAAGAGACCGGAATGATTTTAGAAATCGGCGAATGGATCGTCCACGAAGCCATCAAAACAGTGTCCCAATGGCGCCGTATGTATAATGAACGTTTTCAGATAAGTGTCAATATATCACCGGTTCAGTTTCATCAAAAAAACGGAAGCATGCCCGAATGGATAAAGGTTCTGACCTCCGATGCGTTTGCCAAAGATTCCGTCGTTGTAGAGATCACCGAAAGCGTTATGCTGGAAGATTCCGCGATAGTCTGGGAACGGCTAAAATTACTGGAAGATGCCAAGATTGAGATATCGCTGGATGATTTCGGTACAGGATATTCGTCTTTGTCCTATCTCAAAAATCATCCGTATCAGTACCTTAAAATCGATCAATCCTTCGTCAAACAGCTGGAAATCAATCTCAGCGACCAAATCTTATGCAAAATGATTATAGATATCGCACATCAGCTGAATATGCTGGTAATTGCCGAAGGGGTGGAAACACAATATCATCGAGATATTTTGCAAGAGATGAAGTGCGATTATCTTCAGGGTTATGCCATCTCAAAGCCGCTTCCGGCTGATGAATTTGTCAAACGATTTTTTAATTCCGAAGAATGACGATATCATCATGGCGTATGTAAATCGTTGCGATCCGTTTTAAATATTTCAGTACTCTATGTACACTATATCAAGCCGTCTCTTGATTTTGCAGCGTTCTTAACACTCTGCTTCCCTGCAGGAGGGTCGTAACGGTTTTATACTCGGATATTCTTATATCCGGTTTCCGGGTTAAATTCGGCTCTACTTTCAACGTGAGGCAAACCTGAGCATATTCGTTGTCCCACCCAAAATATCCGTGATAACGTTCGAGTAACAATTGTTCTTCTCCGATAGGCGCATACAGCTCAATCTCATGAACCAAAGCTTTTTTAAAAAGCAAAAGATTTTTTTCTTCGAAATATTCTATAGTCAAATATGGGGCTAATAGCTTCATGACTTTCGTCACTTCTCCGTTTTTTGCAAGATTATTAGCAGGCGTCACAATATTTCTTTTATAGGTATCGATTTGGTCTTTAAAAATCTGTGTCGTTCGCAGTGCAGGATATTCGGTTGAGAGCAAAAACAGCTTTGCGAGGTTATTACCCGCAGCGTAACTGACAAACGCGTCAAAAGCTTTGATTTGATTTTTAAAATAGTTACCGGTATGGAAAAACGGCTTTATTTTGATCAGCTTCACAGCATACTCTTCGGCTTGATCCATTTTTCCTGCCGCCATTCGTGCGAGTATTTTGTCGATAAGGGCTTCACCATAATTCATAAAACGGCGGTAAACTTTTGTCTGTCGCAATATCTCGTGCTGTTCGCCTATTTCCGCCAAAGCCGAGAAATTTCCTGAAGATGCGCTGGAAAGCAGTTTTTTATAATTCTCTTCGAGTTCCTCCGGTCTTGGAATGAGATTATGAACGCATTTATTGCATCCGCCCTCTACAGATGAGATGTATTCGTTAAACTTCTCCGGATCGATCTCCAAAAGCTTTATTTCGTGCATAAGCTCTTTTAAACAGCTGGAGCGGACTTCATGAAACTCGCGCAACTGCCGTAAATGGGGGGATTTATACACTGATGTACAGGCCCCTTGAGCATTTCCGAGCGAAATTTTCTCCATAAACGGTACGATCTCTTCAGAGCTGTACAAACTCTGCATCAATTCCCTACGCAATGTACTGTCGGCTATAATCAGCGATACAATGGCTTCATGCCCTTTGCGCTCATTAACGCCCGAAGGCTTGAAACGAAAAATCGCTTCATAATGCCGCTCCATTTTCGTACACAAATCCTGATTAATAAAAATCAGAGGCTGTTCCGCTACGAGACGAGAGAGTTTGGCAATATTTCCGCCTTCAAGTGCGCTTGATGCCTCTTTGAGTGTTTCATTCATGTCGATAACGACACCGTTTCCATCTGAAAATCCGACCAAAACTTTTTCCGCGGATACGCTAAGCGAAGTAATGCCCCAGAAATTGAAATTGAAACATCCCAATTTGATACCGTCTGAATTATTGTAAATCAATAGTTGATTGCTTCTTGTTCCGAGTAAAACAATATTATCATTAAAGCCCGACGCAACACGAGTCGGCCATTCAAAAGTAGGGTCTCCGATAAATTGTTGCTTTAGCAAAATATTAAGGACATACGTAGCTCCAAAGCGGGTAAATCCAATGATTTTATTATGATCTGCAGAGAAGGTTAAAGATTCGACTATCCCGTCCACACGAAAAGCGTGGATGATTTTGCCGGCATCGAGGCGGTACAGGTGTATTTTTTTATCCATCGTCGCGATAGCGACACTCGTACCGTTTTTTGAAAATGCGGCACACACAATCGAATCCGAAAAATGCAATTCGAGGATTCGCGAGCAATCATCCGTCTTGTAGATATCCAACCGACCCGATTCGCTTCCGATAATCAGCAATGTACTGTCTTCGTTAAATAAAACAACATCTGGCTTAGGCATTGATATGATCGAAAGCATCTTGATCGGCTCAAGAGATAAAAATAAAGCCCGGTTATTCGTTTGATCGCTGACCAAAGCGAATTTACCGTTGCTTGACATAGCAACTGATTTGCCATATCGATTAATAAAAGACTCGACACCTTTTAAATTGGCGTGCTTAACATATTCCCCCTCTGCCGAATAACCGTAAATGGTCGGCGTCGAATCGATCAATGTTATACCCTCTTCATTGATTGACGAAGCGAGGATACTTCTTAAGGTATGTAAGGATGAGGAGACTAAAGACATTGCTACCTCCAAACCATTGGGATATACTAATTCTTTCTCTTTAGTGTTGCAAATATGTTGCAAAATGAAAAATTATGTTGTAGTGAAATCAAAACCCTCTAAATCGCTCCGGAATAAAAGCCCTCTCGCCTATAGCAAGCGCGAATTTTACTTCATCCAGCAATCTCATCGTATCTTTAGGAAGAGTTCCGGCCAGATGCAAAGCATTGGAAGCATGGTTTGATCTAAAAATCACTTTATTGACGGGGTGAAGCAATTCCAGAAATCGTTTCTGTTCATCAAGAATTTGGTAGTCATTGAGCATTTGAAAATGTTCGAAGCATTTGAGAAATCGCTCTTTAACATCGTTCTCCAACCCCAGTTGCAATGTCGAAAGATAATTGATCGTTGAAGCGTTAATGATTGCGGCAGTATCTTTGATATGCTCTGCCGTGTATTCTTCACCGCCGATGCCCAGAATAACCGTCGCAGAGATTTTTATTTTAGCAGCCGATGCCTTGTTCAGCGATTCGATGATTTGCTTCGCGCTTACCCCCTTGTTAATCTTTTTTAACAAGCCATCGTTGCCCGTTTCAATACCGAAGTAGATCAAATTAAGAAGATTGGCTTGTAACAGCCGTAACTCTTCCTCTGATTTTTCTAAAACATTTTGAGCCGTCGCATACACGGAAACTCTGCTGAGTCTAGGAAATGAACGTTTCAAATACTGTAATACGGTGATCATGTACTCTGTCGGCAGCGATAAAGCATCGCCGTCTCCCAAAAACACTTTGTTGGCATCGGGGTACAATGCGGCAAGCGTATCGATATCTTTAAAAAGATCGCTGATCTCTCGTATCTGATACTTCTTTGTCTTATACATGGAGCAAAAAGTACACTGGTTATGACTGCAGCCGTAGGTCGCTTGAAGAATAACGTTATCGGCTTCTGCCGGCGGTCGGTACAGCGGAAAAGAGTAGTTGATCATGTTAGATTTTCAGACGAATCCCGACGGGACAATGATCCGATCCCATAATCTCTTGAAGAATAAAAGCATCTTCGAGCGATTCGGCAAGGTCATCCGAGATAAAAAAATAATCGATTCTCCAGCCTACGTTTTTCGAACGTGCACTGAAACGGTACGACCACCAGCTGTATTCGTTCTCTTTATCTCCGTGAACATGACGAAAGGTATCGATGTAGCCGTGTGATAACAGCTTGTCAATCCAATCACGCTCAATCGGTAAAAACCCGGAAGTCTTTTCGTTCGATTTTGGATTTTTGAGATCGATCGGACGATGGGCCGTATTGACATCCCCGCAGATGATTATCTTTTTACCCTCACGGCGAAGGGCCTCGCAATAGTCCAAGAAACGCTCATAGAACTCCAGTTTATAGGCGAGACGTTCTTCATCCTTTTGCCCGTTGGGAAAATAAACGTTAAACAGGGCAATATCTCCGTAGTGATGTTCGACGATACGCCCTTCATTCATAATATCGATATCGGCTCGCGTATCCGAATAGATCGGCTCCAGTTTGCTTGCGGTCAGTGTCCCCGAATATCCTTTCTTTTCTGCACTGTTGACAGTAATGTTGGAAAAATGATGTGAAAATAGATTCTGCGGTATTTGTTCACTCAGGGCTTTTATCTCCTGCAGACACACAATATGAGGCTGACGCTCTTCGAGCCAATCGAATCCCCCTTTTTCCGCAACCGCTCGGATGCCGTTGACGTTCCATGATATAATCTCGATTGATTCAGCCATTCTTTCCCTTTCCGTAATCTACCGTCGTATATTTATATTGATATATTCTCATACAGACCTCATCCGTTACGTTAGTAAACATGTTTTTCGCAAAAAAGCCTCTCTGGAGAGCACCTTTGCACCCAATACTTTTTTATACTCCATCTGCGCATGTCCAAGATTCCAAAATCGCACTTTCTGCGCTTCAAGATACTTTCCCAGCAGTACAAGCTGCAAAGTCCCCCAGTTGTCGTATCGCTTATTGTGGATATGAAATCCGGAGAGACTGGTATAGATATTATCTGTGATGTACCCTACTTCGCCGGCAATGAGTTCACCGTTCTCTTTATCAAAAAGCTCCGTACTGAACAAACGGAAGTTCTCATAGGTATTGTCTGAAAGCTCATGCATCAGCCCTTCATACTCTTTCGTGATCCAACACGGGTGATAAGCATCCTTGATCGAATTGATAACATGGCTAAAACAGGTATTAAACGAGAGCTTATATCGTTCCTGATTGAGCAGTTTTCTCACCTTCTTTGAAATGTGCAGATCCGAAAAATCCAGGACCGCATACTCGGTCTGCATCTCAGGCAGAAGGAATAATGTATTATCGATATCATGCGAAACACAAATAAACCCTGCACGGGCCAACGCAATATAAAACCGAGGTGAAAAGTCATCACTCCAGTAATAATTGATATCCAGATTGGGATAAATGTACCGCTTTACCAACTCACTCTCGCTGAGATCGTCTAAAGAGATATAAGGAATTTGTTTGATTTGTTTATTGACATCAGAGTTCATCTTTCAAACCTCATAAATACCATTATATCGAATCAACCTATCTATTGCAGGGAACCTATTATCATGTACCCGTAGCCGAGAGGATAAAAACATGTTATTATTTTCTTATCTAAATCGGTGAAACGGATCAAACAAGGGTAGAAGGAAATCCTATAAACAGATGAATATACAGGTATCGCCCTCTCACTATCAGTACTCATCCTACACTTCGAATCATGACAAACCATCAAAAGAACCTGCAACTCCCGAAAAATCGCCTTCCTATCAAGCTTTAATCTCTGAATTGGCATCCTCCGATACCAAAGTACGTGCCCATGAAGCGGCACACGTTGCCGCAGGCGGCGGTATCGTCAGCGGCGGAGCAAATTTCAGCTATACCAAGGGTCCTGACGGGAAGATGTACGCCACGGCCGGGGAAGTCCCCATCGATACGTCCGAAGGAAAAACCCCTGAAGAGACTATCCGAAAAGCACGCCAAATCGTCGCGGCGGCTATGGCCCCCTCCGATCCGAGTCCGCAGGACTATCGTGTCGCAGCATCAGCAGCCGTCATGGAGATGCGGGGCCATTTGGAACAAAGTAAAAAAATCCAAGACACACTAAACGGCCAAAAAGCCTACAATGCAATCGCATCTTCAGATACACCGCCTGCAGAAGCTTCCTCTTCTGTTCCGAGCCAGTCGTAATACTCTCTTTATTCCTTATACTTTCATACCCTTTTTCAACATACCCACTTAACCTATACCGTCTGATTCAATGCAGATACCTCGTGAATGGCTTTTCGTTCGGAATTTGAGAGCGCACATTTTTTTATATCGTGAACCAATCCCGTAAGGGAATGATAATCTCTAAAATCGACGTTCCTGCCATATAATGCCCGTTTTGAAAGCACTCGAAGAAGACTCTCATCGTCAATGCCTAGTTCGGGATGTCTACTAAGATTATCAAACTGGCGATCGACCTCAGCATGATTCGATAAAAAAAGACTCGATACTTTTTCAAACGCGGCTTCTTTCTCCAATCCCCCATCTTCCAATAGTTTCAATACACTGTGATGTATATTAGAAATTTCAGACTTTCTTTCAATTCTCGTTTCAAAATTTTCGGCATTGACTGTAGGTATAAATAAATTTGTAGAGAGAATAACGACCAATGCGGCACGGGGAGTAATCCAAAACATAATTTTCATAGCATTTCTCCGGACTTGTTTTCCATATCATCGTTTATTTTCAATAACCAATGGTAACAGAAAGGAAAAAAACGCAATTAAGTCGGAAGTAAATTTGATTGCTTGGGTTTAAAACAGATTCATGATGAAAAAAAGTTTTTTGGAAACTCATAAAATGAGTTAAGTAAGTGGTACCAGTGGGCGGACTCGAACCGCCACGACTCGCGCCACCGGATTTTGAATCCGGCGTGTCTACCATTTCACCACACTGGCATGTCTTGTGAAGAGGTGGAATTATAGAGAGACTTTGCTTAAAAATACGTAAAAGTGATTTATCTAATCAAATTTTTACTTTTGCCGATAATAGAGTATGGAACTTTTATTGCTTTAGGCAGATATGCTTGTACAAAAGGATTTGACATGAGAATTACATCAGGCTCTTACTACAATAATATATATGGCGAAAATAATAAAATTAATAAACAATTGTTTGATGTCAACAAACAAATTTCATCCGGCCAAAAAATTCAATATGCACATGAAGATCCGAGCATATTTATCAATACGATTCGTTTAGACGATGAGTTAACAACACTTGGGCAAGTTAAAAACAGTGCTCAAAATGCTTATAAATTCTCTACGCAAACCGATACGACGATCGGTGATATCGTAAAAACACTCGAATCAATGAAAGTAAAACTCCTAAATGCAGCGTCGGACACCCAATCGGATGCGAGCCGAAATGCTATTGCGCAGGATTTACGCGGATTACAAAACCATTTGCTTACATTGGCCAATACATCGATTGGCGGGCAGTTTATCTTTTCCGGAACAGCACTCTCCGTAAAACCGATTGACGAAAACGGTAACTACAAAGGAAACGACAAAACCTTGGAAGCCTTCTTGGGCGCAGGTCTTAAACAACCGTACAACATTTCCGGAGCCCAACTTTTTTTCGGTGACGAAAGTATAATCAATCGTAAAATTACGACCAACGTTCCCCAAACAAGTTTAACGGATCTCTATCCGAATATTATGCAAGGTTCACAAATACCCGATAGTTTCTCGAAAGAAACGTATATAACTTCCAGCAGTACCATACGTGATTTAATGGGGGACACCAATAGCGATGCTACTGACGATCCGTTGAGAAAAGCTTATTTTTACATCCAAGGAACCCGTTCAACCGGAGAAACATTTAAACAAAAAATTACTCTGGGAACAGATGCGACAATGGAAGATTTAACGAGAGAAATCAGTGATGCGTTCGCTCCCAATCAAGTCGATGTCACCATTAATACCCGCGGACAAATTGAGATTAAGGACAAAATTGCCGGCTCGAGCAAATTGGATTTCCATATGATCGGTGCCATGGATTTGGGCAGTGACGGTATTGACAGTGCTGATACGCCGGATTTAAGTACGCTGCAATCGGGAACAACCGATTTTGCCGATGTCCTCTCAGGCTCAAATCAGCTCTACATCAAAGAATTTGTCAAAAGCGGCCTGGCACCTACCGATTCTACAGCTACTATAGAGGGGTTAATTTACGACCAATTTAATTTTACAAAAGACGGGGCAAAGCTTTTATCCAATATGTCGCAGATTTTAAAAGATACCAATGTGTACGCCACTCCGAGCGATAAACTTGTCGACGCATCGGGTTCAAACAATGTCAACGGCAGAATTTTAGCATTAAAAGGGACCAATATAAACGGTTCTGCATACGATATCAGCATTAATCTAGGAACGCCGTCCACCTTTACCGATAATATCGGCGGAACTACCTACTCTATCTACGGATCGGCTTTTAATGACTTAAATGCAAACGGTGTGAAAGAGGCATTGGAAGGTATTCCTTCCAATGCAAATGAAGTTACCTATCAGCAGCTTATGGACGTCGTGAATATGGCGGTAACCAATACCTTGCCGACGGTACCGAATGATCCGGTAAGCTATGATGCCGCTATCAGTGCTTCAAATGTATTAGGCAAAGTCTCATTGAGTACAACCGGTAATCTAGGGTTTGAAGATTTGAATCATCCGACAACCCGCGCTGAGCTTGCATTGTATGATCAGACAAGCAGCAGTTTTTTCCCTCCTCTGATTACGGGAAACGCACTTTCGTTTCAAACTAATAACGCTTTAACGATCAGCGATCCGAAAAAAAACTTTTTTGATGAAATCGAAGAGATGATAAAATCGGTTGAAGAAGGAAAAATGCAGGCAAACGGGCAAGACGATATAGACCCTCGAAATATCGGCATTCAAAACTCGATTCAGAAAATGGATGATCTTACCGATCATGTTTCGCGTCTTCAAACATTAGCGGGGTCTTATTCTCAAGTCCTGCAGGCTTCATCTGACCGAAGCGATCTTCTAATCATCAGTACCAAAACACTTCAGTCCGATGTCATCGATACGGATATTGCCGAATCGCAATTGAAATTGCAGCAGCTTACACTTAATTACCAGGCACTTTTATCTAATATCTCAAAAGTTTCTCAACTTTCTCTTGTCAATTATTTATAGCATAGTGCAATAAAAGGGGTTTATATCCCCTTTTTTGCTATAATCGATCTACTTTTCAACCTGAATTGCAAGGATCTCTCATTTTACGCGATACACTGTTTATTGCCGGCTTCGGTATTTTATTTTATTTAGGAATTGCGACAATTATCGCGGATGCGTCCATAATCGGAGCATACGGCGAATCATTTGCCCAGATGAATGTCCATGTGTTCGGATATGTGGCGTATACCTATCTTCTCCTTTTAATGGTCCCCCTGTTTTATTGGTATAAATACCATGGTGACCTACATCGACGTCTGGAAATGACCGGAATTTTCGCTTTACTCTTTTTCGCCCTCCTATTTTTTCAGGCAATGGTGGTAGATGATATTTACAGAGGTGCCCTGGTCGGAACAATCGTAGACTTCTTATCACTGTATATCGGAGTCTTCGGGTTATGGATATTATGGCTCATGATGGTTACCGTATCAATCATTTTAGTGATGGAGCAAAGCCTATCCGAACTCGCACAGCCGATCAAAGAGTATATGGACAAACCCCTGACTTCTCCTAAACCGACCCAAACGCCTGCTCATGCAGATGATATTTACGCATCAGACAATATCAAAGAAGAGTTTGCGATACATCACGAAGAAGAAAAACCGTTTGTTCCGGTTTTTGAACCGGCACCTGTTGTGCAACACCATGAAACAAACTCACATGTTCCCGTATCAAAACCGAATGAAACTCTTTTCTCAGAACCTGCTGAGACTGAAGAAACCCCGAAAACAGCCGACATCACTCCTAAAGAGTCAACGATTTTGAGTATGGCAAAAAAAGTCAAAGAGTCCAAACAGCACGCACTTGTCGTTGATGAACTCGAAGAGAATAAAATGCTCTTGGAACAAATCGACAAAGGGGTCAGCGAAAAACCGAAAAATTTCAAGCTTCCCCCTTTGGATTTCTTTCAAAATCCCCCTAAGAAACAGACTTTGGTGGACGAAGCGGAGCTGGATGATAAAATCCGTGATTTGATCGAAAAACTCAAGCACTTTAATATCGAAGGGGATGTGGTACGAACCTACGCCGGACCTGTCGTCTCCACATTTGAGTTTAAACCGGCCGCCAATATCAAAGTTTCAAAAATTCTGGGACTTCAAGATGACCTAGCGATGGCACTCAAAGCGCAGACGATCCGGATTCAAGCCCCTATTCCCGGCAAAGATGTCGTAGGGATCGAAATACCGAATAAAACCGTCGAAACGATCTATCTGCGCGAGATGCTGGAAAGCCAGCTTTTCCAAGAAGCGGCTTCCCCGCTCACATTGATATTAGGAAAAGATATCGTCGGAAAACCGTTTATCACCGATCTTAAAAAGCTTCCCCATCTTTTGATCGCAGGGACAACAGGGAGCGGTAAGAGTGTCGGTATCAACTCGATGATTCTGAGTCTGCTGTACAAAAACTCGCCCGATCAGCTCAAACTTTTGATGATTGACCCGAAAATGCTGGAGTTCTCTATCTATAATGAGATACCGCACCTTTTGACCCCGGTCATCACCAAACCTAAAGAAGCTATTTCAGCCCTCAACAATATGGTCTACGAAATGGAACGCCGTTATCAGCTGATGAGCGAGACACGTACCAAAAATATCGAAAACTTTAATGAAAAAGCGAAAAAAGAGGGGCACGATCTTCTCCCCTACATCGTCGTTATTATCGATGAGCTGGCCGATTTGATGATGACCAGCGGAAAAGATGTCGAATATTCGATCGCACGTCTTGCCCAAATGGCCCGCGCTAGCGGTATCCATCTCATCGTAGCGACCCAGCGCCCGAGCGTCGATGTCGTCACCGGTCTGATCAAAGCCAATCTCCCCTCTCGTATCAGTTACAAAGTGGGGCAGAAAATCGACAGTAAGATCATCCTCGACGGCATGGGGGCCGAATCGCTCCTCGGCCGTGGGGATATGCTCTTTACCCCTCCGGGGATGAGCGGCCTTGTACGGCTGCATGCTCCGTGGAGTACCGAAGTCGAAATCGAAAAAGTGGTTGATTTCCTCAAAGCACAGCGTGAGCCGGAATATGATCGTCGATTTCTTCGCGATAAAGAAGATGTTGCGAAATCCGATAGCGGAAGCGGAAATGATGAAGAGTCTGACGAGCTTTATGAAGAGGCAAAAAACATTGTCCTCACGGAGCAAAAAACCTCTATCAGTTATTTGCAGCGGCGACTTCAAATCGGCTACAATCGCTCTGCCCGTCTTATAGAGCAGCTTGAAAACAACGGTATCCTCTCCGCCCCAAATGCCAAAGGGAATCGTGACATTATCGTCAACGACCCTTTTTAACTCCATCTGTGCGGAATTTTTCCGCATCCACCGGATTTGTAACTTTTTATCCCATTCTTTCTTTTTGAAAAAAAAAATATTCTTATGCAAAATTTTCTATATGTTACTTTATTACTCATTTTTTTCGGTAAAATCAAAAAGAATTGAGTAATATAGTAACACTGTGATTAAACTGATTTTTTCTTCTGATATAATCATTCAAAATTAACATGCACAGGAGTCACTATGGCTTTTATGGACGAATACAAAGCACACGTAGCGGAACGTGAAGCACAGGGAATCCCCCCGTTGCCACTTACAAAAGAGCAAGTTACCGCTCTTGTTGAACTAATTACGGCAGAGAGCTCTAAAAACGCTGAATTGGTCGAAATGCTTGCAGAGCGTGTCAATCCGGGTGTGGATGACGGTGCTCACGTTAAAGCGGCATTTTTACACCAAGTCGTCCAAGGTCAAGTAAAAGCTTTCTTGGCTGATAACAGCGATATCAACAGCGATGATCATAAAAAAGCGGCTATTAAAATCCTCGGTAAAATGGTCGGAGGATATAATGTTAAGCCTCTAATCGACGCACTCAGCAACGATGCCATCGCAAACGAAGCGGCGCATGAACTCAAACATACCCTATTGGTATACGATGCGTTCAACGATATCGTCGATCTGTCACAAACGAACAAATATGCTAAAGAAGTTCTTCAATCATGGGCTGATGCGGAGTGGTTCACAGCGAAAAAACCGCTTGCTGAAAAATTCAGCGTTGTTGTTTTCAAATTCCCGGGTGAAACGAATACGGATGACCTCTCTCCTGCAAGTGCGGCATTTACCCGTTCGGATATCCCGCTTCATGCGACAACTATGCTTTCGGCTAAAATGCCTGAAGGTATCGCTAAAATCGCTGAACTTAAAAAAATGGGGAAACAGATCGCTTACGTCGGTGACGTTGTCGGAACCGGTTCAAGCCGTAAGTCTGCTGCAAACTCTGTTCAATGGCACATGGGTGACGATATTCCGGGTATCCCGAACAAACGTACCGGCGGTGTTGTAATCGGAAGCATTATCGCTCCGATCTTCTTCGCTACGTGTGAAGATTCAGGCGCATTGCCGATTGAAGCCGACGTATCTCAAATGGAAACCGGTGATGTACTCGATATCGATACAAAAGCGGGAACTATTACTAAAAACGGTACGCAAATCGCTACATTCAGCCTTCGTCCGAATACGATCGAAGATGAAGTACGTGCAGGCGGACGTATTCCGTTGATCATCGGCCGCGGTTTAACGGCTAAAGCACGTGCGGCACTCGGTATGGCTCCGGCAACTATTTTCGCAACTCCAATCCAGCCTGCCGATACGGGCAAAGGGTATACCCTTGCTCAAAAAATGGTCGGTAAAGCATGCGGTATGGAAGGGGTACGCCCGGGTATGTACTGCGAGCCGATGACTAGCACCGTAGGTAGCCAAGATACTACCGGACCGATGACGCGCGATGAGATCAAAGAGCTTTCAGCTCTCGGTTTCTCGGCTGATTTCGTATTGCAGTCTTTCTGTCATACGGCGGCGTATCCTAAACCGTCCGACGTGAAATTGCACGCAACATTGCCGGCATTCATCAGCTCACGCAGCGGTGTAGCTCTTCGTCCTGCGGACGGTGTTATCCATTCATGGTTGAACCGTATGGTTCTTCCGGATACTGTAGGAACCGGCGGTGACTCTCATACCCGTTTCCCGATCGGTGTGAGTTTCCCTGCAGGTTCAGGTCTTGTTGCGTTTGCAGCGGTTACCGGTTCTATGCCTCTTGAAATGCCGGAATCCGTTCTTGTACGCTTCAAAGGTGAAATGCAGCCGGGTATCACTTTACGTGATCTCGTTAACGCGATCCCGTATTATGCGATCAAACAAGGATTACTCACGGTTGAGAAAAAAGGTAAGAAAAATATCTTCAACGGACGTGTGTTGGAAATCGAAGGTCTTCCGAACATGAAAGTGGAACAAGCGTTCGAACTTTCCGATGCATCGGCTGAGCGTTCAGCGGCTGCTTGTACCGTTCGTTTAAACAAAGAACCGGTTATCGAATACCTAAAATCAAACGTAACGCTGATCGAAGCGATGATTAAAGACGGTTACGAAGATGCTCGCACGCTTCAACGCCGCGCCGATAAAATGAAAGAGTGGTTGGCCGCTCCGTCATTGATGGAACCGGATGCGGATGCAGAGTATGCAGCGATCATCGAAATCGATCTTAATGAAGTTAAAGAGCCGATCCTTGCTTGTCCGAACGATCCTGACAATGTTAAATTGCTCAGCGAAGTTGCGGGTGAAAAAATCGATGAAGTATTCTTGGGCAGCTGTATGACCAATATCGGTCACTACCGTGCAGCGGGTGAAGTAATGCGCGGCGAAGGCAAAATTGCGGTTGAAAAGTTCTGGATCGTTCCTCCGACCCGTATGGATGAGCAACAACTTATCAACGAAGGGTACTACGACGTTTACAAAGCGATCGCAGCACAAACCGAAGTTCCGGGATGTTCACTCTGTATGGGTAACCAAGCGAGTTCACGCGAAGGATCAACCGTATTCTCAACCTCTACCCGTAACTTCGACAACCGTCTTGGTAAAGGGACTCAGGTTTACCTAGGATCAGCCGAGCTAGCAGCGGTATGTGCAAAACTCGGACGTATCCCGACCGTAGCGGAATACATGAGCATCGTTCCTGAGAAATTGGCAGGAAAAGCGGATGACGTTTACAAATATCTCAACTTTAACGAGATCGCTTCGTATTCGCTTCAAGCGCGCAACGTGGCTGAAGAAAAATACGGCGTTACGATTAAAGCCGTATAACGCATACCACTCAAACTCCCTCCCCTGCGGGGGATTTCCAACTATGCTATAATCGCGTATCTATATTATAAAGCGACACAATGTCCACCTTCGAAACCTTAGCATTACGTATCCCCCTAAAAGAAGCATTGAAACGGTTGGAGTTTACTCAAATGACCTCTATTCAATCGCAAGCTTTGCCTGTTATCTTACAAAAAAAAGATTGTATCGCCCAAGCCGCCACCGGAAGCGGAAAAACCTTGGCATTCGGACTAGGCGTTTTGGAACGGATCAACCCCAAATCCTTCGGCACCCAGTCACTGATCCTCTGCCCTACCCGCGAACTTGCCGAACAAGTGGCAAAAGTGATCCGTTCGTTAGCATCTGAAATCGGCAATATCAAAGTTCTCACCCTCTGCGGAGGGGTTCCGATGAAAGGGCAGATTCATTCGCTCAAACACGGCGCCCATATCATCGTCGGCACCCCGGGGCGCGTCTTGAAATTGCTTCAGATGGAGACATTTGATCCGGCTCAAATCCAAACGGTAGTACTCGATGAAGCCGATCAGATGATCGATATGGGATTTATCGAAGATATTACCTCTATTCTAGGTTTTACGCCGCCATCACGCCAAAGCCTCCTTTTCTCCGCCACCTTTCCCGAATCGATCCAAACCATCACTTCGGATTTTATGAAAGACCCCGTCATGGTCACTGCCGAGCATTCGCTCAGTAAACCCAAAATTGAGGAGATCGCCTATCTCTGTAACGATAAACTCCCCGCGATCAGCATGGTGCTTCAACTTCACGGAATTACCAATACGATCATTTTTTGCAATACGAAAGTAGACGCAAATGCATTATGCGAGGATTTAAACCGCATCGGAGTACATGCCCTTACCCTTCACGGAGATATGGAGCAGTTCGACCGCAACGAAGCGATCATCCAATTTCGCAATCTAAGCGCCCCTATCCTTGTCGCTACCGATGTCGCCGGCCGCGGAATCGATATTGAAGGGCTGGACGCCATTATCAACTACGAAGTACCGATTCAAAACGAACGCTACACCCACCGTATCGGACGTACCGGACGGGCAGGAAAAAACGGTATTGCCATTACCCTGGTCAATCACTACCAATATGAACGGTTTATCGATTTAAAACGTCCCGTCACCCCAATAGAACTCCCTGGCATTAAAAATGCATCCCCATTAAAAACCCTAATGCGCACGATCTGTATCGATGCCGGCAAAAAAGAAAAACTCCGTGCAGGCGACATTGTCGGAGCGCTAATCCATGAGTGCGGCCTGAGCAAAGAAGAGATCGGAAAAATCGATCAGCTTGACCATCTCAGCTATGTTGCGGTCCCCCGCAACATAGCCGAAAATATTTATCAAAAACTGGTTAATCGGCCGATAAAAGGGAAAACATTCAGGAAATGGCTGTTAGACTAGCGGAAACGGTTTATGATTTTTTATTATGCAGATGAGGATGATTATGTCTAACCAAGAACTATCTTTCGGTGACGAAGAGTTTATCGTATCTAAAACCGATTTGAGCGGAAAAATTACGTACGGTAATGCCCTTTTTATTAAGATGTCCGGCTATGAAGAGAAAGAACTGCTTCATCAGCCGCATAATATATTGCGGCATGAAGAGATGCCCGCAATTGTGTTCAAGCTCCTTTGGAGCCGTATTAAAGAGGGGAAAGAAATATTCGCCTACGTAAAAAATAAAACCAAGAACGGTGATTTTTACTGGGTATTTGCCCATGTAACCCCGTCATTTGATACTAACCGAAAAATCAGCAATTACCATTCAGTACGGCGCAAACCGACACAAAATGCACTAAATATCATAAAACCGCTGTATACCGCTTTGTTGCAAAAAGAAAAAAACGGCGGTATAGCCGCTTCGGAAGCGGCACTCAATCAAATACTCAAAGACAAAGGGATGTCATATGACGAATTTATCCTCTCTATCTAAAGTTCAGTATGCCAATATCATTTCGATAGCCCTTTTTGTTGTTGCCCTTTTTATCGAAGTTATTCTATACGGATGGAGTTGGATTCGACTCTTAAATATTGCCAATTTCGGCCTTGCATGGTTTGTGTTTATCAATATCCGTGAAGCGCAAAAAACAATCCATGAAGTAGCCGCCGTTATAAAATCGGCGGAAGTCGGACATTTAGAGAGCCGTATCACCAATATCAAAGACCACGGCGAACTTCACAACCTGTGCTGGAATACCAACAATATGCTCGACCAGACTGAAGTTTTTATCCGTGAAATCCGTGCCAGCGTCGAAGCGGCAAGCCGTGATGAATTCCACCGTAAAATCAATACCCAAGGGTTGCAAGGAGAATACAAAGAAGCCAGTAATTTTGTCAATATGGCTATCGGTTCGATGCATTCAACCTATCTTCATATCCAAAAATCGCTTCTTAACAGTTCATTAGGAAAAATCGGTGCAGGCGTCGGCGGTGGTATGGAAGTGATACAAAAAGATCTTCAAAATACCATTCAGCGTCTTCACACGATTGCAGCGATCAGTCAGACAACCTCAGAAAAATCGTCTCACAGCGTTGAAGAGCTTGAAGAAATTATCGGTAAACTAAGCCGTCTTATCGAGTTGGTTCAGGTTTCCGTCGATGCTATCAACTCGCTCAACGAAAAAACGGGTGAAATCAGCTCAGTCGTCAATCTGATCAAAGATATTGCCGATCAGACCAATCTTCTGGCTCTCAATGCTGCGATCGAAGCGGCACGTGCCGGAGAGCACGGACGCGGATTCGCCGTCGTAGCTGATGAAGTGCGCAAACTCGCCGAGCGGACCCAAAAAGCGACCGGAGAGATCGGTATCGCCGTCCAGACACTTCAGCAAGAGACCACTGAAATTCATTCAAATTCAGAAATCATGAACGATATCGCCCAAGAGTCGAGCGAATCGATCGGTTCGTTCCGCCAAACGATCCACATGTTCAATGAAGATGCCAAAAAAGCGGCATTGCAGACAACCGCTATCGAAAACACGACCTTTATTACGTTGGCGAAAATCGACCATATCATCTTTAAATCCAACGCCTATAAAAGCATTGCCAACGGACAAAAAGAGGCTGAATTTTCCGATCATCACGGCTGCCGCCTAGGCAAATGGTACGATTCTGGACAAGGTCAAGAGCGTTTCGTACATCTTCCAAGCTATAAAAGTATGGAACAGCCTCATGCAAATGTTCATACAATCGTTCTACATAATATGCAATATATTGAAAAAGAAGATACCTCCATCTATCACAAAGAAGAGATTCTCAGCAGCTTCCAAGATATGGAAGATCAAAGTCAAATGCTCTTCACGATTATGGATGCTCTGAATAAAGAATCGGAAGACGATTTGATGAAGAATGTTTAGGCACTTGGCCTAAACGAAGTGTAAGAAGATTTAGAACTGAGTTTCTAATATCTTTTTGCCGATTTCTACCCCCGGCTGGTCATACGTGTTAATCTCCAGCAATGCCCCGCTTAGCGACGTCAAAAGCTCATAATAGAGAATCAACTCTCCCACAGAAGCCTCATCGATTTGTTTCCAAGCTATCTCATCCACACTGACACCGCTTTGCAAAACACTCTGCATCGTAGCGTGGCACTGCGCGTTGATCAGTTCATTGAAACTCTTTCCGTTGACAAAATCACTTTTTTCCAAATAATGGAGTGAAAGTTCGGGAATCATAAGATGATCTTCCGAATGCTCAATATGCATAAAGGTAACGGTTTTATTCAACGGCCCTTCAATAATCAACTGCAAAAACGAGTGCTGATCGACCGAACCTATCAAGGAAATCGGAGTCAACCCGACCCGTTCACCTCGGCGGTTACGTTTGCCGAGCGATTCGCCCCATATCTGAACGACCCATTTACCGAACTCTTCAAACGTATCGGAATAGGCAAAAAGGACATTCATAGGATACTGATCGCTTTGGGTTACGTAATAGGCCGCTTTTTGGAGCATATGCTCTTCCTGGCGGTTCCAGAATTGCTCTAAAAAGGTTTGTGCCCCTTTGAGTATTGCAGCCGTATCAAACCCTGCCAGCGTTAACGGAACCATACCTACGGCGCTTAAAACCGAAAATCGTCCTCCGACATTACTCGGTATAACAAAACGGCGCAAATGGTGCTCATCGGCGAAATGGGCTAGGATAGAATTCTCATCGCTCACGACATAAATCTGATCGGAATGATCCAGCGGGAGTTCAAAACTTACGACAAGACGTTTAAAGATGGAAAGGGTCTCTACCGTACCGCCCGATTTGGATATAACGATAAAAAGGGTACGAAACTTATCGATCTGTTTCATCTCCTGCATAATGCTGATGGGATCAGAATTTTCGAGGTAGATAAGTTTTTTGGCATTTGGAGTACTGGGGCGGAGCAATCTCTCAATCGCCTTGATCCCCAACGATGATCCCCCGATTCCGATGATTGCAATCGTATTAAAACGGCGGTCGATATCGTGATAGAGAGATTTGAGCTCTTCGACAAGAGGCTGTGAAGAAATAGGAAGATGATAGTAGCCTACCTCTCCCGAGGCAGCTTCGTAACGAACCGCCTCAAACCCTTTTTCAAGGGTGAAAGGATCGAGTGTTTTCGTATCGAAATGGTTCGTATAGGTCAGCATTATCGTGTACCGATAAGAACCGTCATATCAACCAAACGGCTGCTGTATCCCCACTCGTTGTCATACCATGCTAAAACTTTGACCGTATGTCCGTCAACGACACTCGTCATGTCCGGAACATACGTCGAACTGTAGGTCGATCCGATGAAATCGCACGATACGCGTTTGTCGTTATCGACTTCAATCAACCCTTTGAAATCACCGGCTGCCGCAGCGTTGAAAACAGCATGGATATCTTCTTTAGTGACCTCTTTTTTCAAATTGACGGTCAAATCGACGACGGAAACATCCGGCGTCGGTACGCGCATCGCATAGCCGTTAAGCTTGCCGAGCAAATGAGGCATGACTTTGCCGATCGCCTTTGCCGCACCCGTAGAAGTCGGGATCATGTTAAGAGCCGCCGCACGCGCACGACGAGGATCTTTTGAGTGTTTAACGTCCAAAATATTTTGGTCATTGGTATATGAGTGGATCGTTGTCATCAAACCGTTTTCGATACCGAACGCATCGTCAAGAACTTTACAGATCGGCCCGAGGCAGTTGGTCGTACAGCTGGCGTTTGAGATAATCGCTTCGCCTTTATATTGATCCGAGTTTACACCGAAAACGTATGTCGGACTGTCATCTTTTGCCGGAGCCGACATAATGACCTTTTTAATTCCGTTTTTTAAATGCTTTTGACAGCTCTCCTGATCCAAAAAGACGCCCGTACATTCGATAACCACTTCAGCGCCGCAGCTTCCGAAGTCGACTTTATCGATGTCCCGTTCACGAAACATACGGACATTTTTCCCGCCGATCGAAATTGTATTCTCGTCGATCACTTTTGCGTCGATTCCGCGATGGACGCTGTCAAATTTAAGTAAATATTCCAACATGTCAGGTTTCGCCGTCGTATTTAATGCTACCAGCTCGATATCACTGCGCTCTGCAATGATCTTTGCTACGATAATTCCGATTCTGCCCGTTCCGTTAATCGCCACTTTGAGTGCCATGGAAACTCCTGTTCTTGTAGAAAATTTTAGATTATGATTAATTCTAACAGATTATCGTTAAAAAGAGGGTAATAAAATGGAGATTTTTCTCCCACAAACGGGAGAAAAGAGGAGTTAATAGCTGTAGGTCACGGTAACGGGAATTTGTTTTAAAGGCTGATCGCTCTCGACGGTGATCGTTTTGCCTTTGAATTTGGCGACATTCGAATAACCGCCCAATACCTGACGGCTTTTAACCGTAGTAATATTTTCGCATTTGCGAACGGTTTGATAGGTCGTCGTTCCCGGAGTGTTGTATTTGCTCCCTACGTTTTGACCGGCCAAGGTTCCCAAAACGGCTCCGCCGACGGTTGCCGCCGTTTTACCTTTTCCCCCTCCGATCTGATGTCCGAGCACACCTCCTAAGGCACCTCCGACAACGGCACCGACGACGTCGTTGTTACTGCTTCCGCCCGAGCTTACCGCTTCTTGGACATCGTAACATTTTTGGCTTGGAATTTCCTCTTGAATCGTTGAATAGATAGGGGTCGATCGCGTGACCGTAACATATTCAACCGTCGAAAAACTTTCCGCCATTACCGCTGACGTCGAAAAAAGAACTGTTAAAGCGACCGGTAAGATAATCTTTGACATTTGTATATCCTTAATAGTTTTCAGTATTCTAAATCGTATTCGTTAATCAATTGTGAATTGCTTAATTAATTGCCGTACAAAAGTGCGTTTATCTTTTCGTAAATATCCAATATCTCGCTTTTTTTCTCGAAAAAGCTGTTTTTATTGGCGATCAGATGGGTCGTCGATTCCATGATCGTCTCGACCACTTCCAAACCGTTTTGCTTCATCGTGCTTCCCGTCTCGACGACATCGACGATCATGTCGGCAAGCCCTACAAGGGGAGCGAGTTCGATGGAACCGTAGAGTTTGATGATATCGGCGGCAACGGCGCGCTCGGCGAAATAGCGTTTGGTGATGTTCACCATTTTGGTCGCGACTTTGATCTCGCTTTTGGTGAAATCGGGTTTTTCACCCGCACGCATCCCGATGGCGACACGGCATTTCCCTTTTTGCAGATCGAGCAGACGGATGACGTCCAGCCCCTGCTCTTCGAGGGTATCGAGACCGACGACACCGATATCGGCGGCTTGGTGATAGACGTAGGTGGCGACGTCTTGGTTGCGTACCAGCAAGAATTTGAAGTTTTCGGTTTGCAAGATCAATTTGCGATCATCGAATTTAAAACTGCTTCCGAAAATCGTTTCGAAAATTTCCAACGTATCTTCGGCAATTCGCCCTTTCGGGAGTGCGACACTTAGCATTTAGAACCTTTTTGAAGTAACTTTTCCATCCCGCGGAAGATCAAATCTTCATCCACTACTGCCCCGGATAAATAACGGGACAACAGCAAGCCGTCCCCTCCGGTCAAATAAAGGGGTTTTCCCAGACTCTCGATCTTCTCTATCAAAGGAGCCAAAAAACCGACCGTAAGGGCATCGGGAGTATTTTTCGCCATTTTAGCCAAATCTACCTCAAAGTTAAATGACACGTCCAGTGCGCCGGAGAGATTCGCGTACGCCGATTGTGCCGCACGAAGCCCTAAAGAAATAAATCCCCCCTGATACACGCCGCCGCGCATCACATCGACTGTGATGGCACTCCCCGCATCGACGATAACACCCTCTTCCACCGCTTCGCACACCATAATACGGTCAATGCCCATCGTAGGATAGTATTTATCCCAGTCGATTAACTCTCGTAAATTATGCCAATTTGTATAGTTTTGTACCCGTTCGTTAAACGCACTGTTTACACTGACAAAATAGACAGTGTCATAGAGTGTTGCAGGATCAAAATCGTCCACACTGAGCTTGGTCCGCTTACCCGCATAAAACAGATCAACCGATGTATTTCCGACGTCACATAATATCATGCGGGTATTATAGCTTAAGTACCCCGTTTACCCGTGCAACACTGTCACCTTTATGCAGACTAAGGCGGACAATCGAATCTTCGAGGGCATTGAGATCATGTATCACATTACCCTCTAATGCGACGACATCGCCAGCGACCAATTCGTAGCGCTCTTCCCCTACTCCGAAATCGATACGTCCCTGCACGATCATCACCGTGATCGGAAACGATGTTTTATGCGCTTTCATCGATTGACCGATGCGAAATACGATCCGAATCTCTTTGGTAAACTCGTTGGTAATGAGCGGCGTAATAACGGGCTGTGTATCGCCGTAGACGACATCTGCGGTAAATGAAGCGTAAGTCATAGGAACATCCTTTTATTGAATAACGGATGATAACCTTATAGAGAAAATTAATTCTTGATAAATATCAAGAGTGTGCCATCGGATGATGGCGAAGTACCGTCTCTTGAAGATTTTGCTTTTGAACATGGGTGTATATCTGCGTGGTAAGCAGTGACGCATGCCCGAGCAGTTCCTGTACGACGCGCAGATCGGCTCCGCCGAGGATAAGTGCCGTCGCGTAGGAGTGGCGAAGCGCGTGGGGAGAGACACCCAGATATTTTTGGGTGATTTTAAACGCCGAAATGCGGCTCAGAGGCTCTCCGCGGTAGTTGAGCCACAGATACGGCTTATTGTAGGGGGAAGCCTCCTGATAGGCACGAAGCGCTTTTAACGCCTCATGAGCTATCGGAACGTAGCGCTCTTTCTCCCCTTTACCGTGGCGTATACGGAGCCATTCTATCTCGATATCCCCCTCCTCGGCGATCAGAGCCTCGCTGATACGCGATCCCGTCGCGTACAAAAAGAGGATTAGGGCGTAATCGCGCAGTCCGATCCAATCGCTGCGGTCAATCATCCCCAGACCCGCTTGAATGGTCTCATAGGTTACATATTTAGGGAGATTTTTCGGTACTTTGGAGAGGGAAAATTTCGTGGACAGGGAATCAAAACGGTTACGGTGGCAAAAATCCAAAAAGGAGTTAAATGCGGAGAGTTTTCGGTTCAGGGTTCGTTTATTGGAGAGGGTTCCGAGGATTTGAAAAACGGTGTTTGAATCGATATCGACAAGGGCTTTTTGAGCGTTCTGCTCAATCTCTCCCAAGTCGCGGCTGTAGGCCTCGATTGTTCGAGGACTAAGCGCTTTGATAACGGTTATGTATTCGATAAAAGCCTCAAGCTCTTTCGACATTATTTGATATCGATATAGCGGTCGTCAAAATAAAAACGTCCGTCTCCGAGGAAAATTTTGTTGTCGTTGTCCATATCAACGTCATAAACATCGTACGCCAATAGGTTTTTAGTGATAGCGATCATGTACCCTTCTTGTTCAAGGGCATAAACGCGGTCATTTTGGACACTGAGCCCGACGAAGTGAGCAAACGGGAATTTTTTCTTCGCTTTAAACTGCAATGTCGGCGTCAGGGCGATGATCTCCCCTTGTTTGGTAGTCAGCCAGATACCGTCCGATGCATACGCGATGTTGCGGATTTCATACTTCTCACGCGCCTCTTTTTGGGAAAGCGCCAGAACAGCGTTATTCGTAGACACCACAAGATTGTTGTCTATGACATTCATATAGGTGACATTGTTGAAATATTCTTCCGAACTCACAACCACCGATCGCAAAACCTGTTTGGTTGCGGAGTTGACGATAACGATTTTACCGTCAAGCGTCAAAAAGAGTACCAGCTCTTTTAGAAAATAAGGGTTGGCAATACGAGAATCTACCGCGATAGGTGCATTCGCACTCTCTTTGAAAAGGAGTTTTTTACTTTCCAGCGAATACAGCGCCATTTCGTTGTTGGTAAATAAAATAGCGACGGTATCGTCTTGGATATTTGCGGCCGCGATCTGGCGTTTAAGTTCAAACGTTACTTTAGCATCGCTTCCGTCAGCCGGAAAAAGGACGAGATTGTTTTCCGGGCTCTCCGCAATGATCCACGTATCGGTAGCGTTGATGAGACGATACTCTTCAGGGATTTTAATGTTTTTCTCCCCTTTTGCCGTCAACAAACGGCCGTTATCCAGCAACGCCGCCGAGTCGGCCGTTTGGGAAATAGAAGAGCTCAAATGGCCGGCAGTGCGCCATTCGCCTTTGACATTCTCGGGTTTATACACCTCTTTATGGGAACATCCGCTTAAGAGAAGGATGGCCCCCAGCGATAGAGCTAAAGTCGATAATTTCATTATTTTACTCCATAATGGGAAAGAGATTGCGCGACTTGGTAAAGAGGAGAATTTTCACCGATAAGGGCGATTTTTTCGTTCGCCGCTTTCGTATTGCCTTTATTGATTTCCCCTACGGCAGTTTCCAATAATGCCAAATCTTTATAAAGGGCACCTTGCTGCTTGGTATAGTTCTCCAACGCTTTCGTGTCCCCTTTGATAGCGGCAGATTCATACGATGCGATATCGGCGACACCGAACGCTTGAGAGTTTTTGAGCCCTTCAAGTATCGTTACGTCATTTTGGGCGATCCCCCGGGAAAGTTTCCACAGATCATACAGTTTAGGATTGTCATTTTTCAATGTCTGTTCGGCTTTGGTATCTGCCGGATTCGCCAAAAGGAGATTTAAAGCGGCATTGGAACTCTCGATTTTTGCAGTCGTATACGATTGATATCCGATCGCCCCGCCCACAGCCAATAATGAAGCCGCCACCGCAGCCATTAACGGCTTTTGATACCGTTTGACGAAACGTTCTGTTCGAATGGCACTTTCAAAAAACTTCTCTTCGGAACTCAGCTCTTCTTTTAGGGCTTCCATATTCTCTTTTAGACTCAAAACGGCTCCTGTCATTTACAATCATTATATTAGAGCAATAATATCTCACCCTATGTTAAAGTTTTGTAAACCTCTTTTTTGGGTACAATTATTTCTATAAATTTATTATGACTTAGGTTAACTATGAAAATTGATGAAACTCTCTTGCAACGGCTAGAAAAATTATCTTATCTCCAGATTCCCCAAGAACATCGTGAAGAGATGATAGCACAACTTAGTGAAATCGTCTCGTTTGTCGACAACCTCTCAGAGCTCTCGACGGAGGGGGTGGACGCAACATTCGCCATGTCCGAAGTATCCACTCGGCTGAGAGAAGACGTCGGCACAGTCGACCGCGCCGTAAACGACGATATACTTGCCCATGCTCCCCATTCGCAAGAACATTTTTTCATCGTCCCTAAAATCATCGAGTAACCGATGGTAGACGTCTACGGAATCAAAAGTTGCGGCAGTGTCCAAAAAGCGCTCCGGTTTCTGGACGCCCGCGGTATCGCCTATACATTTCACGATTTTAAAACTGCTCCCGTTTCAGATAAAAAAATTCTAGACTGGACCGCAAAAGTTCCCCTTTCAACCCTTTTAAATACCAAAGGGACGACCTACCGAACGTTAGGGATGAAAAACCACGAATTAGACGACAACGGCAAAATTGAGTGGATGGGGAACCATAATCTTCTGATAAAACGCCCGGTTATCGAATACAAAGATGCGCTTGTCGTCGGATACGATGAATCTTACTATGAAGGGATATTTCGATCATGAATACCACGTTGGATATTTACAAGCTTCTTAAAAGCGTTGTGGCGTACAAGGCATCCGATTTACATCTTGTCAGCCGTTCAGAACCGCAGATTCGCATCGACGGACGCCTTGTCGCCCTGAACCTCCCCGTACTAACCGGGCAGGATATCGAAGAGATGGGATATTCTCTCCTCACCGAGAAGCAAAAAAAAGCGTTTGAAGAGAATAATGAACTTGACTTTTCGATTGTCATTCCCGATGTCGGCCGTTTCCGTGCCAACTACTACAAAACCATGGACGAAGTCGCCTGTGCGTTTCGTATCATCCCCGTCATTATCCCCTCTTTGGATGATTTGAACGCCAAAAAAGTATTTAAAGAGCTGATTAAACGCGAAAAAGGGCTAATCCTTGTCACCGGACCGACGGGAAGTGGTAAATCGACCACCCTTGCGGCGATGCTGAACGAAATCAACATGAACGAAGCCCGCCATATCATCACGGTCGAAGATCCGGTCGAGTTTGTCCATAACAACAAAAAATCGCTCTTCTCCCATCGTAATGTCGGAACCGATACCAAAAGCTTCTCGAACGCACTGAAATACGCTCTGCGTGAAGACCCGGACGTTATCCTGATCGGGGAGATGCGGGATCGCGAAACGATTTCAGCGGCGTTGACGGCGGCAGAAACGGGACACTTGGTCTTCGGAACACTCCACACCAACTCGGCACCGCAAACCATCAACCGTATCATCGACGTTTTCTCGGGTGATGAACAGCCGCAGGTACGGGCTCAATTGTCTACCTCCCTGATCGCCGTCATATCCCAAGCCCTTTTGCCGAAAATCGGCGGCGGACGTGTCGCTGCGCAGGAGATTATGATCACCAATCCGGCGATTGCCAATCTGATCCGCGAAGACAAAGTCCATCAGCTCTATTCGCAAATGCAGCTCAATCAGCAAGAGACCAATATGACGACCCAGACACAGGAAATCGTCGACTTCCTGCGCAAAAAACTGATCAACAAAGAGACCGCTTTGCAATATTCCAACAAACCCGACGAATTGGTTCGTATCATCAATTCACTCTAATGATTCTCCCTTTTGGGGGAAATCTTAAAAATTATTTCGAAACTCACCCTTTCTTTCATTGTTTATGAAACATAGCGCCTCCGATCGTTTATAATTCCTTATTATGAAACATAACCTATTATTAAAACAATATCATCTCAAGGCAACACCGCAGCGGATAGCCATTATTCAATTAATGCACCACAGCGGCCACATAAGTATCGATGAACTCTATCAGGAAGTTAAAAAGCGGTTCTCCTCTATCTCGCTTGCGACGCTGTATAAAAACATCCATACGATGCTCGACGTTTCCCTTATCCGCGAAGTCAAAATTCCGGGGCACAAAACAAAGTACGAGATTTCCAAAGAGTCTCACGCCCATGTTTTGTGCACAGCATGCAATGAAATTAAAGATGTTCCGCTGGAAGCGGCATCGCTCCTGCAAAAATCGATCGATGTGAGTCAGTACAAAGTGGAAGAGGTTTCGGTAGTTATTTCAGGACTCTGCCCGGAGTGTCAGAAAAAGTAATGCAGTGTGCTTCCGCAAAAGCGGAAACACTTTTAGCGATGCGCTTCTTTAAGCGTATCGGCAATCAAAAATGCCAATTCCAGTGACTGGTCTGCATTAAGACGCGGATCACAATGGGTGTGATAACGGCTTTTGAGATTTTCGGAAGTGATCTCAAACGATCCCCCCAGACACTCGGTAACATTTTTGCCGGTCATCTCCAAATGGACCCCTCCGGCGTATGTCCCCTCAGCCTTGTGTACTTGGAAAAACTGTTTCATCTCTTTAAGCACCGCATCGACCGGACGGGTTTTGTATCCGTTGCTGGTGATCGTATTTCCGTGCATCGGGTCACAGCTCCAGACCACTTTTTTCCCTTCGCGCTCAATCGCGCGGATCAAAGCCGGCATACCGTCGGCTACTTTATCGGCTCCCATACGGACGATGACGTTCAAACGTCCCGCTTCGTTATCAGGGTTGAGGATATCGCACAAACGGATCAAATCTTCCGGATCCATAGACGGTCCCGCTTTAACCCCGATCGGATTTTTGATACCGCGCATAAATTCAACGTGTGCACCGTCGAGCTGGCGTGTACGGTCACCGATCCACAACATGTGTGATGATACGTCATACCATTCTCCCGTTAGAGAGTCCTGACGGGTAAACGCCTCTTCGTAATTCAGAAGCAATGCTTCGTGAGACGTATAGAAATCAGTTTCACGCAAGGTTCGATACGTATCCGAAGTAATTCCGCACGCCGCCATAAAGCGCAGGGAATCATCGATTTGGCGCGAAAGATCATCGTATTTTTTTGTCATTTCGTTTTGACCGACAAAGCCGAGATTCCATGCATGGACTTGATGCAAATCGGCAAGACCTCCCGATGCGAAAGCGCGAAGAAGGTTCAAAGTTGCCGCCGATTGGTTGTAGGCTTGAACCATTCGATGAGGATCAGGTACGCGTGCGGCTTCGTTGAAATCGACACCGTTAATGATATCTCCGCGGTAACTCGGAAGGGTAATCCCCTCAACCGTCTCCGTATCGGATGAGCGCGGCTTGGCGAATTGTCCGCCGAGACGTCCCACTTTTACTACCGGAACTCCGCCCGCAAAAGTCATTACAACCGCCATTTGCATCATAACTTTAAAGGTGTCTCTGATATTGTGGGCATGAAACTCAGAAAAACTCTCCGCACAATCGCCCCCCTGCAACAAGAAAGCTTTTCCCTCACACACGTCGGCCAAATTCTTTTTTAACGTACGCGCCTCGCCCGCAAATACGAGTGGAGGGTAGTTGCGAAGCTGCGATTCGATTTGCTCCAGTACCGCCGTATCCGGGTAGGTCGGCTGCTGTTTAATCGGTTTTTCTCTCCAGCTTGATCGGCTCCATGTACTCATATGATCTCCTGCGTGCTATTGCACCTATTTATTTATAGTTGCCGAATTTTATCCTTTTATCCTAAAAAGGGACTGATTAAGGAAACCAAATCTTAGATTTATGTTTGAAAAAGTATAATGGCGCCAATTATATCGGCTCATAATCTTTGCTTTTTTCCCCGTAAAGAAGAACTTTTAAGTGTCCGTATCTTTTAAAGGTAAGTGTGTGGAATACAATCAAATTAATCCTTTTTTATTCCATTTTTGCAAAGAACTCTCTATCCATTTAGAAGCTGCCGCGAAGCGACAGGCGACCATAGAGCCCTCAGAATTCGCGGAGCTGGTTACCAATGCGACCCAAGAAGTGCTAGAGGCTTACACCTCAGGAGAGATCGATCTGCTGGCATATCGCAACACTTCAGCAGAAGAGTACAAAGCATTGGCCATAAAAAGTATCGATTCGTATGCCGATACCAATGAAAGAATCGGAAAGATCACCGAAGAACAAGCCGAATTGCTGGAACAAAGCAACGGCGATACACTGATAAACTTTGAAAAGATCACCGAAAAATTCAACGACATCCAGAATCATCTGAGCGATGAAGTTTCCCGTGCCAACGATGTTATCTATACGCTGATGGAACAGGTGAAAAGTCTGGAGGTCAAAACTTCGCTTGACCCTTTGACCAAAACATTTAACCGTTATGCGCTCAACGAACACCTTCGTACGATACTCGACAAAGGCAAACTTAATTTTGATATTTTCTGCTTTATGATCGATGCCGATAATTTTAAACAGATTAACGATAAATTCGGCCATATTGCGGGTGATAAAGTACTTATCTTTTTGGCTAAGTTATTTAAGAAAGCTCTGCGCGACGGTGACCGGGTCTATCGTTTCGGAGGCGAAGAGTTCATCATTTTGCTGAACCGAACCGATTTGGAAGGGGCGCGTTTGGTCGGTGAACGGCTGTTAACCCTTTGCCGTAACAATAAACCTCTCTTCCAAAACCAGCAAATTACTGTTACGCTCAGTATCGGTATGACGAAAATCAAAGAAACCGATACGATTGACGCTATTATCCAGCGTTCGGACACCGCTTTGTACAAGGCTAAAAACAACGGTAAAGACCGTTTGGAGATGGAGTTGTAATGGATTTGAATTATTTTGATCTTGTTGTCGGATCGGTAATCCTGCTACTGGGGCTAAAAGGACTTTTAAACGGTTTGTCAAAAGAAGTTTTCGGGCTTGTCGGAATCGTCGGAGGCGTTTTTGTCGCATCTCATTTGGGCGGGATTATCGGCAAGTTTCTGAGTGATGTCCTTTTTCATTTTGAAAGTTCGGCGGCCATTAATCTAGTCGGATTTATTTTCGCCCTGGGTATATTCTGGCTCTTAATGGTCGCACTCGGATCAGGATTTAAAAAGCTTACCAGCTTAAGCGGTTTGGGCCCCTTGGACAGAGTATTGGGATTTGTATTGGGGAGCAGCAAGTTTTTCTTTATTGTCTCTATCATAGTCTATGCCCTCTTCAGCGTCACGGCAATCCGTGAAAACTTTGAGGGGAAAATGGCTGACAGCTTTTTTTATAAACCGATGTTTGCGACGGGGAATTTCATTTTGCATATTGAAACCGATGATATTAAATCATTGATCAGTGATGAAAATGCAACCGATACCAACAGCTCGGATAAGGATCATTAACCGATGAATGCATATACCGATTTTACGGAACGAACCGTCGAATACAATAAGCTTTTAAGCGATTTCAAACAATTGCTGAAAGAGAACGGACTAAAATTCACGATTCAGCGTGAAGTCATTTTGGAGATGCTCTATAATTCCGACGAGCATTTAACCCCGGAAGGGCTGCATCATCTGATTCAGGAGAAACATCCTGAATTGGGAACGGGGATCGCAACCGTTTACCGTACCCTCTCTTTGCTTGAAGATTCGGAGATGGTTACCTCTCTCTCTTTCGGTGCGCAAGGAAAAAAATACGAACTCGGTGCCAAGGATCATCATGACCACATCATCTGTACTTCGTGCGGGAACATCACGGAATTCGTCGATGAAGAGATCGAACGTCGTCAAAAAGAGATCACCGAAGCCCTTGGATTCGTGATGCAGGAGCACTCTATGCAAATTTACGGCATCTGTAAAAACTGCCAAACCGATTCTAAAAAATAACTATCGAATAAAGGAAAAACATTGGCATTTGAAAACCAATACGTACAACAACGGATCGAAAAAGCCGAAGCACTAAGAGCACTCGGAATCGATCCGTATGCAAACCACTCAGAGCGCAACACGACCATCGATAAATTTCACAATGTCAATTCCGATCTTTTTCAAAAAGAAGAAAAACGGGATGAGCACCGCCACTACACCGTTGCGGGACGGATCAAACTGTACCGATTGATGGGTAAAGCGAGTTTCGTCAAAATCGAAGACGAAAGCGGAATGCTCCAAATCTATGTTGCCCGAGACAACCTTCCTGAAAATTTTTACAACGACGTTTTCAAAAAGCTGATCGAGGTGGGTGACATCATCGAAGTAAGCGGCTATCCGTTTATAACCCAACACGGCGAATTGTCACTCCATGCCGACAAGCTAACCCTCCTTACCAAAGCGATCTCCCCTCTTCCTGAGAAATTCCACGGGATTCAGGACAAAGAGATGCGCTATCGTCAACGCTATCTTGATCTGATTATGAACTCCGAAGTTCGCAAAACGTTTCATATACGTTCCAAAGTGATCAGCCTTACCCGCCGCTTTTTCGAAGACAAAGGATTTTTAGAGGTCGAAACGCCGATGATGCACCCGATCGCGGGGGGAGCAAACGCGAAGCCGTTCGTTACCCATCACAATGCTCTTGGGATCGACCGCTATTTGCGTATCGCACCGGAACTCTATCTCAAACGCCTCATCGTCGGCGGATTCGAAGCGGTATTTGAAATCAACCGTAATTTCCGCAACGAGGGGATGGACGCTACCCATAATCCAGAGTTCACCTCTATCGAATTTTACTGGGCATTTAAAACCTATAAAGACCTGATCAGTATCACCAAAGAGTATTTCGAGTATCTCTTCGATCATCTCGACCTTCCTAAACGTCTCCCGTACGGTGAGTTGGAAGTCGATTTCGACCAATTTAGCGAAATCGAACTGGTCAAGAGCCTCAGCGTCATCGGCGGTGTCCCCGAAGAAATCGTCAATGACAAAGACTCAATTTTGGCATTTTTGAAATCGAAAAACCTCGAAGCCAATGCGGCGATGAACCTCGGACAGCTGCAAGGGGAACTCTTTGACGAATTCGTCGAAGCCAAACTCATCAATCCGACCTTTATTACCCACTACCCGGTCGAAATCTCTCCTCTTGCGCGCCGTAACGACGAACGTCCCGAACTGACCGACCGCTTTGAGCTTTTCATTGCCGGACGCGAAATCGCCAACGCGTTTAGCGAGCTGAACGATCCGGTCGATCAATTAGGGCGTTTTGAAGGGCAAATGGCGGCCAAAGATTCTGGCGATGATGAAGCCCATGAGATGGACGAAGATTTCGTTACCGCTCTCTCCTACGGTATGGCACCGACCGCCGGACAGGGGATCGGAATCGACCGTCTCGTCATGATGCTGACCAACCAACACTCTATCCGGGACGTATTGCTCTTCCCGGCTATGAAACCAATCCACAACAACCAAACCAACAACGGAGAAGAAGAATGAGTTTCCTCAAAGAATACGACAACGAAATTTACACATTATGTGAGCAAGAGCTTGAACGCCAAACCGACCATTTAGAGATGATCGCATCGGAAAACTTTACCCTCCCTGCCGTTATGGAAGCAATGGGTTCTGTATTTACCAACAAATACGCCGAAGGATATCCCGCTAAACGTTACTACGGCGGATGCGAATACGCAGACGGTGTAGAGCAATTGGCGATTGACCGCGCCTGCGAACTGTTCGGGTGCAAATTTGCCAATGTACAGCCGCACTCGGGTTCATCGGCGAACGGCGCGGTTTATGCGGCGTTGCTTCAAGCGGGAGATAAACTCCTCGGTATGGATCTCAGCCACGGCGGACATTTGACACACGGTTCAAAAGTAAGCTTTTCGGGTAAAAACTATCACAGTTTTTCCTACGGTGTCGAACTGGACGGCCGCATCAACTATGAGCGTGTCATGGATATCGCAAAAATCGTTCAGCCGAAAATCATCGTATGCGGCGCTTCAGCCTATGCTCGCGAAATCGATTTCAAAAAATTCCGCGAAATTGCTGACGCCGTCGGGGCTATTCTTTTCGCCGATATCGCCCACATCGCAGGACTTGTATGTGCAGGTGAGCACCCAAGCCCGTTCCCATATGCGGATGTTGTTACGACAACGACGCACAAAACCCTAGCGGGTCCTCGCGGCGGTATGATCATGACCAACGACGAAGAGATCGCTAAAAAAATCAACTCGGCTATTTTCCCTGCACTTCAAGGGGGACCGTTGGTTCACGTCATCGCGGCAAAAGCGGTCGGCTTCAAATACAACCTCTCAGATGAGTGGAAAGTGTACGCTGCGCAAGTCAAAGCGAATGCGGCTGTTCTTGCCAAAGTATTGATGGAACGCGGTTACGACATCGTCAGCGGCGGAACCGACAATCACCTGGTATTGGTTTCATTCCTTAACAAACCGTTCAGCGGTAAAGATGCCGATGCGGCACTCGGACGCGCGGGAATCACCGTTAACAAAAATACCGTACCTGGAGAAACGCGTTCACCGTTCGTTACTTCAGGTGTCCGTATCGGAAGCCCTGCATTGACATCACGCGGTATGAAAGAGAAAGAGTTTGAACTTATCGCAAACCGCATCGCCGATGTTTTGGACGATATCGAAAATGAGACCAAACAAGCCGCTATCAAAGAAGAGCTAAAAGCATTGGCGAAAAATTTCGTTATCTATAACCAACCAACGTATTAATTCTGACCCGCAGGGGCAAGCTTTAGTGCCTCAGCGGCAAGCGAAAGGGTCGGGGACTTTGTTCTCGACCCGCAATTAAATATATAAAAGGCGCCCCAATGACATCGATGGACATGAAACTGATCAAAATGATTTCAGATCATTACTGGCTGAAACATGACACCGTCGTTGACAAAATCGATTTCAAAGGGCGCACTTTTTTCAATAAATACGAAAGAATCGACAAAACGCTTACTCAGGCGATTATCGATCAGCATCTAAAAAAACAGATCACCGTCGCCCATTCACTGATCAATAAGTTCGACAAAGTGGAAAACATCGTTATCGACTACAACGGGACTGATCCGCAGCGCTTTTACCATAAGGCACAATTATTGCTTAGAGAAGAGGGATTCATCAATTTTACCGCTTTTGAGACCAAAACACCGGGGCATTTGCACGTGTATATCCATAAAGGACATACGACTTTACAAGAAGCCAATCAACTGGGTAAAATGATTTCGATGAAACTTGCCGCAAAACAACCGAAACAGTGGCGAATGTTTCCGTCGTTAGATTTACCGATGGAATACAATATTCTTAACCTTCCCTACGAAGTGTACGCTAAAGAGCGCGGTGCTTCGTGGTCTAAACATATGTAAATTCGATAAGCACAACTCTTATAAGGAACGGCACTTCAATGGAAGAAAAAAATGAACTCAATGACATCATTCTAAGCAAAGGCGGATCAAATTCCAATAGTAAAAAGTTATTGTTGGCAATCGCTGCACTGACACTTATATTGATCATCGTTTTGGTAATTATGAATTCGCTCAAAACGCAAACGGACGAGAAGCCGCCGCAAGCCGTAGTTCCGCCTGCACCGACGTCGCCGACCGAGATTGCCAACGATCCTCTCTTTGAACCGGTCGAAGTGATCCAAGAAGGTTCAAATACATCTGCCGCAACAACGCCGTCTGCACCTCAGGACTTGGGACAAATCGCTCAAAAAATCAAACAAGAGTCGATGCAAAATTCTCCGGTAGAGGAAACGACCGTTATTCAGCCCGCGGTCCCGGCACAGCAGCCTAAAGCAGCTACACAAAGCGTTTCCGCACCTGTGACACCGGCACCGGCTAAAGCCCAATCGACCCAAAAATTCGCTCAGCCGGTCGTCAATACACCGACAATCAAATCGGTCAAGCCGACAGAGACCAAAAAAGCTTCTTCGGTACAAAAAACAGCTGCTGCGCCGAAACCTGCCGCTGAAACTGCTCAGAAAACAACCGATAAACCGGCGGCAGAGCCTGCAAAAACCGCAGCCGAAACAACGACGAAACCGGCTGCTAAAACCGTTGATACGACCGGAACCTATTACATTCAAGTCGGATCCTTTACGAAAGAACCGAGCAAAACCCTTTTCGATCGCCTCAACGCCAGCGGATTGAAATACACAACCGTTCCAAGCGGTGCTGCTACAAAAGTCATGGTCGGACCGTTCCAGGGTGAGAAAGCGGCACGTGACGTTTTAGGAAACGTAAAACGCAACATCGAATCCGGCGCATACATAGTAAAGGGGTAACGTGATTTCATCGCGCCATTTTTCTCTCGATCAATTCGCTCCCATAGCCGTCTACGAAAAGGCGAAAAGCCTTTTCCCTCAAGAAGTCAGTTTTCTCTTTGAAAGTGCCGGCAACAGCGAAGGTAACTACACGATAATCGTTATCGGTGCACGCGAGCGTCTCACCTACAGCCAAAAAAACACTATATACACAAATGCAAAGGGTAAAGCCGAACACCTGAACATTTCACCGTTTGAGTTTTTAAAAGAGTATTACCGCAAACTCAACCATAAAGCGTATCGTGAAAAAGCACAGGAGCTGGGTGTCGGGTATATCGACGGCTTTATCGGCTATATCGGATACGATATGGTACAGGTATTCGAACCGGTACTCGAAGAATCGATGGGCAATCTGATCGATCAGACCGATATCCCCGATATGGATCTGATCCTACCGAAACTTACCCTCGTCGTCTCCCATAAAAATGCGACCATCACGATGCTTAGTTCTCTCACACCGATGATTGAACGTTTTGAAGAGATAGAGAACGTTCTCAAATCTCCCTACAGCTATACCCCGCTAAAACCGATTGAAACCGATAACGGGGGAGAATTTATTTTCTCGAAAGAGAAATTTTTCTCAATGGTCGACAAGTCCAAAGAGATGATCAAAAGCGGTGACGTCTTTCAAATTCTGATGACCAACCGCTATATCCGCCATGCCCATATCGATCCGTTCAGTTTTTACCGTATTTTGAGACTCAAAAACCCCTCTCCGTATATGTATCTGATGGAATATGAAGATTTCAGCATCGTGGGAAGCTCCCCTGAAGTAATGGTACGTTTGAGTGACGGAGACATCCTCCTTCGTCCGATTGCGGGGACACGCAAACGCGGCGGTACCAAACAGCGCGATCTGGAACTCGAAGAAGAGCTCCTCTCCGATCCGAAAGAGCTTTCCGAGCATCTGATGCTGATCGATTTGGGACGCAACGACGTTGGCCGCGTCGCCAAAACGGGAACGGTAAAAGTAGAAGAGATGATGCATGTCGAGCGCTATTCGCACGTTATGCATATTGTCTCGGACGTTCATGCCCGGCTCGCCGATGATAAAGACATGTTCGACCTCCTCGCCGCCACCTTTACCGCGGGAACGATGACGGGTGCTCCGAAAATCCGTGCAATGGAGCTGATTGCCGAATATGAAGGGGTCAAACGGGGCTTTTACAGCGGAACAATCGGCTATTTCGGGTTTGACGGCAACATGGACAGTGCCATCACGATCCGTACTGCCCTCATCAAACCTGACTTTGTCGTCTTGCAGGCGGGTGCGGGAGTCGTCGCCGATTCGGTACACGAGCTCGAATACCTCGAAGTGACCAATAAACTGGGGGCTTTGATGAGTACCCTGGACGATCTGGTCTGCGTTGAATGAATGTTTTTACCATCTTCGGTGACCCCGTGAGCCATTCGCGCTCGCCGCTGATGCACAATTCTGTTTTCAAATCGCTCCGTATCGATGCGTGCTATACCCGAACCCCTTTGAAAGAGGGTTCGCAGCTCCGCGACGTTTTTTTTGCCAAAGCCCTTAGCGGCGCCAACGTTACCGTCCCCCATAAAGAGGCCGCCTATGCGCAATGCGACGAAGTTCGCGGTATCGCCCGGACGATTCAAGCGGTCAATACCCTCGTTTTGGAAGATGGGAAACTCATCGGCTACAACACCGATGCGGATGGCTTTATGCACGCTATCAAATCATTCGGTGCAATCAAAACCGCTCTGATATTGGGGGCGGGGGGAACGGCACGCGCCCTCAGCGTCGCCCTCAGCCAAGGGGGAATCACCCCGACGATTCTCAACCGCTCTTCAGGACGGCTGGAGTATTTCAAAAACGGCGGCTTTAAAACCTATTGCTGGGACGATTTCATCCCTACAGAGTACGATCTGATCATCAACACCACCTCCGCCGGTCTGAGCGATAACGAGCTTCCGATCCCCCAAGAACTTTTGGGTGTACTCCTCGTTAAGGCCAAAGGGGCGGTTGACGTCATTTACGGCAAAGTAACCCCGTTTTTGAAAGAAGTCAAAGCAAGTGCCCTCCCCTATAAAGACGGTTCAGATATGCTTTTAGCGCAGGGGGTTCTCGCTTCCCGCCTATTTTTGCACGGCGCCTATGAACCCGATACTATTGAAGTGCCGATGAAGCACAGCTTCAGGCTCCCATGAAAATCGACGGACGTTTCTGGCTTACCAAAGAGGGGCAGAGCTTTTTAGGTGCAGGACGTATCGAACTGCTGGAGCGGATCGACAAAACCGGATCGATCAACGCCGCCGCCAAAGAGATGAAAATGAGCTATAAAGCGGCATGGGAGCGTATCAACGGAATGAACGCCCTCGCCGACCAGCCCCTCATCGAGCGGTTAACGGGAGGTAAAGGGGGCGGAGGAACGAAACTCACCCCGTACGCGCGCGAACTTATCGCGACGTTCCACCGCTTCAACGAACTGCACCGCCAGTTTATCGACCGCTTTTCCGAAGCGGGTGACGACCCCGAACGTCTTGCCCGCATCCTCAGCCGTACCTTTCTCACTACCAGTGCGCGCAATCAGCTCCCTGCCACCCTTCTCAGCATAGAAGAACGAGGTTTAAACGGCATCCTTACCCTCTCATTGGCGGGAAATCATACCCTCCGTTCCGTTATCACCCTAAAATCGATCAAAAACATGGGGCTTAGCGTCGGATGCGACCTCTATGCCATCATCAAATCGAGCGATGTAACTATCGTAACCGATCCCGCTGAAACGGATGAAACGCTTAATTGTCTACAAGGGACAATCGTTCGTATCGAATCGCAGGACGAAACCGATGAAATCATTTTTCAGCTCAATCACTCAACCGAACTGGTCGCCCTTATGAATCCAAAAGATACGCAAAAACTTTCCGAGGGGATGAACGCCTACGCCCTTATCGCCCCTAGCCATATAATTATTGGATTATAATCTTTTTCGTCATTCCCGACTTCATTTAGCATTTAGAGTATATCTGCAATCTAGCATCTTTTCCTATTTAAGATATAATTTGTTGATATTAACATTCAACATATGACAAGGATTTTCTGTGAATTTATATGATTATATTTACGTAGACCTTGATAAAGTAATTTCGCTCTATAGTCAATTAACAGGTGGCGTGGTTGAACTAAGAGAAACTCAAATAGAAAAAAGTGCTAGTTCTGATAACAAACGAAACTATGATTTTACAGTTTTTAAACATGACGCTGGTGGAACAACTCAAAAAAATGAAGCCAATAAAGAAACAATAAAACCTCACCATTCTTTGCTTCAAGAACTTGAACAAGAGCTTTCTTCTTCAGGTTTTCTTGTAGATTTGTCTCAACTTCCAAACAATTTAACTCTTAAAGACAATGAAACAAGAGCTTTACTCAAAAGTGCCTTATGTGTTAAATGTACAGGCAGAATAGTTATTGAAGATTACGAAAGAATTAAATCAATAGGTCAAGTTTTTCCAGATATAACTAAACTAATCAATCGCAGTCATGAAGAGTCATTAAAAAATACTCCAGAATATAAGGAGATTGAGCATAAAATTATTGAATTAGAAAATGTAAATGGTGATAAAAATACTAAATTAAAAAAACAACAGGAAGCAAAAGAATTAAAGAAATTATTAGAATCGCTTGTAATATCTTCTTCAGCAATAGAGACAATTCCTCAATGGATATTAGAAGGCATGAAAACTTGGATTGATGCATTTCTTCCTAATATTACAAACATTAGAGTTTATCCTTTTCCTAATGAGACTGATGAACATTTATTTGGACATGTTGATACATTAAATTTTTCAATTCCAAATTCAAATGCATTTCATTTTACTTATGGCTCATTCCCAACAGAAGAATTTACAATGTTAGGTGTAATTACTTCTGTACCTATGCAGACTGATGAAGATTTTAATCCTCTAATCGAATTTGAAAAAGAAACAATAAATGACTATGAATCCGTTGAAAGAGGATTTCGTGGAATGTTTAAAGGATTTACAGGTATGGAATCAATGGTTAGAACTTGTCGTTATCCACGAGTATTAGTTCATCCAATATTAGTATATCGTCAATCTACCCCCAATAAAACACTACAAAAAAAAGTTACAAAAAAGTAAATTATTCCCATTCTATTCTTACAAAGATAGAGATAGGAGTCAGGAATTAAACCTTCATATTTCCCTGTTCGTAAAAGCCTATCGAACCATGAACATCCACACTTTGACTAATTTATGGCAAACGAAAGACAAAATTCAATTTACCTTTTTTTATTACTGCATTCTCTAAATCGATACTCGTACTACAAACTTTCATAAATATCTATGACAATAAGTTAAGAATAACTTATGTTAATAAATGTAAACTATTGTTAAATCTTTGCTTCACTTCACATCAATAGCTAAGGAATTTAAAATGGCAACTCATATTGACATCGAAAAGACAAATTCTTTTATAAAATATAATGCAGCTATTCGAAAGTGTTTTTTTTATCCATTATTACTACTTATATCAATATTTTTCATTTCATGTTCATCATCTAAATTTTCTCCTACATTGCCAACAAATGGAGATTCAGTGTCTGACTCCAATAGAATATATCCTGTAATAGTTCCCATGTTGAATACTAATTCTGATGTATTGAGAGAATCATCATTTCCTGAACCTGAGCACAATCTTCCTACACCAAAAGCTGTAAATCTGACCCCATTCAGTACCTACAACGATGAATGGGTTAACAATAAACCTGATGGGGCATCTTTTTCTAATGCTTATACGCGATTACTTATTTTCAGTGCACTCCCAGCAGATGGAGAAAATAACAACAATACAAATATCTTACCTTATGTTGGAAGACCTTGGTTAGTTCGGGCACTCATAGGAAAAGATTTTTCCGTTAATCTAACTGCAAATGTCACAGTAGGTGCATTCGAGTCTACAATTCCTTTGGCAACAATCGGACATCAAAGCAACTCTGACGGGGAAAAATGGAACAGAGTCATTCATCATTCAAAATCAAATTTTCCACTATTTTTAGTAAAAACTGACGGAAGTGCTTCTGTACCAGTAATTAAACTTTCTGTAAATGGAACAAAATCATATACTTCCCGTGGAGCAGCTGCAGCTCTTCAAATTGCTCTTGGTATTGCCCGCACCACAGGAGAAGCACCGTCTGTTATTACACAGCTATCAGAGCAATCAACAAAGGACAAAGCACGTGCTATTGATGATGCAATTTCAAAACTATTTTCAAGTGGAATAACAGAAGAACACTGGACTGATAGAGACCTACGTACTTGGAGTATAAATAATAATCAGCCGAGAGGCGTAGTTGTGAACTTCCGCATCCCTAGTGACGAAGATGATTGGAATTCTACTCTTTTAGATGTCGGGAATTGGACCATAACTTTCGATTATCCGCGACCGTCGATATTTTCAGATTGGCGAATTTGTTCAACCAATACATTGCCTCGTTGTACAATAAATCGTTCTTCCGCTGAAAAAAATATAACTAAAGAAATAGATGCAGGTCAGGTCTTAAATTACAAATTGATCAATGGAAATCAAGAGCTAGATACAATTAGAGCCTTTCTCTCTCAACAAGACTGGTATATTTCTGCACAAGTAGGCTTAGTAAGTAAAGATAAAAAGATTGTTCAAGAAACGGCAGCTAATATGTGCAGAAGAATCACAAATGAAATTACCGGTTTAGGGCTTAATGGTTTTGATGCATCAATCGTATTATGGTCAGTAGTAAATGGAATGCCTCTACCAACTGATATAGATTTTAAAAAAATAAAAGAGTGTAATACCTCTTTATCATTCATAGACAAAAATAGACAATAATTCAATGAAATTAGAAAGAGAAAAATTAAGTATAAATATTTAATTTTCAATTTTCTACGCTTTCAATAGGATTATTCAAAATTAAAGATAGCGTATTGAACTATAAACAATCACTTTTCGCCAAAAACAATGCTACCACATGCAAAGGGATGTTTCCTTGAACTGATAGCGAACGGAAGACGACCCTTAATTTGTTTCCTTTATAACACATTTTTATCAACTCCCTACAAACTTTAAGCCTTTTACTTTATAATTTCGTTGTATCTTACAAAACATAACGAAATTGTCGCATTTTTCTGCGAACCGTTTTTGCAATGTTTGGTTTGTGTTTATCGTTATATCAAAATAGATACTAAGGAAAGAAGATGAAATTACTCAAGCTTGTTCTTGCTTCATTGGCATTTGCCTCTGCCATTGCGGCTCAAACGATTACAGTAGCCGCTGCGGCCAACATGAAATATGCGGTGAACGATATTGCCAAAGCGTTTAGCCAAGAGAGCGGTATCGGTGTCAAAATCATCACCGGTGCATCGGGAAAACTTACTCAGCAAATTATGAGCGGTGCTCCGTATGATGCCTTTTTATCTGCGGATGTAGAATTTCCGGGAAAACTGGTTCAAGGCGGTTACACTACGACTCCCGCTCAAGTCTATGCCTACGGTACGCTGGTATTGTGGAGCGATACCGGTGTCGATCTCTCCAAAGGGGTCACAGTCGTAGCGAATCCGGCCGTCAAGAAAATTGCCATCGCTAACCCTAAAACCGCCCCTTACGGAATAGAAGCGATGAATACGATGCGCTTTTATAAAGTAGCCGATGCGGTAACCTCAAAAATCGTCACCGCCGAATCGATTTCGCAAGTGGGAAGCTATGTCACGACCAAAGCGGTCGATGTCGGCTTTATGGCAAAATCGATCGTTCTCTCTCCTGAGATGAAAAATGTCGGAAAATGGGTCGAAGTCGATCCAAAATCGTACAACACTATCGATCAGGCGATGGTAGGTCTCAAAAACGGCTCTCCTGAAAACCAGATTGCTGCCAAAAAATTCTTACGTTTTATGTCATCAGCCAAAGCACAAAGCATATTAAAAGAGAGCGGATACGGCTTACCGAAAAAATAAACAGCTCTGCTTTGGCAGAGACACATTTGCGGTATAGACAGTCGAATTTTTGAATCAATAGCGTTATATCAAAAAATATACAAGGATATAAAATGACAAAACTTAGTTTAGCAGCAGCATTGCTCTTGGGATCGGCAGTATTTGCATCGGCAGCGGATAATCTAGTCAGTGCTTTTAAAGAAGGAAAACTTGACGGGCGCCTCAGAGCCCAATATTTTGTGACCGATTGGGATAATGATGCAAAATACAGTGCAACAGGCTTTGCCGTCGGCGGAAGTTTGATCTATAAAACAGCACCATTGTACGGTTTTAGTTTCGGAACAGGTCTTTATACCACTCAAAATCCGGGTGGATGGACAGATGCGGAAGACGGCAAAAATGCCAATACCTCCAAAGACCTGTTTGCACGAGGCCCGGGTTCTGCCTACGATTATGGCGACGGATACGCCGTTTTGGCACAGGCCTATTTGCAATACGACATTGCCAAAAGCAAAATCAGAGCGGGCCGCATGCTGGTAAGTAATCCGTGGATGTCGCCCAACGACACCAAGATGATCCCGGTTGCTTTCGAAGGGGTTGATTTTGTTTCAAATGATCTCCTTAACACTACCGTTCAGTTGGACTATATCGATAAAATCAAAGAACGCGGTATGGACTATTTCGGAAATATGGCCGAAACGCTCGATACTCCTTCTAAAATCAGTTCGTATTACGATACCGGCTACGGTACCGCTACTCATAGACACGGAGACGCTCCGGATGTCACCGTTTTCGGTATCAAAAACCGTTCATTCGACAACCTTGAACTTGAAGGATGGGTCATGCATTGGCCGGATCTGGTAGATCATCTTCGTCTGGAAGCCAATTACGCGTTTGAAGCGGGTGATGTGATCCTCGGACTCGGCGGTTTATATATGCAGCAATACGACAAAGGGGCCGGGGATATTATCTTGCCTAAAACCAATAACTACGACAGTGATAACAGCGTCGATACCAATCTTTGGGCTTTAAGAGCTACGGCAAATTACCGTGCAGCAAAATTTCTGCTAGCGACATCACACACGGACAGCGGTGCAGATATGATTGCCCCGTGGCGCGGATTCCCGACCCAAGGCTATACGCGAAGCATGACGCAAACCGATTGGAATGCCAATACTACGGCATATAAAGCAGAGTTTGATTATGACTTTGATGCCATAGTAGCGGGTATGAGTACGATGCTCAGCTATGCCTATTACGATCGTGATCCGAGCAAAAAACCGTATCAAAGCATGACGGATAGAGCCTTCGGAAACGGGGATACCCACCAATGGAATTTCGATATTCTCTACAAACTTGCCGGAGACTGGAAAGGGACGGAACTCAAAGCCCGTTTGATGGATCAAAATAATGATAAGACAGCTTTAGCGACAGCTGAAACATCGAATCAGGAAATGCGTTTGGAAATCAATTACCGTTTCTAGAATACGTATTTTTTAAATCTCCGGCACATGCCGGTAGCTTTAGGGGATTGCAAAGGACAAGATTGTCCTTGCCGCTAATTTGAGCTTTGCCCAAATTAGCGTATCAAAACAAATGGAACATGAGTAGAGACGACGGGAGTGTTTGTCTGCGGTTAATTCAAATGCCTGTCGTCTCCCCTGATGTTCTATCAATACCACAAAAAAAGGATAAAAAATGACACACATAATGTCTGAGGGAAAACCGGTATCCCTATTTAGCGCGTGCGGGACTAAGCCGTTCGAACCTGCAAGTATGACACCCCATACGGCCGAAGCCAAAATCGATTTTGTGTATCCCGAAGTTCCGTTTCCAACCATCATCCTCATTCAGCAATGGGGAGAAGAGAATATCCGCAAAATGGTGCGTTATCATCATGAGTTATTGCGCAAAAGCGCAATCGGCGATCTATTCCCCTCCGATGATGCGGCATTTGCCCACGCGACCGAGAAAACCGCCGATTTTTTCGTCGAAGCCCTCGGCGGTGAAAAAAGCTACACACCGGTACATGGGCACCCTGCCCTTCGGATGCGTCATTTTCATATTACGATCGATGAAAAAGGGCGTGAAATATGGCTGATGATGTACAAAAAAACAATTAAAGATTTAAAGATGCCCTCAGGCTGCGTTGAAGAGTTTTGGAACTGGATTGAACCGCTCTCTATCCGTATGATTAATCGCAGAACCACTGTTGCGCCGATCGAACGCCACCCCTACAGCGCGATTTGGGGAAAATGATGATTTTTTTTGATCCCATCGTTATATCATTTAAGATACAACAAAACGATTTTGCCTTAAAAGCCAAATCGTTCGCCGCATCACTTTTCGTGCATGCAACCGTGCTGAGTACGGCACTCTATTTTTCACTCCACCAGCCCTCAGAGTTGCCGAAGAAGAAGCCGATCCTGATCTCGTTAGCCGACTATGCACCTGCTGATGTTATATCCGATCAACAAAAACCAATCATCAACCATGCCGAATCTGTGAAAACTTTACGATCAAAAACCGATACAATTCCCCGTCATGTGACTTCTCAGGAGAGGCTGCCACTCACTCCGGCAGCTTCTCCCGAGGCGTCAGCGCCTCAAACTTCTCCTGTGCGTCCCGGTGTTGCCCCATCGGATATCCAATCAAAAGAGCCGCTTCATTCGGCTCTTAACCCCATCGCAAATGATTCTCCTCATGATGCATCTACACTTAGACAAACGAACGAATTACCAAAACCGAACGTTTCATCGGAAGATATCAATGGGGCAACACTGGGACGCATACGAGCTATGATTGAAAACTCCCTTACCTACCCCTCTGTTGCACGCAAATTGCGCATAGAGGGGACGGTAATCGTATCCTTTGTCCTCAAACCGGACGGATTGGTGGAAAAAGCCGAAATACTTTCCTCGAGCGGCAGTCATCTACTGGACTCCAAAGCGATTCAAACCGTTTTGGCGTTGAGCGGCGATTATCCTAGCCTTTCCAAAACAGCCTATTTGAAAATACCTATCGTATTTTCACTCTCAAAATCTTAAGGAACTCCCATGAAACATCTTATACAGATACTGAGTATAGCGTTGATTGCGTTTACGCTTCACGCCAAGACTCTTAACGACATGGACGGTCATCCCGTCATATTGCCCGACCAGACCGACCATGTTTTCGGTTCATCTCCTCCGATGAACTATCTGCTCTATACGCTCAATCCGGACAAGATGATAGGGCTGAATTTTAAAGCCAGAAATCCGAATAACAGCGCCGATGAGCAGTTTTTGAATAAACGGTTTCTCTCGTTGCCGGTCATAGGATCGTTTCACGGCGGAGGCCAGAGCATTAACCTCGAAACCCTGATGAAATACAAGCCTCAGCTGGTACTGGTATGGCAAGACGATATGCTGGTGCAAACCGTTGCCAAAGAGATTGAAAAAACAGCGATACCGTCTTACCTGATCCCTTTTCGCCATATTAACGATATGCCGCGTGCATTCCGCCTCGCCGGAAATGCGATCGGCGAGTCGAAACGGGGCGAAATACTCGCAGCGTATTCCGAGAAAATCATCAAAGATGTCCAAAAAAGCGTCTCCAAAGCCAAACCGGTCCGCTACTACTATGCGGAAGGGTTGGACGGTCTCTCTACCGAATGCGACAGCTCGTTTCATGTCGAAGCGATGAATTTTGCCGGCGGACGCAATGTCCACTCCTGTCAACAAAGCGGCATATTGGGACTTGAAAAAATAAGCTTTGAAACCCTGCTCGCCTATAACCCCGATGTCATCATCGTCCAGAACCGTGCGGTGTATAACGATCTCATCACCGATCCGATGTGGAAAAGTCTGCGTGCGCTCAAAAGCGGGCGTATCTATTTGGTTCCGGTTCAGCCGTTTAACTGGGTCGACCGCCCTCCCTCGTTTATGCGGGTACTCGGTATTCAATGGCTCGCCCATCTCTTCCATCCCAAAGAGTTCAAAGCCGATCTGAATCAGCGAACCAAAGAGTTTTATGACCTTTTCTTACATGTCAAACTCAGTGACGAACAAATCAAAAACCTATTAGGAGCCAACCGATGAAACTTTCACCACTTGTCCTTTCTCTCGCCGCATGTGCGGTACTCACCGCTGATCCTCTCGGGATTGAACGGATCATCGTCAGTGATGCTGCTGATGACGGCACTTCCATGATCTCAGATTCCAATATAAGCGGGTCTAATCAGACATTCAGTGCCAAAAGCATTGCGACGCTCAGTACGCAGGCCAACATGAACCCCTATAGCGTTATCGCCTATTCGCCTTCCGTCAATTTTACCCCGGTCGATCAGGCCGGTTCCAACGAACCCTCCTATCACGATCCTATCCGAATCCGCGGCAAAAGCCAAAGCGGTCCGGGAGGGGTTTATATGATCGACGGCATGCCGATCTCCAGCAATCCCGGAGGCGGAAAACAGCTTCTCGATATGGAAAACGTCTCTTCTATCGACCTTCTCAAAGGGTATCTTCCTGCGGATAAAAACCTCGGGTTCTCATCTCTTATCGGAAAAGTCGATATGAATCTCCTCTCGGCACGTTCCCGCGCAGGTGCCGAAGTATCTCAATCGTTCGGTAGCGATGATTTTATGCGTACCTTTGTCCGATTAGACTCCGGTAAAATCGGAGACGTCGCGATTTTCGGCTCATTTTCCCATCTTAGCAGCGATAAAAACAAAGGTTCAGGCGATCTTACACGTCTCAACGGAACATTGGGGCTCACCTATACTCCTAACAATGCATTTAAAGCAAAAATCACCGCTATCCGCAACTCGGACGATCACCACAACTATTACAACCTCTCGTATGACGAAGCAAAAGATCTCGGATCAAATTTCACAAAAGATTTTGCAACCGCCAAACCGACCGTATCCAACGATGTCGATTATTACGACTGGAACAAACAACATTTCCTGACAACGGCATTGCTGGGAGAGTTCGAATACCGCCCGACTTCATCGGACACCCTCACGATCAAACCGTATTATAAAAAAGACGAAGGGGATTATTGGTTCTCTAAATTTGATACTGCCGCGGCCAAACAGCGTGTTATGGACTGGCGAATGGAGCACGATCTCTACGGTGCAACCGCCGCGTACGATCACGAATTTTCCGAAGCGCTGAAAGCCGAAATCGGATATTGGTACCACAAACAGCTCCCTCCCGGGCCGCCGAGCGATCAGATCAAATACAAAGTGGTCAACGGGAATTTGGTGTTTGACGGGTATGCCGTCCTATCCGACAACGACTACCATATTCTCCAAGCACCGTTTGCCCAAATCAGCGGTACGCTGGATCATTTCAACTATGTCGCCGGAGCCCAATTGCAATCTTTCAAACTCGGAGCACTGGAAAGCCATACATTCGGCAATCAAACGGGAGCAGCCAATCCCGATTATAATGCAGCGATTGACTCAACCGCAATCGATCCGTGGGCAAGCGTCGATGCGAAAACGTTTCATACCTTTATCCCATCGCTCTATCTCGGATATGCGTTTACCCCATCAACAACCGCCTATATCGATTATTCGCGAACCTACGGATTCGATGTCAATCTGTTTCCAACCTATATCTCAAACCGTGATACGTTCAAAGCCAAAAATGTCACCTTGCAACAGCTGTGGGACAAACTCGATCTTGAACTTTCCGACAATATCGACGTAGGGGTTAAAACGACGATAGGAGGACTTACCCTCAATCCGAGCCTTTTCGTCTCATTCGTCCAAAACAAACAGGCCAATATCTACGATCCGTCATTCGGCGTCAACTATCCCGCTAACGTCGGTGACGCGTTAGGCTACGGTGCGGAGTTCTCTGCCTACGGTCCGATCAATGAACAGTTGGAACTTTTACTGGGGCTCTCCTATAACCGCTATCAATTTACCCAGGATTTCAAAAGCGGCGCGACGACTACGGTCGATACCGACGGCAAACAGCTTCCCGATGCACCGAAGTACATGGCCAAAGCGGCCCTTTCGTATCACATCGGCGATTGGACCCTTACTCCGAGTGCCCGATACAGCTCCAGCCGCTACGGTGACGTCGCGAATACCCAAAAAGTGGATGCCTATACCCTTGTCGATTTTGACCTGACGTATCGTATGGCACAGTTCATGAGTTCACGTAATGCCCTCTTTCGTCTTACGGCAACCAATCTTACGAATGAGAAGTATATTTCAACCATCAACGCCGCCGACAATTTTCTAGCGGCAACCGGTACGGCAAGCACGTATCAGAGCGGTGCCCCTTTCGGACTGTTTGGCAGCATCAATCTAAAATTTTAAGGGCAGTAATGAAAAAGTTTAAAACGGCGGGATGGATGATCGGCTCGACACTGATGTTGTGCATGATAGCCATCTTATCCCTTTTGTGGGGTCAATACCCGATCTCACTGGAGACATTGATCGCTTATCTTCAGTTTAAACTGTTCGGCGGCGCAGGGTGCGATACCTATACACTGCTCGACAATATCATTTTGCAAATCCGTCTTCCGAGGGTATTGCTCGCCATCCTTATCGGATCGGCATTGGCCACGTCAGGTGCCGCATTTCAGGCGATGTTTGTCAATCCTCTCGTATCGCCCGGTATTTTGGGCGTATTGGCGGGTGCATCGTTCGGTGCTGCGCTGGGGATGTTGGTAAGCGAGCAATGGTATGTCGTCCAACTGCTGGCGTTCGCTTTCGGTTTTGTCGCCGTCGGCGTCGCCGTATTGATCGGAACGATGGTGACCAATTCACGATCCACCGTGATGCTGGTGCTCGGAGGAGTCATCAGCAGTGCCCTCTTTACCTCTTTGCTCTCAATCATCAAATATCTCGCCGATCCCTACAGTACCCTTCCCGCCATTGTCTACTGGCTGATGGGGAGCCTGACGATGGCGGATCTGCACGGCGTATTACTTATCTCTGTCCCTATGCTCGCCAGTATCATCGGCCTAATCGTACTGGGCAAATACTTCGACTTGATGAGTTTGGGAGACGAAGAAGCGAAAGCGCTGGGAATCAATGTCACCCTTGTTCGCCTCGGAGCGATCGTATTAGCAACCCTTGCCGGCTCGCTTTCGGTCGTGATGGCGGGGATTATCGGATGGATCGGGCTTATTATCCCCCACATCATCCGTATGGCACTCGGACCGTCCCATCGTGTTCTGATGCCCCTTTCGGCTATCGTCGGCGGAGCGTTTTTGCTCCTAGCCGATACGATCTCCCGCCTCTCTTTCAGTGTCGAAATCCCCATCGGGATACTCACGTCGCTCATCGGGATTCCTATCTTTATTATCGTACTTAAAAACGCGAGGGCAGCATGGAACTAACACCGATAATTACGGTCAACGACCTCCATTTCTCTTATCCGACACGTCCGGTACTCGAGGGTGTCGATTTCACCCTCCGACGCGGAGAAGTAGTCAGTCTGCTGGGGCCAAACGGATGCGGCAAAAGCACGCTGATCCGTCTTATCCTCAAACTCATCCGCGCAAAGCGCGGTGAAATATGGCTCCATGAGAAATCGCTTCATCGCTATTCGCACCGCGAGATCGCGTCGCATATCGCCTACATTCCGCAGTACCATAACGTGCCGTTCAACTACAGCGTATTGGAGATGGTAATCATGGGTCGGGTATCGAAGCTCGGTTTTTTTGCCGCCCCTTCCGCAGGTGATCACACCATCGCCCGCGAATCGCTCGAGAGAGTCGGAATTTCCGATTTAGCCAACCGTCCTTTCGGGCAGCTCAGCGGCGGGCAAAAACAGATGGTTCTTCTCGCACGAGCACTGACACAGGGTGTCGATACCTTTATCATGGACGAACCGGTATCGGGGCTAGATTACGGAAACCAGATCCGGCTTCTGGAACTGATCGTCCGTCTCAGTGAACAGGGATATACCTTTCTCAAAACGACCCATTACCCCGATCATGCCCTCCTGGTCTCCACCCGCGTTGCGGTGATGAACGGCGGAAAGATCATTGCCGATGGAAGCCCCGATGACGTCATTACCCCTTCCATGATCCGTGACGTCTACGGGATCGAAGCCGATCTCATCACCCATGACACCCATACGCGATGTCTTCCCATCTTTAACAAAGGAATTTCATGAAAATTGTGATTTTTCTCATTGCCGTTTTTATCCTATCCGTATCCTCACACGCCAGAACGATTACTGATGATTACGGGAGAGTCGTCACAATCCCTGAACGCGTGACCAAAATCTATGCGGCATCGCCGCCGATGACAATGAGCGTTTTAGCATTCGATCCATCCCTGATCGCCGCACTCAATTTCCCTTTTAAAGAAGATCAAAAGCCCTACGCCGGTATCGCCGCATCCAAACCGGTAGCCGGCGGTTTTTTCGGCCAAGGGAACACCCCTAATGTTGAAGTACTGGCTTCCGTTAAACCGGATGTCATACTGATGTGGGGAAAAGCGACCGGCGCCGAAACCCAACTAAAAAAATTGAGTGCGCTCGGTATCCCCGTACTGATGGTCAATAACGAATCGATCAACGATTTAGTCACCCAGTTCCAACTCTACGGGAAACTTACGGGAAATACCAAACGCGCCCAAGAGCTCGTCTCCTATACCCTAGAGACGCTGGGGCTCATCCGATCGCTTCAGCCGAAACTCGATAAACGAAAAGATATACGCTACTACTTTGCCGAAGGGCTTGACGGCTTATCGAGTGAATGCGACGGCTCGTTTCACCTCGAACCTTTCACCTACAGCGGTGCGAAAAATGCCCTAGAGTGCAAAATGTCTTCCAACTACGGAATGGAAAAAATATCACTGGAAACCATTATGCTGGCCGATCCCGATGTTATTGTTGCGATGGAACCATCTTTCGCTTCATCCGTTCGAACAAACCCGCAGTGGCAATCTCTTCGTGCCGTAAAAACCGGGCGGGTTTTGAGCGTCCCGAACACTCCGTTCAATTATATTACACGGCCCCCTTCATTTATGCGGCTGCTCGGGATACGATGGCTTATCCACTCGTTTAACCCCGATCTGATAAAACCGATCGATCAGGAGGTAAAACGGTTTAATACCCTTTTCTTCCCTGGGTACAGGGGCTAAACGTTTTAGATACCGTTATATCAAATTTGATACATTAAATCACAAAAAGATTCACATCTTAAGGAGTAAACAATGAACGTTACAAAAATCGTATATTCAAAACACGCTGTCCTCAGTTTATTTGCCGCAGCAGCTATTATTCCCTCATTCGCTTTTGCTGAAGCGGATACGGGGAGCACAAAAGCGTTGGAGCCGATCCATGTCTCAGTACCGCAGAGCGTTGAGCGCGATGATCTGAAACCAGACAGCGTCACCAATCTTTACCGTGTCGAATCCACCGCACAATTCGGTACGCAGGTAATGACTCAAAAAGAGATTGCGGCTTATGCCCCAAAAGATATATTTGATTTATTGGGCAAAGCCGACGGCTTAGAACTAACCTATCAGGGGCGTAGAAGTCCATACAGCTTGGAAATGAGAGGCGGAGGCAATATTACATATATGCTTGACGGTGCTATTTTGCCTCCCTCTGTGAGCCGAATCCTTCAAAACATCCCCTTAAGCGCTATCGAAGAAATTCAGATTATTCGCGGTTCCACTGCACTCGCCATAGCTCCCTCCATCGGTATCGGGGCTTCAAACAGCGGTTCAGGTTTGAATACCGGATTTATCGTCATTCGTACCAAACAGCCTAAAAAAACTGAGGGACTCATCACCGGATATCTCGAACAGGCCGTATCACAGCCCAGCGCAAACGGCGAAAGTCTCTATGTCGGAACACGGTTAGGTTCCGCGGCTTCAGGATTAAACGGCTACATCGGCGGGCTAATCTCTCGATATGACCGTCCGAGCAAAGAGAGCTGGTTTGACGGCAGCGATGCCGATTCGGGCATGATCTCGGGAGGGATCAATTTCGGACGCTTTAGTCTGAACATGATGGGATATAAAGACAGCGGACGCTTTGAAATGCAGCGGGGTATAACCCTAAGCGGCGGATTGGACAGTGCAAAATGGTATTATGATCCTCTGAAAACATCCGTTTTCTCTACCGATATGAGTATGCAGTGGAATGAATCCCATACAACTCTCTTTTCCGCATTCAAAACCGAGTATGAACAAAATGAACATAATGAAAACTTTGCCAATGCGACGAAATCGACACGGCACTATGATGAGAAAACAAAAGGCTATAGCCTCAGACATAATGCCCGTTTTGGGGATACACTGATTCAACTTGGAGGGCAGATCACCGATTCGGAAGGATTCGGACCTAACCTCAGCAGTACCTACAACCGCTATGACACTACCGTCACAGGATACTCAGCCTCGATCGAGCAAAAACTTTTCAATGGCGATGTTATTCTGGATGCAGGATACCGCCGTGACGTCAAACACATCGACAACTCCAGTACCAGCTCAGCCAAAGATGCCGCTAACAATGACGTCGATATGGCACCTGCCGAAGTGATCGCACTCGGAGCGCGCTGGAAAATTAACGAGATATTGAATACAAATGCCCGATATTTTCACGGAAGTGAAGGGACATCAGGCGATTTTGATCTCAGAACCCAAAACGGCGTTCCCCTCCATTCCGAAAAGCAAGATCGGATCGAACTAGCGCTTGAAGCCCGGTTAATTCCGTTCTTTAATCCGACCTTCACTTGGTTTGATATCGATACCAAAAACCAAAAAACAGCGACGACAAACACCTATACCGATACGGACGGCAATCTTTATTATTACTATACCGAATCAGACGTTCACCGCCGCGGTATCGAGCTTGCGATCAAAGGGGATATTGCACAAGGGACAAACTATCAGTTTGCATGGACCCACATGCTTAGCAATGAAACGGCAACAAACGGCGTGAGCACCGATGCGATCGGCTATTCGTCTCCTGAAGACGGTATAACGGCTATCGTATCGCATTCATGGGATGACTACCGCGCCAATCTCTCTTATAAGTACACGTCGGGATGGCAAACTTCTGCAAGCCCTATCGGTACGTTGTATGCCGATTTGGGTGATTACAACCGTATCGATGCCAATATCGCCAAAGATTTCAAATATAAAAACTATACCTTTACCGGCAAACTGTATGGACGCAATCTAAACAATGACCACTATGCGACCCGTTACGTTACGGGGTATTACTATGATCGAGGGCGCACGCTCGGTTTAGAACTGAGCATGGTTTTCTAAAGGAGGTCGAGTATGAAAGGCGCTACCAATCCCCAAAGTTTCGACTGTATTGTCCGTGAAGTATTCGCTCCGATCTATCCCGTAATCGCCGAGCAGATTAAAAATGTTACCTCCATCACCGAGGGGCGATGCCTCGATGCCGGATGCGGCACAGGAGCTCTCGGTATCGCAATGGCAAAAATAACCGATTTGCACATCACTTTTTTTGACCAATCCGAAGAGATGCTCGATCTGGTATTCGGCTACACCTTTACTAACAATCTGTTAGAACGCAGTGCGTTAGTCTGCGGTGATATACATGCTATTCCCTTGCCGGATGAAGATGTTCATCTCGTCATCAGCCGCGGATCATCTCCTTTTTGGGATGACTGGCATAAGGCCTACAGCGAGATACTGCGTATTCTAAAGCCCGGAGGGATGGCATACATCGGCGGCGGATTCGGCAATGCAAAACTGCGCGAGACAATTATTGCAACGATGAGTGAACGCAACCCCGACTGGCGCAGCCCGTTTAAAGATCGAATTCAGCCTGAACGCGAAGCCCTGCCGGAAATTCTTGCATCGCTCAAACCCTCCGAATATCAGATCATCGACGACGAAAGCGGCTTTTGGGCCGTGATTACCAAATAAAGGCATGGTATGAAAATCGGATTATTTTGCCTGGCCGAAAACTATTCGGGCAACGTCAATGAAAGTATATTAGAACAGCTTCATCTCGTCGAATTGGCCGATGAACTCGGCTTTGATGAAGCGTGGTTCGGCGAACACCATTTCAATGCCTTTAGCGTTATCCCCGACCCCGCCTCCATGATAGCCTATTGTGCAGCGAGTACCGGACGTATCCGTTTGGGAACGGCAGGCTTTCTGGCTCCGTTTTACCATCCGGTTCGCCTCGCCGAAAGTATCGCCGTACTGGACAACCTCTCAAAGGGACGGATCAATGCCGGCTTTGCCAAGGGGGGATTTGCCCCCGATACCCGACATTTCGTCCGTTCCAAAGAGGAGCTTAAAATCGTCATGTTCGAAACGGTAGAATCGATCGATCTGCTGCTGCACGGAAAACCTACAGAGTATAACGGGCAATTCGTCCACATCAACAATGCCCTTCTCGCACCTCTGCCTCTCCAACAAGAGATTCCCTTTTATATAGCCACCTTCTCTTCCGAAGAGACCATCGCATTCGCCGCGACACACGGGTACGGGCTGATGATGTCACAAGGAGCCTCGTTGGACGAATGCATCGAGGCACGCAACTTTTATCGCTCCATCGCCGGGCATGATCCGCAGATGGTCGTCATGCGGGTCTTTTACGTCGCCGAAACGACAGATGAAGCGCAATGCGGTGCGATCCCCGGCATCGATCATTTTGTCAAATGTATGCGCGCCGCACAAGCCGAACAGATACAGCCGCATTTTGACCCGGAAAACTATAAAGCCCTGTTAGAAGAACGCAACGCGTTTTTCAACGGTGCAAAGTTCTTCGAAAACGGCATTATCGGCAGTGTTGAGGAGTGTCTAAAGACGATTAAAACCATTCAAAAGGAGTTGTCGAATATCCATCTTGTTCTCAAACCTTCTTCCACCGACTACGGTCAAAATCGGTGGATGCTCTCTCGGTTCAATACCGAAATCCGACCGTACATTTAAACTTAAGGAAATGAAATGAAAAAACATCTGTTGCTGATCTCTCTAGCCGCTTCCGCGGTGCTGGCAGACACCTTTACTCTGGGACAGGTCAACGTCCTTAATACCCCGCTCGAAGAGAGTCCTCTGGAACAGACGATGAGCGCAGAGACCATTGCGCAGCAAAACAGCGAAACCGTCGCCGACGCGCTCAATAATATCAGCGGCGTCAGCATGAGTATGATGGGGGCACGCAATGAAGCGACACTCAGTATCCGCGGATTTGATGCAAAACGGGTCGGCGTATTCATCGACGGTATTCCGGTGTATGTTCCCTATGACGGAAACTTTGATTATGACCGTTTCCTGACAAGCGATATTGCCCAAATCGATGTTTCAAAAGGATTTTCATCCGTTGCGTACGGAGCCAATACAATGGGAGGCGTTATCAATATCATCTCCAAACGTCCTACCAAACCTCTGGAGGGCGAAATCAAAGTGGGAATGGTTCTCGATAGCGATACCGCACTCTCCCGTAAAACCGCTTCGCTTAATCTCGGTACACGCCAAGACCATCTCTATGCCCAGCTCGGAGCCGTATATAGCGATCAAAACCATTTCCGCCTGAGCGATGATTATTCAGGGAGCGCTTCACAGCCGGAGGGGGATCGTCTTCGCTCCGCTACCGAAGATTATAAAATCAGTTTTAAAACCGGATACATCGCCGATGACGGCAGTGAAATCGCCATCGGTTACTCGAACCAAAACGGTGAGAAACAGCAGCCGCCGAGCACAAATCCCGTCTATAACAGCGTCCGCTATTGGGATTGGCCGTACTGGGATAAAGAGTCCGTCTTTATCACAGGACAGAAAAATCTAGGCAACGGCTACATCAAAGCCCTCGCTTATTACGATACGTTTGAAAACTCACTCTATTCGTATGCCAATAACACCTATTCGACGTTCAACTCGTTCGGTTCGACCTTTAAAAGCAAATACGACGACTACAGCTACGGCGGACGGCTCGAATACGGTATCGAGTTGGAAAAACATTTCCTGAGTGCTGCACTCAATTATAAAAAAGATGTCCACAAAGGGTATGACATCAACAAAGCCACCAGCCATGAAACCCTTACCGAAAATTATGAAGACCACACCCTCTCCGTCGGTCTCGAAGATGTCTATACCCTCTCTTCACAATGGCAGATTCTCGGCGGTGTAAGTTATGACCGCCGCGATGCGGACAAAATTTACGACACCAATCCGACCTTGGCCAGCGCTCTGAGTCTGGAGACGCAAAGTTCTTTCAATCCCGAAGCGGCAGTCGTTTATTCACCCGATTCAACGTCCAAAATCCGCGCCAGTATCGCGCGTAAAACCTATATGCCCTCCATGAAAGACCGCTATAGCCGAACCCTTAAAATCCCGCCCCTTTACCCTAATCCGGAACTCGATAACGAAACGGCTACCCATTACGAGCTCGGTTACCAAAAAAACTTCGGCCTCTTCTCAACCCGACTTAACGGCTTTTTTACACGGGTCGACGATGCTATACAACAAACACTCTATGCTCCGAATCCGAGCTTTTACCAAAATCAAAACGTCGGAAGTTTCTACCATCGCGGTATCGAGACCGAGCTAAGCTATAAATCCGATACTCTCGAAGCGGGCGGAAACTACACCTATACCTCCGTCAAAAACCGTACCGATGCCAGTATCAAACGGACCGATGTACCGCGTCATCAACTTTTTGCCTACTCCCAAGTCGATGTAGGAGCAAATATTGCACTCTATGGCGATATGAAATTTAGAAAAGGAGCCTACGATCAAATAGCGGACAATTCGTATATCATCAGCCCGACCTTCACGACGTTCGATCTCAAAGCGATCTATAAACCGACGGCAAACGTCACGGCGGAAGTGGGAATCAAAAATCTTACCGATAAATTTTATCAATACGATTTGGGTTTCCCGACTGAAGGACGCGAATTTTTCGCTACTCTCGGCTACAAATTCTAATCCTCCCCTCTCCTCGGAGGGAGAGGAAACGGATACGTTAGATCAAATGTGATACAATAAAATACTTTTTCAAGGACACCCTATGTTTTTAGAACCGATCGATTTTGCCTCCATGTACCGCGAGCATAAAGCCACTACCGATTTCAAAGGCAAAACCAATACCGACTGGGATGAAAAGTCCAAAGATATGGCGGCATCCGTTATCAACAGCCCCTATGTAAACGACTTCATCTCCCATATGAAACTCACCGGAGATGAAGTGGTTTTGGATATCGGATGCGGACCGGGCACCCTTGCCGTTCCGTTGGCAAAATTGGTCAAAGAGGTAATCGCCATCGATTTCTCCGCACAGATGCTCGAAGAGCTAAAAGCCTATGCGGCACGTGAAGGGGTGACTAATATTAAAACATATCATATCGGTTGGGAAGATGACTGGAGCCATTTGCCGCCGATCGATATCGTCGTTGCTTCCCGTTCGATGGAAGTTTCCGATATCGACGCGGCACTCGCCAAAATGTCCGGCCATGCATCCAAAGCATGTTACCTCACCTACAAAGTCGGGGGAAGTTTCGTCGATATGAATATCCTAGACTACATCGGCAAAAAGGTCAAAACCAAACCCGACTACTGGTACATCCCGATCCTCCTTTATTCAAAAGGCTACCTTCCCCGCGTCGACTACATCGAAACGGGTCGGGGAAGCGTCCGTGCAGGCAATGAAGAGGAGTTTGTCGAATCGCTGATCTGGAGCGTCCATGAGTTGAACGATGAACAAAAGGTAAAAGCGCGCGAATACTACCGCGACGTCATCGTCGGACAAAATCATCCTCCGCGTGCCGTAAACTGGGCGTTCATCTCTTGGGAGTGCGCACAATGATCATCCTGAACGATCACGAATTGGAAGCCTTGCTTGCCGAAGATGTCCCCTACGGCGATTTGACGACGGCATCGTTGGGTATCACCGATCAGCGCGCCCGGATCACTTTTGCCACCCGCGAACGCCCGCTCGTCGTCTCCTGCACCGAAGAAGCAGTACGGCTGTGCGGACTCTACGGATTAGAGATCGACGGTTTCGTGAAATCGGGGACGCTGGTTCCGCCTAAAAGCGTCTTTCTCGAAGCACGCGGCGAAGCGGGCCACATCCACCGCATCTGGAAGAGTGTCCAGAACCTCCTCGATTACGCCGGCGGGATCTCGACCTATACCCGTGAGGCGGTACTGTTAGCCCGCAGTATCAATCCCGATATCGTCGTGGCCACTACCCGAAAAACGACCCCGTTTACGAAAAAAATCGCCATCAAAGCAGTCGAAGCCGGCGGAGGCGTCGCCCATCGTCTCGGCCTCTCCGAGAGTATCTTGATTTTTGACTACCACCGCGTATTTTTCCCCTCCGAAGAAGCATTTGCCGAAGCGCTGAACAAAACCAGAAAAGCGAACCCGGAGAAAAAAATCGTGATGGAAGCGGGGGACATCGCCGAAGCGTTGAAGTTCGCCCGTCTCGGTATCGATATCCTCCAACTCGAAAAGTTCCCGCTCACCAAACTCTCCGATGCGGTGCAGATACTGCGGGCTGACTATCCGCATATCACCCTTATCGCGACCGGAGGGATCAGTACCAAAAATATTGCCGAGTATGCAAGTACGGGGGTCGATATGATCGTTACCTCTTCTCCGTATAACGCCCAGAGCGCCGACATCAAAGTGAGAATTGAGCCGTTATGAACATTCTGAATGCCGTTTTGACCGCTATCACCTCTTCTGAACATTTGAGTATTCTCTCCGTTAGCGTGGGGGAAGACAACTTTCATCTTCTCCTTGCCGAACAGTGCCACGAGTCGATAGGCGAACCGTTGAAACTGGCATTCAAAGAGACCGAAATCATCCTCTCCAAAACCTATACGGCAACCACGGCGAATATTCACCGTGCCGTTGTTACCCGTATTTCACAAGGGAGCGTTCTAAGCCAGATTACCCTTCACTATCACGATACGGCTATCAATGCCCTCGTCCCGACCTTGAGATTCGATACACTCGATATCCATGAGGGGGATGAAGTGTGCTGGATGGTTCAACCGAGCGAAATATCACTCCTGAGAGGTCATCATGGAAGCTGAATTTATAAATACGATGCTGCTTACCTTTAAACTGGCCTCCATCACCACGGTCATTTTGCTGGTAATCGCCATTCCCCTCTCCTCATTCTTGGTCTTCAGCCGTATGCGGTTCAAGAGTATCATAGAGACGATTGTCAGTATGCCGCTTGTCTTGCCACCATCGGTACTGGGCTTTTATCTGCTGTTGGCATTCAGCCCCGCCTCCGCGATCGGCAGTTTTTTGACCGAACACGGCATCCGTTTGGCTTTCAGTTTTGAGGGGCTTGTGATCGGATCTATCCTTTTCAGTCTCCCCTTTATGGTACACCCGATCCAGTCGGCACTTGCGCAAGTTCCTCGATCGATCTTCGAAGCCGCCTATACCCTCGGCAAATCGAAATGGGAGACGATGATACGGGTTATCCTCCCCTCTATCCGGCACGGCCTTATTTCAGGGATCGTTCTCGCCTTTGCCCACACGGTCGGTGAGTTCGGGGTCATCCTCATGATCGGCGGAAACATCCCCGGAGAAACACGCGTCGCCTCCATCGCCATCTATGACGAAGTGGAATCGCTCAACTATGCTCTGGCACACCAGTACGCCCTGACCCTTTTTGCGGTAACGTTTGCCATCTTGCTTCTGGTTTACACTCTTAACAAAAAATCGTTAGGGGGGATTCGATGATATCAGTTAATATCACAAAGCGTCTCGATACCTCCGAAGGCTCACTAAACGCCTGTTTTGAGCTCACCATCACGGATGGTGAATTCCTGACCCTCTTCGGCCCTTCCGGGGCGGGAAAAACGACCCTGATGCGCATGATCGCCGGACTGGAACAGCCTGAGAGCGGTATCATCGAAGTGGACGGCGAGGTATGGTTCGACAGTACCAAAAAGATCAATCTCACCCCCCAAAAGCGAAGCGTCGGATTTGTCTTCCAAGACTACGCCCTCTTCCCGACGATGAGCGTAAGAGAAAATCTCCTTTTTGCCGCCGAAACGGCCGAGCAGCGCCGCAGTGTGGACGAACTGATAGAGCTGGTCGAACTATCGCAGCTCTCGGAGCGTCTCCCCGCTACCCTCTCCGGCGGACAGAAACAGCGTGTCGCCCTCGCCCGCGCACTGGTACGCCATCCGAAGATCTTGCTCCTCGATGAGCCTCTCTCGGCGCTTGATCCCACTATGCGCCAAAAGCTGCAGGACGAACTCTCACTGCTGCACAAGCGTCTGGGAATCACGACACTGCTGGTGAGTCATGACATTTCCGAAACCGTTAAACTCTCCGACCGGATGGCGTCGATTGAGCTGGGCAAAATCATCCGCGTCGGCGATCCGTTGGAATTTTTCAGTCCCCATACCCTGAGTACCAAGCTTCAGCTTATCGGAGAAGTTTTAAAGATAGAAGAAGATTTTCCGATCAGCGTAGTGACCTTGCTAGTAGGCTCGTCCGTTGTTCGTACCGTACTGAGCAATGAAGAAGCACATTTGTTATGTGTCGGAAAGCACGCCATTATTTCGACCAAAGCATTCAATCCGATCGTCATGCCGGTAGAATAAGCACATACGTTCTTGTTCCAATGTATATCCAAGACAGTTCTCTTATGTAAAAAAACAAATCAAAGAAATAGGCGGGAATGATTTCGGGCAAAGCCCGAAATTGAAGAATTATTTGGCAAGTATGATGAAATTGGCCTTAATGAGGGCATAGACGGTATCGCCGACATTAAAATGGAGGTCTTCCACCGCATCTTCAGTGATAACGGCGGTAAGCGTTTGGCTCCCCATCGCAAGCTTGAGTTCGCTGTTAACCATCCCGTTTTTCACTTCGGTCACTTTGGTTTCGATGATATTGCGCGTGCTGATATTCGTCGGTTTGTCTTTAGCGACCATGACAAACGGTGCTTTGATAATCGCGTAGGCCGTATCCCCTACACTCAGTTCCATTTCGTCAACCGATTCATTCGTAATGACCGATTTGATGACGATACCGCTCCCGATGGAGAGGACGACTTCACTGTTGATCTGCCCTGTTTTTATCTCGCTGATTGTCCCTTTGAGTTCATTGCGTGCACTTGTTTTCATAACATCCCTTTAAAATATATTGCGAATGTCTGCGGTTATGACAGTATCGCCAAATCAAACTTAATATTTTGCTTATTGTATTTCTGATATAACGTTCATTAACATATATTTTATATCCAAGGGATTTGTATGACCGTCACAAAAAACACTATCGTTACTCTCAATTATACCGTCACAACCTCCGATGGTCAGATGATCGACGAGGGAAAAGAACCTCTTGTCTATGCACACGGCGGGTATGAAAACATATTTGCCCCTGTAGAAAAAGCTATGGAAGGAAAATCTCTCGGCGATTCGTTTAAAGTCGCGGTCTCAGCAGCCGAAGCATTCGGAGAGTATGATGAAGAGCTACTCGTTATTGAAGCGTTGGAAAATCTCCCGGAAGAGCTGGCGGTAGGAATGCAGATTGAGGGATATATGCCCGAAAACGAAGACGATGTTCTTATCTATACCGTCACCGAAATTAAAGGCGACAACGCCGTTCTAGACGGTAACCATCCACTTGCCGGCATCAATATGGTGTTTGAAGGAACCGTTACTGAAATCTATCCGGCGACTCAAGAGGAAATCGATGCAATGCTTCATCACTCCCATTCAGACGATTGCGGATGCGGCGATCACTAAAAAGAAAACCGACATAATTGATTTAAATGCCTATTCTCAATGAGCGGATAAACCGCTCTACTCTCTTGCTAGCTTGTCGAATTCACCATTATCTTCTGTAACGGATAAGTTTACTGTTCTAACCATCCCTCTATCTCTTCTATGACAAATTCCATGGATCCGTCCAAAGCATGGTTGGCCCCCTCGACACCGTATTGTCGGTAATTTGCTCCGACAAGCGGTGCACGCAATAGGGCATATGCTTCGTCTTCACTGTTTTCTTTGCCCCAGATATCGAACGTTTTTATCTTAATTTTCGTCATATTATCGGTGCATGAAATCACCTTGCTTTTGTTCCCGCGGCACCCGATAGCGATATATCCCTTGATCGGCGCATTGGGATGAGAAACCAGATAGCCGTTCGTCATCCCCGCCCCCAGAGAGTGTCCCATCAGGTAGATCGTCTTGACCCCCTTGCTTTGTAAAAAAGCGATCGATTGATCAATCATAGCATCCACTTTCGGCTGTTCTTTTTCATAATCTTCATAGGCTTCGTGTTGATTAGGCATCTGCAGTGATAAGGTATGAAATCCCATATCTTTATGGAGTGCCAGCCTCAGCGGCTTCACCACTTTAAAATCGGGGTCCATTCCTTTACCGTGCGCCAAAATAATCCCCTTGTCGGATGAACCTTCCAAATAGAGAGCTTTCTCAGGGGCCGATACGGCAAATAGATAGATTGGAAATAAAATCGTCAACAGAGTAAAACGCATGAGGTATCCTTATTCTTCTTTTATATAAGGATACTTATATTGAGTAAATTTTATATAAAAAAATATTTTTTGATTGTTAAATCGATCAGCACTCGCATTTCATATCGGAGGCTTTGAATCCCTCACCGATCTGGCGATGGGTGAGGAAAAACTCATCGACTACGGCGCGGAAATGTACGGGATCATCGATGCGGTTGACCTGATCGCGCAATGCCGATGCCCCCTCGTACCCTTTTGAATAGGTGTGGACATGCTTGCGAAATGTCACGACACCGCGTGCGCCGTAAAAGCTTACCATCCCGTCGAGATGTTCCATAATGATCGCATGTTTGATCAACGGATCGACGGCAGAACTGCCAGATTTCAGCTGATGGAAAATCCACGGCGCACCGACCGCTCCGCGTCCGATCATCACACCATCGGCTTTAGTGTGTTCCAAAACCCATTGCGCTTTTTCGAACGAATCGATATCGCCGTTGGCGATCACGGGGATACCGATAGAGGCCTTAATCTCTCCGATCGCGTCGTAATCGACGGGAGCTTTGAATTTTCCCGCACGGGTACGTCCGTGAACGGCAAGGAAATCGGCACCGCATGATTCAACGAGCTTGGCGATCTCGATATGGTTTTTCGTCTCGAACCCCAAACGGATTTTGACGCTGAGGGTCGATTTGTTGGAGGTTTTTTTGATCGTCTCGATGATACGCGCCATGCGAGGCAAATCATTCAGAAGTGCACTTCCCGAGCCGTGACAGACGATCTTCGGAACCGGACATCCGCAGTTAAGATCGATAATATCGATATCATCGACCGTATTAAGCACCTCTACGGCACGTCGGACGATATCCTCCTCCGCACCCGCGATCTGAACCGAATAGGGATCTTCATTGGGACTGCGTTCTAGCATTTTAATCGTTTTTTGCGAGCCGTAGGCCAAGGCATTGGAGCTGAGCATCTCGCTTACCGTCAAATCGGCGCCGAACTTTTTTACGACGTTGCGAAACGGCAAATCGGTATAACCGGCTAACGGTGCCAGAGCATAAACGGGTGAAGAAAAATCTAATTTGGGAGTCATTATGTACCTGTAAGACGATTATTCTCGCCCTTTAGGGCGAAGCTTCAGTGCCATAGCGGCAAGCGTAGCTATAGGGGTTTTACTCCTATAGCGTTCTAAAATACTAACTGCGACGCAAGAAGATCGCGATATCGTAGTGTTTATTGGCACGTTTGAGGTCACGGTACGCTTTGAATATTTGATAATCGTTGTTTGACGTATTGTTCAAAATCTCGTTTGCCGTATCGATCATTTGCAAATCATACAGGGTATACAAATACCCTTCCATTGCATCGTCATTATTTTCGCTCAACATCTCAAAAAGACGGATGCGCTGTTCAGGGAGCATATTTTTGGACATTGCCGCTGATAGGTCGATCCAGTCATTAGCGTCGAGTTTAATCGATGCAAAAAGTGATGAGAGTTCTTCGTTGCTGATCTGGATCCCGTTTTCACCCGCATTGATGCGTTGAATAAAATCGGCCAAAGAAGCTTTGGTAAAAAATTGTTTGAACTTCATTACCGATCCGACGGAAGCCGTTTTTACATACGACTCATACGCTTTCGCACATACGATTTCACCATAACGTTCCGAGCGCGAGAGAATGCTGTCGGCATCCAATTCGCCGCGCTCAAAACGGTTAAGATTATTCTGAATAGCAATCGACGTGCTAGAAGGCAAATGGAATTTTTTAATTTCCACTTTTTTATTCTCTTTCACATCGCGCATAAGCTGCAAAGCGTCATCGATTTTTTCGTTTCCGACCGAGCGGAGCGTTTCATACGGCAAAATCACAGAGTTATCGATCAGCTTGCCCATAAGTTTATACGCATCGCTTTTATAAACGTTGTTGCGTTCTCCGACACCCAGCAGAGCGTCGCGAAGCGCATCGACCATTTTTTCATGGTCTTTGTTCAAACGGCGAAGTTTGAAATTTCCGACCAACGCGAAAACACCCATATGGAGCAAACTGGCTACATACATAATCGCCAGAGGAACTACGACCCAAAAAGCTACCGGAAGATTTGGAAAATGCATCCCTAACAAATCAAAAGATATCGATCCGTTATCGATCGAATAAACCGCCGCAGCGACTAAAATCATTAAAATAAGCGATGCGATGGTATACCGTTTTAACTGCATTTTCTTCCCCTTTTAGTGTTTGTTTTTTTCGACGATCGGACGACAGACAATGCAGTATTTTGCATGCGGTTTTACTTTGAGGCGCTGAAAACCGATGTCGTCTTCGCACATTTCGCAAATACCGTATTGTTTAGCCTTGATTTTACCCAGTGCAGCTTCAATTTCGTCAAGTTCATGCATTTGTTGTGAACCGATCGCATTTTCTACCATATTGTCATTGCTGACAGACGCATAATCACCCTCGTCATTGAGTTCCAACTCACGCAACTGGTTCATTTCACTCTCAACGCCGGTAAGATTTTTGATAATCTGAGTTTTTCGCGTCAGTAATATCTCCTCGAAATAATGCAGTTCATGGTCTCTCATCAATGCTCCTCATTTGTGGTACGGATGGTTTGCTAACAGTGAATAGGCACGGTATATCTGCTCTAACAGCACCGCTTTTGCGATTTTATGGCTCATTGTCATCTCAGAGAGGCTGATCGCCGCATCGCACTGGTCTACGAAACTTTTTTCAAAGCCGTATGCCCCGCCTATAAAAAATTGCAACGAAATTTTATCACTTATAAGCTTACTAAATGCAAAGCTGTCCATTTTTTTTCCCTCGGGGTGGAGGGCAATCGAGTAATTTTTACCCAACATCGGTGATAATAATTTCGAATACGCCGCTTGCGATGCTTCAGGACTGATCGTATGCGCTTTGACAATCTCTTTGGGAAAGAGTTCAACATCGTCCACTTTTGCAAAGCGGGAGATCATTTTCATCTGTTCTTGATAGAGGGGATCGTATAAGGAACGCTCTTTTTTCGCTATCGTGACAATGGAAATGTTCATAACAGTCCCGATCCTATGACATGATAGGCTACATGCTGAAATCTATCGTCAAGTTTCACTCCGCCGATAGCGGCAACAGGATGCTTGGAATGTGCGGCGATCGCATCGAGACGATCTCCCAGAACTTTGGCATCCGATTTTGTCGATGTAGCGCGATAAGCTCCCAAACCGACATAATTAAGGTCAAGGCGGTTTGCAATCTCAATCTCTTCAACATTATGGGTGGAGAGACCGATAATTTTATCTTCGCCGATTGCCATTTTCAGGATCTTGATCGCACGTGCGGGATCGGGATCGATCGTATACAAATCTTCCTGACCGATATGGACGCCGTCGCAAAAGGGGGCAAGTTCATAATGATCGTTAATGATTAAAAAACCCTCCCAAACTTGGCGTAGGGCGATCAATTCCGTTTTGATGGTAGCGATATCGGAGTGTTTGTTGCGGTATTGAAGAACGCTTGCCCCGAGAGATTTGGCACGTTTGGCAAAAGAGAGGGTATCTACCCCCTTTTGATGAAGCGTCTGCGTGTCACAAAGAGCGTAAAGCTGCATATTTACGGAAGAAGCAGTTTGAGCATATCACTCAACGTCTCTTTAAGTTCGCTGCGCTCCACGATCATATCGATAGACCCCTTTTCGAGTAGGAACTCCGCACGCTGGAATCCTTCGGGAAGATCGCTTCCGATCGTTTGTTTGATAACACGCTGACCCGCGAATCCGACCAGTGCACCCGGCTCGGCGATAATGATATCTCCCAGTGTCGCGAAAGAGGCACTGACACCCCCCATCGTCGGATCGGTCAGCAATGAGATATACGGAAGCTTCGCATCCGCAAGCTTCGCTAACGCTGCCGATGTTTTAGACATCTGCATAAGGGAGAACGTACTCTCCTGCATCCGTGCACCGCCGCTGGCGCTTACGATGATCAGCCCCATACGTTTCTCTAAGGCACGGTTTACGGCACGGACGATTTTCTCGCCCTCAACCGAACCGAGCGATCCACCCATGAAATTAAAATCAAAAACGACGAGCTGTGCGGGAACAGAGTTGATCGTACATTCCCCGCTGACTACCGAAGAGTAGGTTCCGTTTTTGGCATATCCCTCTTCGACACGCGCCGCATAGCTTTTTTTATCCACAAAGTTCAACGGATCGATCGGGCGGAGATTGCTGTCGTATTCGACAAAACTCCCCTCGTCGCTAATCAAAGCAAGTCTCTCTTTAACACCGATACGTAGATGAAATCCGCATTTTGGGCAAACATGGTTTTGTTTTTCAATCTCTTTGTAATACATCAGTGACTGGCACGAAGGACATTTTACCCAGTGAGACGGCGCCTCGCTTTTAGTGGGCTGTTTTTTCTTTTCGGAGTCCCCGAACAGGTTAAATAGACTCAAAAATACTCCTTTTCTACAATCGAACGTATCTGCTCAAAAAGCTCTTTATCCGCACACATCAGGATATATCTATCATCGTTAAACACATAAAGGTGCTCACTCAGATAAAGCCCGGCTTGGATATCGTATGGCCGCATTGTACCTAAAAATAGCACATATTTCACATAAGGGGCATACGCCAACGAGAGGGCTAAGGCCCCGGGAGAGCGAAATTTGAGCTTTTTTTCCATCAGTTTTCGGACTAGATCGGGATGTTCCGGCGCTTTTTCAAAAAGACCGATTTTGGCAGATCTGTTGATCGTAATTTCATGTTTTTGGGAAGAAGCGCGCAGCGTAGTCGTATAATATTCGTTCTGTGTGCGGACGAAAATATCACCGTTTGCCAAATTACAAACGAGTGCTTCGGTTGTATTTCCTTCTGTAACGCGCGCAATGGAAATACCGTAATAAGGAAGTCTGGAGATAAAATTGTCGCTGCCGTCGATGGGATCGAGGATGATATTGATCGAAGATTCGGGGCTCATCCAACCGCTTTCTTCGGAGAATACCGAACCGTACGGTGAAAGACGGTTAAAACAGATCGCTTCGGCTTTGAGATCGACGCCGTTGCTGATGTCTCCGCCCGCCCCTTCTTCATGAAGAAGGTATAAGGAGGAGTCACCCTCTTCCAAGAGTGCCGCTATCTCTTGGCATGCGGCGATGGCCGCATTGACAAAATCGCTCATTAGCGAAGGAGAGATTTAACGATAGAGCGTGCCGCTTCGCGACCGTCATACGCAGCCGTAACAACCAGATCGGCACCGCGATAGCAGTCACCGCCGGCGTAGATTCCCGCCGTCGTTGTTTCGTGTTTATCGTTGACGATAATACCGCCCCAGCTGTTCACAGAGATACCGTTTTCGGCTAAGAACGGAGGGACGCACGGATCGAATCCGAGCGCCATTATGATAACGTCGGCATTGACGTTAAAATCGCCCCCTTTGACCTCTTCCATTTTTTGGCGTCCCGACTCGTCTTTGGCACCGAGAACGGTTTTGGCCATATGGATACCGACCGCTTTTCCGCTGTCGTTTAGGATAACCTCTTTCGGAGAGGCGTTAAAGGTGAAATCCACACCCTCTTCGATCGCATTTTTGTACTCTTTGACCGAACCCGGCATATTATGCGCATCACGGCGGTAGAGACACGTGACACTTTTCGCCCCTTCGCGTTTTGCGGTACGGACACAGTCCATCGCCGTATCACCGCCCCCGATGACTACGACATCGAGGTCTTTGAAATCAAACTTTTTGTCATAGCTCAGAGCGAAATTTTTTCGCTGAATAGCGGTCAAATACTCCATCGACATATAAACGTTCGACGCATTTTCTCCGGAAATTTTAGCCCCTTTCGCTTTCGTCGCACCGATTCCGATGAAAACCGCATCGTGCTGATCGGCAATCTCGTCAAATTCGATATCTTTGCCCACTTCGCAGTTTAGAACCAGTTTCAATCCCGCTTCGATCAAAAGATTGACACGGCGCTCTACGATTTTTTTATCGAGCTTGAAATTCGGGATACCGTAGGTGAGCAATCCTCCCGCACGGTCTGAACGCTCATACATCGTCACGGCGATACCGGAGCGGAGTAGATACGTTGCCGCAGAAAGACCCGCAGGACCTGAACCGATGATCGCTACTTTTTTATCCGTCGTAATTCCCGGAAAGTACGGTTTTAGCCCTTGGCGGAATCCCTCTTCGTTGATAAAGGTCTCCACACCGCCGATTGTAATCGCACCGTGGCCGTCGTTAAGGGTACAATCCCCTTCGCAAAGACGATCGTGAGGGCATACGCGTCCCATCACTTCCGGAAACGGTGAAGGCTCATTGGAGAGGTTAAACGCGAATTTCAAATCTTTTTCGGCAACCGATTTAAGCCACTGCGGAATATAGTTGTGCAGCGGACATTTATTCAAACAAAACGGGTCACCGCATTGGATACAACGGTCACTTTGCGACGTTGCATCGCTCGCGCTCATAGGCTCATAAATTTCACTGAAGTCTTTTAGGCGTTGTAAAACAAGGCGTTTCGTGGGGTCGAGACGCTCAATCGTTAAAAATTCTCTCATATTTCTTAGTCCCCTTTATCCGGATTGAGTGGCAATTTGGTTAAGTTTTTCGGGCGAACAAGCCAGAAATTTCGGATTTCAACACGGAAGTTTTTAAGCAGCTCCTGGGCCATTTCGCTCTCGGTCTCTGCTACATACTCTTTTAACAAACGTTTGAGATAGTGGCGTGCTTCATCCCCATCATCAGTATCGATACGGAGCGCATCGATCAACTCACGGTTGACGTTTTCGACAAAACTGTGGTCTTGATCGTATACGAACGCAAAACCGCCCGTCATACCCGCACCGAAGTTGATACCCGTTTTACCGAGGATCACGGCAACACCGCCGGTCATGTATTCACACGCATTGTCTCCGGTCCCCTCGACTATTGCAAGAGCACCCGAGTTACGTACCGCGAAACGTTCGCCGACCGAACCGGCAATAAAGAGTTTACCGCCCGTCGCACCGTAAAGACACGTATTTCCGCCGGCACTGAAGCGCTCACCCTGGTTTTTCGATTTGATCACGATTTTACCGCCGTGCATCCCTTTACCGATGTAGTCATTCGCCACACCCTCAAGACGGATTGAGACACCGTTGATCAAGAAAGCCCCGAGGGCCTGACCCGCAATCCCTTTTAAATCAATACGGATCGTATCGGATTTAAGTCCGCCATCACCGTAGTAATGGGCGATTTCACCGCTGATTCGGGCACCGAAACTGCGGTTGAGATTGCAGATGTCACGGACGATTCGGATCGGACGTTCCGGATTTTTGATCGCATCCATCGCCTCAGCGAGAACCTCTTTTTCAAACTCGTTGGAATCAAACGGCTCATTTGAAGCGCTTTGGCAGGTATTGAAACCTTCTTCGCGGTGCAACACCGAACTGAAATCGAATTTTTGTGCAAATTCGGTATCGATAACGCGTAGCAAGTCGCTGCGCCCGACCAGTTCTTCGATCGTTTTATACCCGAGCTGAGCCATGATTTTACGGACATCTTCGGCTAAATAGGTGAAATAGTTGATCAATTGTTCAACCGTTCCGTTGAAATACTCGCTTCGCAATTTTTCGTTTTGAGTCGCAATTCCGACCGAACATTTATTAACGTGACAGATACGGAGCATTTTACATCCGATGATGGTCAATGCTCCCGTACCGAACGCATAACTCTCCGCACCCAACAATGCCGCTTTAACGATATCCTGACCCGTTTTGAGTCCGCCGTCGGTTTGAACGTGAACCAATCCGCGAAGATTGTTGACTTTCAATGCGTTATGCGCTTCGGAAAGCCCGAGTTCCCACGGATTCCCCGCAAATTTGATCGAGGTAAGTGGAGCCGCACCCGTTCCGCCGTCACCGCCGGAGATAATGATCTTGTCGGCATACGCTTTAGCAACACCCGCCGCAATCGTTCCGACACCTGCGGAAGAGACGAGTTTAACCGCCACTTTCGCATTCGGATTGACCTGTTTCATATCGAAAATCAGCTGCGCCAAATCCTCGATCGAATAAATATCGTGGTGCGGTGGAGGTGAAATCAAGGTTACGCCCGGCATCGTGTAACGAAGACGCGCGATCAGGCCGCTGACTTTATGACCCGGAAGCTGTCCGCCCTCACCCGGTTTTGCCCCTTGGGCTACTTTGATCTGAATCTCTTCGGCTGAGCGCAGATACGCCGGAGTAACCCCGAAACGTCCTGATGCTACCTGTTTGATTTTCGAGTTTTTGAGCGTTCCGAAACGTGCCGCATCTTCACCGCCCTCACCCGAGTTGCTTTGTGCACCAATGGTATTCATCGCTACCGCCAAACACTCATGTGCTTCCGGTGAGATTGATCCGAGCGACATTGCAGCCGAGGCAAACCGTTTGAAAATTGCCTCTTTCGGTTCCACTTCGCTGATATCGATCGGAGAACGGTCAGATTTAAACTCAAAAAAGTCACGGATGAATTTTTGTCCGCGGCCGTTAACCAATGCACTGAGCTTATCAAAATCTTCGCGCTTACCGGTTTTGGAAACACGGTGAATCGCATGGATCACATCCGGACTGAAATCGTGGTGTTCCTGACCGTTGTAGAATTTGTAGTATCCCCCTATTTTAAGCGGGAATATTTTATTAAATCCGCCCACTTCAAACGCATCTTTGTGATTGCGATCCAGTCGTGCGTCGATATCCTCATAGGTGAGTCCCGGAATCATCACATACGATTCTCCGAAACACTCATGAACAATCTCTTTACTAAGACCCATAACATCGAAAAGTCCTGAATTGCGATACGATGCGATCGTTGCAATCCCCATTTTCGACATGATTTTAAGAAGTCCCGCATTGAGGGCATGATGGACCGATTTAAACGCTTCGGAACAGTTCACATCATTGACGCTGTTCTCGGCACGTGCCGCTACGGTTGCAAACAATAGGCTCGGATAAACGGCGCTTGCACCGTACGCGATCAAGGTCGCCGCTCCGTGAGAATCGATCACCTCAGAGGTACAGGCGACGATAGAAGCCAAATGGCGGATTTTTGCATCCAGCAACGCACGGCTGATACGCCCTACCGCCATTAGCATCGGGATCGCTTTGTGCTCTTTGTCAAAACCGCTGTCATCCAGGATAACGATACGGACACCCTCTTCGCGGACTGCTTTAATCACTTTTTCAACCAACGCTTCAAGCGCCGGCTTCAGTGCACCGCTGTAAGCGGTTGAGAACTCTTGATTGGAATAAAACGATTGATATCGCGGCGATTTTTTATCTCCGAACGATTTGAGAACATCAAGTTTTTCACGGACGATAATCGGTGAAATCGCTTTGAGACGGTTCGCATGCGACGGAATCTCATCGAGAATATTGTGCGTTTCTCCGAATCCGGTGTTGAGACTCATCACCACTTTTTCGCGTATCGGGTCGATCGGCGGATTCGTAACTTGAGCAAAACGCTGTTTGAAATAATCGGAGAAGTTGCGTTGTACGGTACTGAACGCCGCCAACGGAGTATCATCCCCCATCGATCCGACCGCTTCTTTTCCGTCTCGCATCATCGGTTCGATCACCTGTTCAACCACCTCTTGGGTAATGTTGAAATAGCGCTGACGCTCGATCAAATTGTTTGTGTCGTATTCACAACGGGTAGAATATTGCTCTTCCACATGTTCCTGAAGGTAGATCATATGGTCGTTGAGCCATTTCATATACGGGTTGGACGATTTGAGATACTGGTTGATATCTTCGTCTTTAAGCACTTTTCCGAATTTAAGATCCAAACCGATCATTTGGCCTGACTGCAAACGTCCGCGCTCTTTAATCTGATCTTCGGGGATATCGATAACACCGTATTCGCTTGCGATTAAGAGGGTATCATCTTTTGTAATGATATATTTGGACGGGCGAAGACCGTTACGATCCAGTACACATCCGATATAGCGGCCATCCGTCAGTGAGAATGCCGCAGGGCCGTCCCATGCTTCGAAAACGGTAGAGTGGTATTCGTAAAACGCTCTCAGCTGCGGGTCCATATGCGGGGCATTTTGCCACGGAGCGGGGATAACGGCACGCGCCGCTTTAAAGAAATCCATTCCGTTGATGATCAAAAACTCGAAAAAGTTATCGGCACTCGCACTGTCCGATCCGCCCGGCTGAAGGATCGGGAGAAGGCGTGCGATCTCTTCGTCGGTAAATACTTCACTTTTGATCGATTCGGATTTAACCGCTACGTTGAAGCGGTTCGCCTCAACCGAGTTGATCTCACCGTTATGGGCAACCGCACGGAACGGTTGAGCCAAACGCCATTTTGGAAGGGTATTGGTAGAGAAACGCTGATGGAAAAGGGCAAAAGAGATTTTGAAATTTTCGTTTTGCAAATCGGTATAAAATTCTTTGATATGCGTCGGCATAATCAAACCTTTATACGAAACGACACGTGAGCTCATCGATGCGATGTAAAAATCTTGATCATCCACAAGAGCATGCTCGATCTCTTTTCGGCTCAAATACAATAATGCATCAAAACGCTGGCTTGCCATCAAAGAGTTCGCGGTAATAAAAATATGGTGAATTTCCGGCAACGTTGCAAGAGCCTGCTCTCCAAGAGCGTTGGTATCAACCGGTACACGTCGGTTCAGGACCACTTTAAGATCATTGGCAACACAAATTTGCTCAAAGCGCGCTAATGTTGAGGCATCACGGGTAAAAACTACGGCAACCGCGTACATTTCAGGGAGTTCAACCCCCGCTTCCGAAGCGCAGGTACGCATAAATTCGTGAGGAAGGGAAAGGAGCAATCCGCTTCCGTCCCCCGTCTTTCCGTCGGCTGCTACCGCTCCGCGGTGCATCATTCTCTCGAGCGCAGTAATAGCATTTTCTAAATTTTCATGCGAAGGACGGTTTTTGATGTTTGCAATCAAACCGAATCCGCAGTTATCTTTAAATGATCGTAATAGGTCTTGGTATTCCACTCTAATCGTCACCTTTCACCAAAAATTTCGGCAAATTGTTATTTTTTAATCTCTTTTTAAACATAAGTAGTTTAAAGGGAGATGAAATTTTCTTATTTTAACAATAGTCAGGTTAAAAAAGGTTAAAATAATAGGAAGTAACGAATAATTTAAAAAGAAACGTGTAAAAGTAGAACTAAAAATGCAGGGCTTTATTATCAAACTCAACCGTGCCCGCGAAGAAGATATGATTGTCAGTATCATAGCCGAGGAAAGCTTACAGACCCTTTACCGTTTCTACGGAGCCCGCCACAGCCCTATCAATATGGGATTCAAAATTGACTACGAAGCGGAATATTCTTTAAAATCTTCCATTCCGCGTATGAAAGATGTCATCCATCTGGGATTTTCATGGATGGGCGAATATGAGCGGCTGAGGCTGTGGCAGCAGTTTATCGCCCTTTTTCATCCCCATCTCAAAGATTCCGAATCGATAGGGAATTTTTACTTCGATCTGCTAAACGATGCATCGGCAAGGTGGAAGGATCAAAACCCCAAGCGGGTAGCCATCGAATCGTATATTCGTATCCTCGATCATGAGGGGAGACTGCATCGGGAATTGAACTGTTTCTTCTGCGATCTTCCCATCGAAAACGATATTTCGCTGATACGGGCATTTTTACCCGCACACCAAAACTGTTCCCACACCCTCTCGATCAATCCGAAAGGGTTTGAATGGCTCTACACCCGTGCATCAACCCTCTTTTTAGATGACAACGAAGTAGAGCGGCTATGGTATGTGCTCAATGAGGGGCTTTAGCCTACCGAATAAAACTTCGTCCCATCTTCATAATGCTCGTGCAAAGTAGCGGGCGTATTGACAAAATCGGCATGTCCGAAAAACAATATTGAATCTTTGCTTCGGGCAAGCCGACCGAGCCGTTCAACAGCCTTGACAACCGTCGCCTCATCAAAATAGATCAGCATATTGCGTGAAAAAATCGTATCAAACCGCCCCAGATCGAAAATACGGTCATCGAAAATATTGATCGTATAAAAGGTGACCAGACGCTTGACTTCATCCGATATTTTAAAAAAATCTTCCTCTTGTACAAAATATTTCTGTTGAACGGAAAGAGGGGTTTTATGCAAAGACCTGGCATTGTACCGCCCTTCTTTGGCTATGGTGCTGACATCACTGTTAATATCCAACGAAACGATATCGATGCGATTCGGAAAAACACCCGCATCGAGTAAAGCCATCGCAATGGAGTAAGGCTCTTCGCCGGTCGAGCCGGGGGCACATAGAATACGGACATTATCGTGATTCCGAACGACTCTCTCCGTTAAAAAATAGATTTGTCGGGATTCCCTGAAAAAATAGGTTTCATTGACGGTCAGCAAATTAATCAATGCTTCAAGAATATGACGATCGTTTCCGAGACGAAAATCGAGTTCCTCAAACGAACTAAGATTGTGATTTCGGCAAAAGTGGATAAGTTTAGAAGCGGTAATCGCCTCTTTATGATTAAAATGGATCCCGGTAATAGCGGTAAACTTTGCCAATACCGCTTGCGGATTATCAAAGTGTTCCACGGGTTTAACCGTTTTCTCTTGAGGCTCGGGGGTTTTATTCGATTTGAACCAGCTAAACACGGCACCCTCCGAAATCTTTGATCCGCTCTATTATCTCTACGATTCCCGCGACATGCGCATTGCTTACCAGCTCTTTAGCACGCCGCGGCATCCCGTATACGATAGAACTTTCTTCACTTTCAAAAAGGCATTCTCCGCCTGATTCATAAAGAGACAAGGCACCGAGGGCACCGTCATCACCGATTCCGGTCAAAATAATCCCTAAGCGTCTCATAGATGCGGGGAGAGACGATGCGGATGCGAATAACCGATCGATTTGAGGATTATAGGGGTAATCACCCTCTTCCATCGGTTCAATCCATACTTCGCCGCCTTTAAGAACCAACTCGGACGTAACGGAGCAGACATAAATATGCGCTCGTTTTATCTTTTGAGGTTCATTGACAGAAATGATAGGAAGCGAAACGATAGATTGAAGCTGATTGATAAAACTGGGGATAAACGGAGCGCTCATATGCTGCGCTATGACGACAGAGCCGACAAAATGACTCTCCAATGCCGAAAGAATCGAATAAATTCGACCCGGACCGCCTGTTGATGCTCCGATAAGGATTAATGATGATATATTCATAATGCTATTTTACACGATAAATCCGCACTTGGAATACCAAAATTTAGGTACGGTATTTGCTTGCATGATTGTATTCAAACAAAATGAGAACAGTATGCGAATCAATAAAACAAGCGAAGCGGTTTTAGCAAAATATGCCGCACCCAAAGAAAAAGTTCGAGTCGAGCCTTTTTACAAAACGCAAATAGCGACTAAAAAAGGTTCGTCGCTCCAAGATTTTTACGAAGAGGTCAATGCAAAAAGCCATCTATGGGTAGAGCAGGTCTATAGCGGTAAAAATGCCCATGAAATTGAGCTGATGATGATGGAAAAACGTAAGCTTATCGAATCAAAACGTACACAGCAATACTAAAATCATATTTCATAAAAATGGGGCTGGTATGCCTGGTCAAGTTCGGAAAGCTTCATACTGAAAAGAGTGCGCATCTTCTCTTCTATGTCGTTCCAAAAATACTCTAAAATCAGGCTTGATCCGATATTTCCTTCGATCTTGTAAAAGGGCCCTTCTAACGCTTCGATTATCTCAATGACTTCGATTTCGTGTGCAAGACGGGCAAGCTTGTATCCTCCCGATGCACCCCGTATACTGCTGACGAGATTATTTCTGCGTAAAATGGAAAGAAGCTGTTCAAGATATCCGTGCGATATCTGCGTCATAGCCGAAATTTCTCTTACCTGCATCGCTCGCGAACGGGGTGCATGGGCAAGCACATGCATAGCGGCAAGTCCGTAAATCGCTTTGGATGAGAGTGCCGCCATTACTCAAACCATTTCGGATAGATTTTTTTGGCGATGTAATAAATTTTACACGCAACACAATATCCGAAAAATAACTCCAATGATGCACAAAAAAGAAATATTCCTCCGATAACCGTTACCGCCGCATATGCATTCAAAAGTGTCCCGGCAAGCAAGAATATACTGAATACCAGCCCGAAAAATGCGGCTAAACGCTTAGCACCGGCATCTTCCATTTTAATGCCCAGTGACAACTTTTGCTGGATAAGCAACGAGCCTCTGTTAATAGGGCTGAACTGTTTGTACCCGTAGAGACGAAGAAAAAAATCGACAATTAAAAAAGAGACGATCAACGTGTTGTAGGTAACCATGAATCCGATAATACCGAGAACTACAAAGAGAGTATTGATCCGAACAACGGTTGCATCAACCTGACGAAAAATCAAAGGACATTGTTGAGCCATTGTTTCCTCCTAAATTTTTCACCATTCTAATATAGCTTTTTCTTATTGTCAAGTATTCATACTATATTACTAAGGATTAAATTTTTAGGCAAAAAAAAACGGAAGGCGAACCTCCCGAAAATCAGGAACGTACTTTGACCAATTCTCGTATTTTTTTCTCTACGTTTGCCAACGAGTCAAACGGCTTGAGAAGATAATGGTCCGCTCCGACTTTATGGCTTTGCAGTACTTTATCCAGTGTCGAATAGGCGGTCATCATGACAACCACACACTCCGGGTCTTTCGTTTTAATCTCTTCCAAAACACTCAAACCGTCTTTTTGGGGCATCATAATGTCCAACAAAACACCGTCATACTCCCCGGCACGAAAGCGGCTGAGCGCATTTACAGGATTATCAATATAGGTTATTTTGAAATCACCCGAACGTCCCAGTGCTTTTTCAAGCATCGTACCGATAGACTGCTCATCATCCACAATTAACAAACGTATCATTTTAACCCTCCAAACAATTTTTCAATAGCACTTCCCATCAAATCTTCCGATTTTTCGGCTACCAATACATCCAAAGCTTCAAAAACACCGTGGCTTGCTTCTTCAATCGTTTTAATACGCTGTTCGATCTGAGTACGCGAGCACAGTTTTTTCCCTTCGCCGCAGTCGGCAATCAACGCGTTAGCTTGTGAGTGGACGGCGGCATGCGGTTTCTCCAGCATAGCGTATGATTTAAGATGCCCAAACTGCTCTTTGCCGACTCCGTTTTCATACCATTTACCTAACCGGCATGAATGGTGATCCACCGGTTTAAAGTCGTTGGCTTGACCGAATAAGAACGCATAGACGTTATTTTTGAAAATTACATGGTCTATTTTTGCCAAGTTGCTGAAAATATAGTTGCTGATATCCATAATTTCATACACGCTGCGTGACGAATTACGTTGGAATATCGCCATACGATTACTTAGCTGCGAAACTTCGTCTTTTGTACTGGCGACGATACCGGAAAGTTCTTCCGTCGCGGATTCAATCTCATTGGTATCCTGCTGCATCGATTGGATGACGATTTCAATCTCTTTCGTCGCTTTTTGCGTCCGTTCGGCGAGTTTTCGTACTTCATCGGCGACAACGGCAAAACCCCGTCCGTGTTCACCGGCACGAGCCGCTTCGATAGCGGCATTGAGCGCAAGGAGATTGGTCTGATCGGCGATATCTTTGATCAGTGCGATAACGCTCGATACTTCATTTGATCGTGTCACCAAACTGGCCGTAGTAGCGAGTGTCCCCTCCATCAGCTCAGCCAGATTGTTCATATACTCATCGACACGATTTGAAATTTTTAGCCCCTCGACGGAACCTTCCGCCGTTTCGCGGGACTGCTGAACCATTTCTTTGAGTTTTTCAAGAATATCCATGAATACTTTTTGGGTCGCGTTCAAAGCCCCTTTGATGCTCTGCTGATGCATCTCCAGCAATCCGCCCTCTTCACCGCCGACTACCGATGATTTATGTAAAATAAATCCTTTCATCCCCTGGCTGAGATTTTTGCTTACAACCGAAGCTTCGCACTCTCCGACGACAATTTCATTCAGCCCTTTGGAGAGTTCTTGGACTACGGCATCTTTGTTGACGATTTCCTCGCCCCGTGAATTGAAGAAAAGCGCTTCTCCTTGAGCATTTAGGACAACTACAGCTTCTTTGTCACTCAAAGCCGCTATCTCTTTGTAGAGTGCCAATTGGGCTTTAAGTCCGTTGCATTCTTCTTGCAAAAGACGATTCTCTTCCTTTAGTTTTACGCTCTCTCCATCAAACCACATCCGCTTTCTCCTCATACGTTTTCAAACTTATTTTAAATGCGGCACCCTGATTCTCGTTCCGCACTTTAATGTTTCCGCCATGTTTCTCAATAATCGCTTTGGCTACATTCAACCCTATACCCATACTCTTTTTTTTCTCTCCGCTTATCGCAAAATCGAAGATTCCTTCCAGCATAGATTCAGGTATCCCCCCTGCATTATCGCTCACAGTGATATTAATCAGCTCTTGAGTACAATTAAAGTGAATATCGATTCGGCGATTTTCATACGGTATTGTACCCTTTTCAAATTCATCTAACGCATTATTTAATAATATTATCCACACCTGTTCTAACCGATTTGATATTCCCATCGTCATACATGCTGTCGCATCATAAGTACTCAAAGCCGTAAAAAGAGCGTCATTGATCCAGATTGGGGCGATATGTTTGGAACGGTTCAAAATGATCCGAAGAGCATAGATTAACGTCATATTGATATTGCACGGCTTCATCTCCTCTTTGCCGGTACCGGCAAATTCGTACATTGAACTCACAATCGATTCTATTCTCGCTATCCCCTCACGAATCGGCTGAAACGAAGCAACCGCTTCGGGCATTTTCTCCTCACACTCCCATTCAAGCAATTCCAGATTCCCTTTGATATACGTGATCGGGGTATTGATCTCATGGGTTATTGCCGCCGCCAGACGACCGACACTCATCAGTTTGGCATCATTGATCTTATCCTCTTTCAGCCGCTCCAAATGGGTAACATCGATAAAATAGAGAATATGATACTCTTCGCTTCGAATCATCGGATTAGGCATCGAACTGATGTGTACGGTAAAAAATTGCTTGTCAAGATTTAGATATTCCATCACCAATCTTCCCTCAATATTCCCGGAGTTAACACGTGTAAAAATAGACTCCAATACCTCTTTTCGGCTAGCTCCGCTCTCGGTAATCTGTTCCAAACCGTGAGATGTTTCAACATACCATCTGCATAATGCACACGATGAAAAAAACTCTTCATTGTTCTTAAATCCGTTTGATTCCAAATGCTTTTTATTAATCAAAATTGCTTCATAGCGGTGGTTAAACAAAACAGTCAGTGAAGATTCATAATCGATCAGTTGTTCCACACTCGCCAAAATCGCACGATTGACTTCACTGACATCCTGCGCGATACAGACGATCTCTTCGATCTCTTGATGCTGATTGCGAATAGCATAAATCGTGCTGTCAACCGTTATCGGTTCCCCTTTGGCATTCACCATTTCAAGAATTCCCCGATAGATTTCACCCGCCCTGAGCCGTTCACGCACCAAAGAACGTAAAAAATTCCAGAAACGTCGCTCGACAAACCGCATCCAGTGACTGCCGATCATCGTGTCGCTCTGGTAGCCCAACAAACGGCACAGCAGATCGTTGACTTCAATAATAAGCCCGTTCTCTTCCATTCGGATCAAAAGGGATGTCTTCGAGATGGCTCCGAACATCAGATTGATCTGTTTAAACGCTTTTTGAGCCTGTTTTGCCTCCAACGATTGACGTATTAGACGTTCGGCAACTTTTTGTACGGCACTGGGGAGAAGCGGTTTGAGGAGATATTTATCTACCCCGACATCTATCGCCTGCAAAAACAGATCGCTTCCGTGTGCACTCGAGATAACAACGGTCTTAATGGCAGGATTTTCCAGTTTACTCCGGCTGATCGTCTCGAAAATCGAGCTGTTCATCTGCATCGGATGAAGAATTAAGAGATCGATCTCGTCAAACGTTTCCGGCACGCTATTTTGAATGGTGATTTGAGCATCAAGCCCTAATATTACATCGCCGAATGGGTCACGGTTGGGAAGATAATTTTCTACGGCCCAATCAGTTACATAAATAATCTTAATAACTTCTGTCATAAGTTCCACATTCTTTTTTGTAATGGTACATTAATTTTTTTCATCTGCCTATAATCTTCATACAGATACAATTCGCGTTTATAATTTCCAGAGGATTAAATCAATGAAAAAACTGCTGCTTATTCTCCTTGCCTGCGCGGCTTTGAATGCCGAAGATATTTACGAGGGGGATGTGAGTGCCGCCGAAGCGTACGATATGCAAAAAAAAGGGACGGCGATTATTGTCGACGTCCGAACCACTCTCGAATATATTTATACCGGACACGGCGAAGGATTTATCAATATCCCGGCCTATGAATGGACCTATATCCCCAAATCGATCGAAGAACGGGTGAAAAGTTCCGAGTTTGAAGTCAAAACCGACAAGGCAAAAGGGCATGTCGATACCCAAAAACTTTATGACGCCAAAGAAGTTTTCAACAAAAACTTCGTCAGCGACGTCATGAAAGCGATGAAACTCCGCAACGTCGATTCGGTCATTCTGGTCTGCCGAAGCGGCCCCCGTTCAACTGCCGCCGCCAATCTTTTGGCTAAAGAGGGGATCAAGGCGTATAATCTCGAAAACGGATTTATGTTCGGATGGAGAGAGGCAAAACTGCCATACGACGGCTATTAATACCGTTTTATTTGAACGCCGACGGAGCGCAGGGCCCGCTCGGTTACCGATATGGCACTGAAAATTGCCTCTTACGAGACTACGTTATCGTTTGATAACGTCGCTCTCTTTTACCCACATATCCTGATCCGCTCTCTGCCAGACACGATTCACGAAATACCCCGTAATCTTAACCCATCCGTTGCTTGCCGTTCCGGACGTAAACGATCGTCGCTCTTCCCACGTATCGATTACCGATCCGCCCGGAGCACTGTAAATCGGAGCATTTTTCGCCATACGATAGGCGGACGGGGAGGATTTTTTCGGTGTTTCGGACGGAGTGTTAACAGGAGTTTTTGTCGCTTGCGATACTTTCTGAGCTTTTGCGGGAACAGCGGCAGCCGCTAGTTTCGTTTCTTTCGGCGGTGTCAGTTTCTGCGTTGCAGGTGCTTTGAGTTTCGCGGTCTGTGTCTCATTTTGTGCCAGTTTTTGATGCAGTGCTTTGTTCAGCTGTTCCGTCGGATTCACCGCTTTAGCCGCAACCTTTTCGACGGTTACCGGACGATCTTTATACACCACTTTTTCAACAACTTTTTCTTGCACGACGACTTTAGGAGAAGACCCTTTTTTAAGATTGGCTATCGTTAATTGTGCATTGGAAAGTTCGCGCTTCAATGCGGCGATTTTTTCGGTCGGTTCGACCACTTTGGTCACAATCTTCTCCTGTATGACAGGACGGTCTTTGTAGACCACTTTTTCGACAATTTTCTCTTGGGTAACGGTTTTTACCCCTTTTTGAAGATTCGAAATTGTTGCCTGAGCCGATGCAAGCTGACGCTGCAACGCAACGATCTTTTCGGTCGGTTCGACTGTTTTTATGACGATTTTTTCCTGTACAGCACTCTGAACCGGTGCTTTTTGCAGTTGGGTAATCAATGCATTGGCTTTGGCAAGCTCGCTTTGAAGCGCCTTGATTTTCGGAGTTTGATCAACAGGGGCAGGAACATTTACCGGAAGTTTTGCAGTATTCTGCCCTTGGGCAAGCGGCTGTGCACGAAGTTTTTCGATTTCGGCTTTGGCAGTTGCCAAAGAAGCACGCAGTACTATCACCTCTTTATCATTTTTACCCATCGACTTTTCAAGTTTTTCCAGATCCGCCTTTGCCTTGAGCAACGCATTTTTCATACTTTCACGTTCAATTTTCCCCACTTTAACCGCATTGGCCTCTTTAGCAAGAGCTTCCTTTTGGGTTACTGTTTGGCGGTATTGCTGGTCCTTTGTCGTCAGAGATTTCTCCATGCTTCGGATTACCCCCTGCTTTTGGGAAAGGTCCCGTTCCATCTCTGTTTTTTGCTTTTTGATTTGCAGCATCTCATTTTCACGCTGTTTGATCTGATTTTCGAGAACGGCGAGGCGTTTTTGATACCCTTGAATTTTTACCGCCGCATCAGAAGGTGAAAGGCTGTTTTGTGCTTGACGGCACTCTTCGTATTTTTGCCGTAGTTTCGCTACTTCATTCACAATGGCTTGCGGGTCATTGGAACCGTACAGGTATATCGCGCACAAAGCGCTTACTAAAACTGCTCTCACACGCATCCTTTTTTCGTTAGCTTTACACCCATCTCCAAATGGTGGGTATAAGGGAATTGATCGAATGCCGCCATAGCCTCTATCGTATGGGTACGGCTCAGTATCTCCAAATCGCGAAGAAGCGTTTCGGGATTGCAGGAAATATAAAGAATATGATCAAAGCGCGATGCAAACGCACACGGTTCTTCACCTAAACCGGCGCGCGGGGGATCGACAAAAAGAGTTTTGAGATGATAATCGGCTACGTTTAATCCCTCCAAACGGCGAAATTCGCGTACGCCGTCGAGTGCCTGGGTAAATTCTTCTGCCGAGAGGCGGACGAACTCGATATTCCCGACACCGTTAAGGGCCATATTTTGTTTCGCCGCATGGATGGAGGCTTTGGAAATCTCCGTTGCCAGGACACGGTCAAACTTGGTTGCAAACGGAATCGTAAAATTTCCCGCACCGCAATAGAGTTCGAGAAGATCGCCGCCGATTTTATCGATTTGTCCCAAAGACCATGTGATCATCTGTTCGTTCACTCTCGGATTCGGCTGGGTAAAACTGTTTTCAATATGGATATAACGGTACATACGGCCGCCGATGTTCAGTGTTTCGGTAACGTAATCCTGGGAAAGAACCACTTTTTGTTTACGGCTGCGTCCGATAACGTAAACTCCCAGCCGTTTTTCCAGTTCATGCGCTTTGCTCTTCCACTCGTCGTCCAGTGCTTTGTGATAGAGCATACTGAGGGTAATCTCTCCCTCTCCCGAGGCTAAGAAATCGACACCGAAAAGCTTATGGGAGATCCCAAGATCGCTGATTTCGATCAAAAGTTTTTCCATAACCGATGCGATAGACGGTGAAACGATCCCGCACCGCTCGATTTTCAATGCTCCCTGACGGTCAAGCCGGTTCATAGCATACGATATCCCGCCATCATCATGATAGATTTTGAACTCGGCACGGGATCGGTATCTCTCGGCAGGAGAAGGGCAAACGGTGATATTCCCTGAATATAAGGGAAAAAACAGCTCTTGAACGGCCGAGACTTTGCGCTCAAGCTGCCCCTCGTATCCCTCTTCATAATCGCGGCAGCTGCCGCAGATACCAAAATATTCACATTTCATTTTATTTCCTAATACGACACAGGAGTAAAACCCCTGTTGTCTGCGCTAACGCTGTGTTCTCTTCGGCAGAGAGCCCAAACACGCAAGCGTGTTTTGATATCACTATTCATTTATTTAACACTGGCGATCAAATTCCCGATCAGCAGATTCCACCCGTCCACCATGACAAAAACAAGTATCTTAAACGGCATCGAGATCATAACGGGCGGAAGCATCATCATCCCCATCGACATCAAAATGGAAGCCACGACCATATCGATGACCAAAAACGGCAAGAAGAGCAAAAATCCGATCTCAAACGCCGTTTTCAGTTCACTGATCATAAACGCGGGAATCACGATAGTGAGGGGTACTTCTTTGATCGATTGGGGATTTTGCATGTGACGGATACGCAAAAAGAGGGCCAGATCTTTTTCACGGGTATTGCGCACCATGAAATTTTTGAACGGTTCAGTCGTTTTTTCAAATGCCTCATCGTAGGTGATCTTCTCTTCGCTGTAGGGTTTGATCCCCTCATCATACGCTTTCGTCGCCACAGGTTCCATCACAAATACGGTCAAGATCAAAGCGAGCATAACCAAAAGCTGTGTCGGGGGAACCTGCTGTGTCCCCAATGCCTGACGCAAAAAACCGAATACGATGACAAAACGGGTAAACGTGGTCATCACCAGTACAAGGCTCGGTGCCAAAAACAAGACGGTGAGAACCAGCAATACATTCAGGGAACTGACGACTTCGGCGGGAGTTTCGGGTGCGGTGAGGTTGAAATTCATTGCCGGAACCTGCGGATCGGCACCCCATAGCATCAGCGGGATCATAAAGAGAAAAAAAGCTAAACGACCCAAACAAAACTCCGCGAATTAAAGAATAGTTTTAATGAGGCGATAATACCACAATCTAAGGGTGTATCTTCATTAAATTCTGATAAAATTGCAGGAAATAATCTCAGGAGCCTGTATGGTAAACTCTCTCTCCATCGTCATTTTAGCTGCCGGAAAAGGGAGTCGGATGAAATCGCCCAAAGCGAAAGTACTCCATGAAATCTGCGGTCGTGAGATGCTCTACTACAGTATCAAAGCCGCACGAGAGATTACCGATGACGTCATCGTCGTCGTCGCCCATCAAAAAGATGCCGTCATCGCCGCGATGGAAAAACATTTCACCGATTTGACGTTCATCACCCAGGATGCCGATAATTTTCCGGGGACGGGCGGCGCGATGATGGGAGTGAAACCGAAATACGACAATGTCCTCGTTCTCAACGGAGATATGCCGCTGATAGAGCGCTCTTCCATCGAAAAATTCCTCGCCAATCCGGCTGATATCGTTATGTCGGTTATCCCTCTCGACAATCCGAGCGGATACGGCCGTGTCGTTATCGAAAACAACTCCGTTTTGAGAATTGTCGAAGAAAAAGATGCCTCTGCGGATGAAAAAGCGATCAATACCGTCAATGCGGGGGTTTATGCTTTCAAACACCACGTCCTCCAAACGTATATCCCCCGTTTATCCAACGCCAATGCCCAAGGGGAATATTACCTCACCGACGTTATCGAGATGGCGCGCAACGACGGTTTGAGTATCTCACCGCTGTATGTCGAAGAGGTGGAGTTTAAAGGGGTCAACTCGAAAAACGATCTTGCTGGGGCCGAAATGATTATGATGGATCGCATCCGCCGTTTTTGGATGGATGCGGGGGTAATCATGCAGTTGCCTGAGACAATCTATATCGAAGAAGGGGTAAAATTCGAGGGGGAATGTATCGTCGAAAACGGTGCGCGCCTCTGCGGCAATACCCTCATCGCAAACTCCCACATCAAAGCCCACAGCATCATCGAAGACTCAACCGTTCGAAATTCCGACGTAGGGCCGTTGGCCCATCTGCGCCCGCTTAGCGTACTGGAGGGGACCCATATCGGGAACTTCGTCGAGGTGAAAAAATCAACCCTTACGGGAGTCAAAGCGGGACACTTGAGCTATCTGGGCGACGCTACTATCGATACGGGGAGCAACATCGGTGCGGGAACCATCACCTGCAACTACGACGGGGTGAAAAAATACCAAACGATTATCGGTAAAAACGTCTTCGTCGGAAGCGATACCCAGCTTGTCGCTCCCGTAGAAATAGCCGATAACGTCATGATCGCTGCAGGTACCACTGTCACGGCGGGAAAATACGAGAGCGACATCCTCATCCTCAGCCGTACCCCGATCCGTAAAGTAGCGGGATTTTTCACCAAATTTTTCGGTAAAGGGAAATAATGGAGATCCCGTCCAATCTTTTGAGAGGGAAAAAAATCCTCCTCGGTGTCACAGGGTCGATTGCGGCGTATAAATCGCTCGAACTCCTCCGACTCTTCATCAAAGCGGGTGCCGAGGTTCGGGTCGTAATGACTCCCTCCGCCAAAAAATTCGTAGCACCGCTCAGTTTCGAGGCATTAAGCCGCAACCGCGTTCTGGATGATACAAATGAGTCATGGGCAGATGATTTCAACCACATTAAGATCGCCCAGTGGGCGGATCTGCTCGTCATCGCCCCCGTTACCGCCAACACGATTGCCAAACTCGCCAACGGTATCGCCGATACGATCCTCACCCAGTGCGCCCTCGCCTATCCCGGGATCAAACTTCTCGCCCCCTCGGCCAATACCTCTATGATCCAAAACCCGATGATCCAAGCTTCCCAAAAAATGCTCGCCATCGCCAACTACGAGATCATCGCGACACAGACCAAAGAGCTTGCGTGTCAGGTCGTGGGTGACGGTGCCATGGCCGAACCGCAGGAGATTTTCTGGCAGAGTGCCCGTATTTTGCTTAAAAACGATTTTTGGAGCGATCGCCGTGTCATAGTGACTGGGGGCGGAACGATCGAAAAACTCGATGACGTACGCACCATCAGCAACCGCTCCAGCGGCAAAATGGCCTCCGCACTCGCAACCGCGCTGTTTTTACGGGGAGCGGACGTAAATCTGATCGCTACGCGCTTTGAATCTAATCTTCCGAATACGATCCATACCATCGATGTCGAAAGTTCCGAAGAGATGGGGGAATATCTCACCGATTCAATCCGCATCGCCAAAAAAGGGAAACTTTCCAAAGCTTCTCTCATCCATGACGCGCCGATAGCCTTAATCCAAAAAGAGCCTTTTTTGTTTATGGCGGCGGCGGTCAGCGATTATATCCCCGAGCATCCGCAAAACGGAAAACTCAAAAAAGAGATCATCGGAAAGCATTGGAATATCCCGATGAAACAGAATATCGATCTCTTGAGCACATGCAATAAAGAGGGGATAAAGACGGTTGCGTTCAAAGCCGAAACCGATACAACCGTTGCGGCGAACAATGCCAAAAAGCTCTTAACAAACAAGAGAGTCGATGCGGTCTGTCTGAATGTCATCGACGAGTCCAATCCGTTCGGCAGTGATACCAACCGGATCGACTTTATCACAGAAGGTGCTACCGTGCCGTTAAGCACAATGGATAAACTCACCCTTTCCCTCACCCTCTTGGACGAAGCGGCCCGTTTATGAGCAATCTCCCCAGCCATATCGCGATCATCATGGACGGAAACGGCCGCTGGGCTGAAGCTCAGGGAAAAAACCGAACCTACGGACATGAAAAAGGGGCGGAGACCGTACGTGCCATCACTACCTACTGCGCCCGCCATAGCGAAATTGACCGACTTACCCTTTATGCGTTCAGTACCGAAAACTGGAAACGGCCGAAAATCGAAGTCGAATTTTTGATGAAGCTTTTGGAACGCTATCTCAAAAGCGAACGCTCCACCTATCTGGAAGGGAATATCCGATTCGAGCCGATCGGCGATCTGAGCATATTTTCCAAATCGCTTCGAAGCGTTATCGACGATGTCCAAAACGCGACTGCACAATGCGACGGCCTGACGCAGTGTCTGGCACTGAACTACGGAGGACGCGACGAAATCGTCCGTGCCGCCAACGCTCTGCGTGAAAACGGCCCTCTAAGCGTAGAAACGCTTACCCGCGCCCTCGACTGCACCCACGACGTCGATCTGCTGATCCGGACGGGGGGAGACCACCGCCTCTCGAACTTTCTTTTATGGCAGGCGGCGTATGCGGAGCTGTTTTTTACCAAAACCCTTTGGCCCGAATTCACGACCGATGAACTCGAATCGATAATCAAAAAATTTAGAACCGTTGAGAGACGTTTCGGAGGATTGAACTGATGGAATTAGCTTTTATTTTTGTTTTGGGAGCTGCGATAGGCTCTTTTTTGAATGTCGTGATACTCCGTATTCCGTTGAATGAGAATATATCTTTCCCCGCATCGCACTGTATGAGCTGCAGTACGCCGTTGCGTTTTTGGCACAATATCCCGATCCTCTCTTGGCTGTTTCTCCACGGTAAATGTGCATTTTGCGGTGAAAAGATTTCGATGCAGTACCCGCTGATTGAGCTTCTCAGCGGCCTTATTTTTCTCTTCAGCGCACTGAAATTCGGACTGACGTTCCAAGCGCTCGGCATCGCCGTAACGTTTGATTTCCTCCTTGCCCTCTCCGCCATCGACTACCGCTACAAAATGGTACCGGACAGCCTCAACCTCGGTGCACTCACCGTTGCCGTTTTCAGCGTAACCTCATTGGAGAGTCTCGGTTACAACGTTACGAACGCCCTGCTGTTTGCCGGAGGTTTTTCACTTCTGCGTTTTTACATCTCCTATATCATCAAAAAAGAGGCTATGGGTGAAGCGGACATTATGATTGCCGCGACGATGGGGGCATTACTGGGAATCAAACTGGGACTGGCAGCCGTCTTTCTGGGCGCCGTTTTGGCCCTTCCGGCACTGATTCTTACCCGTGATGAAACCGAAGAGTCCAAAGAGCTTCCGTTTATCCCGTTTTTAGCGATGGGATGCTGGATCGTTTTGATGTTTGACACGTATGTCAATAATATTTTGGTGGGTATTTATGGATAAATTACGCCGATATATCCTCTCCAATCTTTCGATCCTCTTTTTTTCGATTTTTTTACCTCTATTTGCTATCGCTTCGGTCATTTTTATGATCAAGCTCGCCACCTATACGGCGGTCATTCAGATCACACTCTCAGAGATGGCGAAACTCTATCTTTTTGTCGTTCCCGAGCTCCTTTTTTACACGCTCCCCATCGCTTTCGTCGTCGGCGGCGCGCTGGCACTGTACCGCCTCTCCAACGACAACGAGATGGTAGTTGTCTTCTCACTTGGGATATCTCCCCTCTTTGTGGCACGGATATTAGCCGTCCCTGCACTGCTTCTTTCGCTTTTGCTGTTTGTCAATTTTGTCGTCGTCACCCCTTACATCAAAATCATCTCCGCCAATTTTTTGGAGAAAAAAAGGGCGGAAGCCAAATTCAATCTGGGTGCTTCGGAGTTCGGACACCATTTCGGCGACTGGATGCTCTTCATCAACAAAAACGATCCGCAATCGCGTGTTTTCGGGGATGTCATCCTTTTTAACAAATCGATGAAAGACGAAATCCTCATTAAAGCCGACAAAGCTGAATTGATCAATAAACAAGGGGTCTTACAGCTGCGATTGGACAACGGCGTAAGCTACAGCTATGACAATATTCTTCTTCGAACCATGCTGTTTAAAACCGGCTATATCAACGACAAGCTCTCCACCGATCCGATGGTATACCGCAATACGCTCGATTATTGGACCAATAACGAACTGCGTGAACGGAAAACCCAACGCTTTATTACCAACACTCTGCTCAGCCTCTTTCCCCTTATCTCCGTCTTCTTGATGATTGCGCTGGGGATTGTCCATGCCCGACACCAAAAACGGTGGATATACCTGTGGCTTTTTCTCTCCATCGTCGGTTTTTATGCGGCGGCCATCATCACTCAGCAATGGCTCGGATTTCACACGATATGGGTCGTCACTTTGGTATGGCTGATCATCACCTACAGTTTTTATAAACGTCTGGTAGGGAGCCGTTTTTGAGCCGTGTAAAAATAACACTGAGCTACAACGGCTCGGCGTTCATGGGGTCTCAACAGCAGCCCAATACCGATAACACCGTGATGGGACATCTTATCACCGTCTTGCATCGGCTTAAAATCACCGCCACCCCGAAAGCTTCAGGACGCACCGATCGCGGCGTTCACGCTACCCATCAGGTTATCCATGTCGATCTCCCCGATTTTTGGACCGACCTGCACCGTCTTCGTGAAATGCTCAACGTTCAGCTCCCCCCCTCCATGCGGATACAGCGCATCGAGTTCGTGGAGGATGATTTTCATGCCCGCTACAGTGCCAAGCGCCGTGTCTATCGATACGTCATCAAAGAGGGACTTAGCAATCCGTTCGAGGATAACTTTATCACGTTCGTCCCGAGCCTCAACCGTGAAGCAATTTGTGATGCGATAGGCTGTTTCGTCGGAACCCATGATTTCGAGTTTTTTAAAAAAAGCGGCAACGATTTGGAACACCATACCCGAATCATCTACCGTGCCTATGCCTACTCGTACAAAGGGCACTTTATCATCGTTTTCGAAGGAAACGGCTTCTTACGCTCCCAAATCCGCCTGATGGTCGGTTTTTTGCTCCGTATATCGGCGGGGAAAGCGACGAAAGAACAGCTGATAGAACAAATCAACTGTGTAAAGCGCCATACTACCGATATTGCGCCGCATAATGGGCTTTATCTTACCCACATTAAATACTAGTTTATTACTTTTCTTTTTCATAAGAAAAGTAAACAAAAGAAAATCGCCCTCACACCAGAACGCTAGCGGTACGCGTTAGCCCTACGGCACGCGACCTTGCTCTTGGTGTGCTGTGAGGGCATCATTGTTTTCATTAAATTCCCGCAATCCATTACCTAGAGCCGCTCCGGAGGCAGTCGTGCCGAGAGGAGCGAAGCGTTTTTGGATTGCGGTATGCTCTTTTGGTACTTTTCGGCTAAACAGAAAAGTACATATCTTTCTTTTCTAAAAAGAAAAGTACAAGAAAAAAACATTACAAAAAGTAAGTTTAGTGCATTTGACTAAACTTACTTGATACTTCTTGCATTATTAAAACTATTTTGTTACAATCACAGCTCAAATTTTTAAACAATAAAGGATAGTCACATGGCAAAACATCAGTTCCAGACTGAAGTCTCACAAATCTTGCATCTCATGATCCACTCTTTGTACTCCAACAAAGAGATTTTCGTCCGCGAGTTGGTTTCCAACAGCTCCGACGCACTTGATAAACTAAACATGCTCGTCCTTACCGACGAAAACTACAAAGGGGTCAACTTCGCTCCGCGCATCGACATCGTCATCGACAAAGAGGCGAAAACACTCTCTATCAGCGATACGGGTATCGGTATGAACGAGACCGATCTCGTTGAGAACCTCGGAACCATCGCGAAATCGGGAACCAAAGCGTTCTTGGAAAAACTCAGCGGCGATCAGAAAAAAGATTCCAAACTCATCGGTCAGTTCGGGGTCGGATTCTACGCGTCGTTCATGGTAGCGGACAAAGTCGAAGTTATTTCTCGCAAAGCGGGTGAAGAAAGCGCGTACAAATGGTCATCCATGGCGGGAAGCGAATACGATATCGAACCCGCAACACGCGATTCTCACGGTACGACGATCATCATGCATCTCAAAGACGATGAAGCGGAGTTCCTAGAAACGCACCGCATCGACTCTATCGTTAAAAAATACTCCAACCACATCCCGTTCCCGATCTTTATGGACAAAGAGGAGTGGGTAGCACCGGCAGAGGGTGAGGAAAAAGGTCACAACGAGATCGTTAACAAACAAATCAACAAGGCTAACGCTCTGTGGACAATAAGCAAAAACGACATCAGCGACGAAGAGTACAAAGATTTCTATTCGAGCATCGCGCATGATTCATCTGAGCCGCTTATTTGGATGCACAACAAAGCGGAGGGGGCGTTAGAGTACACTACCCTCTTCTACGTACCGTCTAAAGCGCCGATGGACTTGTACCGCGTTGATTACCAAAGCGGTATTAAACTCTACATCAACCGCGTCTTCATCACCGACGATGAAAAAGAGCTTATGCCGACCTACCTTCGTTTCCTTCGCGGGGTGATCGACTCTGCCGACCTTCCGCTCAACGTCAGCCGCGAAATCTTGCAAAGCAACCGCGTGATGGCGAAGATCAAAAACGCATCGGTCAAAAAAGTGTTGGGCGAGCTTGCTAAATTGGCGGAAAACGACACCGAAAAATACGACGCGTTCTATAAAGAGTTCGGAAACGTCCTCAAAGAGGGTCTTTACAGCGATTTCGGAAACCGTGAGAAAATCCTAGAGCTTCTCAAACTCAACACACTTAATGCTCACGAGCCGGTAATGTTCAGCAAATTCGTCGAGGGTGTCGATGCCGAGAAAAAAGAGATTTACTATATCACGGCAAAAATGTCTCTCCAAATGCTCAAAAACTCCCCTGCCCTAGAGCGTTTCAAAGCCAAAGGGATCGATGTGTTGGTGCTCAACGAAGAGATCGACACGATCGTATTCCCGATGGTGAGCGAGTACAACGACTATAAATTCGTCAACGTCACCGATGCGAAACTCGAAGAGTCCGAAGAGGAGAAAAAAGAGCACGAAGAGAAAGCGAAAAGCCTAGAGGGCTTCGTCGGACAGCTCCAAAATGCTCTTGGGGAAAACGTATCGAAAGTCGAAACGACCTTTGATCTCACCGAGTCAGCCGTATGTCTGAAAGTCGATAAAGAAGACCAAGGGTACATGATGGCGCAGATGATGAAACAGTTCGGAAACATGGGCGGGGATTTCCCGGCTCCGAAACCGATCCTCCAAATCAACCCGAACCATGAGTTGATCAAAAAACTCAGTGATTCAGCGGATATGAACCTCATCGACGATGCGGCGCATGTGTTGCTCGATCAAGCGAAACTCTATGAGGGAGAGACGCTTGCGGATACTGCAGGGTTTATTGCACGTCTTAATCGTATTATGGCGAAAGCGCTGTAAGTCCTCCGTCATTCCCGCGAAGGCGGGAATCCATTCACACTATCTTGAGAAATAACAAGGAAATGTGAAAGAAAAAGAAAGGTTTTGTATGTTTGAATTATTTCTTTCTGCAATTGGAGGTGCATCAATTGCCATAGCCATAGCAGCTTATCTAAGTAAATCATTTATCAAAATTCAAACAGATAAAATGTTAGCACGTCATATTCATGCCTTGGCTATTGAAAAAGAGAGATTAGGACATGAACTTGCAGTTGAATTACATCAAAAAAATCTACGCATATCTAGATATGAACAAGACAAAATTGAAGCACTAAAATCTTTATATGAAGCGGTAATTAATTTATACAATTCGCTTGGTGAATTAAGAAAATATGCAAGTCTTGATAAAAATCAAGATTTTGCAGCTTCTTATTTTAATGGCTTAAAAAATATGTTCCTTGAGTTAGCTAAAGCTTTTACTGATATTTCCCAGACATATCGTTCTCTTGAATTAAACTCAGTATACATAGATATTGAAACAGAACAACAACTAAAAACTATGATTGATAGTATACATATTTATTATACAAAAGCATTAGCACGCTGTGATCAAATTTTACTCGAAGCTCAAAACTTAGGAAGAGCGCTAAATAGTGAAACACAACCCATAGAACTCGTGACTTTATGGAATGAAATGGCATATAACTGGCAAAATTTAATCGATCCGAGTGCTAAATTATTAAAAGAAGCAATACGTTCTAAATTACAAGTTTAAAAAAAGCGGACAAACTACTTTTTCTTCCCTTTCTCTCATCCCACATTTCAAAACAACTCTCTACTTTTCTGTTTAGCCGAAAAGTAGCAAAAGAGCATACCGCGATCCAAGAACGCTCGTTCCTCTCGGCACTGCTGCCTTCGGAACGGCTCTAGGGTTTGGATCACGGGAATGTATCTATTTATTTTCGCTTTGCGAAAATTATTCTTTCAAAATTTCCTGCCGCGAAAACACACCAAGAGCCCAGCCGATGGCAGAAGTGCCGAATCGGCTGGAAGCGTTCTGTTTGAGCGGCGATTTTCTTTTGGTACTTTTCTTATGAAAAAGAAAAGGACATAATATCTTTCAATATGTAATACAATTCCAAGCTAACCTAACACGGCATTACAATAACCGATCAAAAGGTGTTTGACAATGCCAAAATATAGGAAATCAAACGATGAAGCAAATACACTCCATAAATTCCATTACGATACCATTTCCAGCCGAAGAAATATGGATGATTCTTACAGATATTACATCTTATTCTCTTTGGTGGCCTTCGAATGTCAAAATTAAAGTCCTTAATATTACAGAAGATTTTATAGGTTCTCAGGTAGAAGTTAGACCTTACGGTGGAATACCATTTTTTTGTGAGTTCTCTGAGTGTGTTACCAATGCTAAACTTGTTATGCAATATTCAGGTATTTACTCCGGATTAGGTGTTTGGACACTTACAGAGACAAATGGCCAAACAAAACTAGATTATGAAATAAATTTAGAGATAAATAATCTATTTATCCATCTTTTATCCTATGTGGTTCCCGTTGATACAATACACCACAATCTAATGAATGAAGTGCTTTTGGGTTTGGAAAATAGGCTCAAAAATTTTGTAAAATAGATATCTGAAAATAGTAAAAAAGGGAATAAAAAAGAAAAAAAAAGGGGGCAGCCTACTTTTTAATCCGATTCTCTCAACACACACCTCCGTACTCGCAATATCAGCCTAAAAATTAGGCAAAAAGCACGCTATTCATCGCTTGACTTAGAACATGGATCGTACTATCGTAGTAGGTGAAATTTGTGTTGTGTAAGGAGTTAGAAATGTATCAGGTTATTTTTTCAGAAGAGTTCCCGGGGCATGGAAGAGAACGAGGATTCAGAGCGTCACCTGCGGATGTCCTGCTTGCGATTGCCAAAAATCATAATGTACAAATCCCGTTTGACTGTGAAGACGGCGAGTGCGGAAGCTGTGTCGTAGAGGTCGAAGAGCTCGGCGAAAAAAGTGCATTTCATATGACCGACAAGGAACTCGATAAATTGATGGCTTTGGGTGTGATTACCCAGGCCGAAGCTGATGAATTGACCGAAAAAGACGTTATGTGCAAATACCGCCTCGCCTGTCAGTGCAAAATCTGGAATGACATCAAAGTCAAACCCTACAAAAAATAATCTCTCCTCTCGTTCCCAACGTCCTCGTTGGGAATGCAAATTTTCCTACCTAATTTAAAACATTTCTCTACTTTTCTGTTTAGCCGAAAAGTAGCAAAACAAGCGTAGCGCTCCCGAAGGGATGTTTCTCTGAAAAGAGCATACCGCGATCCAAGAACGCTCGTTCCTCAGCGTACCGCCAGCGTTCTGGTGTGAGCGGCGCTTTTCTTTTGGTTCTTTTCTTTTCTAAAAAGAAAAGGACAAACTTTCAATCATCATTAGAATACTTTATGTATACCGTTTCAAACCATCGCACGCAGGGAGAATACTTGAATCCATGTTTGATACGTATATGTGAACGATTTGAAACGATTGCCGATTTTCTCGCACACCGATCACCGGAACAAGACGAGGTCGTAAGTACTCTCTTTATCGATTTTCTGGAGTGTTTCGCATCGTTGCAATCAGAAAAACTGGAGTATCCCAAAGAGTTTCAAAAAGACGTGAAATACTATCTCCAAGGCGAACCGGTCATGATGAAACAATTCGAAGATGTCGAATTTAAGTATTTGATGCTGAGCGATTTTTACGATTTTTGCAGGCTGACAAAAAGGTATAAACAGATATAACCTCTAAAACTCTCTTTATGTACTCATAAAAATACTTGTTATACAATGAAAAAAGATACCTTTATACACTAAAAGACGTGCACGTATCTGATTTGCGGATTTCATTTGATGAGGGAAAAAATACATGTATCGTCAGATAGTATACTTTAGCATCGGTTGGATTGTTATCGTACTCTGTTCCTTCGGATGGGGATATTACAATAGCAGTCAGAAAGATGAGCAAAACATCCTAAAAGTGAGCCGTGCTTTCTTCGATCAGATTGTCCTCACCCGTGAGTGGAACGCTTGGCACGGCGGTGTCTATGTCTATGCTGATGAAAAGACTCCGCCCAATCCCTATCTTAGCAAAGACCCGGAGCGGGACATCTGCCTCAAAAACGGAAAAATACTGACCAAAATCAACCCCGCCTATATGACCCGTCAGATATCCGAGCTTGCCGCACAGTACAACGGAGCTCAAATTCACATTACAAGCCTCAAACCCATCCGGCCGGCAAACGGACCGACGCCATGGGAACGAACAGCCCTGAAAATGTTTGAAACGGGAGTCGATGAAGTGGGCACCTTTACCGACGGGCACTATCGCTACATGGCGCCCTTAATCTTGCAAAAAAGCTGCCTGCAGTGCCATGCGGAACAGGGATACAAAATTGGAGACGTCCGCGGCGGTATCAGCATCACCCTCCCCTACAACCGCTACGCTTCCCTCTGGCCGCGCATCGCCGGCTATCTGGCAGTCACCGTAACGGGACTCCTTTTTATCCAATTCTTCGGACGCCGCCTCGCCAAAGCCTACCGAATGCTCGAAGAACAGAGCATCATCGATCCCCTGACAGAGATCCCGAATCGCCGATTCTTCATGAAACGGGCCAAAGAGGAGTTTCAGCGCGCCGAACGCGACCATACCCCAATTGCTCTGATCATGGTCGATATCGACTATTTCAAGGGCTTTAACGACCGCTACGGCCACATAGAGGGAGACGTTACCCTAAAAACAGTGGCCGAAACGATGAAACAGCAGTTGCGTCGTCCGCCGGACTGTATCGCCCGTTACGGTGGGGAAGAATTCGTCATTATGCTCCCTAATACCACGCCGGAAGGAGCTGCCAAAGTTGCCGAGCTGCTGCGTACCGAAATCGAAGCCTTGAAGATCAACAACGAAGCGTCCAAGTGCGCCGACGTCGTGACCATCAGCCTCGGTGTCGCGACCGCTCCCCACGACGGCGTCTCTTTCGAAATCCAGCTCAAGCAGGCGGACGAAGCGCTCTACGCCGCCAAACAAAATGGGCGCAACCGCTGCGAGAATACGATCGTCGAGCCAACGGAGAAAAAAATATCGAGTGTTTTTTAATCTAAGTTATAATGTTCGCCTACCCCATCAAAAGGAGAAGATTATGAGATTCGCAACCGTATCCATCCTATGTGGCGTAATGTTACTCAGTACCGGATGTGTCAGTTCAAAGACACATGAGGCAACATTACAAGAACTTGAAAACACACGGAGCGCTTTAGCTTCGGCACAAAGAACCGTCAACGAACAAAAGCTCCAGATCAAACGTAACCAAGAAGAGATCGAGCGCTACAACAAAGAGATCAATGAGCTGAAAACGAAAAAGCAGGAACTCGAAGCGGAGTATCAAAAACTTCAGGCATCTTTGAATACAACCCGTATGGAACTGGCCGAAAAACAATCCATGCTTAATCTCACCGAAAAGCAGCTCAAAACGCTCCGACAGATCGAAGCAGAGACCCAAAAACGCAACGAAATCTACGCCCGTTTTGTCGGAAAACTGCAAAAAATGATCGATGCGGGCAAACTGACGGTATCCATCGAAAACGGACGCCTTGTCATCAACCTGCCTGAAAATGTCCTCTTTCCGACAGGGCGCACTACCCTAAATGCCGGAGGTAGCGAAACGCTCAAAGAGATCGCCGATGTCCTCAAAGAGCTGCCGGAGCGCCGTTTCCAAATCGAGGGACATACCGACACCGTGCCGATCCATAACGACCGCTTCGCCAGCAACTGGGAGCTCTCATCCGGACGTGCGCTGAGGGTTGTGCATCTGATGATCGATGAGGGGGTACAGCCTGCGAACATTTCGGCAGCCGGCTACGGAGAGTTCCAGCCCCGCGCTGATAACAATACCACAGAGGGGAAAGCGCTTAACCGCCGTATCGAGATCGTCATGCTTCCGAATCTCGATCTCCTCTCCAACGAGCTTCCTAAGTTGCCTCCGTCAAAATAATATTTTCGTGACGCTTTCTGCCGTTCCCGCTCTCCCGAGTGGGAACAAGCGTCTACACAAACGTAACGTTCTGCGCTTTAATTCTCTTCATATCATCTTCGTCCAGTCCGTCGATAGCATGGACGAAACAGCACGGTTTCTCTTTGATCTGTTTGTGTATTTCCCAAAACGTTTCTCTGTCTTTGACGATGTAAATGTTTTCGGCATACAATGCCTTCAGCGGCAGACCGATACATCCGTGCGCGAGGGTGATCGTGAGCAATTCCATCATCTCATTGTTGATCGTGATTCCTCCGTTGCCTTTGAGCAGTATGACCTTCGGGGATATGCTGTTTCGTGCCATGAAAAACCTTTTATCATTCCATATTCATTTACCGTTCCACCGCGGTAGCACATATTTTGCATTATGTATTAAAACCTTTTATCCCACGGCAGGAGAAAGAGCATGCAAGAGATCGAATATGAAGAGTGGATCATTTGGAACGCTTCATTGGGTATCCGCGATTTTGTCACCATCGGTCGTATCGACACCACTGAGAGCGTCGCATGGCTGGATGCCCCTTATGACATGGTAGGACCGTTTTCTCTGGATGAACTCATCACTGACGGGTTCATCCGTTTTGCCGCGTGCGCCGTCATGTCCAAACAGCGATGGCAAACCGACCGGGAAGCGCTGAGAGAAGAGGCGCTGAACAAACGCCGCAAAGCTCAAAAAGAGTTCTATGATGAACTCGAACGGCACAACCGACGCAAGATAAACGCCATGCAATGCAGCCAAAGGGAGTATCGTTCCGTATTGAACCTCCCCCAGATAGGTGCGCTGGAACTTTCCCAGATCAAATCCGCCTACCGAAAGGCCGCTAAAAAAGCTCACCCCGACGCCGGAGGCTCTCAGGAGATGTTTATCCGCATCAAAGAGGCATGCGACGCTCTGCTGGAGTTGGTATAGTTTTTGATCTGATGTTTAAAAATTATTTCGTCGGAATCGACAACGCGCTCAGCGCTTCGTTCACCGCAAAAATCTTGCCCCGTATATTGCTGTATCCGAATGCCTGTAGGCGCTCCGTATGTTTTTTCAAATACCGTTGCGCATCCTCTTCATTATCAAACAGATATATCCCCCCTGCTTCCTTGGTCGCTTCGTTTTCCGTCCACAGCTTTGAAATCAGCCCTTTTTCATTCGCGATGTCTTTTGCCAAATCTTCCATTGCCGTGCTCAGTTCGTCACCGAACGGTCCGTTATGGGGAAAATCGACTTGCAGAAGGTATCTCATGTTATACTCCTTTGAATATTTATAGAATCATAATTCAATACATCCAATTTGTCAACTAGGTTTACAATGTCAATCTGCTTTTTATCGTTAGAGACCAGTAAAATATTTAATCAGCTCATTCTGGATGAACTCTCATCTCAGGGATTTGAGGGGCTGAGCAATGCGTTGATCGTCCTGTTTCCCTACATCGACGAGTACAAAGGGATCACTACCAGTACCCTTGCGTCTAAAATCGGCTATACCCGACAGGCGATGCACAAGAATCTGATCAAACTTGAGACTCTGGGCTACATTACATTCGAGTCCGGAGAAAATAAAAAAGAGAAAGCGGTTGTATTGACCCAAAAAGGCTCTGAGCTAATGAAAAAAGCCACGGTATTCATCGAAAAGACCCAGCAGGAACTCTCCGGACTTTTGGGTGAAAAAGGGCTGCAGGAATATATGGAGTATCAATATAAAGTGGTCACTTTTCTTACTCATAAAAAATCGAATAACGCTCAGTAAATCAGCCATTTCAGCATCCAATCCTAATATATTTCAGAACGGATCGACTCTCGTATCAATCTCAACAGCCTAAGTCAAAAAGGCCTACACTAACCAATACCCTCACTAATTGCCAAAAAAACCTCTCCTTTCCGTCTGTACAAAATGACAATATATCTAAACATAAATTGATAAAAAAGAATAAGTTGATTTTAAACAAAAGAGCGTAAGATTATTATTAATAGTAATAAAATATTAGTAAATAACAATAGGTTGGAGTCTCTGGATTCTATCACTTCAATTCAAAGGAGCAATCATGATAACCGGAATCGCCGCAAGCCAGCTTGCGAAAATGGGTGAAAATGAGCTGTATGAAAGCCTAGGTGCCCTCCATAAGGAGAGTAAGATAAACTCGTTTCGCCTTATGTCGCTCGATAAGCTGACAGGCAACGTGAGCATTCAAAAAGACGAGGATGCAGGACGCTTATTTTTCCAACGGCTAAACAAACAGGCGTATGACTTCTTTTGCGGAGGCTGCGGACACGGAAAAGATCAAAGCTGTCTGGATCATCTCAAGTCGGCACTCAATATCAGCAATGATCAATCAACAATGATTTCGGCAGTAGCTGGGCTACTTGGAGCCAGCTTGGGGTGGAGTGCCGTGATAGCGGGTATCGTTGCGGCAATCTTGATTAAATTCGTGCTGCCAAATGCCGTAGAAGAGTTATGTAGGGTGTGGGGAGAGAATATTTCAGATGTAGCGGGCATAAGTATTTAAGTTGACTCGATATGATCAGAACAGATCTAAAATTCCTTTTCTAAACAAGATAATAAAGAGATTTCCTGTCTCGTATCCCCTCTTATGAAGGGGATTCATAAACCTAATTATAAAGCTTCAGCGTCTGTCCCACACTCACGTTCATTTCTCTCTGTTCCATCGGGATAGACTCGCGCCAAGGCATCGGATTTACATCCGGAGACATGAGCCCCTTTTTCTTGTGCTCGCGTATCACGTAACGGTCACTGAATACGAAGTAGTCATTATATTCCGCAATGTAGGGCATATCCCAGACGATACAATCTTCGGTCGGACAGACATCGGCGCATTTAGGGACTGCGGCATCGACACACTCGATACATTTCTCGGGCTTGACGTAGGTGTACTCTCCATTCTCAAGCGGCGATTCGTCGGCACTGACAATGGCCGTCGCGGGGCATTCCTCTATACATGCGTCACAATTGATACAAGAATCGGTAATCAAAACAGCCATAAAATACCCCCTTTAATTAGTCAAATACTGTGCATTAAGCATTCTTAAAAGTTTACCAATCTGCCAAACGGCTTAAAACTTAATATAATGTTTAATGTTTTTTTTTACTACAAAACATTGTTAATTCTTTGATAATTGTCTGCTACAATGATTACCCTCAAAAAAAATACGGCGGAGGAGAAAACAACCATGGAACCCATATTTAACCGTCACGGACGGACAATCGGATGGCTTTATAACGGTGTCATTTATGACCGTAAAAATTACTGCAGAGCATTTATACGGGACTTCAATGTCTTTTCCTACAATGCTCAACATCTTGGGATAATTCATAAAGGTGTCTTTTTTGATAAAAGAGGGCAGCGCATAGCCTATATGGACGAAGCTTCCTATGATCCGAGGCTTCCGATCCCTGAGATCTCGCCTCCTCCGCCTATTCCCTCATCCGCTCCGCAGGCTCCGATGAACACGGTCCCCTCAAAGACGCTCCGTGACTCAAATCATTGGAGCCCTCTAAATTGGGAAACTTTTTTATACGGATAAAATTAAAGAGCAGGTCTTTCCCTTAGAAGCGATAAATAGATATAATCAATTTATCAAACTTCTAAAGCGGTAAAAGACTCATGCGCCTATTCAACATCTTCTCTATCTCTTTTTTGCTAATTCCCATTTTATCCGCAAACGAAACAATCACCTATACCCTAAACGGCCAAAAAGATCCACGACTTGGTGCCGTATACGAACTCACCTATGTTGCCACAAACAAAGAGAAAGAGTGCACTGAAAAACGGGAAAATTCGCTTGTAGCCAAAACAAAAAAAGAGCTGTTTGAGGTGAATGAAGACACGTATAACCTCCGCATTATCGTCAATGCAACACCAAAAGAGGATGACAAATGCGCATACGAATTTCAATCGCTTAATCTGATCGTCAAACGTCTATACGATGAAGAACGCTACAATCAATTTCCCGTCGTAGGCCGCTACCCTTCCGCTTCTCCGCGGCAAAAAGGCAATTGGGCCATACCCGTTTATAACGGCACAAAAGAGGGTACGGCTTTACCTCTGGGATTTTTTAACAAACGCAATAAAATCCCTTACGCATACCGATCGGATGAAAACTATTTTCGTCTGCTCTATCAAACCAGATTCAACTGCATGACATCCCGCACTGATGAGTCGACGCACGCGGAGTTTATGTGTCTTATGGATATCTCCGATCCCCTTTATCGCTATCAGCCCTGCGACTCCTCAAGTCCGAAACCTCAAGATGAATGCGGTACGGTTCACCATTCCCAGTTTGAAATAAACCGTTTGATAGATCAAACTTTTACTATCGATATCATCGCCGATGACTCAAAGTCGATGAAATGGAATACATCCAAACTAACCATGGAAAACGATACGTTTCAAATGCCGAATCCATCCGTATGGGAAAAGTTCAAACATTTGTTTACTCCGTTTACACTCGATATCTTCCCTTTTTAAATGAATAATACGGCTGCATTATGTAATCTTTAAAAGCTGTGAATATGCTAGTATTGCGCATCTTAAAAATAATACGAGTTTTATGCAGATCATCCCCGTTACAGAAGCCAATATAGGCATTTACTATAATCTTGCCCAAACGTATGAAGCTGAATTTTCGCCTCTCACACAAAAACAACCTGATCCCTCGGGGATGTATGAGCTTGATACCTATCCAGGAGGCGATGTACTCGCTTTTTTGCTTGAAATTGACAATACTCCCGCAGGGATCGCCGCCATCGCCCGCAAGGGGGATCAGGGCTACGAAGTATGTGAATTCTACGTCATTCCCCGCTTCCGTAAAAACAGTATAGGGATGCGATTCGCACACGCCATATGGAACAATCACCCCGGATCATGGGAAATCAAACAACTTGTCGCGGCGGATTACGCCACCCGCTTCTGGCGTAAAACGATTCAAAGATATGAGAACACTACATTTTCCGAAGAGCTCTACGATGATCCCTACTGGGGGAATGTAACACGCCAACAATTTATCATTAATTTTATGCACTAAAGTGATTTCAGGCTATAATGGTTGCTATATATCTGTCGAAAAGGAGCAATCATGTCACAAGCCATTTTCAATGCCATCGCATTTCAGGACCTTGAAACGCTTGAGCAATGCCTCGAAAGCGGTGCTTCGCCTAAACTTCCGAATGACGAGGGGATTGCACCTCTGACTCTCGTCGCTTCCCAGATTAAAAAAAGCTTTGAGGAAGGGGCCTACCAAGAAGAAGATATGTACAAAAAGATGGCGGCAATGCTGATCGTCCACGGGGCTCCAGAAGATGACCTGCATCATGAATGCGGTGAAGTAAGCAATCTCTGCCGCTTCATCTGCCGCCATGTCATTGACCTCTCTCTCGCACAACAAGACTCACGAAGAATTTCCGAACTGATAGATGCGAACCGTCTGTGGTTTGAGGGGGATGATGTAGAGTTGAAAACAGCGTTTATCACTGCCATCGAGAAAGGAGACAAGAACCGGATCGATGCAATGTTCGACAACGGCCAAGTCCATTACACCTACGAACAATAAAAGATAAATGGAAAAGCGTTTTCTAGAAACGGAGCCGTTTTACTATAGCCGAAAATATGCTTCTCAATACGGATGTGATCTATCCCTTCCCAGTTGGGCGGCATTGGGAAGTATGGTTGTATATACGCGATTGATAGAAGCTTACGCCCTCAAACTTGGTAGACCTCTTAAAATTTTAACTGCTCCCCATTTTTATACGGAAGAGACTATCGCTCTCAACGAGAGACACTATCCCATACTCGATGAAAATCCGTATATTAAAGAGATTATCAATGCAGATCTTATTGATATAAAAATCATGCGTGAAGTTTCCGCTGAGATGGACAATTTCCCCCAATTAGGCCATATTACTGAAAATATCTGTGCGCCTTTTGGACTAAAGCCGCGAAAACTGCATGGTGATTTATACCTTACAAAAGAGGAAAAGCAAGCCGCACTGGAGACATTGAGCCATTTACCGAGACCCTTGGTCGCATTATGTCCTTATGGAAATTCATCTCCGCTTCAAGAGAGTGATTGGTACGAAAGAAAATGGTTGATGATTATTCAAAAGCTAAGCGATGACGCAGGTTTTTTTCAAATAGGACATGATAAATTTAATCATAAAGCGCTGCCGATATTTACCCCTATGAACACAACTGTCAGGGAAATGATGGCTTTAATATGGGCATGTGACATATATGTCGGGTTCGATACAGGGCCATCGCATATAGCAGCCGCATTCGAAAGACCGGCCATGGTGATTTGGGATGCCGTTAGAAAAGCCAAACTCGAAGAAAATAAAGAACCCGGATTTTCCCTTGCTACAATGGGCAGATGGACCTACCCCCATACTAAAAATTTAATCTTGCTTGGTGAAAGAGAGAATGAAGGCGTTTCATGGGTAGTCGATTTTATTTTAAATACGGATGTAATGAAACAAACGAGAGGATGAAATAATGGTAAACTTCGTCCATGAAATTATTACTCTCTTTTTGCAGTTCTCTACTCCTTTCTGCCTCTTTATTCAGTGCTCCGACCCAATGTGACGGGCTCTATTTCGGCAACGAAGCACCCGATATTTTAAACGCCAAACTACTTCCGAAAACCCAAGAGCTATGTTACAGCAGCTTTGCAGTTATGCACTCGGGAGTCTCTCGAACACCTTTATGGAGCGCTGAGCATCTCACTAAAGAAAGATTGCGCCATAAGAGCAAACGAACGAACGATTTTCATCCCGAAGAGCGGTTAAAGGGCGATGAACGTGCCGAGCTCTCCGATTATGCCAGATCAGGATATGATCGCGGACATTTGGCACCCGCAGCCGACATGGGAAGCAAAAAATCTCAGCATGAGTGCTTTACCCTCGCGAATATGGTTCCCCAAAATTCCGAAAACAATCGCGGAATATGGTCGGCGATCGAAAGTGCTACGCGCTATCTGACAAATCAAAAAGGCGAGCTCTATATTATTACAGGACCCATCTTCAGCGGTTCACAGATCAAACGTATAGGCGGAAGAGTATTGGTGCCGACCAAGCTCTACAAAGCGATCTATGATCCTTCCAGCGGACAGGGTGCCGCCTATATCGTTACCAACGCCGCCAGTGATGAGTATGAAGTTCTCAGTATTGCCCGACTCGAGCAAATAAGCGGACTGAACCTTTTCCCAAAAATGAGTTCAAGCGCAAAAGAAAATACGATGGATTTGCCCGACCCGCAGGAGCGTCGCGGCGGTTCGTACAACAATACGACGAATAAGGATATAATATATTTAATCGAAAAACTTTTAAAACGGATGTTCTAAAATGCCCACACAATCTTTTATGGCATACGAAAACGAAGCGGAATCATTTCAAATCGATAATCTGACTGTCGAAAACCGTTTGGACCGTATCTCGATCTACGGCTCGCTAGAACTTACAAAAGACCGTCACGGGCTTGAATCTGCCCTAACGCTAAAACGCCTTATCGATGCCTCAGTCGATGCGCTGAAACGGGATAAAAATTTACCCGATCGTATTGAGACAACCCCTTCCGAAGAGATTAGCAACCCTTTTTAAAAATAACGTTCTGCCGCTCACTCTCATATTCAGCATAGCAACCAATTAGAAACATAAACTAACTAAACTTATTTACACTACTGTAAGTCGATCTTAATCATAATACCAAACATCCATTGTTAAATTTTAATATAAACGGGGGGACAGATATGGAAAATAAAACTTCTATCATGATCAGTTCAGTTTGTATGCCTCTGGGGGCGGGAGTAATGTTTTTCTCTCTTCTCTCTGAATTCAGTATCCTTTTCCTCATAACGGGAGGATTAATAATGCTGCTTCCTCTCGCACTTTTCAAAAACACGTTGAAAGGTTCTGCCTCTTATGATAAAAAAACATATAACTGGTATCGGGAAAAATACCCTGATAGCGTTCAAGGCGACATTGTTACATGTTCGAGATGCGAAACTAACACTCTGGATATCCGACCGTTGAAAAACGAGATATTTAAAAGAGAAATTTACTGTACAGAATGCGGAAAGACCCTTTATTATTTCAATATATAAAGGTAATAACTTTCTCAGCAACAAAGAATAATCGGATACGCTTTTTTGAGAAAGGGTTAGGAGAAAAGAATGGACAGGTTTAATTACCTATCCGGAGAAAGAAAAGGCTTTTAAGCATGGAATCTGACACTCTTGTCCCTCTGATAAGAAGCGTACTCATCGTTTATCTCGGAATTGAAGTAATTTATGGATTCTGGGTATAGGACTACCGATTCCATACCGCAAATCGGGCACATGACGACCATGTCTCCATCTACCCACGCCGTTTCTACATCTTCACTTTTGCAAAAGCCGCATTCAGATTTCATAGCAACGTCCTTTCCGTTAAATATAACACTTTACAACTAATAAAATTAAATTAATGTTACTTTTTTTATTACTTCAAAATCAATGCAATAAATATAAATTTTAGATCAGGAAAAGGGAATATTTTTGTAGAATGGCATTAATAAAATATTTTTTTTGCCGATATGGTTTCTGACAATTTTTAAATGAGCTTTTTTAATGAAAACAACTAAACTTTATTCTCGATTTATGACTTTTTTTCTGCTTCTGCTTTTCGGATTCGCTATCGGTGCCAAGTCAAGCGGACTGGATACGTACCGCTTCGCCATCCTTATGACGGTAATCGGGGTGATATCGATATTCCATGTTAGAATGATGCGTAAAAAATTTGCCCGATAACAAAAAGCCCAAAGCAATTCAAGTCGGACTCTTTATTTTCTAAATTCTATTGCACGACAATATGGTCGAACTCACAAAACATTTTGGTGGCCGGATCTTTATGGACAATATGATTGGCTTCCAGTAACCGTTCGCAAACGCTATCGATCGATTCACCCTTTCTCAATATGATCAAGCTCCCTTTGAGTTCAAATTGTTCATACAGATTAACCAGTTTTTCCAAGGCACATCTAGCCCCTATATAATCTACAAATGTGAATAAAACAGCGATATAGTGTTCATTTACTTTTTTGATAACATCACTTTTGCGTACACTGTCCATAAGATGCGCTTTATCGATGTCGTAATCATCGCACGCGACTAAAGCCAAATTGGCATCAATGTTATATCGTTCAAGTGTATAAAGAGCCATTTTAATATCCTGTTCAAACGCAAGTTTTAAATCAGTTACGCTCAATTCTTTCATCTAATCCCTTGCATCTCATAGAATATTTTATTATATTAACAAAGATCGATATTTTATCGTGTATCTAAATTTTTAGCAAAAATAACTACAATACGATACACAAAAGGATACGAAGGATACCTCATCAAACCGCCAGCTACCAACAAAAAGCCCTCAATGTCGCGGGATAACAAACATCATCAGCAAAGTTTTGCCCGCAAAGCACCGCCGAAAAAAGAGAACATCGAAACGACCCAAAAAAATGAAATCAAAGCGATGTTCATGAACTGGTTCAAAAGCAGTCGTTCGGTTGCGGGAGATATCATGACCAAACAAGACGTCATCAGCGCCATTTTGAAAAAACTCGATTCCAAGCAAGACCGCCCTTTTCAAATCGCGATGGACGAGCTCAAAAATGACGGATTGATCGAACTCAAAGAAGACGGTGTGACGGTAGTCCTAACCCAAAAAGGTGCCGAAAAGCTTTAAGGAACAGCTATGATCGAAAAACTTGCATTATCGCTACTAACCGTATTCTCTCTTATTACCTCCGCTCATGCGGCCGAAAATACAACCGCATGGGAGCTGTTTGACTGGATGGACGCCGCTTTGAGCGGTGAGTGGAAACTCTCACCCTCCGAAGCACAGACCGGTACGGAATCGTATAAACATAAAGCAGTTTTGCCTCTGGCAGGAACCGACACAACGGCTATGGCGTTCAAACTGATCGGAGGCGAAGTGACGATCCAAGAAGACCTCCTCCCCAATACCTCAAAGCAGATGGTCACCATGTATCATTGCAAAGATATCGCGTGTACCAACCTCAAAGCAACCCATTACTGCTCCAAACAAAATCAGCCGGAATTTCTGGCGAATTTCAAAGAGAGCACACCGGAACGGTTTGTATTCGACTGCGATATGAGCACTGAGCTGTGCCGATCGGATGAAGACCATGTCCATCAGATCATACATGAAATCTCAAATGAGGGAAAACACCTAAAATCATCCTATCTGAGCTGGAAAGAGAAAAAGCCCCTCCAAAACAGTTCGATTTATCATTTCGACCGCAAATAAGACTACACAGAGCGAAAGCGGGCATACAACGCATTATGATCTGAAAGATGTTGGACATCGACGGCACGGCTCTCGATCAATTGCAGCCCCCGATAAAATATATGATCCAGTTTATGATTCATAAACGATTTAATCAAGTGGCTGTGTTCGATCTCGCTGTTTTTTAGATCCAAAGCTTCCGAGAGCTTCATCAGATATTCCATCCGCTGTTTATTCCAACTGTTAAAATCCCCCGTCACGATCATCGCCCCCTGGTGGTGGCGTATCGCATCAAAGATGAGTTCGATCTCTTTGTGGTAGATATTATCCGCTCTGAAATTGATCGCATGAAGGTTAAGCAGTAAAAGTGGCTCACCGCTGTAGAGCGTGTAGGTTGAAAAAATCGCACTTTTTCGGGTTTGGATCATCCCCTCGCGATGGGAAGAGAGAATCGAGAAACTATTGTTTTCAGGGATGCAGGAACCGTTTAAAACTCCGTATACATGGTTCAAAAATCGGATATTCGGTGCACAGGAAAAATGAAATTTTCCCGGCAATGATGCAGAAGAAAGATTGAGTTTTACCTCCTGAAACGCCAAAATATCAATCTTGTAATGCTCAAGCAGTTCAGAAAAAAAGCGGTTAAACCGGTATCCGAGATTCTTCTTCTGGACATTCCAGCACAAAAGTCCGAAATCCTCAGGTAACCGATTTTCTTCATGCGGTTCACAAATATGGCGAATTATCCCGGGCATAACAATTTACTCTACAGTTGGGGTGAAAAGATACGCATAAAGTTTTCCATGATGAGCCTTTTTTTTGATCCTTTTTTCATTCCTATTATCGAATGTTTCATAAGGCTTTTTATCCACTCTTCCATCTGAGTGATAATCGGCGGAGAATAGACGAAACTGACCACTTCATAATTAAGGAACAAACTCCGGTTATCAATATTGACCGACCCGAGCATCACCGAATAATCATCAATCAAGACAGCTTTGGTATGAAGCATGTTTCCCTGGTAGAGCATTACACCTATACCGTTCTCTTCAGCCTCTCGCATATAACTGCTCCGTCCTATGTCGGCAATCCAGTGATTCGTTATCTGCGGCGTGATCAATCGTACATCGACCCCTTTGTGTTTGGCAATGATCAGAGCGCGTAAGATTGTCTCATCGGGGACGAAATAAGGGGTAACGATCCATACTCTCTGCCGTGCCGAATAGATGGCATTGAGCAGTGCTTCATACAAAGCGTCGCCGCTCATATCCGGACCGGACGGGACGACTTGAACACGGCTGTTGCCGATGCCGTTTACTTCCTTTTTTATTACACTACTTTTTTGCCCCGTCGCATATTCATAGTCGGCATAAAAAATTTCTAAGTACGTCACAACAGCATCCCCTTCAAGGCGAAACATCATATCGACCCACCGTTTTTTCATCGGCTTAGGCCCAAGATACTGCTCCTCCAGATTCATCCCTCCAGTGAGTACGATACGTTCGTCAAACATATATATTTTACGGTGATTGCGCAGATTGATGTAGTTTTTCAGCGGGTGTTTTAAAATAGGCATAAAAAATACCGCTTTTCCTCCGGCATTTCTCAAAGTTTGGAGCGGACGCTGATTAAAATAGAGCTCAAAGGAGCCGACACTATCGATCAGTATTCTAACATCAAGTCCCTCTAACGCTTTTTGCGTCAATGCTTTTAAAATTGGTTCGGACGTTGAGTCATTTTGCAAAATATAGGTGCTGATATAGATTGATTCGCGTGCATTTTCGATCTCATTCATCAAGATAGTATAAGCCTCAACGCCCTCAAAGTACAATTGAAGCTCATTGTGCGGTGTCGTGTTCGAAATGGCATGTGAGGAGAGTACCGTTTCAATGGGGTTAAGTTCTGTCATTTTCGTGGGATGAAGCGTGCGAAGATTCAAAACCTTTTTTTTGCATTTTTGACGTATTTTTCGATTTCCGAAAATAAAATAGAGGATGAATGCGGGAAACGGAAACATGAGAATCGCCATCGACCATGCAAGTACGGTGCTGTGATTTCTCCGCCAATAAAGCATATGAAGCATCGTTACGGCTTGTGCCGATGCCACCAATCCTACATAAAGGATAATATAATCCATGATTTCGCCGCCCTGCTGTTTCTGTACTTTATTATACCGTTCCTGATCCGTAGGATATAATACTGAAAAAGTACTCAAGGCTTCCCTTTATGAACAAACACCCTTCCCTTCTTCAGCAATTTCGATCATTTTGTTTTCAAAACAACGCAACCGATATCGAAAAAGCGATAGAGTATTTTGCCGTGTTCGGAGGTATGGGATACAGTGTCGATCTCTCCAAACCGCTCGAAGAGCTGATCGAAGAGAAGGTTCTGAAAAACTACCGCTATATCCATGCCGATTTGACCAAAATCACCCAAAGCAACAAAGCGCACCATGCCCTCCTCTCTGCCGTCGCGCTGGGCGACCGACGCGAACACTCTGCCTACCGACGTGCCGATCTCAGCCGCAAAGAGGGTGAAGAATCCGCTGCTTTTTTAATCAAATTCGGCCTTCTGAGCCGCCAGGAATCCCAAGCAGACCCAATCGATGAGAACGAAGAAAAAAGTGACCGGCTCATCTTTAACGCTCCGTTTTACCGTTTCTGGTTCTCTTCCGTATCACCGTATTACAAGGGGATCAAAGAGGGGGATTTTAAAGAGATGAAAGAGAAATGGGAAAACACCAAGCAAAGCTTTTTCGATCAAATCTACGAAGGACTCGTTATCGCCCTCGTCAAACAAAGTTACAAAGAGGACTGGATAGCCAAAATCGGCTCCTACTGGGACAAAACAAACGAAATCGAAATTTTGGCTAAAACCAAAGGGGGAAAAGTGATCGCGGGATCGTGCAAATACGCGAAATCCAAAGCCAATAAAAGCGAACTCTCCAAACTTCAGGAAAAATGTGCGAAAGCGGAACTCACGGCCGACATCTACGTCATCTTCTCCAAAAGCGGATTTTCAAGCGAGTTCAAAAAAGAAAAAAGCGATACCCTGAAACTCTATTCTCTCAAAAATCTCAAATCACTGATGGAAGATCTGAGCGAAAAAGATCTCCTCGTCAATACCAACAAAAAATACTGATGATCCTATTATGAACCGCCTGTTCCTTGCCGTTCCGGTTCGCCTCTACGACTATGAGAAAATCCGATCTGATTTCTCGCCGCTTTTAGAGGGACGATGGCGAGACGAAAAGCACCTCCATATCACTATCGCTTTTTTAGGAGAGCGATTTAATGCCGATGAACTGATCGAAAAACTTTCACACTTTCAGTTCACGTTTACCGTATCCGAATTAACCCGGTTTGATTATTTCGCCAACAGCCGCGTCTTTGTCACAACGACATACAACCCAACTCTTCAGCATCTGTACGATCAGCTTGCATCTCTACTCGGACTGGAACACGTTGTCCTGAATCCTCATGTAACACTGATGCGCGTCAAAAACATCGTTGAGCCGTCTGCATTTTTTAATTGTTTGGAGGGGTCATCCCAAACGCCTATAGGGATACTTGAGCCGAAAATCGCACTGTATCAAAGTCATCTGTATCCGACCGGAGCCCAATACGAAATACTAAAAAAATGGAGCCCTTTTAACTGATGGATTACAGCCTCGCCCTCCTCCTCATCTTCGCCGCTTTGGGAACCTTCTTTTTTGCGGGGCTGTTCTACAACGATTTTCGGCGACAAAAACGCTTAGAGGAGATCAAAAAAATCCCTTTCAAAGAAGAGTACACCCTCTTTCTCGACAAAACGCCCCATTACCGAAAGCTCACCGATGAAGATCGGCAAAAAATTCAGCGTTCCATCGTCTATTTCATCCATTCCAAAGAGTTTATAGGGATAGGTCTACATGTGAGCGATGAGATGAAAGTGATTATCGCTTTTTACGCTTGTCTGCTGCTTCTGGGGAAAAATACCCAAAACTGCTATGACAATCTCAAAACGATCATCATCTATCCCCACTCCGTCATGATCAACCATGTGCGCTCATCCGGAGGGATATACGCCAAAGAACAGTTTATGATAGAGGGGCAATCGGCAAACGATACGGTCGTTATCACATGGCACGAAGCCAAAAAAGAGTCCTACCATATGCGTCATAACAACGTCATCATCCATGAGTTTGCCCATGAAATCGATTTTATGGACGGTGCGATCGACGGGATACCGCCGATTGAGAACTCCAAATACGACGGATGGGTAAACACCCTGCATAAGGAGTTCGACCGTCTTAGTTCCATCACCCTTAAAAACCGCGGGTGGGGAAAGTACAAACTTCTCGATGCCTATGCCGCCAACAACGAAGCGGAGTTTTTTGCCGTCGTTACCGAACGCTTTTTCGAATCACCCACAGCGCTGAAACTCCATTTTCCGGAGCTTTACGAAGAGTACAAGGATTTTTATCAGATCGATACGGCACAACTTTTCGGGTCTAACCGTTCGAAAGATTAATAAAAATCGTATTTTCCCGCTTCAATATCCGCTTTAATCGCATCGAGAGAGTCTTGCATAATGGAAAGCAAAATTTTTGCCGCTTCGCGATCATCGCCCTCCGGTACGTCCCAATCGGTGATCGTCATATTGGCTTTAAACATTAGTTTCATCGCACTTTGAATCTCTTCTTTTCGATTTTCAAGATCTTTTTGAACCGCATCCATATTAAATCCCCTCTTTTCGATTTTCTCAATCCATTATAGTACAAAATGATCGCCTATCCTGAAATGTGCTTAAAATTTAACCCATTCAATACTCTGTAAGCGGTTATAATGGACTCACTCACTTAAACTAATCGGCTCCTATGGAACTTTTTACTTCACTTGAGAGTAAAAGGATCCCTTATGCCTCACTATCACCTCGAATCGCTTGACCGTAACGGCTACATTGCTTCAACCGCACTGATTCAAGATTCCGAAACACTCCGATTTGCCGATCAATCGCTGGCATGGTGGGATCGACATTTTAGCTGGAATGCACAAGGGTGCAGTGTATTGTGCGATCAGGATAATAATCATCTATGCTATCTTTTCTCCAAGATCGACCGCTACGGCGAATACCTTATTTTGTACAACCTCTTTACACCGCTGAATGAACAACGCAAAGGATATGCAACACAAATACTTCATCTGATCATGGAAGAGGCCGTAAAAAAACATGTCCGCCGTATTACCTTCTCTTCGGTCTCCGCTTCATTGGACTTTTACCATTTGTTGGGATTTATCTACTGGGGAATCAACGATATCGGCGACTATTACTGCAATCTCCCCTTGCCGAAAGAGGGGCTGGAGGGGATTTTAGCTATGACGAAAAATAACGATCATAAAATGATGGCCGGTCAAAATCTAGCCAAAATTTATGCCAAAGTGTATGGAAATGAATCCAAACTCACACCGCAACAGCATCTTAAATTGATGGCGGATATTCTCAAACTCGGAAAAAGCTACGCCCATAATGAGCTTCAATGTTTAAAAGAACGTTCCTAAACAGAGAGGAATAGAGTAAAATTTCGAAAAATAAAAAGGATCATCATGGCATGGGCAACCGCACGTCATATTTTGGTAAGTACCGAAGCAGAGTGTAACGAACTCAAAAAACAAATCGAAGAGGGAGCATCATTCGCCGAAATTGCGGCTGATAACTCACAATGCCCATCAGGCCGCAAAGGGGGAGATTTGGGACGATTCAGTCCGGGACAAATGGTAAAAGAGTTTGATACCGCTGTTTTCAACGGTGATGTCGGTGTTCTCTACGGTCCGATCAAAACCCAATTCGGCTACCATCTTTTAGAAGTAACCGCCAGAGGCTGATCGTAAAAAATAATAAAAAAAATTATAAGCACCAACTAAAGATAGTCGTATTACACTTGTGAAAACCACAAGGAGTTCTCATGCGACATTCAAAAAAATTGTTGGCTCTTATCGTAACGGCAGGAGTTGTTTCAGGTCTGAACGCCGCCTCTATCAAAAGCGGAACCGTGTACACTAAAAATTGTGCATTGTGCCACGGTGCGAGAGCTGAGGGGAATTCCAAAGTTCCTGATGCTCCGGCATTAAATCGCCTGAGCAAAGAAGAACTCGTCACCAAACTTTCCGATATCAAAGGGCAAGGCTTTGACAATGCCCATGAACGGATGGAAAAAAATGCGAGAATCATAGAGTTGCGCGGTATGAAATACGATGCGCACGACATGGCGGAATATATCTACTCACGCTTCAATAAAGATAAATAATAGCTTTGCTATTACGCCCTCTCCAAAATTTTCTCGGCCATATTGGCGAATATAAGATGATGAAACGGTACGAGGGCGTACCAATAAAGACGGCCGCTGACGCCGTCAGGATAAAAATAGGCGCTTTGGATCAAATTTCCCTGATGAATTTTAAATTCAAGCCAAGCCGAACCGGGAAGTTTCATTTGTGCGTACAGCAATAGTCTTTCATTCTCCACTAAATCGACTACTTTCCAAAAATCAAGACTGTCTCCTATCCGCAAGCTTTGCGAATCACGCCGTCCTCGATTGACTCCGGCACCCCCTAAAAGTTTGTCGATTCCGCCGCGTACTTTCCAAAGCCAATCATATCCGAACCATCCGTTTCCCCCTCCGATTGCACAAAAACTTTTATAAACTGCCTCAGGAGATTTATCCCCCAGCGAAAGCACCCGACGATCAGTGAAAACAGCCGTAGCAATATCATGCGCATGGTCAATTTCCCATGCGCCGCCGCCGCTGTCGCTCCATCGGCTGATGATCTGATGATTCCGTATCTCATCTATCGCTTTTTCGACCGATGCTTCCAACCCCATTGGATGACGTCCAAACAACTCTTCCGCACGATTATTCGTCATAATGACTTCACTTTTAAGCCCCTCGATCAGCGAACTCGCTACACTGTAAGGGACGGGGGTAAACAAAGTGAGCCAATACGAAGAGAGCTTCGGTGTCAAAAACGGCACCGGAATCAGTCGGCGGTTCAGCCCCATCGCCGAGGCTGTACGGAGCATAAGCTCACCGTAGCTCATCGCTTCGCTGCCGATATCGATCATCTCATTTTGTGAACCGCTTAGTGTTTTCGCATCATCCAGATAGCCGATAACATCATCTACCCCGATCGGAGTGATACGGCTCTGTACCCAGCGGGGTGTAATCATAATCGGAAGTTTTTGAACCAGATTACGTATGATTTCAAAACTTGCACTTCCCGAACCGATAATTACCCCGGCCCTAAACCACAGGCATCGTACCTTATCGGGTCGTGAACTGAGGATTTCCCCCGTCTCTATACGGCTGAGAAGATGTTCGCTCGCACTGCTTTTCTCTCCCAAGCCTCCGAGGTAGATAATTGTTTTAACCTTATTCCGGATTGCCGCATCGAGAAAATTTTGAGCACTTTGACGATCCAGTTCCCGATAATTTGGACGTGCAAGGCCGTGTATCAGGTAATATGCGACATCAACCCCTTCCAATGCCGCATCGAGTGTCTCTTTTTTCAAAACATCGGCTTGAACGATATCGATATCTGAACGAATTTCTGATGAAAGGCTGGCTCGATTGCGCACCATCAGACGCAATGATATTCCCCCTTGTCCCATTAAAACACGTTTAAGACGGCGTCCGATGTAGCCGTCAGCTCCCGTTAAGAGTATCCGCATATTTTCCCTTTTTTCGTTTATCGTTTCGTATACTATAACAGATTGATTACTAAATTTTTTAATTTCCTTTTTGAATATAGTTCTTAGCCTATATAAACTACTATAATGAAATTATGTTTGTTTATAACATTTTATTCATTATAAAGGAGATCCCATGGAAACGTCATTGACAACATTCAGGGATGGTACCGGACGTTTATGGAACATAATATGGCAGGCACTGATACTCGGTGCACTCGTCGGCCCTCTGGAAGGAATCATCATCCATTTTTTGATGACATTTTTTGGAATCTTGGATACCCCTACTATTTACGGATAACCGTTCATTGATTGCCTTTAGCCTCTAAACGCTATAATGGCGTATGCAAAACTTTGATAAGACCTCTTATGACGTAATCGTCGTCGGTGCCGGAGCGGCGGGGCTGATAGCGGCAATTACCGCCGCACGGGGAGGTAAAAAAGTGCTCCTTCTCGAAAAACTCTCCAAAATCGCTTCCAAACTCAAAGCAACGGGGGGCGGACGGTGCAATCTCACCAATACCCTCGGCAATGACGAATTTATGTCCCGTTTCGGACGTGAGGGGCGGTTTATGACCCCTGCGCTCAATTGCTTCGATCATAAAAAACTCATCTCTTTTTTCGCTGAAATCGGTGTGGAGAGTCATGCGCCCGACGGATATCGGGTTTTTCCGCTATCCCACAGTTCGACCACAATCATCACGGCCCTTGAAGAGGAGCTGGAGCGCGTCGGAGTCACCCTTATCACAGAGGTTCGGGTGGAGCGTTTAGAACATGACGGCGAACGGATTTTAGGGGTCAGTACGGCGAATCAAACCTATAATGCCCCTCACGTTATCATCGCGACCGGAGGGCTGGGATATCCGCAACTGGGAGCTGAGGGAGACGGATTTGCCATTGCCGCTGCGGCAGGCCACAAAATAACCGAACTCTACCCCGCTATGATGCCGTTGCAAACCGCTGAAACATGGGTAAGCGGATGCCGCGCCGATACGATCCCCAAAGTGGAAATTCGCATCGATCTCCCCAAAGCCAAAAATATCCGTGCGTCAGGGGATCTCATATTCACCCAAACCGGTATACGAGGTCCCGTCGTCCTCGACGTTGCCCGCGAAATTACCCCTCTGATCGAGAAATACGGTTCCGTACCTTTGCTCATCAATATGACCAAAGGACTTAACGAAGAGCAACTCCGAAACCATATCAAAAATGAGATTCACAGAAATCCGGAACAACCGATTCTTACCCATCTCATGACCCTGCTTCCCGAATCACTCTGCCGTGCGCTGTGTACTCTCGCAAATGCCGATCCGGACATCGGATTCAATCAGCAAGAGGGGATTGTCAGAGACCGTCTCATCAAACTTCTCGCATGGACACCCCTCACCGTAATCGGACATGATGGGTTTAAAATGGCGATGATCACACGCGGAGGTGTATCGCTCAAAGAGATACGCCCCGAGAGCATGGAGAGCAAACTGATTAAAGGTCTCTATTTCTGCGGCGAAGTGATGAATCTCGACGGTCCCTGCGGAGGATACAATCTCCAATGGTCATTTGCCAGCGGTTATCTAGCCGGGCATTTGGGAAATATATCCGTACCTTCCTAACGTTAGATTTTTATATTTTATTGACTAAAAATCATCTCAAAACCATTCGCTTTTTGATAATTTTCTCATTTGCAACATATTTGCGACACTAAAAGGAAATAATCTGCTTCTATGAGTTAAAGTGCAGGATAAATAATATGAACCAACAACGAAAAAATTCTCTTAACATTGATCAAATCGATACCGAAATACAAGACATTATGAGTGAATTGGAAAGTTTAATTTCCGAAAAATACGAGAAAATGGATTATGAACAGAAAGTGGTAAACACCGAAGCATTTTTACAATTTTTTGATCGATTTATGGAGCAAAATCTACAGCCTTGTCCACCAATATAATTTGACTTCACAATAGCAGCGGCATCTAAACAATATTGTCTCTTAGGCGCTATAATAATTGGTATGAAAACAACAGCACTCTTTTTGCTCATTCCACTGTTTATATTCGGCGGATGCCAAAGATCCGACATTCAAACGTATAGCGGATATGCGGAAGGGGAATTCGTCAATCTCTCCTCTACCCAAAGCGGAAAACTCGACAAACTTTTCGTCAAACGGGGAAGTCATGTTTCCATCAATGAGAATCTTTTTGCCTTGGAGTGTGACAGTGAGCTTTTGACACTTAAGGAAGCAACTGCCGATCTCGCTGCAGCCGAAGCAATCCTCAAAGATTATCAAAAAGGCTCCCGCCCCGAAGAGATCCGCGTGATCGAAGCACAGCTCTCTCAAGCGACCGCTTCGGCGGAGAATGCCGCCAAAGAGTTTGAACGCAACAGCGCCCTCTCTCCTGCCAACGCCGTCTCAAAAACCCAACTGGACGCTTCGGAAACATTAGCCAAATCAACCGCCGCAAAAGTCAGAGAGCTCAAAAACAGCCTGAATGTTGCCAAACTCGCCAAACGCCTCGATCAAATTTCCGCTCAGGAGAAACGGGTTGAACAACTCCGTTCAGCGGTAAAACTGGCACAATGGAAAGTCAATGAAAAAGGGGTGAAATCCCGTTACGACGCTTTGGTATTCGATACTCTCTACCGTGAGGGGGAGTTTGTTCCGCAGGGGGGAATCATCATCAGACTCCTCCCCCCTGAAAATATCAAAATCCGTTTTTTTGTCCCTCAAAAGATTTCCGAATCCTTGCACATCGGCGACAATGTATCCATTGTCTCCCGCAGCGACGGCAAAAAAATCCCTGCACAAATCACCTATATCTCACCGGAAGCCGAGTTTACTCCTCCGATCATTTACAGCAATGAGACCAAAGAGAAACTCACTTACATGATCGAAGCGTATCCGCAAAAGAGTGATGCGGTTCATCTGCATCCGGGTCAGCCTGTGGAAGTCTCTCTTGAACGCCTCTGATGCCGTCATCGATGTTCGAGGTCTGAATAAATATTTCGGCGATAAACACGTCGTCAAAGACCTCTCGCTCCAAGTCGGACGGGGTGAAATACTCGGATTTTTAGGGCCAAACGGCAGCGGAAAAACAACCGCGATCCGAATGATGTGCGGATTATTGACCCCCGATAGCGGTGAAGGGCATTGTCTGGGATACGATATCCGTACCCAAAGTGATGCGATCAAACGCGAAGCGGGATATATGACCCAGAAGTTTTCCTACTGGGAAGATTTGAGTATCCGTGAAAATCTCGATTTCGTCGCACGGATCTATGAACTGGCCAACCGCAAGCATGTCGTCGATGAAGCGCTCGAAACCCTCGGTCTCACCTCCCGTTCCTCCCAATTGGCACGTTCTCTCTCAGGCGGATGGAAACAGCGTCTCGCCCTTGCCGCCTGCATGCTCCGCCACCCCAAATTGCTGCTCCTCGATGAACCCACCGCCGGAGTCGATCCCAATGCACGCCGCGATTTTTGGGAAGAACTGCATGAATTGGCTTCACAGGGGGTATCCGTCCTTATCAGTACCCACTATATGGATGAGGCAGAGCGGTGCCATAAACTCGCCTATATCGCCTACGGCAATCTCCTTGCACAAGGGAGTGCTGAGAGTATTATCGACAGCCAAAAACTTTTTACCTATGAAATTACAGGAAGTAATCTGATGGAGATTTCCAAATCGCTCGAGAAAAGTCCTGCAATTGAGCAAACCGTCATATTCGGCTCAACGCTCCACGTCAGCGGAAAAGACCCTATCGCGCTTGAGAATGCTCTTTCCCATCTCCGTTCTAATGCTATCGCAACCTCTTTGGAAGATGTATTTATCTATCTGATGAAACATACGCGCGATAATTACGGTGAGATTCATGAGCTTTAGTCTCAATCGCTGGTGGGCGATCGTCCTCAAAGAGTTTTTGCAGCTCAAACGCGACCGCGTCACGTTTGCCATGATGGTAGTCTTGCCTATCATACAGCTTGCCCTTTTCGGTTTTGCGATCAATACCGATCCGAAACATCTCCCGACCGCCGTCGTCGCCTATGATGAGAGTGAATTTACCCGCACGTTTCTCTCTTCCCTGCAGACATCGGAATATTTTGAACTCGATCCGCAGTTCGATACCGCCGAAAAAGCACAAACGGCATTAAAACAGGGGAAAGTGCAGTTTATCTTTACGATCCCGCCCGATTTTACCCAGAAGCTTTTACGAGGCGAAAAGCCCTCCATGCTTCTCGAAGCCGATGCGACCGATCCCGTCACGATCACGATCGCGTTGGCATCCATCGAGGGAATTTCCAAACAGGTTCTACAAAAAGATTTGACAGGAAGCCTCTCAACGCTATGGAGTCAAAAAGAGCCGTTCGATGTACGAATCCACCGCCTCTACAATCCTAACGGCATCAATCAGTACAATATCATCCCAGGACTCATGGGAACCATTATGACGATGACGCTGACCATGATGACGGCACTGGCCATCACCCGTGAGCGCGAACACGGAACGATGGAAAATCTCCTCGCCACTCCCGCACGTCCGTTGGAGATCATGACAGGAAAAATCATCCCCTATGTCTTTATCGGGCTTGTTCAGGCCACCATCATTTTATTTGCGTCCCATTTTGTCTTCGGTGTTCCGTTCAACGGTTCGATTCTCCTGGTCTATACCGTTGCACTCCTCTTTATCGCCGTCAATCTCACCATCGGTATCACGATCTCCTCTTTGGCGCGAAACATGCTGCAGGCGCTGCAGCTCACCATTTTCTATTTTCTCCCCAGTATTCTCCTCTCCGGGTTCATGTTCCCCTTCTCGGGAATGCCGATATGGGCCCAGCACATAGGGCAGCTGCTTCCCCTCACCTATTTTAACCGTCTTATTCGGGGGATTATCCTCAAAGACAACGATCTCTTTATGCTGTGGCCTAATATTTGGCCGTTAATGATCATAGGGGTGATTATGATGACACTGGCAGTCAAATTTTACAAAAAGACCCTCGATTAGAGGGTATAATGGCGTTTACTTTTTAACCGAAACGATACTGCATGACCAAATTTTTTGCCCTTTTTACCCTCATTTTCCAACTCTTTCTTTTTGCCGAGTCCAATGTCGTTTATGATATTCGCGGAGCATCACCGCTTTTGGATGCCAACATGAGCCAATTTCTGGATAAATGGCGTAACGATACGATCACACCCGTCCAAAACGGTATATATAAAAACGTCCTCGTCAACGGCGACCCTTCCCGTAAAAATATTGCCCTTACCTTCGATGACGCACCCGACGAAAACAACACCTATAAACTCCTCGATATCCTAAAATCACACCATGTCCAAGGGGCATTTTTCATGATCGGCGGAACGATGAGGGATACCAATGCCACCGTAGTTAAACGTACATTTGACGAAGGGCATCTGGTTTTAAACCATACCTTTAATCATCCACGTCTGAGTGATCTCAATGAAAGTACGATCGTCTATCAGCTCGACCATGCGGCCATGCGTATGGAAAGTATCACCGGACACTACCCTCTCCTAATGCGTCCGCCATACGGTTCGATCAATCCGATTGTCGTCGATACCATCAACGCCCAAGGGCTTACTACCGTGCTTTGGTCTCTCGATTCGCTCGATTGGACACTCAAAGACCCCGATGCCGTTGTCACCAATGTTCTCTCCAATATCCGCAACGGCGATATCATCCTGATGCACCGTAATCCGACCAGTGTCGGCGCCCTTGCGAAAGTGATCGAACAACTCACATCTATGGGGTATACCTTTCTGCGTTTGGATGAATTACTGGGAATAAAAGCGTACCGATAGAATTACGCTATAATTCCATAATCATTTGCGTCTTCGGTCTACGCTTGACATTCCCCAACGACCGCTTATCCCCCCTCTTTAATGAGGCTTATATACCCAAGGACTTCTTATATGTCATCGACACCTATCAAACGCCAGAATCATCGTATCCACCCGTGTAACCGCCCTCGCAAAAATGAATTAGTCCATTTTTTGATCGAACGCAATGCAGGTAAAACAATTCTGATCGTTACCTCCAACGACTCGGGAGAGCTTACGAGCCTCTTTACAGAAAATAACATCACCGTCCTAAGTGATACAGATTTGGCAAAAACTCCCGATCTGCGCTGTGATGTACTTATCAGCTACGACCTTCCTGAAAAAGCGATTCTTTATATGTCTCGCTTTGCGCGAGCCAACGAATATGCACTCATCACACTCGATGAGGAAGATCAAAAACGGCTCTACCCGATCGAGCTTCTAAACGGGCGCACCATCGTCCAAGAGGTGGTCAAAGGGTTCGAACCCGATTTCGGCATCGCCGTCGACAATCAGCAAAAAGCCGAAGCAAAAGCCCGCCGCGAAGAGCGTGAAGCTCGTGATGCGTCAGATCCTAGAAACCGTGATAAAAAACCTGTTCGTGACACCCGTCCTGAGCGCAAACGCGATGACGCACCTCGCAGTGACCGCCGTCCTGCACACGGCCAAGATGACGGATTCAGTGCAAAAAAACAGCACAACAGCAAACCGAGATTTGTCGGAAAAGATGAAAGCGGCAAGCCGATTTTCGAGGGCAAAACCCGCGAACGAAATCACTACATCGACGGTACACCGCGAAGCGATGCGGAAAAAGCAGCCCGAACCAAATTCAGCAGCAAACCGAAGTTTTTCGGAGACAAAGCGAAAAGCGGTGATGATTCCAAACGCTCTGAAGGGGACAAGAAGCCTTACGGTGACAAAAAACCTTACGGCGATAGACCGGCATTTGGAGAAAAGAAACCCTTCGGTGACAAGAAAGAGTTTGGAGATAAAAAACCTTACGGGGATAAAAAACCGTTCGGGGACAAGAAGCCTTTTGGAGATAAGAAACCCTTTGGAGAAAAGAAGCCTTTCGGTGAAAAGAAAGATTTTGGTGATAAAAAATCGTTCGGAGATAAAAAGCCATACGGTGATAAAAAGCCTTACGGAGACAAGAAACCGTTTGGAGAGAAAAAACCTTACCAAGATCGAAAGCCCTCAGAAGCTCCCGCCGCACCGAAACGTGCACCGCGCAGAATTGACGTCAAATCGTTCAAATCGCCGAAAGAGAGCGAATAATCTCTTCTAAATCGATGTCCTTAATGGACTATTAACGCTAACTCCAATACAATATCTCCACTATACCCAATAGGAGAAGAGATTGGCTGGTATTTCTACAAAAGGAAGCTATGGCCTCGCCGCCATGTATGAGTTAGCGCTTCATTACGGACAAGGGCATCTTCAAATCCGCGACATCGCCGAAAAAGCGAATATACCCCAAAATTATCTGGAACAAATTCTCGCAACCTTACGCAAAGAGGGATTGATTCAAAGTATTCGCGGAGCGGGCGGAGGCTATTTGCTGGCCAAAGCCCCGAATGCTATCGCGGTATTTGAGATATTGGTCGCGTTGGAGGGGGAGCTTTGCAACCCTACCGATGAGCGGTTGCAGCCGATTTTGCATCTCTACTGGGACCGCATTCGAGAAGACATGAAAAATGTATTTCATGAGACACTCCAAGACCTCGTTGATCAGGGCAATGCTCTCAATCAGCAATCAATGTATTTTATATAAATTCCACTTGTTGAAGCTGATATTCCGGAAGCTTTCCATGAAGGCTGACAACATCTCCGAACACGATAACCGCCGGGCCTTCCAATGTTTTTGCCGTTTTAGTCAATCTGCTTAGCGTCGTCACGACGCTTTGCTGATTTGCACGGGAAGCATTGGAGACGATTGCTACCGGAAGATTTTTAGGCACGCCCGATTTTAATGCCGCTTTTTGGATTTTACCTGCCAAACTAAGCCCCATCAAGACAACCGTCGTATGGTTTGAAAGTTGTAGCAGCGGCAACCACTCCGTATTGAATTCCCCCTCTTTAAGATGTGCCGATACGACGGAAAAACTTGCCGCATAACCCCGTGCGGTCGGAGGGATACCCGCACATGCGGGAGCGCTGACACACGATGATATCCCGGCGATTACATCGACTTTAAATCCCCTCTCCTGCAAAAAGATCGCCTCTTCGCTCCCCCGTCCGAAAATATAGGGATCACCGCTTTTGAGTCTCGCCACGCTAAACCCTTGCCCTGCGTAGTCGGCAATAAGATGATTGATTCTCTCCTGGCTGATGCTATGGTTGTCTTTGGGTTTTCCCACATAAATCTTGCGAGTTTCAGGTGGAATCAAATCGATAATCTCCTGCGGAATGAGATTATCGTATAAAACGATCTGCGCTTCTTTGATAGTCCGATACGCTTTAATCGTCAACTGTTCTACATCTCCCAGACCGCAGCCCACGAGATACACATTTCCTTTTCTCACCGAAAACGTCTGATTAGTTTCGGCTGAATTGTGTTGTATGATTTTTGTCATTCGAGCCTCTTTACTGATTTTTTAATCGCTTCCAATAACGCATCGATATCTTCTATTTCTTGCGAATAATGGATACTGATTCGCAGCCATCCCGGCCGCTCTTGAAGAGGCGTATCATCCTCCAGTCCTAATAGGTCATGTCCGTACGGCCCTGCACACGAACAACCTGCACGTGTTTGAAACCCTTTTGTCTGAGATAGAAGCGAGCATAATGCATAGGGATCGATCCCTTTGACATTAAACGACACGATTCCGATATTCTCTGCCTTACGACAGCCGTAGCAGGTCGATCCCTCAATCTCTTTAAGCCCGTCAACAAAGCGCTCGTAGAGACATTTTTTCCTCGCAGCGATCCATCCGAATCCGAGTTCGTTTCTAAGCTGATACGCCAAAGAGGCGCGAATAAGCTGCAATATCCCCGGAGTTCCCGCATCTTCACGATCTTCAATACCGTCTACAAAATAGTGGCTGGTACGGCTGACATAGCGTACCGTCCCTCCGCCCGCAAAGGTCGGCTTGGCATCAGCATCGAACAAATTTCTCCGAACCGCCAGCAATCCGCATGACCCGGGGCCGCCTAAGAGTTTATGAGGCGAATAAAACATCGCATCATAGAGATGACACGGGATATTCATATACGGCGATGAAGCCGCCGCATCAAAACAGACAATTGCCCCATATCGGCGCAGTATCTCCGATATCTGCTCATAAGGGGTAATCGTCCCCGTCACATTGGAAGCGACACAAAATGATCCGATAATCTCTCGATTTTCATTTATTTTTAAAATCTCTTCGAGCTGTTCTAGGTCAACCAGCCCACTGGCATTCAATCCGACCCGTACCGTCTCGCATAAAGCTTCCCGATAGCTGATCTCGTTAGAATGGTGTTCATACGGTCCCACGATAACCAAAGGCATTTCATACGTCGGCGGTAAAGAAGAGTATCGTGCGCGTGTTGCCGGCGGAATATACAGTCCCAGTATCTCCTGAAGCCGTTTTACCGCTCCCGTAGCACCGCATCCGCACGGCATCAAAGCAAATGAACTGTCCAGTCCCAGCAATGCCTTTAAATGCTCTCGGGCATGACGGTAATAACGATCCGTCGTTGCCGCCATAGTCGCCTCTTTGGAATGGGTATTCGCATACGTCTCAAGCACTTCGTGTATGCGCGCTTCTATCGGCTCGTACGCCAATCCCGACGCGGTAAAATCAAAATAGGTTTTTTTATGTACTCCGATCGTATTGCGGCCTATCTGCTCTAATTTGTCTCCTGGATCAAGCAGTGGACGGAACAGCTGTTTCATAAACGTATTTCTCCCATAAAAAATTTCCAAAACTGTTACTGCTGCCGGCCTCAAACTCATGAATCAACGATTCCACCAACGGCGCCACTTCATCCGCGGCAACCTTAACTCCCGTCTTCACGGCGAAACGGCTAGATTCCCCTTCAAGATGCCCTCCTACGATCAGATCGAACCCTTTGAGCCGTTCCTCACCGCGTTTGACGATAGCGCCGACAAATCCAAGATCGACGATATGCGGATGGGCGCAGGAGTTCGGACAGCCGTTGATGCTGATGCTCACCGGCTCATCAAAATCAGGGAAACGATGATTGAGGTATTCCACTACTTCAATCGCCAAATCTTTGGTCTCACTGACCGCGAATTTACAAAAATTTAGCCCCGTACACGCCAAAGTACGCGCTTCAAAAACCGAAGGATGCGGATGAAATCCCACTGCACTCAAAGTATCGATCATCGGTTCCGTCGCATCGGTATGAACGTTTAGAATCACAAAGTTTTGTGTCGTCGTCAGCGTAATCCCCTCGGCTTTATACAAATCAAGGATTCGTCCGAGCTTCAAGAGCTTCTCGCCGCTGATCCGACCGCTGGTGAGCGCACAGCCGATGGTGTTGTACCCTTTTTGAACCGTTGCACCGACACCGAAATGACTGCGTCTGGGATACGGGGTAAACGGGGCTCCGTCATATCTCTCCAAGGTCACATGCGACTCTTTTTCAAGCTCGCAGGCAAAGCGTTCAACACCCCATTCCTCGACCAAATGGCCCAAACGGGCTTTGCTTCGGTTGTCGCGTCTTCCAAAATCTCGGTAAATACGCGCCACCGCTTCGGAAATTTTGACGATGTCGCGCCGTTTAACGTATCCGATATGATCGGCAATGCGCCGATTGCTCGCCTGACCGCCGCCGACACTGACGCTGAAACGAAGTTCATCGCCGTTTTTGACGGCGGTAAACGCCAGATCCTGTACTTCATGATGGATACAATGTTTGTTGCATCCGCTCACGCCGATTTTGAACTTTCTCGGCAAATTTGAAAAATCGGGATTCCCCCGATAAAGATTGTTCAACGCTACGACCACATCCCTGACATCATCGATCTGATGGTAATCGATACCGTTGACCGGACAGCTGACGATATTGCGCGGACAGTCTCCGGAGGCTCCGAGGACACTTAATCCGACGACAGCCAGCCTTTCTAAAATTTCCGGCAAATCTTCGATTTTAAGCCAGTGAAACTGTATATCCTGACGCGTCGTGATGTCGCCGCTGCCTCGTGCGAATCGGAGCGATATCTCACCCAGTACTTCCACCTGTTTTGCGTTTAGATACCCCGCTTCCAGTTTGACACGAAGCATGTAATACTGTGTCTCATCCTCCGCTTCCTGGAGATTCCGGTTTTGCGTATAGATGCCGTACCATTTAAACCGGTCGACATCTTCAGGATCAATCGCTTCGCCGCTCTTGGCGTATCGATAGATGTCGGAAATAACGTCCAAACCGTCTTTCTCACGTTTGATACGTTCAATCCGCTCAGCTTTTGTTTCACTCGCCATAATCTGTTCCTTAAACGATTGTCGCGGCATTCCAATGCGGGAAATGCCGCCGTATAAGAGCATTCAGCTCAACTTCAAAGGCAGACGCATTGCTCTGCCCTTCTTTTTTAGACACTGCATCCTGAGTAATCATTCCGGCTGCCACCGTGTTGTTGGTGATTTTGTCAATCAGAATAAATCCACCCATCTGCCGATTCTCGTCGTATCGATCAAATGCAAGCGGCTCGGCCAAATTCAAACGTACCGATCCGATATCGTTCAGTTCGAGCTGCGTGACTTGAAATTTCTCTTGGGTATTGACATCGACACGATAATCGATACACTCGGCATACGCCATTGTTACACTCGATCCCCGTTTCAATAAAAAGCTTTTCCCCGTCGACAATTTCTCCTCATCCATCCACACGAGATTCGCGGTGATTTGATCGCTTTGCTCTATTGACTCACCCGACTTGCCCAAAACATTTCCTCGGCTGATATCGATCTCTTCATGCAATGTCAACGTAACCGCATCACCGCTGGAAGCCGAATCCAAATCACCCTCATACGTCACGATCGCTTTGACGCTGGCCTCTTTTAGTGAGGGATAAACCCTGATACGGTCTCCGACGCTAATCGTCCCCGATGCTATCGTCCCGGCAAAACCTCTGAAATCGAGATTCGGCCGGTTGACGTATTGCACCACCATCCGAAACGGAGCATCCGCAGCAGCTGAAGCCAAAGGGACATCTTCCAAAATATCCAGAAGGGTTGAACCTTCATACCAAAGACTACGCTCGCTTTTTGTCACGACATTGTCCCCATCCAGCGCCGAAAGGGGAACAGAATAGATCCCTTCAATCCCCAGCCCTTTCGCAAAAGAACGATATTCGGTATCGATCTTCTCAAAAACCCCTCGATCAAAACCGACTAAATCCATTTTGTTGATAGCAACGACTACATTTTTAATCCCCAAAAGACGGACAATGTACGAATGGCGGCGCGTCTGCGTCACAATCCCGTAACGCGCATCGATAAGGATAATCGCCAAATCGGCCGTCGATGCACCGGTCGCCATGTTGCGGGTATACTGTTCATGGCCGGGGGTATCGGCGATAATAAACTTGCGTTTATCGGTCGAAAAATAGCGATACGCCACATCGATCGTAATCCCCTGCTCCCGTTCGCTCTGCAATCCGTCGACAAGAAGCGCCAAATCGATTTTATCTCCCGTCGTTCCCGACTTTTTACTGTCGTTCTTGATCGATTCGAGCTGATCTTCGAATATCATCTTCGAATCGTGCAGCAATCGCCCGATCAGGGTACTTTTACCGTCATCCACACTCCCGCAGGTAATAAAGCGGAGCAACTCTTTGTGTTCTTGTTCTTTGAGATAGCCCTCGATATCGGTGGCTATCAAATCGCCTTGATGTGCCATTAAAAATATCCTTCTATTTTTTTCTTTTCCATAGAGCCTGAGCTGTCCGCATCGATCAGACGCCCCTGACGTTCCGACGTTTTCGTCAAAAGCATCTCCTGAATGATGTCGGGCAATGTGACCGCATCACTCACGACCGCTCCGGTCAGGGGATAGCACCCTAACGTTCGGAAACGGACATTTTCGATCGTCGCTACCTCCCCCTCATTAAAGGGAAAGCGATCGTCATCCACCATGATTTTTACTCCGTCTCGCTCAACAATCGGACGCGGTGCCGCGAAATACAACGGCACGATCGGAATCTGTTCCAAATAGATGTACTGCCAGATATCCAGTTCCGTCCAGTTCGAAAGAGGAAAAACACGGATGCTCTCCCCTTTGTGAATCCGTCCGTTGTAGATGTTCCACAGTTCAGGCCGCTGATTTTTCGGATTCCATCGGTGATTTTTGTCCCGAAACGAATAAATCCGCTCTTTTGCGCGGCTTTTCTCTTCATCACGGCGCGCTCCGCCGAATACCGCATCGAATTCATAATAATTGAGCGCCTGCTTCAGCCCCTCCGTTTTCATCACGTCGGTATGTACCGAGCTGCCGTGGGTAAACGGGCTGATGTTCTGTGCGATCCCATCAGGGTTCACATGGGTCAACAACGTCAATCCCAACTCTTTGACACGACGATCGCGAAACTCGATCATCTCTTTAAACTTCCATGTCGTATCGACATGCAGCAATGGAAACGGCAGTTTTGCCGGATGAAACGCTTTAATCGCCAAATGGAGCATCACCGATGAATCTTTGCCGATCGAATAGAGCATCGCGGGATTTTCAAATTCCGCAACCACTTCACGCATGATGTGGATCGATTCGGCTTCCAATGCTTTTAAATGTGTTTTTCTTTCCGGTGATATCATGGTCTACTCCTTTATTTGAACGCCAAAGGAATAAATCCCTTTGGCTACGCTAGCCGCTAAGGCACTAAAGCTTGCCTTTTCAAGGCAGAATTTTTATTATTTTTAGACAAAAATAGCCCAATCGGCCAAATCTTCGCGCTGCGATGCGCAATCATCCCCACAAATCTGCTTTAAAATTGCCAATAAAAACTTCATTGTTTTTCCCTTTTTAAATGGAGCCCGCACTCCTTGTGCTCGGGATTTTCCCACCACCATCTTCCGGCGCGGAGTTCTTCTCCCTCACGAATCGCTCTCGTACACGGCTCGCATCCGATACTCGGATAGCCTTGCGTGTGCAGAACGTTATAGGGAACTTTGTTGGTTTTAATATAGTCCCAAACTCTCTCTTCGTCCCATTCGATCAATGGGTTCAGCTTGATGAGGCCGTTTCCCTCATCCCATTCGATAAGCCGCATCGTCTCGCGTGTCGGAGACTGCGATCGGCGCAATCCTGTAATCCAGACTTCCAACTCACTGAGCGCACGACGAAGCGGTTCCAATTTCCTCACGTGACAGCACGTTTTTCGATTTTCGATGCTGTCTCGGAAGCCGTTGATCCCCTGTGCTTGATACATCGCTTCGAGCGCAGTGCGATCCGGACAGTAGACATCTACTTTAATCCCGTATTTTCGGTTCGTCTGATCCATCAGCGCATAAGTCTCCTCGGGGAGTCTTCCCGTATCGAGGGTAAAAATTTTTCCCAAAGGATCGATGTTTAAAATCATGTCGGTTAACACCTGATCTTCTGCACCGAAGCTTGACGCCAAAGCGATCCGTCCCTTATGGGATTCTAAAAAACATGCCAACAATGATTCAACCGCTTCATTTTCAAATCGCCGATTCAATACATCCAGATTGATGCTCATAACCTCTCCTAAATTTGGTAGTCGTTTTCAACGACTTTGATCCGACCGAAATTGGTTTTATCCCAAGCTCTCTCATGGAAGTAATACAAAACCATCTTGGTCAAGACCTCCACCGATCCGATCGAAACCGCCATGACCAAATTTCCCGTAATAAAAAAAGAGACGATCATCGTATCGATGGTTCCTACCGTACGCCAAGAGACCGCCTTGATAACACTTCTATAATGTTTTTCTTTCATCCGTATCCTTCCCCATGACGTTTGTCATCCGTTTTCAGAGGGAAATTCATACAATTCCGTACTCAGATACCGCTCGCCGGTATCGCACAAAATCGTGACAATGGTTTTCCCCTTGTTTTCGGGACGATCAGCGATTTTTTTTGCCGCCGCCACATTCGCTCCGGAGGAAATTCCGACTAAAAGCCCCTCTTTTTTGGCAATCTCTCTCGCCGTCTCAATCGCTTCGGCATTGGTTATCCGTACAATCTCATCGTAAATATCCCGATTGAGTACCTGCGGGATAAATCCGGCTCCGATCCCTTGGATTTTGTGAGGACCGGGACCTTCTCCCGATAAAACCGCCGATGCATCCGGTTCAACCGCTATAATCTGGATATCGGGATTGTAGTGTCTAAGAACCTCTCCGACACCGGTAATCGTTCCTCCCGTTCCGATCGCCGCTACAAAGATATCGATCTTTCCGTCCGTATCTCTCCATATCTCTTCCGCCGTGCTCTGACGGTGAATCTGCGGATTATCCGAATTATTAAACTGCTGCAAAACGACCGAGTTCGGTATCGTTTTACCCAGTTCGATCGCTTTGGCAACCGCTCCGCCCATCCCTTTTTCAGGTTCGGTCAAAACGATCTCGGCGCCCAAAGCGGCTAAAAGGCGTCTGCGTTCCAGACTCATGGAACTCGGCATTGTCAATATCAGCTTCAGCCCCAGACTCGCGGCAACGCTTGCCAGTGCGATCCCCGTATTTCCGCTGGTCGGCTCGATAATGACACTCTCATCGGTGATCTCCCCGCGCTGCAAGGCTTGGAGGATCATGTTGCGCCCGATCCGGTCTTTGACCGAACCTGACGGATTCATAAATTCACACTTTCCTATGACCGTAGTCGATTCATCTGAAAAATGGTTCAGCGTAATGAGCGGCGTATTGCCGATCAGTTCCGTAACATTGGCTGCAATTTTCATGTTCTCTCCTTTCACTCGATGAGATTCACACTAAATGAATGCTCATTCATTTTTAAACTGGAGAAATTATACGCCGAAAAAAAAGTATTGTCAAGTATTTCTACTGAATTAGTATGGTTTATTTAAAATCCGTAAGAAAACCCCGCAGTTTAGGGGCTTTTAAAATTCTAAAAAACAAGGGGATTTAGTATAAAAGGGGTAAGTAAAGTAAATCAGTAGGCTTTATTGTCCAAAAAAATCTTTGCAAATGCGTATAATTTTTTCCTGACGCTCTTTGCCGACAGGTTCGCTATGGCGAATCGAATCGACATGATCGATCAAATCACCGATCCCTTTTGGAATCAGCGTCGTCAAAAATTTCCGAAGCGCCGAGCTGACGGCGGGAGCACGTCCTGCGGTATTGATCCCTATGGTTAGATCATCGTTTACAATCAAGGCCGGGAAAATAAAACTGCATAAGAGCGGGGAATCGACACAATTGACATGGATATGGTTTTCCTTGCAATAGTTAAAAATCCTCTCCTGTTCAAACAGATCATCGAGCGCACCGATCACCAAGAACCGCCCTTCCAGATCGTTGATCGAGTAGCCGCGTTCATAGATTGCGATGGGATAGTGTCGAGCCAATTCGCTGATTTCGGGATGAACAGAGGGGGCAATCACGGTGAGTCTCGGAGAAAACTTTACAAGCTGCTCTATCTTGCGCAAGGCGACCTCCCCTCCTCCGACAACCAGACAATCACATTGTTCGAGATTAACAAACATCGGAAAATAAGCCATTTTTTTCCCTTTTTTAAACTCTTATGAGATGCATACCGCCATAGTAACCTAAACTTCTTTAGCGTAATGCCAAAAATTTTGACGATAAAATACTCTTTATGATACGATACCAAAAAAGTTAGCGAAGGTACTCCATGGCAATCATCTCAATCGCTTCGACCAAAGGGGGAGTTGGAAAGACTTCTCTGGCATTTTCTCTCGCCAAAGACCTGCGCTACCGCTACGCGACCAACGACATGTCGGTTGCCCTCAACAAATACAAAAATGCCCGCTATTATCCGAACAAAATCCCCCTTTATCCCGATACCGTCTATGACTTCGGAGGATTTGAAAATCCGCATGCGAATGAGATATTGAGAGAATCGGACATTATTATCCTACCGACGACGAACGATCTCAACTCCATCATGAAAAGTTTGATTTTTATTAAAAATTTCAAAGAGAAGCCGATCCTCGTTTTTGCCAATATGATCGACACCCCAGCCGATGCGGTGATGATACGGGAAAAAATTCACGAACATTTTCCCAATCTTGCATTCACCTATCTGCGACGGACGAAACTGCTGAAAAATGCGCTCGAAAGCGGTATGAGTGCAACGGAATTGTTTGAAAGCAACAACCACACTCAACATCTCTACAAGCAGGCGTTTGCCGAATATTCTAAAATCCTGAATCTCTTTGCTTCCGAACAAACCGGGTTTTAGAATCCGGCAGCTTTTTTCACCTCAAGACGATCATACATTTCGAGCATATTCATATAATCGCGGTGCAATGCACTTGATACCAAAAACTGCTCACCGCTTAGTATTTCCAGTGCTTTATCGACACGTTCTTGAGTATAAAGATCATACAGAGCTTGAGTGTAGTCATTCAAATCCAATCCCAGCTCTTCCATCCGGATAAGTTCAAGAACCAGATTCCCCATTATAGTGTTGCCGAATTCCAGATAGCTCACCGCTTCGTCGATATTGCCCATTGAAAGATTCAGCTGTGCTTTGAGCTCTCCGATCGTAAAATTCTCCTCGAAAATAACCCCTATGAACTTCTCGACATTCAAATGATCTTCAAGCGCTTCGATCTCATCGAGCACCGTTTCAGGATCATACTCGGCAAAATTCAAAATCACCTCACGATACATCTTGCCCCGATTACGGTTGTTATAGATCAGATCATCGATCGGATAGACTTCGGAAACTCCGGGAACGACGATCTGGCATGAATAGAATCCGAGGTAGTTGTACTCACGAATATAAAGTTCTTTGCCCATCGATTCAAATATCCCGGCAAGATAGGCAAATTCATCCTCGGTGGTATTGCCGCCGTATGTCCATGGGGCGAGTTCAAAGCTCTTTTTGTTACTTAAAAACTGTATCCCCATCTTGCCGTTGGAGTCGATAAAATGGGACTCGAGATTAAAGCACTCGGAAACAAGGCTCATATCAAACGTCGGGACTTCAAAGCTTTCCAGATTATCCAGCCCGCGCCCCTGCATCAGCTCCGTCATCGTCCGCTCCAACGACACTTCCAAAATCGGATGGGCACCGAAGGAGACAAACAGCGTCGCATTGGCGGGATTGATAAACGAAATCGCCGTTACGGGGAATTTACCCCCTAACGAAGCGTCCAAAACGTTGACGATATACCCGAGTTCCCGAAGCTTCTTCAAATCGCTGTAAAGACGTTCAAACTGTGATAAGAACTCATCATCGTAATGCGGCAGCGAATAGCCGTTTTTGATGATCTCGATCTTTGCGTACCGCTCCAATATCTCGCTCATCGACTGAACTTGTGCTTCTTTTGCCGTGTTACCCGTTGCCAGACCGTTACTGACATAGAGGTTGCTGAGGATATTGATCGGAAAATAGACCGCCTCATTATCGGAGAGCTTGCGAAACGGCAATGAGACGATCTTATCCTCGGTATCGCTGTTAAAATCGATCAACTCATCCATACTCAGCTCACCCTTAGGATCATAAAAACCCATCAGTTCAGGGTTCAGATAGCCCCCGTCCAAATCAAATTCCACTTCATCGGGATAATACTTCCGATCCGGCAGATGAAAATCGATAAAAAAGTTGTTGGTCTGAAGCCGCTCGATATACTCACCCAATGCACTCGCCGTGGAGGCTTCGGAATAGATACCCTTGCCGTTAGAGTAGATATGTTTCGGGGCTTCTACTGAGGCAAGATTGACCGAATAGCAGTGAGCCAAAGGGTGTTTCTCGCTTGAGTAGGTAACATTGCATCCCATATCGTTTAAGATGCTCTCCATCTTCTTGATGGACTCTTCGACCGGGGCATTCTTGGAGGCTAAATTCATAGTGGTTCACTTCATTTAAATTGTACTAAGTATAGCCAAAAGAGTTTACGTATTGTTATTATAGATACGTTACGATGTCAGTATTACTAAAATAAATCGAGGTTGCTTATGATGGAAATGATGCTGGGATTGAATCTGTTTTTAGTTTTTATTGTTATCGGTTTATTTGCGATATGGATATGGGCTATGATCGATATTATCACCTCCAAATTCAAAGAGGATTTGATGCAGATCGTCTGGCTGCTCGTCGTCTTCTTTTTGCCGTTTCTCGGCGTTTTACTCTATCTGTTGATCGGACGGACAATGAAACGTATTCCGCCCGAAGAGCAAAATCCGGCTGATAAATATGACCATCTTGCCAAACTCAAATCACTGCTTGATCGGGGAATACTGACCCCTGAAGAATACGAAGCGGAAAAAGAGAAAATACTCAACCGATTTTAGTCTATTCTCTTTGTAACCTGAGCCGTTATAAATTCAGTAAACGATTCAGGGCTTAAAGGCTTGCTGAAGTAATATCCCTGCACCTCATCACACCCCTGCTCTCTCAGATATTTAAGCTGTTCAACCGTCTCTACCCCTTCGGCTATCGCTTTTAATCCCAAAGAGTGTGCCATACTGATCACGGCATTGACAATAGCTTTGTCTTCGGGATCGGTACTGATATCACGAATAAACGACTGATCTATTTTGAGCTTGTAGACTTTAAATTTTTTAAGGTAACTGAGCGAGGAGTACCCGGTTCCAAAATCATCGATGGACATCCGGATACCTCTATCATGCAGATTATCCATAATAGCATAAGCACTTTTCGGATCATGCATGGCAACCGCTTCGGTCAACTCCAGTTCCAAATACTCAGGCGGCAGACCGACTTCTTCCAAAATTGTCGTGACCAGTTCCGGAAGATGGGGATGGCGAAACTGTACTGCGGAGAGGTTTACCGCTACGATAATCGGAGGAAACCCGCTATCAATCCACATTTTTGCCTGTGTCACCGCAGTTCGCAGAACCCATTCTCCGATCGGGAGGATCAGACCGCTCTCTTCGGCAAGGGGAATAAATTCGGCCGGTGAAATAGCACCTAACTCAGGATGATTCCATCTTAGCAATGCTTCTGCCCCTATAATATGGGCATCTGATATGTCCACTTGCGGCTGATACACGACATGCAGCTCATCTTTTTCCAGCGCATGACGCAGAGCATTGGTCAGTTGTATATTGCGTGCCAACGTTTCCTGCATCGCTTTGGTAAAGAATCGATAGTTATTGCGTCCGTTTTGTTTGGCTTGATACATAGCAGTATCGGCATTTTTGAGAAGCGTCTCGGGGTCGGTACCGTCGATCGGATAAATGGCGATACCGATTGAAGCGGTTACAATCAATTCATTTTGCTCAATCGAAAAAGGTTTCGTAATCGTTTCCAAAAGTTTTTCAACCACATTAGCAACCCCGTGTACCGAGGTGCTGGGGAGGATAAAAATAAATTCATCTCCCCCCAAACGGGATACCGTATCTTCTTCACGTATAGTTGATTGGATCCGTTTGGCCAATTCAATGAGTAAAATGTCCCCTATACTGTGCCCGAGCATATCGTTGATGTCTTTAAAATGATCCAGATCCAGAAACATAACGGCAAATTCACCGTCATGACGCTTAGCCACATTGATAAAATAGGTTATACGTTCAATCAATTGGACTCTGTTCGGAAGGCCGGTCAATAAATCATAATTGGCAAGATAATGTACACGCTCTTCCGTGCGCTTTTTCTCGGTGATATCATCTTTTATAGCCATATAATGGCTAAGGCTTCCGTCCGTTTGATAAATGGGGGCGATTTTGACCTCTTCGATAAACTCATTCCCGTCTTTTCCCCTATTGATAAACTCACCATGCCAGCTTTTCCCTTCCCTGAGCTGGTCCCACAAAGCAATATATGCGGATGGAGACGTTTTACCCGATTGAAACAAACGGGGATTTTTTCCGATCACATCATCAAGCGTATATCCCGTTGCCGCCGTAAATGCGGCATTAACATATTCGATATTCGCTTCGCTGTCCGTTATGATGACACTGTTCGGACTCTGTTCGATCGCTTGCGAAAGTTTTCGAAGTTCCCTCTCTGATTGTTTGTGTTCGGTAATGTCCTGTGCCGTCGACAATGCTCCGATCGGATGACCGTTCTCATCATTCAAAGCACGGCACCACCAAGCCAAAAGACGTATCTCTCCGTCACAGCGTCTTTGAAAACTTTCGACATAAATTATATTTTGGTCTCCCTCAAATAAGGGATTCGTCGTCTCATAGGTATCTTGTTCCCCTTCAAAATAATACGATGCCTCTTTTCCGATCACATCGTCTCCGAAAAAAGCGATACCGCTCTTGTTCGCCCAAATATATTTCTTATCATTATCCACCTGCATGATGATGTCCGGTACCGAATCCAATATGGCTTCATTCCGCAAAAACAATCGGTTAAATGCTTCAGCCGTTTTTTTACGCTCGGTAATGTCCCTCACAATTTTTGATAGCCCTATTATCGTATTACTGGAATCTTTTATCGGTGAAAGGGTTACGGCGACATCGACATACGCACCGTTTTTTGCAATAAATACCGTTTCAAACTGCTTTACAGATGCCCCATCTCTGATTTGACGAATATTTTCACGCTCCATCATGGCGGCAGAAGGGCTATAAAGAATTGACACCGATTTTCCGATCACTTCATCGGCCGTATATCCAAAAAGACTTTCCGCCGCCGCATTCCATGTCAGAATTAACCCATCCATAGATTTGGTAATAATCGCATCGGCAGAAAATTCAATAATGCTCGACTGTATCTCCCGATTAATAAAAAGTTGGTTTTTTTCTTCAATAAAGCGGATGAAATACAAAAGGAGAAAAAAGAAACCGGACAAACGGATAAAATGCCAATACCACCATGTCGCTCCCCAAAGCATTGAGTATTGAAAAAGAAAAGCTGCTGCCGAAAGCAGCAATGCAAGCGCGAAAAAATAGATGTCTTCATATTGGTGTTTTTGCCGGTAATAGTATGCAAAAGGGATCGAAGCCAAAAAGAAAAATATAGCAGAAAGGTTACTGACAAAAATCTCGCTGTTTGAAAATTTCCCACCAACAATCGGATCGGGAAGCATGTCATGCATATAGAATAACAATGCGGCAATAATGACTGAAATAACCGCAGAAACCAAAGGGAGTGCCGTATACACAAAATACGAAACTCTTCTTTCGGGTATAAAGACCGTAAGCATCAATAGACTCCCGATGAACATTCCGGTCGTATATAACCACACAAACATAGTCCCCGGAAGACTTATGGCATGAAAAAGCCCGATTACCGCGATAGCTATCAGTGAAAGCGAAACATAATGAAATCGGCTTAAATAATAGTTATTGTTGTTGTCAAACTTAAAAATGAAAAATGAAAAGAAAAGGGCGATAAACGAGCCTGACGTTTCCAATGCCACATGCAGAGGAACACTCTCCATCAATCCATACATTTGTAGGATCTTTACGCCGATCCCGCTCACTAAAAAAGTACCGGCAGCTAAAACCACTAAGCGATAAAAAATTGCAGTTTCTATTTTCATTATTCAATCCTGTTTCAAAAACACAGTTTAATGCAAATTATCAAATCACTTTGGTCAATACTCTTTTTACGTCTAAAAACAACACTTGTTTACCGGCACATAAAAAAAGATCAAAAATTTGGCGATTGTAACACAATACTACAATAACATCAAATCACATTGTTTAAAAAAGTGACTAATAAATAGTCAAGTATCAATTATGACGTTGAAAAAATTCAATTTCTGAAAAAATACTTAACCGTAATCTTATTAAATACTATTTAGCTGAATTTATTACTATTAGTTATTATAATAGTACATCTCTCTAAGGAAAGGGTTCAGTATGAAACATTCACTTATGGAACTGCCTTTTGGGCAAACGGAATTAGAACCTTATATTTCTGCCGAAACAATTTCTTATCACTACGGCAAACACCATGCCGGATATGTAAATAAGCTCAACTCTCTTATTGAGGGGACAGAATATGAGGACAAACCTCTTGATTACATTATCAAATACGCGCATGACGCAATTTTCAATAATGCGGCTCAAATCTACAACCACGACTTTTACTGGAAGGGGCTTAAAAATGGATCGACAATTCCCTCTGTGGAACTACTAGGCATGATCGAACACGACTTCGGATCGATTAAAGCCTTTGAGGATGCTTTTTTAGCCGCCGCTACAGCTTTTTTCGGGTCGGGATGGGTATGGCTTATTGTTTCAAAGAGCAAGAAACTGGAGATCAAAATGACCTCTAATGCCGATACACCTATACGACACGGAGACACTCCGCTATTGACGTGTGATGTGTGGGAGCATGCTTATTACATCGATTATCGTAACGGTCGGGCGGCATATCTTTCCAATTGGTGGAAACTGATCAATTGGAATTTCGTTTCCGATAATCTTTCCGATTTTATGAACGACCCGATTGCGGGCTATAATCAATCATGCAATGATCTCAATTCAGTATGTGAGTATGTCGATTTTATGCAAAACAATGAACGTATGCCGTCTTAAATGACAGCTAACCTACTTTAAGGAGTATATTATGGTACGACAATTATCTATTTTGATTCTCTCAGGTCTATTAAATTCTGCCGCTCTGTACGGTGTCGATTATGACGGTGAAAAAAGCACACTGACAGAGATTCCCTATGCGATGTGTGTCATTCCTCCGCAAATAAGCGAGGCCAAGGCTCAAGGGATAAACGTTGTGAATACAAAAAAAGCAAAATCACTGTATGATCAAAATGCTCTGTTTTTCGACGCACGTGAAAAACGCCACTATGCGCAGGAACATATAAAAGGTGCATATCCTGTCTATTTCGATCAATCAAAAGCACAATACGTGGCTCTGCAACTCCCTACAGATAAAAAACAGCCTCTTGTTTTTTACTGCTACGGCGAATCGTGTGCCAATTCGTATGAAGCAGCTCTATCGGTACGAAAACAGGGATATAAAAATGTCTATTGGCTCCTAAACGGCTATGCAAAATGGAAAACAGGGGGATACCCTGTTCAATCGGTGCAAAAAACCAAATAAAAGAATGACCTGACATTTTAGCGATTCGCCGCGTTAGTCGGCCAATTCGCTAAAATCTTCTTTCCCGACACCGCAGACAGGGCATACCCAATCTTCGGGAAGTTCCTCAAAACGCATCCCGGCTTCTATACCGTTATCGAGGTCGCCTACTTCCGGATCATAAATGTAACCGCATACATTGCACTCAAATTTTGTCATTTTCTACCCCTTTGTTAAATATATTTATCCATCTCTTTGCTAAGCGCATGAAAGTCAACCTGATGAAACAAGAGAGGACGTTCATCCATTCCGTTCTCAATCCTTAAAATATCTTCCAATGTCATTTTAGGAGGACTTTTGTAAAGTACGCCGATCGGAAAAGGATGAGACTCCAGCGCTTTTTCAAATGCTTTTACTTTATCCGTCGGGTCATAACTCTCCGGCAGCTCGTACACGTTATCCTTAAACCACTTAAAGGTATTGGTTTTATTGAATGTAATGCACGGCTGAAAAATATCGATCAAAACATATCCCTTATGCTCAATAGCGATTTTGAGCATTTTTTTACAATGTTCCTTGTTCCCTGAAAAAGTACGGATCACGAGCGATGCATCGAGCGATATCGCCGTGGCAATCGGATTGAAAGGCTCTACATGCACCCCCTCGGTCTGCACGGGCGTTTTAAACTCCCGCTGAGATGTCGGAGAAGCCTGCCCTTTGGTGAGGCCGTAAACCATATTGTTATGGACGATATTAATGATATCGGCATTTCGGCGGATTGCGGCCATAAAGTGGTTTCCCCCCTCTCCGTACATATCCCCATCTCCCCCTTCGGCAATGACCGTGAGTGAAGGATTGGATACTTTTACCCCCTGCGCGACGGGGAGCGCTCTGCCGTGAAGACCGTTGAACATATGAACAGACATATATTGCGGTGTTTTCGCCGCCTGCCCTATCCCCGAAACCACTACCGTGTTAAGCGGGTCAAGCCCCATTTCATCCAGTGCCTCTTTTAGATGGGCCAGAATCGAAAAATTTCCGCATCCGGGACACCATGCATTGTCTTCGACAATTCGATCAAAGCGTGTATTCATCGTATCTCCTTTAATGCGGATGCGAGTTTTTTAGAGAGTTCATCGACAAAAAAACTCAAGCCGTCGGATTTCAGAATCTGATGATCCACTCTAATACCGTGCAATCGTAAAAGTTTTGCAAACTGCCCCGTGGCGTTATTCTCAACCACCACGATCGTTTTATCCTCTCTCAGCGGAGTCAGCTGAGATTCGCTCAGCGGATGGACCCACGAAAAATGGATTATCGATACCCTCTCATCGCCGATTCTCTCAACGGCCTCTTTGATAATGTGTTTCGTACTCCCCCATCCGAGAACAATAATATCGCCCTCCCCCTCAACTTCGGGAACAATCGCTTCATCAAAGATCAAATTTATCTTTTGTAACCGTTTGCCGTTTTGTTCGTTACGTACCGACATACTCTCGGTGATCAGCCCTTCTTCGGTATGTTCGTCCGAATCGACCAATACCAGCCCCTCGCCGTACCCCGGAATTCCGCGCGGACTGATCCCATTGTCGCTCAAACAATAGCGTTTATACTCCGCATCGGTTTTAACGATGCGAGAAACTGGCTGTCGGGAACCGATTTCAAACCGCTCGATATGAAAATAGCTATCCGCCAAATACTGATCGCTCAAGATTATCACCGGAATCTGATACTGATCGGCGAGATCGAATGCCATGCGGGTCAACTCAAAACACTCTTTAGGATCACCCGGAGCCAGTACAATCCGCGGAAATTCACCGTGGCCGCTATAAATGGAGAGTTCCAAATCCCCCTGTTCCGTCCGTGTGGGAAGTCCGGTCGCGGGTCCGGGACGCTGCGCCAGATAGACAACCATCGGAGTTTCGGTTATCCCGCTGAGACTGAGTCCCTCACCCATCAGGGCAAATCCGCCGCCGCTCGTCGTCGTAATTGCCCGTCCACCGCTGTACCAGGCACCTAGCCCCATCTGAAACGCGGCAATCTCATCTTCGGCTTGTTCGACACAGATACCGAACGTTCGGCTCTGCTTCGCCAAAAAGGTTAATACCCCCGTCGAAGGGCTCATCGGATAGCTACAGATAAAATTGCATCCTCCCGCAATAGAGCCGAATCCTACCCCTTCCGTACCGCTTAAAAAGAAATCTCCGGCTTTTCTTGAAATTGGATTCGGTTCGATACAATAGCGGCAATTTCCGTTATCTTCAGCCAGCTGCGCTCCGATATCCAATGCTCTAAGATTTATCTCAAGCATCTCATCTTGATACAGCTCCGACACAATCTCTTTTAATATACCTAAATCGCATCCGAGCATTCCGAAAACCAGTGCCGCGGCTATCGTATTGGAGACGATCGGACTTCCGATACTTTTGGCCAGTGAGGGCAAATCATGATCATAGAGGGTACAGTCACACTCAAAATCCCCTTTTTTGGCGATCAAAAATGTCTCTTGGCTTATCCTCTCTAGGGCATGATAGTATGAATCCGTGTCCAGCGGGACAAAGATGTCCACCTTGAATACAGGGGCGTTAACAGGACGCTTCGAAATACGAATCAATGTCGTATTGCTTCCGCCTCGGATTCTGGACATAAACTCTTTGGTTGAAAAAGTGTAAAAACCCGCTCTTTTAAACCCTTTGGTGAGCAAAGTCTCTATACTCGCGATCCCCTGACCCGCTTTCCCCCCGATCAATACCGAAACCGAATCTTTCATTGTCTCGCCCCCCAGGTGATTTTTCCACCGTAATACGCCACTACGGTAATCGAAATAACCGTAACAAAAATTATAGAGTGATAGATAAACCCGTCTATCCCCTGGCTAAAAGGGACATCCTGATTCATCATTTTTTGAGCAATCGGAATCAACCCGACAACAAGGGTAAAAGATGCACCATAAAGCTTAATCATAAAAGGCTTGGATTTGACTAGATCATAATTGATCCACCAGCTGAAAACCCCTGTTATTAATGCGAAGAATCCCATTATTGTTGCGATAAGAAATGATAAAAAAACAGCCGCTTCATACTCTGCTGAGGGGTTGGCAAGGAACAAAACATCCGCGCCCGCGCTGAAATAGTGCAGTGCTATCGGGAAATGGATGACCATAGGATGAGGATGATAAGCCGCGTACCACCGTCGATAGCGCTCTTTTTTGCTTTCGTCTACAGCATGAGAGATAGCGATAAATTCACCGACACACGGAAAGTTTTCAAACACTTCGTCGCTGTGCGGTGCATTCGCCAACTCGGGTGTCAGATCACAACCTGCAAAATGCTTTTTAAAATGAGAACCGTTTTTCCAAAGCTTGGACTCGCTGACATCGTACACCCGTCCTTTATAGGCGATATAGGCAGGCTTACCCTCTTGACCGTTGTACTCTAAAAGCTCTATCTCGTTAAATTGGTGCATAGATTCCTGCTTACGCTTCATAAATGCTTATATCAGCATTGATTGATACATATCAAACCATCTACAAAAACACTCTAATCGTTACAGATACTTTAGTCCAACTTGGTAAATACAAAAATATAAAATCAAACTAATTGCAAAAATTATTGTTTAGCCTCAAACGCACTCACGACTTGTCGCATTTTAAGAAGCGAATCGGGGTTAAGAGAGATCGAATCGATTCCCTCCTCTACCAAAAATCGGGTGATTTCGGGATAATCTGAGGGAGCCTGGCCGCAGATACCGATGTATTTGCCCCGCTCTTTGCATGCGCGTATCGCCTGAGAGAGCATCCGTGTTACCGCATCATTGCGCTCATCGAATACCGCCGCAACCAATGTACTGTCCCGATCTACTCCGAGGGTAAGTTGGGTTAAATCGTTTGAGCCGATACTGTAGCCGTCAAAGATTTCCAAAAACTGATCGGCAAGAATGACGTTGGAGGGGATTTCGCACATTGCATAGATTTCCAGAGCATTCTCCCCTTGCACCAATCCCGCTTCGTTCATCACGGCAATCGCTTTGCGCCCCTCCTCGGGAGTACGGACAAAGGGGAGCATCACTTTGACATTATCGAGCCCCATATCATCGCGAACCCGTTTCAACGCTTCACACTCCCATTCAAATGCTTCGCGGTACTGCTGCGAGTAATAGCGGCTGGCTCCCCGAAATCCGATCATCGGGTTCTCTTCGTCAGACTCATACGCCGCACCGCCGACCATGTGTTTATACTCATTGGATTTAAAATCTGAGGTACGGACGACTACGGGACGGGGATAAAAAGCCGCCGCGATCATCCCTACCCCCTCAGAGAGCTTGTCGATAAAAAACATTTTGGGATCGTCATACCCTTTCATCGCCGCTTTCACCGCTTTATATTCACGTATTTTTTTGCCGCGAGAGAGTTCCACCAATGCCATTGGATGGGCCTTGACGTAGTTGGTGATAATAAACTCCATACGTGCCAGACCTACCCCGTCATTGGGCAGTTTGGCGACCTTAAACGCACTGTCGGGATTCCCGACGTTCATATAGAGTTTCGTTTTCGTCGGAGCAAGATTGCCCAGATCGATCTTAGTGATCTCATAGGGGATTAACCCCTCATACACATGGCCGTTCTCCCCCTCCGCACAGCTCACGCTCACCTCTTCGTTCTCATACAGAAGCTCGGTCGCATTAACCGTCCCTACAATGGCGGGGACACCGATTTCACGCGCGACGATGGCGGCATGGCACGTCCGACCGCCGCGGTTGGTGATCACGGCGGAGGCTTTCTTCATGATCGGTTCCCAATCGGGATCGGTGATATCGGCGACGAGGACATCTCCGACGTTAAACCTCTCCCCCTCGGCAGGTGAGTGGATAATCTTGACATTCCCCGAGCCGATTTTCTCACCGATGGCTTTCCCGCTGAGAAGTATTTTTGCTTTGACTTCCTCTTTAAAACGGTATTGTTCGAGCGTATTGTTACTGAGTTTTTGGCTTTGAACCGTTTCAGGCCGTGCCTGAACGATAAACAGCTCGCCGCTCATGCCGTCTTTGGCCCATTCGATATCCATCGGGCGATATTCTCCCGCAAGAATGGTGTAATGATCCTCAATGAGGAGTGCATATCTAGCCAACGTCGCAACCTCATCGTCATTAATCGAAAATTGTTCCTGCAGCTCTTTGGGGGTGGAGAGATTCATCGTATGATGGCGTTCATCATACGTCATCGTCAGCGCTTTGGAGCCGAGCTGACGTTTTAGAATGGAGACTTGGTTTGCTTTGAGTGTCGGTTTGTAGACATAAAATTCATCGGGATTAACCCGACCGCCGACGATATTTTCACCCAAGCCCCAGATCGAATTGATCAAAATCAGCTTATCCGATCCATTTTCGGTATCGATCGTGAACATAATTCCGCTGCTGGACAGATCACTGCGTACCATTTTCTGAACTCCCACGGAGAGGGCAACGGCAAAATGGTCATACCCCCGACTGTGGCGATAGCTGATCGCACGGTCGGTGAACAGCGATGCGAAACACCGTTTGACATGCTCAATCAGCATCGTCTCCCCGCGCACATTCAGATAACTCTCCTGCTGCCCCGCAAAACTCGCATCGGGCAGATCTTCCGCCGTTGCGGAAGAGCGTACCGCAACATCGACGGAAGCCATGCCGTACTCTTTTTCCATGATTCGGTAGCTTTCGGAAATTTCGTTTTTGAGGACTTCGGGCATCTCACCGGTAAGCATCAAAGTGCGGATAGAGTTTCCGCATCGGTTGAGTTCTTCGATATCGGTGAGATCGACCCCTTTGAAAGAGTCTCGGATTTTAGGTTCAAACTGATTATGAGCAATAAAAGCGCGATACCCATCTGCCGTGACAGCAAACCCTTCGGGTACTTTGACCCCAAGCGATTTAAGAGAACCGATCATCTCCCCCAAAGAGGCATTTTTGCCTCCGACTAAAGCTATGTCTTCTAATCTCAACGAATCCAAACGGCGAATATAGTTCATAATGCACACTCCCCACTCTTTTTAAGATTACTAATCTTTATTCAGACCTTGAAGGCACTCAGTTCCTCGGTAAGCTCATGCGTAACAGCGTCAAGTTTACCCGCAATTTGCTGCAACTCATTGGCGATCTGTTCGTTTTCGCTCGCAAGACTTGATGTTTCGGTCATCATTTGCATCAGTTCCTTGGTTCGCTGTCCGATCGCCACCACTTCCATCGATGCCTTTTTCGCTATTTCACTTGTCTCTTTATTGGTATTTTTAGTGGTATCCGCTTGATCTTTGACCAAGGTGGCCTCTACGCTCACTCCGTTAATCCATTCCGCATTCTCATGCATTGTCTGACTCACGTCCTCGACACTTTGAACAACAACGTTTACTGTCGCATCGATTTCAGACAAACTCTTTTGTGTCCGCTCGGCAAGTTTGCGTACCTCATCCGCCACCACGGCAAAACCCCGTCCGTGTTCACCCGCACGTGCTGCCTCGATAGCGGCGTTGAGAGCCAATAAATTTGTCTGATCCGCAATATCACGAATAATAGTCAGAATCTGTTTGATTTCTACCGTTTGCTGCGCGGTTGTAACCACTTTTGCACTCGTATCAAGCTCGCGGCGGCTGGCCATAAGAATATCTTCGACTACGCGGTCCAAAGAGGAGACCATTTTTTCCAGCGTCTGATAACTCGTAAGCATCTCTTCTGCGGTTTGAATGGAATATTCTTCGCTTCGATCCAGATCTTTTTCGACCAGTTCAGTGAGTTTTTTCGACTCATCTACTTTGATGCTCTGAGTAACGGTACTGCTTTGCAGTGCTGTAGCATGTTTGGACAAAACAGAAGCAATTTCCTTTGAATCCGATGCCGTCGCAAGAACCGTTACAATAACCTGCTGTATTTTTTCAATAAACAAATTGATATTACTCGCGATTTCGCCTAATTCGTCTTTGCTGTTAACGCTGACGCGAGACGTAAGATCCCCCTCACCTCCCGCAAGGTCCTTAACTCTTTCCAAAAGTTCCTTAAGCGGTGTGCCTATGATACGGCGTAAAATCAACATCAAAAAGATGATAGTGAAAATTGCTCCCGCAATCATCGTTAAAACTGTTTTCGTCATCATCGCGGCAATATCATTTTCAAGATCTGCAAGTGAATATTCCAGATCCATTACTCCGAGGACATCCCCCACTTTGGCATTGGTATGACACGCCATACACTCTTGCGTCGCCACAAGCGGACTAAGAATTTTTAATGCATGTCCGCCGTCACTGATCAGCGTTTCCTGCTTAGAGTTTTTAAATACACCGGCAACCTCTTGTGAAATCGTACCGGTGTTTTGAAGATTAAATAATTCAATGACCTGCGGTGATTTGTAAATAGTCAGTTTTTTTACCCCTTTGATTTCTCCGGCTTTTTTCAGCGTCTCTTCAACCACAACGGGATCGCCAAGATTCATTGCGCCGCGTACGGTTTGAAAGACGGATTCACTCAGCATCTGTAGATGTTTTTTTCCCGATTCAAGCTGTGACTCTTTAAATTCACGTGTCACTACCCACTGCAGCATCGCAGACGTTATAAGCAAAATCGCAATCAATGACAATACAATTTTTAATCCGATCGAACGGCGAATACTATCCATTTAAAATCCCATTACCGTATTTTTTTTGTTACGCTGAGTTGTGAAACAAGACACAGATTATCCAGCAGCTCATACAATTGAGGTTCCCCCGCTATTACCGATATTTTGGCATTATCTCCGAGAATAAATTTTTGAAGCGCACCTATCAAGGCCGAAGGGATTACGAATGTATCGACAAAATCGATAATGATCTTTTTCTGCGGTTCACGCTGAAGCAATGATGCAATCTGCTCTTTTATGGAAATCGTATCGGCTATCGTTTTTACGATCCCTTCTACAACTATAACAGTAGCTGTACTTTCATTATTTACTCTAATATCCATATCTACACCTTTCAGTTAAATTATTCTAGCACTTTTTCCGGTTATTATTCTATTTTGTGTAAAAACAGCACTGAATTTCCGGTTTGATTGTAATAGATCCCCAATGACGATTGACGCGAAAGATAAACCCCTTTGCCGTTATAGCGACTTGTATTTCTGAATATCTGACTCAGGAGTTTCGTGTTAAAACCGTTCCCCTCATCCGTAATTTGCGTCACGATATAGACCGATGGGTCATTTTTGAGAACGTGCACTGTGATATCGATTTGTTTGATACATTCGTTTTCGTATGACATCAGCGTCTCAATATAACGGTCTTCTTCCAAAAGACGATGCTTTTCAAGCGACTCTATACCGAGATTTCCGTGTTCATAAGCATTCATCATTAATTCGTTAAAAACAACCAGTGCATTGTTAATCATGGATTTATTATCCGTTATTGACGTGCAAAGCGATTCATACCAATCCCCGGCCTCGTCGATAGCGATTAGCGATGTCGAAAATTTTCGATGGTAGGGAGTGCTGTTCCCAAAATCGAAGCAATTGATAAAAATCAGCGTCACGTCATCTTCTTGTTTATCAATCCTATTTAAAAAAAGTGTTTTCAACTCTTTTTGTGTAAACGCATCGGCAAAATCATCTTCGATCACCGATTCATAACTGCCCTGCCCGTTTTTAAGGGTATTTTCGACCAATCCGTCCGTACAAAAAAGAAATTTTACAATCGATGAAATATCGATTCGCATAATATTAAATTCTTTTTGATACCTGTTTAATGGCGGATTATTCGACTTTAGTTTGATAATTTTTCTCGTATTATCCTGCAACAGCGAAGGGGGCATCGCAAATTTTGCATAATGCATTGAAGTCTCATATTGGTTCATCACAATAAAATCAACCGATATCATCTCATCTTCAAGCAAAATCGGTTGAATATACGCAATCGCGTCATCTATAAGATTATGCAGATCGAAATTCCCTTGTTTAAGCATATTGTCGATCGAATAGTTTATATGTGCCGTCATCAACATCGCGCTCAACGACGCCGACACCCCCTTACCCATTCCGTCAACTAGCAGGTAAAACGTAGTGTAGTCATCGATTTTACGTGCCGAATAAGCATCACCGCTAAGAATATCGAGAGGACGATAGATAAAATCAGGAATAATGACCCCTGTATCCGTACTGCGACAGTGACTTTCAAGAAGCTGATAGTAAAAATCATTCCGTAAAATTGAAAGTTCTTTATCGAAAGCAAGCCGTTCCTGGTAGGCCGAATAGCGTTCTTTCTCTTGAAACTCTTTGATTTTTTTGTTTCGTTCCGCCTCAACATAGCGTTTAGAAAGTACAATGCGCGCAGCCGTAAGAACAGCATCAAACAACTCTTCGGTATCAACTGGTTTATGGACAAAATTCGATACATGCAGCTTTAAAGCCTTAATGATACTATCCGTCGAATCGATTGCCGTTACTAAAATGATAGGCATAGAGGGATTATCGGCACGAACTTTTCGAATCAGTTCAAAGCCGTCCAGCTGAGGCATATGATGATCTGTAATGATGATATCTATATGCTGCTTTTTGTATTGTGCGTATCCCTCTTCTTCATTATCCACAACGATCACTTTTGATACCAAAGTGTCAAAGAACGAAGCATACAATACACGTGAGAATTCATCGTTTTCTACGCACAACAGTGTCATTTCACTGAGATATTCATTATAAAAAGTATTTTGCATCATCATCCGCACGTTAAATGTTCTTAACTCAATTATAGCGACGATTATGCAAATAAGTTAAATAAAGAATCGATTATACGGCAAATACTTTAATATGTTCAGGCAAAACGATATGAGAATTACTCAACAAAGCCGTACTCCATACTCCTGCATCAACCGTTGTCGGTGCAATGATGCTCACTTGGGAATAATGCTTTGAACACTCTTTAGAGGCTATGACATGGGATATTTTCTCATCTTCAAACATCACATAGCGCTTGGAATGGCCCGAAGTACACAAAGATGTATCATTCAACTCGACTTCCATTAGATTACAATCAAAATTCTCAGGGTCCTGTATACCGATTTTCCACAAAGAATCTTCATATTTTCCGATTGCCGCTATATCACCGCCAAAATTGACAAGAGCCGATGAGACGCCCGCGGATTGCAGGATGAGAATACTCTGATCGACCGCATACTCTTTTACCAAGCCTCCGAGATCAATTTTGGTATATTCATTGGCAAACGTCAAATGATTTCCTTCCAGTATAAGGTGAGCACACGAGGCAAAAGGGGCTAATTTCTTTTTTTGAACCCGATAATCATCAAGCGTTGCAAGGTTAGAGAGACTTTTAAATGTCCCCGCCAAAGCAATATCAAAAGCACCTTTGGTCGCATCGGCATAAAAGATGGCGAGCTGAATAAGACCGGCAAGTTCATCGCTGAGGAGATGATGGGCACATATGCACACAACAATTGACAAAGATGTCAGTGAGATTAACCCTCTCGAAAAAGGCTCTTATCGGAGTTTCAAAAGTATTATAAACGATAAAAATACGATACCTCTAAGTATTTTTTGTATTGCTTCTTGAAAGGTGGAAATAAGTTTCTCGATATTTTGTCAAAAGTTGAGAATCTTTATGCAGAGCTAGTGAATAAGTAACCACATCAGCATTTGCTTTATTCAGAGCTTCTGCATTTTCTGCATTCATTGGCCCATCGATATATGCTTTACCAAGAGCTCCTGCTTTAGTTGATGCATCCTTATACGCTTGTGCGTCCACTGTCATTTGCTTCATTTGATATATAATTGTAAATATTGACACTGAATTTTTATTGCCTGTAGACGTATTTTTACTATGTTCTTCGGTAACTTTCTGAGCAGGAACTGTTTGAACTTTTGAGAATAATGACTCTTCCAACGTACTTTGTGTCGTATCGCTCAATGTTGATTGTGCCGTCGTATCCAATGCCTCCGTCTTAAGACGATGAAACCCATCGTGTGCGTGTTTTTTTTGTGACTGCTGAAGCGCTTTCATCAATTCATCCGAACTGATAGCACCGTCAGTATTGATATCAATACTGTTAAATACGGTATCGGCATCATTGTAAGTCTTTCCGGTTTTTTCGGTCAATGCCTGCGCCGCTTGTCTAAACTCGGCTTTATCGATCGTACCGCTTTTATCAGTATCTGATGTTGACATCAGAGTATCTGATGCTTTCTGCAACATCGATGTATAATCAGTGGAAGCCGTACCGCATGCACCGCTTTGACGCTGGACAGTATTACCGTAAGACTGTGATGAAACCGCCCATCCGGCTCCGCCATTGATCGTCATGGGGTCTCCTTTGAAAATAAAACACATATGGGAAATTCTCAAAACCGTACAATATCCGTCTTACGGCTTTTAGCTTCGAATATACTACGTCCTACAAGCAAAAATCGTACCGTAGAATGTTCCAATAAGCTTCTTAGCGTTACTATACGAATATAGAAATATTTTATCGGATAGCGAATGCACACAATTCTCCTCACGACACTCAATGCCCGCTACGCCCATACCGCGTTAGGTCTGCGCTATCTCTATGCCAACCTGCACGAACTGCAACCAATAGCAAAAATTGTCGAATTTACGATGAATGAACAGATACAGAGTATTGCCGAATCTCTTTTAAGCCATTCTCCCCGCATTATCGGTATCGGTGTTTATATCTGGAATGCCGCACAAACGTCCGAACTGATCCAAACCCTTAAAAAAGTCTCCCCGGATACGATCATCATCCTCGGCGGCCCCGAAGCCGGGTATCTGCCCCACCGCGTCGATTTAAGCAAAGCCGATTATATTATCAGCGGTGAAGGAGAAGTGGCTTTTTATGAATTGTGCAAAAGCATTCTCTCCAATGACGCACCGCAGGAACATTTCATCAAAGCTCCCCTCCCCGATTTAAAATCGATTAACCTCCCTTATAATGCTTATGAGGACGAAGATGTAGAACATCGCTATATCTATGTCGAAGCCTCACGGGGATGTCCGTTCGAATGCGAATTCTGCCTCTCTTCCATTGATGAGAAAGTGCGAAACTTTCCCCTCGATCAGCTCCTCGAAGAGTTTGAAATTCTTTGGCAGCGGGGAGCACGCAGCTTCAAATTTATCGACCGTACTTTTAATCTCAATATGACCTTTGCCAACCGAATCTTGGATTTTTTCCTCTCCAAAGAACCGCCCTATTTTGCCCATTTTGAAGTGATCCCCGATCATTTTCCCGATGTACTCAAAGAAAAAATCGCCCGTTTCCCCGCAGGCTCTTTACAGCTCGAAATCGGCATTCAAACCCTCGATCCCCTCATAGCCAAAGGGATCAACCGACCGCTCAAACTTGATAAAATAATGGACAATATCCGTTTTTTGGAAAATGAGACGCGTGCGCATATGCACCTTGATCTGATCGTAGGACTCCCGGGAGAAAGTATCGAAGGATTCGGACGAAATCTCGATACACTGGTCTCTTTGACCCACAGCGAAATTCAGATCGGCATCCTTAAAAACCTCTCGGGAACCACCCTCTCGCGCCACGATAAAGCGCATGGCATGGTCTACTCCGATATTCCCCCCTATGACATCCTCCAAAACAATCTTCTGAGTTTCGCCCAAATCCAAAAAATGAAACGGTTTGCACGTTTTTGGGATATCTTTTACAACAGCGGAAGCTTTAACAAGAGTATTCCGCTGGTGTGGAGTGACGGGAAAGTTTTCGATGGGTTCTACACCTTTAGCGAATGGATATTTGATCAAACCCTCTCGACATGGAAGATTTCTCTGGAACGGCAGATTGCTTTGCTCCACACCTATCTGTGCCTGCGTCACGATAAAGCGATTGTCGAAGCGGCTTTGAGCGATGATTTGTCGCAGCGGCCCGAAAAAACCATTCCGTTCTTTTTACGGCAATCGACGCAAGAGAAAAAAAACAAAGAGGCTGCTTCCGTTACCCCCAAACGTCAGTCCAAACGCGCTTAGCTTTCTCCTTAAAACTTAAAGCTAATGCCGCTTCATTAATCATTTGGCAATAAGTTTAAGCTATAACTATCAATAATTTATCTCCAAAGGATTTCAATGAAAACGTTTATTTTAGCCGGGTTACTCATCGTAAGCAGTGCTTTTGGGGAGTGTACCTATTACTCTGAAAACGCCAAAGTGACATGGAAAGCGTTCAAGACCTATGAAAAAATCGGGGTCGGCGGAACGTTTAACGATGCCGTATTCTCACCGAAATCATCAAAAACAGTAGAAGAGTTCCTGACAAACAGCCATATAACAATACAAACCGCAACTGTCAATTCAGGCAATGCGGGACGGGATGCCACACTCGTCTCCTCGTTTTTTAAAGTGCAGAACATTGATGTGATTACGGCCAAGATTACATCGGCAAAAGATTCAAAAGCTCAGGTAGAAATAACGATGAACGGTGTTACCAAAACGATTCCGATGAGTTATACGGTTCAAGAGGGGAAAATTGTAGGTAAAGGGGTGATCGATCTTAGTGACTTTACGATGCTAAAATCGCTTCAAGCCATCAATACGACCTGTTTTAATCTCCACGGCGGAAAAACATGGCAGGATGTCGAAATCGGATTTGAAATTCCGGTAGCCAATAACTGCTATTAAGTGTCTCAAAAGGACGTAAAAGAAAGGTGCCCGAGAGTGACGAATTCTCAGGCGGAAAGCTTAACATAAGAAGAAGAGTGAAGAGCCCGAAGGCCCTTTTAAAAAGCTTTTAGAAAGCCAATGTAGCAATAAGGCGGAGAGTATCGTTGTCACGACCTGCATACACTTGTGATGTTCCATCCGTATCATTGTTAACTTGCGTATAAATCGCTGTCAAACCAAGTGCACCGATTTTTCCGCTCGCAGATACATCCCATGCTGAGATGTCATGATTTTGCACTGAAACATCGCTTGCATCACAATAACTTGCAGCTAAACTTACACCCGGAACCATTTTTGTTGATGCACCGATTTTAAATGCCTCTGTACCCGGTCGAGTTACAATTCCATCCATGTAGATTGAACCATCGCCCGTATAAATTTTAGTTTTATCGTTTGTTGAAACGTTAGCAAAACTTGCAGTACCGTCTTCGTCAGCATCTGAATATGCTGCGTAAACATTGAATCCTGCTACATCAGCAGAAGCCTTAACGGCCCAAATGCTAGAATCTTTAGGACCAGAAGCTTTAGGATCCAAATTTGCATATTGAGCGCCGACATCTATCATACCTACCAATTTTGCGTCTGCTTGCAACCAATAGGCATCTGCAACGTCACAAACGTTGTAATACCATGCTTGTGCGGTTGTATTTGGAATAGACTTGTTAATCGCACCGAATGCATAAGCACCGCTTACACCGAAAGTTGTATATGTATTTAGATGAGCTACATAACCTGCACCTGTAGTGTCACCATTATGTTTTCCAACCCAAGCTGCAACCAAAGTTGTATTCGGAAGATCATTATTCAATACAACGGCCGCATCAAATGTATTTTTAATCAAATTCCATTTTTCTGTAAATGCAAGCGGTGTATCAAGTTCCATACGTCCTGCTTTTACCGTTGTTTTGCCCAAAGTGGTTGCCATCCACAATTGTGCCATAGAGGCAGCATCATCCACATCCAGTCTGCTTCCTTGCATAGAACCGATTACTAGGTTGTTTTCTAAACCGAGTGTTGTGAATCCTTGCACTTCAGCACCGGCACTGACACCTTGAGTAAGATCAGCTGTTCCGCCGACAGAAAAAGAAAGACCGCCTGATGCAGCTCCGCCATAGGAAGCTCCGCTTATAGGATTATTAATATTACCTTGCTTGAACAAACCGGTTTCATATAATCCACTTGCTTTTTCAGCGCTTGTCAATTCCCAATCGGCAGTTTGATAGATAAATTTAATTCCACCATTTACTTTTGCATTATCAATAGCAAATGCACTTGTTCCAAGAGCCATTACAGCTACAAACTAAGTTTTCCTAACTTCATTCGTTCTCCCTCTGAAAAAAAATTCACGAATAAGATTTTCTTATTGCGAATCGTGCAAGAATGATAACAGGCATTTCTTTATTTTTTCTTTATTTATATTAATTTTTTTAATATAATTGTAATTTTACAATTTCGATTGATAAAAATGTGATATCTATAAAAATTACGCTGCACATGGAGTTTTAAGAGATTTATAAATTTGAATTTATAATATTATTTAAATTTATTTTTCTAGACTATTTTGTTTTTTATAAAGAAGAAAAAAATTTGAAATCTCCGATTTTTTCGGAGATTCATTAATGAAGCTTTATCACCAATTTCTAATTCGAATATGGCAAGAAGTGCATTGTTTTAGCAGTTGCGAATAATCATCCAACGCCTCATCCATCCGGCCCGCTTCAATAAAAACGATCATGTCGTCTGAATAGAGGCGCAGCATATGTGCTGTTTTTTGGGCAAACTTATAGGCATACACTTGATCCTTCGGGAGAATAAATTTAATCTCTTCACTTTCAAGTGTTTTAAGCGTGGATTGAAGTTTTTTTATCCCGGCTTTCATATCATCCGTTGAACTGTACAAACCTCCCCGCTGGATCTCTTCCATAGCATCCAACATCGTACGCATATCTTTCATCAACATCGTTCGGTGATCTGTTCCTGAACCATTCGGCGCTCCGAATAAAGTCGTTGCCGTCACTAATGCTATTAATATTTTTTTCATAATGACCCTTTTATTAGTATTGAATTACTTCTTTAGAATACTCAGTGAGTTTGACCGTTTTTGCAGAAATAGAAACCAGTTTTTTTGCTTCTGCCGGTCCGCCGTAAAACTCTTTAAGTTCAGGACGGAAACTTTTGAAATAATCTTGAAACTTATCAGAGCCTAAAATACCGACTGCCCATAACGTATCATCTGCCGCATGCTCAAGGACAACTGCATTTAGCGGTTGCGTAGCCGCACCGCCTAATACTTTAGCACCTGCACCGGCATCAAAGGCAGAAAGATGCGATGAGCAGACGATAATGCCGCTTTTTTCGTATGCCATTGTTTTTTTAGCTGTCGGTACATACGTGATAAAGCTGTCATTTGGAGTAGGATGGGTCATTTGATGCGTACAAATGGCAACGTATGCGACAATGGTTCGTTCTTTTCCGACACCGCTTTTCCATACATATTTTTCACCGGATTCAGAGGTTAATTCAACATCTTTGCCAGTCGGTTTCGGAAGATTGATTAACATACAAGGGGTAGAAGCATACGGATAATTAAAAATATACGTAACCTCTTTTTGAAGTGCCGACGCTTTTATCGGTTTTCCTGCCGCATCAACCAGCTGTGCTTTTTCATAGGCACTAAACAACATACCATCAGCCGCGTAAAGATTTCCCCGTATAAGTGACGGGCTGACCGCAATAACCGTTGCACCCGCAACGACTTTTAAAAAATTTCTTCTATCCATGATATTTTCCGTGTGAATTATTTTGAGTAGATTAGTGTAGCAGAATTAGCTTTGTACTCTCCAAAAGAAGAGTACACAAACTCGATCTTAGTTGAAAAGGTCGCGCATAGCCCCTTTGTACCAGTCACGAGTTGCTTTTCCAAGTCCGGTTGAGCGAAATTTATTATTCGCTTCGTCACCTTTTGGAACCGATCCTTTAGATCCGATAACCGGTCCTTGAACCATGAATTCATGGTTAACCATGATTGCTTCTTCAGGATTCCCGTTGACCATTGAGTAACAGACGTTTGCACTTTTGTACGGTAGTGCGGATGCAACGCTGTACGACTTACCGTGAAGTTTGTGGGCGATCTCTTTTGCACACTCTTTTCCTGACCAAATGGCCGATTGTCCGCTCGGAGGAATCGCATGTCCGACAACATCGCCGACCGCAAATACGTTAGCATCGGTAGCGGTTTGGAAAGAGACCGGTTTTTCAGGACTGGTTGCCATTTTAACTTTTTTGAACCCGTCCGGAGTAGTTGCGACTCCTGACATTTCGATAACCGGGCTGGACATATTGTGAGGGATAAAATTGAAAATCCCGTATTTCAATGTCTTAGTCGTTTTTACCCCCTCCGTATCCTCTTTATTGGCAAATACGGTTTGAACATAGGTGATCTCTTTTTTATCAAAATCAACATCTACGATTTTACAGTTATCTTGGTGATCTACGATTCCGGCATAAAGGTCTTTCCATGTCTCTTTGAATGCCGCACCTTTTGCAACTTCAGCCGTTTCATTCAAGATAATAACTTTTCCTTTGAAGCCTTCTGTTTTCATGTAGTTTGCAATCATGCTCGCACGCTCAAACGGAGCCGGAGGGCAACGGTATTTACCTGCAGGTACGGTAATGACCACATCGCCGTCTTCCATATTTTTAACCATACGATCCAGCGCTACGTGTTCACCGCCCGGCATCAATGCAGCAGGTGCTACACGTTTTGCTTTTGCAATTTTCGCATCAGACCATGTCGGGAATTGCCCTTTATAGTTATAGTCGATACCCGGTGCGAGAACGAGAATATCGTAGCCTACGCCGCCTTTAGAGGTATAAACAACTTTTTTCTCACGGTCAATTCCGGTTACAACCGCAGTCAACATCCCATACCCGTTATTTTCGATCGCCTGAGAGTAATCATGCGTCAACGTGCTGAGGCTAACCCCTTTGATTCCGCCCAAGTTACAGTTGGAGAATGGGCATGACATAAAACTATCGTTCTTCTCAATAATAGCAACATCAAAACTTGGATCGATTTTTTTCAACTCTTTTGCAACTGTCAAGCCGCCGAAACCGCCCCCGATAATTACAACTTGATGCTTACCGAGCATTTTACTTGAAGTGCCTTGTGATGATCCCTTTGGTAGTGGGTCAAAAGCAGTCGTACTGCATCCTGTTACTGCAGCCGCTGCTACACTAAGCCCGGCAAATTTAAATAAGTCCCGTCTTGAAATATTCATTTTGAGTTCTCCCTCGTCTTTTGTATGATATAAGATTTTTGTATCGAGCAGTAGTGTATCCGTGCAAACCTTAATGCTTTTTAAATATTAATAATACTTATCTTATAGAAATTATCACTACATGTTAAATCTCAAATTTTTATCACTGTTTTTGGTTGATAATCCCCATTTTTTGGTGCATTTATCACTTTTTTGGCACAATTTTATTTTTATAATCACAACAAAATCATCTTTTTTGGTGATAAAAATGTGATTAGCAAAACGATGAGGCCTTAATGTACAAAATGCTATGATAGTAGGAAATAATTTGAAGTGGGAGGATAAGGGGATGCAAATTAACAATTGCCAAAGCTTAGAAGAGGTACGTCACCATATTGACGGATTGGATGATCAGATCGTTGAGCTGATTGCCGCTCGTAACGCGTACGTCAAACAGGCTGCCAATTTCAAACATTCCGTCGAAGAGATCAAAGCGAATGAGAGAATGGAAGCGATAATGGATCGGGTAAGAAATAAAGCAATGGAGTTCGGTGTCTCTCCTAATCTTCTCACAAAACTTTACGGAATCATGATCGATGCGATGGTCGAATCGGAAATCTCTGAGTTCAGAAATGCCAAGTCACTTTAATATTTAGAATTTTGTCACTTCGCCTCGGCAAATCGCCATGATCACTTTTCCTTGCAGCGTTTCGTTTTTATAAAGACTGTGATGGTGAGGAACTTCCGTCGTCTGCGAAGGGTCAAAGAGGATGCAGTCGAACGGCAATCCTACCGTAATCTCTCCTGAACTCAGCCCGATATGTCTTGCCGGAGCATAAGAAGCGACCTGTACCAATTTCGGCATATCTATCACATCCGTTTTAATCAAATAGGTATAAAGCAGCGGCAGATATTCGGCAATAGAGGTCGTCCCGACATTCGTATCGTAAAAGGTGATATCTTTATGAACATCGGAGTTGGGCTGATGGAGCGCGGTTAGGGAGTGGATATCTCCTCTCACAAGTGCGTCGATCAGTAAAAGACGTTTGGTTTCACTTACCAACGGAGGGTTGATTTTTGCATCGGTATCAAATCCTGCACATGCCGAATCGTTTTTAAACAGATGATGGATTGCCGCTTCGCATTCCACCTCTATTCCCGCCTTGCGCGCATCGGCGATCAATTCGATCGATCGAGGCTCCGTAATGCTCTTGAAAACGATTTTAATTCCGAAATGGCGCGCTATTTCAATCATGGAAGCGACATGAACGACCTCTGAAATCGGAGAAATCCCCGGCAGACCGAGCTGAGCGGCTATTGCACCGTCCGCCATAACACCGCTGTCAATAAGACTTTTCTCTTCCGCTTTGTAAAACAGCGTCTTATCGGCCATTTTGAGATACTGAGCGATTCGGGTGATCAGGTTGTAATCGTTCAGTGTCGAGGTATGAACGCACAGGGAGCCTTTTTTAAGCATGATCGCAATGTTGCTCAGTGCACCCGAATCGTTCAACGCACTGACAGCTGTTTCAATCGTCGCACCGTTGCTCAATTTTCGATGCTGCTGAATAAATTCCAGCGTTATCTCATTATCGATGCGCGGTGCGCAGTCACTTGCCAAAAGAGCTGTGGTAACTCCGCCGCTGAGGGCACGCGAAGAGAGCTTTTCGAGATTAGTACCATTGAGCTGAGAATCTTTGAGGCGTACATCGGTATCGACCAACCCCGGGATCAAATAGCACCCCTGCGCTTGGATAACATCATCCCCGCTCAGATTGTCTCCGATCCGTGTCACAACCCCATTTTCTATCTGAATGTCGCTACAACGTTCTCCGTGGATATCACAGATAATTGCACCTCTAATGATCATCTCAACGCTCCCATTACTCTTTTGCAGGTATAATTACGGTATTTTAGTCCAAAAAATGTTAAAGGTACCTCTAAAGTGCTCAGATTTATGATGTTTTTAATGCCGATACTCCTCTTTGGTGCAGTAGATACGTATAAAATGGGTAAAAATCTCTATTTTGAAAAAGGGTGCAGCGGATGTCACGGTATTTCGGCAGGCGGAACCAATCAATACCCCCCTCTGGCCTATCGGCGCAAACCGTTTTTAACCTCCAAACTAAAAGATTACCGTGCTAAAAAAAGTACTACCCAGCAATCTCAGATAATGATCCCTTTTGCCATGGGGCTAAGCGATAAAGAGATTGATGCCTTGAGCACTTTTTTGAGTGACTACCATGAGAACAAAAGCAATTACAAGCCTGATTCAAGTACACGGGGAGACGGAGGATCATGAAATTACTCGTCAGTGCGTTAGAGCACTCTGCAAACATTCATCTCAAATATCTTGTCAAAGAACTCGGAAACGAGGTAGATTTATCAGGGATCTTCGATTCATCACTCGGGAAAAGTATCGTCGATCTGCGTTCAACCTCAATCATGGGATTTGTCGATGCGCTCAAAAAGCTTCCCTTCTTTTTTGATCTCAAAGATCGGATGGTGGAATTAGCTCAGGATGCCGACAAAGTGCTCCTTATCGACTCTTCAGGCTTTAATCTTCCTCTCGCACGTGCGATCCGCAAACGCTATCCCGATAAAGAGATTATCTACTATATCCTGCCGCAGGCATGGGCATGGAAGAAAAAACGAATCCCGGTACTCGAAAAAACGATTACGAAACTCTGTTCCATCTTGCCGTTTGAACCCTCCTATTATTCGCCGGATGCACCTATCGAATATGTCGGGCATCCTCTCCTCGATGAGATTACGGTACACAAGAGCGATATTGCCTACAGCGGAAAAATCACCTTTATGCCCGGGAGCCGTCCGGGGGAAATTAAACGGCTGATGCCGATTTTCAGAGAACTTTGCCCTATGCTGGACACGCATGCGCTCATCGTCATTCCTCCCCATTTTAATAACAAACAAATCGAAGAGCTTTACGGAGATATCTCCATGTTCAAAATTACCCATGAAGCGCATAAAAGTTTGGCTGAGTCGGATTTCGCCTTTATCTGCAGCGGTACGGCAACGCTCGAAGCATGCCTTATCGGAACACCGTTTGTACTGACCTATATTGCCAAAACACTGGATTACACCATCGCCAAAACATTGGTTAAACTCAAATATGTGGGGCTTGGAAATATTTTGTTCTCCCATGCTTACGGAAAAGCGCTCCATCCCGAGCTCCTTCAAAAGGAAGTCACGGCACAAAATCTGTATAATGCGTATCAACAAATGGATAAAACCGCTTTTATCAACGATGCCGCGCGCTTGCGTGAGCTCTTAAAACACGGAAGTGCCCTCCGTGTCAGCCAGATTATCAAGGAATTATAATGTTTAGAATTTGTTCATGGATGAAAAACAAAAGCCGTGCCTTTACCGATGAGAAGATTATCCCTTATGTCTTTACCCTGAGTGACGGTCCAATGCTCTTTCGCGATCTGCTCAGAACCAATAAAATGTATCAAGAGGGGCTGAAACTGGAAGGGAAAATACCGGGATTTCGCCTTAGCATCGGAAGAAGCTACCTCGTCTTCATCGCCCTTTGGCATCTGTTTATTTTGCCCGTATCGGTCGTATTCCACCCGTTTCTGGCTAAAATCGACTGCCATTTGCTCATCATAATGGCAATCTTGTTTACGGGGATGTTTTTTGCAACCTACGCTATTTTTAAAGAGTATCTGATCGACACGGTCGCCTTGAAAATCATCAAAAACGGATGGGAAAATCACTTTCCCCATTTTGATTACGACCTGCACGCCAAAGAGGTAGCAAAAATATACTCCGAAGCGCTGGAAAAAGAGATACCGCATAAAAATATGCAGCTCTATATTTTGGATAAACTGGTCGAAAACAAATAGTCTTCAGTTAATAAACATAGATAAAATCAAAAGATGCCTTATTATCGGGCTCATCACGCTCTAAACTTTTCGTAACGCTGAGCGATGTTTTGATTTTTTTATTCAGTTTATGTTTATGGGCAAATTTAATTTTTTTATAGGCTCTTTGTGCCGGATTCGTATCCTGAATCAACATATAAGAAGCATTGATCGCCGTATCACTCCCGTCGGCATACGTTAACCCTGTAGTATAGCTGTAGGGGTTGCGATATTCCACATTTTCCGACGACGGGACCTGTAACAAAGAGTAGCTCCCCTCGGCAAACACATTATAAAAATCGTTGAGCGGATAAAGTGCTTTAAGCAGACTCGTATATTTTAGCGGATCGGTTTGATCATTGGCTGACTTAACAGGAATATAAACGTTTTCCGTAGCGCTTAAAGCCAGCGAATCCCATAGTTTCTTGTGATATCGCACCGATATATTCGTATTGCCTATTGATGGGGTATTGTCAAATCTTCCTTTGACGTAGGAGCCTTGCAGCTGCGCGAAAAACTGATCGTACGAATACTTGGCACCCATTGAGACGGTTTCAGTAGAATTATTTTTCTTTAAATCGTAATTCATGCTCGTTTGACCGCCGAATAACTGTATTAGGGCCTTGTTATGGGTGAAATGTACGGTTTTTTGATCACTGCATTCTCCACGGTTGTATGCCCATGAGGGAAGCATCTTATTACAGGGAAAGACAGCACTGTTATAATCCGCTCCTGATAATGCAGTTACAAACACAACCCAAACAAAAGCACTCCTTCGCACCAATCGACACCTATTAAACAGCATTTTTCTTTATAGTTTAAAAATGTATCTAAATATAGTTAATAAGAAGATTTGTTGATCACCCGGGCCAAATCGCTGTCCATATTGAGCAGATGGTTGCGAAACCAGTCTCCTAGCCGATCTTTTACATACGCTTTGGCAAACATCAGCTTGCCGCTTGAGGCTTTTTCTCTAAAATAATTCATCTCTTCCAGCGCTTTTTTGTGTTCTTGGATATGTTCGGCTTTATTAGGATAAACAATCTTCTCCATATCCGCCTCTTCTTCGGAAAAATGCCCCTGCGTATGCAGTATCACTGCATCAAAAGCCTCCAAGAACTCGCCATCGCCGGCTTTTTTCAAAACTTCGAAAAGAGTATAGAACTCTTCATGTCTTTGATCGATTGAATCTATCCCGACTTTCAGGTTATCCGGTAACGGTGACATAGAGAGCCTTTTTTAGTACGGTATTCAATTATTGTTCTACTCGCTGAAAAGCTGGGGATAAGAGGTTTGCAAACGCCCGCGGCAAAGAGAGCGGGCGGAGAAAAGAGCGCGTATAAATCAGACAGAAATTATTTTTTATATTTACCCAAGACACCCATAAAGGTAGGAACATTCGCTCCGCCGTCATAACGTCCGAGTTTCTTTCCCGAAGCATCGAGAAAATGGAACGTCGGCGTTCCGATGTATCCCAAGCCCTCCGGCACAAAGTCGTTATGAACATCGATATGGACGGGGACATACGATTTTTCGACTTCAGATACCACCATTTTCTCTTCGAAAACGATGTCGCTCATATATTCACACGCCGGACACCCCTCTTTCGATAGCATTACCATCACTTTTTTCTTCTCTTTTTTCGCCTGCGCCAATGCGGCGTCATACGACGGTGCCCATTTGAGTTCCGCCAAAGCACAGCTTGCCAACAATGAAAGCGCTAAAATAATTTTTCTCATGACTATTTTCCTAAAAGTTTAATGAATTCTTGAGGCTCTTTGAACCCTATGATATCGGCATTTTTTTGGCGTACGCCGTTTTCATCGAAAAACAAAATCGCCGGAGGGCCGAAAATACCGTATTTTGAGCTGATAGCTTTGGCAGCATCGTCGTTGGCGGTCAGATTGACCTGCACGAGAACATAGCTATCCATCGCTGTTTTTACATTCTCGTCGCTGAATGTTTTTTCTTCAAGTTCTTTACATGCCGTACACCAGTCGGCGTAAAAATCAACCATTACTTTTTTCCCTTTGTTCTCCGCCAAAATAGCATCGAGTTCTTCGATCGAAGTAATGCGCTCGAACGTGTTGTGCAAAGGTGCACTGACAACCGCTGCACCCTGTGAAGGGAGAAACGGATTCAACGGATGGAGCGGATCTTTAGCACCGGCCATACCGCCCAAAAGCAGCGACATACCGTAAAGCAAAATGATAATCCCCAGCGCTTTCTTATTGGCACGGTGGCAACGGATACAGCGCCCCCGTATCGGTTCCAGTGCACCGATATTGATCGCGATGAATACCGCCAATCCCCCCCACAGCATCATTGAGATATTCTCATCGAGGATACGGCTGATCATCCAAATCGAAATACCGATCAGCATCACGCCGAAAATGGATTTGATATTATCCATCCATACGCCGGGACGAGGCATAAACTTCCCGGCACTCGTTCCGATGGCGATCAACGGAATCCCCATCCCGATACTGAGAGAGAAAAGAGCTACACCTCCGAGCAGCGCATCCCCCGTTTGACCGATATAGATCAATGCTCCGGCCAACGGTGCCGCGACACACGGTCCAACGATAAGAGCCGATAAAAATCCCATAATCGCAATGCCGATAACACCGCTTTGGGATCCGCTGATTTTAGTGATACGAGATTGAATCGCATTGGGGATTTGAAGTTCGAACAGATCGAACATTGACATCGCCAACACGACAAAGATCAGAGAAAAGAGGGTAATTATCCACGGTGTTTGAAATGCCGCCTGCAGATTTGCACCGAACAGTCCTGCCAAAATACCGGCAATCGTATAGGCAACCGCCATCGATAGAACGTAGACGACAGAAAGCCAAAATGCCCGTTTCGTACCCAGTCCTGCACCCTGAGCCATGATAACCGAGGATATAATCGGGATCATCGGGAATACACACGGGGTCAACGCCAGTAAAAGGCCGAATCCAAAGAAACTGAGGATAATAAACCAAAGGCTTCCCCCTTCGATTACCCCTGCGATTTGATCGGTTTCCGATTTTTTCTCAACAGGTGCGGCCGTAGAATTTTTTTCGATAATATCCGCAACCGGAGCCGTCGTTGCAGGAGCGTTGATAACGGAGGGCTGCTGCATCGGAATTTTGTCGGTATTCACGCTGACGCTCAAAACTGTCTCAATCGGCTCATAGCAGAGTCCCGCCGATGAACACCCCTGATAGGAGAGTTTGACTTTTACCTTTTGTTCACCGCCGAGTTCTTTGGTTTTGACCAAAACGATGCGGACTGAGGGAGACGCTTCAAACACTTTTTCACCGTCGAGTTCGATCGGATCGGCCATCGTGATTTTTTGAAAATCGATCCCGTCACTTTTGTCCGCGTCTTCCACTTTCAGCTTATCGGCATATACGTGGATTTGATCCCCCATAACGATCTCTACTCCGAGCGTTTTGTCGTCAATCATCTTGGCAGAGGGTTTAAATGCCTCTTCAGGCTGTAGAAACCCGAATCCCCAAACATTCAAAGAAATAAGTAAAAACAATAGAAAACGCATAAATAAACCTCATTTGAATTTCACCCTTATTTTACCGCATAAAGCTGTTACATTTCTCACAGAGCAACATTGTTAATATTTTTCAGGTTACCTATAGCCTGAAATGCTACACTACTCCAATTTCAAACGGAGCATCTTTTATGTCAAACCGTCTCTCACTTGAAGATTCCCCATACCTTCAACAGCACAAAAACAATCCGCTCGATTGGTATCCGTGGTGTGACAAAGCGTTCGAGAAAGCGCGCACTGAGCACAAAGGGATTTTTATTTCTATCGGTTATAGCAGCTGCCACTGGTGCCATGTAATGGAACATGAGGTATTTGAAAACACCGAAATCGCCGCATTCGTCAATCAGCATTTCGTCTGTATCAAAGTGGATCGCGAAGAGCGCCCCGATATCGACAAACACTACCAAGAACTCCATAACCTTCTCAATCGGCGCAGCGGCGGATGGCCTTTGTCGGTATTCTGCACCCCAGAAAACAAACCCTTTTACGCCGCTACCTATATCCCCCCCTACTCTCGGGACCGGATGATGGGCTTTAGTGAGCTGACCGCCATCATCGCCGAAAAAATAGCCCAAAACGATGAGAAGCTTTTCCAAAACGCCGATGAGATCACAGGCTATCTTCGCCCGAAGAACGAGAGCGTACAGGCGGCCGTATTGAACGATAAAATCATTACTCAATTTACCCTCCAAGCCCAGCACAACTACGATGAAACGAACGGAGGCTTTTCAAAGTCGCCGAAATTCCCCCATGTATCGACGCTTCAAACTCTCATGCATATCGAACGTCTCGGATCGGATGAGAAAGTCAAAAACATCCTCTTTCACACTCTCGACTCTATGTCGCTGGGCGGGATGTACGACCTGATCGACGGCGGTTTTTGCCGCTACAGTACCGATGAGGCGTGGCTGGTTCCCCATTTTGAGAAAATGACCTACGACAACGCACTGCTGTGTCAGCTATACGCCAAAGCCGCTATTCATTATCAAAACGACCGCTATCTCCGCATTGCCCGCGAGTGTGCCGATTTTATGATGGATTTCATGATGGAAGACGATCTCTTTTACAGTGCCAGCGATGCCGACAGTGAAGGAGAGGAGGGAAAATATTTCGTCTATTCGTATGAGGAGATCACCCAAGCGCTCAAAGCGTGCGGCGTAGCCGATATCGATCAAGCCGCCATGATGATCGGGGCATCCGCTGAGGGAAATTTCGAGGCTCATTGCATCATCCGTCTCTCCGACAACGAACGCCCCGAATGGTTTGAAGCGCTAAAATCACAATTACGCGCTCTTCGTCAAACACGCACCTATCCCTTTATCGACAAAAAAGTGATTACGGCATGGAATGCAATGATGATCAAAGCCCTCTTCGTATTGGGCAAAGCGGACTCCCGCTACCAAGCTCAGGCGATACGCTCTTTGGAAAAACTCAAAACAACGATGTTTTTGGATGAGCGGCTCAAGCACTCTGCGCTTATTCATAAAACCCCTAAAATCGATGCCTTTTTGGAAGATTATGCCTATTTATGCAGCGCTTTGATCGAAGGGTACCAGTCGACGCTTGATGAGAGTTATCTCATCGACGCACAGCGTTTTGCCCATAAAGCGTTGGAACTTTTTTACGAAGAGGGTAAATGGTATTTCAGCCGCGGAGCGTTCACCACGGCTGCCGAAATGGATGACGGCACCTATCCGAGCGCACTTGGAATCATGGTCAATGTGCTTCTTGGCCTCGGCATACTGATCGATCCAAAATACACCCGATTCGGCTTTAAAAGCCTCGAATACGTCTCGCTGAATCTGATGAAAACTCCGATTTACTATCCGACACTCGCCGCCGAAGCGATCACCCATCTCAAGGGGCTTCGTGTTATCAAAAGCAGTTCCGAAAACCTTCTCGAAAACGATTTTCACGTCACTTATCCGTTCGTCCTTCTAAAAAACGATGAAACGCTGCAGGAATATACGGTTTGCGGCGAAAATTCCTGCTTTGCGGCGACAAAAAAAGGTGAAGAACTTGATGAATTAATCACTTCAACGTTATAATCAAAAAAACGAGGAGCTATATATGGGTGCAACACGTGCGATGGCAAAAACAGAAATAGCCGAAGCTCAAAAAATAGAAGATGTTATTCACGATGATCGGCGAAAAACAAAAGAAGAGAACGAACAGGAACGCCGAACAAAGAGCAAAGCCGAAGAGAGGCTCCCCGTATGGGTCAAAAAATCGGTTTTAGAATACGAAAAAGAGCTGAAAGATCTCCAAATCGAACTTCTTAAACTTCAAAACCATGTAAAAGACCAGGGGTTGAAAATCCTGATGATTTTCGAAGGGCGCGATGCGGCAGGCAAAGGGGGGACGATCAAACGGATCACCGAACACCTCAATCCCCGCGGCGCGCGTGTCGTGGCGCTTGACAAACCCTCTGACGTCGAAAAAACACAATGGTATTTTCAGCGCTACGCCGAACACTTGCCAAGTGCCGGGGAAATCGTCCTGTTTGACCGCAGCTGGTACAATCGCGGTGGAGTTGAGCCCGTTATGGGATTTTGTACTCCCGAAGAGCATCAGGACTTTTTGAACCATGTCAGCGAGTTTGAACGGATGCTCGTCAACTCGGGAATCATCCTCTTTAAATTTTATTTTTCGGTCTCAAAAGCCGAACAGGCAAGACGGTTTAAAGAGCGTAAAACCGATCCGTTGAAACAATACAAACTCTCCCCTGTCGATGCCAGATCACAAGAGATGTGGGACAAATATACCGTTGCCAAGTACTCTATGCTCCGTGCGTCTCATACCGGCACGTCACCATGGATCATTATCCGATCCGACAACAAGAAAAAAGCCCGTATCAACTGTATCAAGCATATACTATCAAGTGTTCAATACCCGACAAAAAATCCGCCGGATCTAAAAACGTCAAAAAAAGTTCTGATTTGGGGAGATGAAGAGATTAACTTGATGGAACCGAGTATGCTGGCAAAAGAGTCGCAGAAAAAAGGCTAAATATTTTTGCCTCGATAGAGGCAAGTGTAGCCAAACGGAGTTCACGTACTCTTTAAAGTATTACTCCGTTGGCGTTCTAAAATTATAAAAATTTTAGAATTTCAGCTTCAATATTCTCTTTTTCGATTACCGTTGCCTGAGTAACCGGTTTGCTAAACAGCCCTTTAATCATCGCAGGGATCGGTGTTTTAGCTGTCGTTGAAATGGATTCCAATGCATCGATATCGTTAGCGTCTTTCTCACCCGTAAGAGCATTGGCGATCGTCGGAGAAAACTTCGTCCACTCGGCAGTCGAGTAAACGATTGTTTTAAGCGGTTTGGTCGCACAGCAGTCATACGCTTTGAAACAGGTCGCCGTATGCGGATCCATCAAATAGCCGTGATCGAATGCCTCTTTGATATACCCTTTCCCCTCGGCGCCGTTACAGTAATCGGCCGTAAAAAGGTTTTGCAGTTTCATCGTCTCATTATCGCTAAGCGCATAGAAACGTTCCGCTTCCAACCCTGCCATCAGCTCTTTGGTACGCTCATATCCGAAGAGATCGAACAAGATGCGCTCGACATTGCTGGAGATCAAAATATCCATAGCCGGGGATGTCGTAGCGACGACATGCTCCCCACGCAGATCATAGCGCCCCGTATTGATCAAACGGGTCAAAACATTGTTCTCATTCGAAGCGATAATGATTTTCTCGACCGGAAGACCCATTTTATAGGCGTAATATCCGCCCAGCGCATTCCCGAAATTCCCGCTCGGAACATCAAGATAGACTTTTTCACCCATTGCGATGACGTTTTGGCGAACGAGTTCAAGGTAGCTGTGGATGTGATAGATGATTTGAAAAATGATCCGTCCGAAGTTGACCGAGTTTGCCGCAGAGAGGGAGATATTTTTCGCTTTCAGGGCATCCTTAAACGTTTGAGACGCCAAAAGCTTTTTCAATGCGCTTTGAGCATCATCAAAATCCCCTTTGATCCCGATTACTTTGAGATTTGAGGCATCCTCGGTCACCATCTGAAGACGCTGAACATCCGACGTACCGCCGTCAGGATAGAGGCAGGCGACACGGACGTTCGCTCTGTTTTTGAACGTCTCTAGCGCCGCAGGACCGGTATCACCGCTGGTTGCTGCCAAAATCAGATACTCTTCACCGCGCTTTTGGGCGATGGAGCTGAGTACGACACCGAACGGCTGCAACGCCATGTCTTTGAACGCACGGGTCGGACCGTGATAGAGCTCGCTTACATAAAGATCATCACGAACTTTGACAACCGGTACAGGATTGGTCGGATCATCAAATTTATCGTAAAGTGACAGTGCTTCGTCAATGACCGATCCGTCAATATCGATCGCAAGTGTTGTCAACAAATCTTTTGCCAACTCTTTATAGGATGAATTCAGATGTTTCGTAAGAAACGGCTCACCCAACATCGGAAGGCTGCTGGGGACATACAACCCGCCGAACGATGCGATAGGACTTAAAATCGCCTCTGAAAAAGTCACCTGCTGTGGATGGATTCCGTCATTTCCGCGTGTTTCAATAAATTTCATTAGATCCGCTTTATAAAATTTTCGTGATTATAACAAAGTGGCCATCAGGGAACGCTTAGAAATCAAGAGATAATCAAAAAGGATGCTCCATTGTGTGAGTGACGATAGGATTAATTTATATTTAATAAACATTCACATATAGTATTGGTAACGTCATTCAAGGAGTTTTCATGGGTAAAAGATTTTTAATAAGTGCCATTGCGGTTTTAACATTATCCACAGCAGCAAGCGCTGCAGGGCAATATGATTTAAAAGATAATATGCTGAAGCTTAATACTTATATGAAGACGATGCAAGCCGGTTTTATTGAAGGGGATAAGCAAAAAGCATTACATGCAGCGGAAGCACTCGGGGTAGAGAGTGAAAAGCTCCTGGGAAATGAAGAGATGATGCGCAATAAACTTCCTAAAGATAAAGCTCACAAAGCCCGTATCGCATCAACCTCGGCACATTTGATTGCCGACAATGTCGAAATAATCAAAACAAGTATGGACAACGTGCGTCGGGATACGGCACAAAATGCATATCTTGATATTCAACGCGCGTGTATGCGCTGTCATAACCTCGTACGCGACTGGTAAAAAGGTACGGCTTACGCCGTATCCATAAGCTGCTTATTTTCCTTTTTCAAAATACTCGACTTTGTATCCTTGTTTTCGAAATTGCTCCAATAATCCGTCCCGACCCAATAGATGCATCGCACCCACAAGAACGAATCCCCTCTTCTCCTCATGTAACAGCGCAATGAGTTTCGGCATCCACGCCTCATTTCGCTGTTTTAAAATGATGCGGTACATTTCCGGCGAGCTGTTTCGCATCTCGTCTACCAGCTCGCGCTTCAAGCGCTCGGTTTTTCCTTCACGCCACTCTTTTACCATCCATTCCATCATGGAGGGAAATGCATCCATATCCCTCAGAGTCTGCAGAATCACCGCATCCTCTTCCCCTTTTCCGATCTCGGTTATGATCGCACTCTGCTCCTCTATACTCTCCAGATAGCGCTGCGGGAGGCGGTCAGCAAGGGAGCGCCGGTTGTAGTAGCCATCCACCCCGTTTTGATCTATCCCGATGGATGAGAGTTTTAATTGCGAAAGGGTCAGTATCACCGCCCAGGGCCGCATACGATCGAACATTTCGATTTTGTAGCCTTGTTTATTGACATAATCTTTGAGCTTTGCATAGGTCTTCGCGGAAAGTACGGCGGATAGATTCCGGTTTGGGGGAAGCATCATTTTTTGTGCCAATGTGCGCTGAAGCGTCTGGCTGTTTGCCAAAGCCAAGTCGGTCTCAAATACGACGTATTCGGATCGTTTATACGCTTCGTCAAACTCTTTTGGCAAAGGGAAATCGCCTGAGCGAAGGACGTGGATCGTTCCAGCGATATAGATCGCATGGTTGTCCTTATCGCTGATTTTCCAGACACTCGATTGGGCACAAAGGTGTACATAAAGAAAAATGAGCGCAATTAGAACTTTCATCATTATTCGCCGATATCTTCGTCCCAAAGTATCGGATTTTCATGAATGAAATTTTTCATCATTTCGATGCAGTTATGATCATTGAGGACATCGATTGTCACACCGCGGGATTGAAGCAGTTCCTCTTCCCCCATGAAATTTTCGTTTTCACCGACGACTACCTTCGGAATACCGTAAAGCGCTATCGCACCCGAGCACATCGGACACGGAGAAAGTGTCGTGTAGAGGGTGCACTCTTTATAGAGCGAAGCACTGAGCCTTCCGGCATTTTCAAGGGCATCCATCTCGCCGTGCAAAATCACACTCCCCTTTTGGATACGGCGGTTGTGTCCTCTGCCGATAATCTTCCCGTTATGCACCAATACCGATCCGATGGGGATTCCCCCCTCCTCTAAACCTTTTTGGGCTTCTAAAAGAGCCTCTTTCATAAACGGATCCATACAAACTCCTTATAGCAGGTGTATTGATATTTTACGACTGTTTCGGGCGAAACGCTTTGATAACCTCTTCGTTGCACTCCAGATACGGCCCATCGATCAGATCGATACAGTACGGCACAGCGGGAAATACCGCGTCCAGACACTCACGGATCGATTTCGGTTTCCCCGGAAGATTGATGATAAGGCTTTTACCTCGGATTCCCGCCGTCTGACGTGACAAAATTGCCGTAGGAACGTATTTGAGGCTCACTTGACGCATCAACTCGCCGAAACCCGGCATCATCTTCTCGCAGACGTTCTCCGTCGCTTCGGGGGTCACGTCGCGCTTTGCAGGACCCGTTCCCCCCGTCGTTACGACGAGACAGCACCCCTCGCGGTCACACAATTCCATCATCGTCTCTTCGATCGTGTCTTGATTATCAGGGATACAGCGGTAGACGATCTCGTGTTCGGATTTGAGGTAATCTCTCATCGTGTCCTGGATCGCTACCCCTGAAATATCTTCGTAAATCCCCGCACTCGCGCGGTCTGACGCGGTAATAACCCCTATCTTTATCATTTAAACTCCTGTTTGTAAAAAATGGTTTCCCCGTTTAATAGAGGTGACGGTAGCATAGGGGAGAAAAAACTCCCGTGCCCCCGCAACATCGATAACCTGATCTTCCAGCCCTAAATAAACCTCAATAATGATCCCTTTGGCACGGATAGATTCCATCAGTTCACCCGTCCACTCAAAATAGAGCAGTTCCTGAAGCGACTCCGCATCGTTGTTCCCTAAGGTAATCGGTTTGATCGGAGAAGGTGCGAAACAGCTCGTGATAAAGTTATCGAGATACCGTTCGGCATCTTTAAAGTATCCCCCCATCTGCAGGCGGCGAAACGACTCTTTTTTCGTCTGAAAAAAAGCGGGGGAAAAAAGTTGAAGGGTATCGATCCTCTCACGGGCATATAACGCATACTGCGCCGCTTTGATCGCACCGTAGCTGAATCCCGCTACCGTGTAGTCACTGTGCTTTAAATACGGATCAAAGAAGTGCTGATCATCCGCGAGGGCGAATCCGCTATAAAATCTCATGCATCGTGGCTCGGGCAAGGGCTTTGGAAATATGTTCGTACTCGTCTAAAATCGCTTCGAATTTGGATAGGATTTTTTCATTCCGCTCCAGAAGCGTACTCATCTCGGTGTAGAGACGATCCATCAGTTTGGCTTCATCCTCTTCTGAGGGGAGGACACTGCTCCCCATGCCGTATTCGTAAATCATTGCATGCACCAGATCTTTGGCGACGGAGAGATCATGCGACGCGTTGCTGGCATGTTCGCCGAAGCGTAGATGCGAGGAGGCGATACCGGCCAAATGCACCCGAACGTGTGCCTCGATCTCATGCCGCAGCTGCGGTTCCGCCGTCGGTGGGGTGATCGCATCGTTGGTGAGGGTGATTTTTTCGTAAGGGAGATCGAACCATGTCGCGGCAAACACTTTCCCCGCCTGATAGCGCACCTGATAGCGCCGCTGCTCGTCACTGAGCATCGCGATCTTCTTTTTCCCGAACATCACTTTGTCTTTGACCGCCAGAAAATGCTCCTGTTTTACCTGAATCTCTTTTTGGCGCATACACAGCAATGCCGCTTCGTTGACCAATGCCGCCAACGACGCACCGTTAAACCCGACCGTCATTTTGGCGACATCGCTCACGGAGAGATCATGGGGAATATGGCGGAGATATTTTTGCAAAATCGCTTCGCGCTCGCTCGCGGTCGGAAGCTCGACAAAAATACGGCGGTCAAACCGCCCCGCACGCAAAAGTGCCGCATCCATCACATCGATATTGTTCGTCGCGGCGATCACGACGATACCGCTCGTCTCTTCAAACCCGTCCATCTCGGTGAGAAGCTGATTGAGAGTTCCTTCGCGTTCGTCGTTTCGCCCCCCCTCGCGTTTTTTGCCGACGGCATCGATCTCATCGATAAAGATAATCGCAGGGGCATTTTTCTTGGCGGCGGAGAAAAGTTCGCTCACCCGTTTTGCCCCCATACCGACGTAAATCTGCACGAACGAGGCACCGCTTTGGTAGAAAAACGGAACATCCGCTTCGGCGGCAACCGCTTTGGCGATCATCGTTTTTCCAACACCCGGAGGACCTACGAGCAATACGCCGCGCGGCATACGGGCACCGAAACTGTAATAGCGCTTCGGATTGCGCAAAAAGTCGATAATCTCCTCGAGTTCCTCTTTCACATCGCCGATTCCGCCGATATCGCTGAAACGTACCGTCGATTTTGCGGGGGTGACATTGGTTGAGGGGACTTCCGGTTCAGCTGCAGCCGCTGCTTTGACTATCGGAGCCTCCAACGGGGAATCATCCTCAAATCCGAGCCTGTTTTTCCATGCCCAATACCCTGCACCGCCGATAACGGCAAAAAAGAGGAAAAACCATATCCAGCCGTTGCCGCTTTTAGGCTCAATTACCAGATTTGCCGTTAATTCCGGCGGCAGTTGGGAAGAAGAAATCTTGACGACACCCTCATTTTTAGTCGCAAAATAGGTATACCCGTTATCGCTGAACGCTTTTTCTATCTGATTGTTTTCAATAAGTTTGGTGGCTTCTTCGAGGGTTACGGTATTGTCGCTGTTACGCAATAGTGCAAATAGCAGCAACAGTAAAACAATACCCCCCGAAACGATGAGAATAAGCTGATTTCGGTTAAAATTTGGCCATGTTATATTCATTGTGTACCTCGTAATCTTCCAGTGTCATCCAGTCGCCGCTGATATCTTCATTCGATTCTATCACTACCTTGTTGTAAAACTGATCGTACCCGATGTAACGGTTGTCTTCACCCGATTCGATCAATACCTCCAATGGGACAGCTTTCATCGCTTTGCGGAAAGTATAGTTGTTCGATTCTATCAATGCGTTAAGCTCCGCCATCCGCTGTGAGGAGACAGCCCCGTTGACTTCCGGCTTCATCGATGCACTCGGCGTTCCGTCACGCTTGGAATAGGTAAAAGGGTGGATATGGGTCAGGTGAAGGGAACGGATGTTTTCCATCGCCTCCCTCCATATCGCGTCACTCTCTCCGGGATGCCCGACGATAAAATCGGTCCCCAATGCGAATCCTTTAGAATGGAGCATTCCGAACAATTCCTCATCGCTTTTATGGCGGTTACGGCGGTTCATCAAGCGAAGCATTTCGTCACTGCTGTGCTGGATCGCGATGTGAAGATGCCGCTCCAGCCACGGCTCACTCAAAATTTCCCGAAACGATTCGTTGATCTGAATCGGCTCCAAACTCCCCACACGGATGCGGCGAACACCGCGGATCAATGACATTTTTTTCATGAGTTCGGCTATATTGCGTCCCTCTCCCTGTCCGTAGCTTCCGACATTCGTCCCGGTGAGGACAAATTCGCCGAAACCGTTGGAGGCAAGACGTTGAATCTGCTCGAGTATTTTTGCTTCATCCATACTGCGAGCGTCACCGCGCACAAAAGGGATGATACAGTAGCTGCACCGAAAGTTGCATCCCTCTTGGATTTTGATGAATGCACGCGATTTTCCGACAAATTCATCAACGATCGCGTCATCGATATAGTTCAAATCACCGATCTCATAAAATCGGCTCTCCTGTGAAATGAGGGTATTGATCTTCATTTTCTCCGAAGGGCCGAAAACACCCTGTATCTTCCCGGCGCCGAATAAAGATTCCCCTTTGGTATGTGCGCCGCATCCGGTTAGAAAGAGTTTTTTTCCCTGCTTATCCATTTGATTGATATAGCCTCGCACACTTACATCCGCACCGTTGGTCACCGTGCAGGAGTTGACGATGACGATATCAGCTTCCCCTTCGATTTCAGTCACCTCGTAATCACTCAAAGCGCTCATCATCACCTGAGAGTCAAAAACATTCGTGCGGCACCCGAACGTTTTGAAATAGACTTTCGGCTTCATTGATCTTCCATCGACGGCATCGGAGCTTTAGGAGGGATCGGCCCCGTATAGAACGTCTGCGTCGGATAAGCGATCGTGATGTCCGGTTCAGCGTTAAACGCATCGACGATATCGGCAGAAATCGTACTGCGCAGTGTCAGTGTCGCATACGCGTTGGTAAGATACCACGCGCTCACTTTTATCCCGTGAGGAGCGATCAGCGTAAAGACACGCGGTTCAACATTGCTGTTTTTCAGACTGTATTTGTCTCGGAGCTTATTGAGCTGCTTTCGGGTAATGTCGGTATACCCTTTCGAGTATTTACGGCAGATCTCTTTGACCAGATGGGCCGCCTTTTTATGGTTCGAATCAAAAGTGATAATAATGTCGATTCCGTCCCAAACCGTTTTCAGGGCTCCATGCGTATAGTTGGCGATCATAGAGGTAAAAATGTAGTTGTTCGGGACAAATATAATCCGTCCGGCCCGGCGGTTTGTCTCAAGAGTCGTTATTGTAACATCTTCCATCAGCGTAATGCGCTGAAGCGAAATATCGAGTACGTCCCCGACATAGATCATCCCGTCTTTTTCAAAACGGACACGATCACCGACATGAATGGAACCGCCCATTATGATCACCAGCCACCCCAATGCACTCATAAACCAATCACGCATCGCAATCGCCAAACCTGCAGATGCGAACCCGAGAACCGTCGCCAAATAGCCGACATTATCGATATAGCTGAACAAGATAATGAGAATAATCAGTGACACATTGATAAAGGTCACGATTTTATTGGCGGTATAAAAGCGTTCATTATCGGTGATGTAACGCTTGGCGATCCGCTTCAAAAGAAGTGAAATACCGAAAAGAACGACAATGATGACACCAATATTGAGAAGTTTGTAGAGCTGATCTTTAATCTCTTTGTTGATTTTCGCCTCGGTCGACTCGATCCGCTTTTGATACAGATCTGCCGTAGAGATAAGGGTATCGAGTGCGAGTTTAAACTTTTCGACCTGCAGCAGCGTCGCATCCAGCTCAACCTCATAATCCTCTTTCGGATTCAGGCGCATCATATCTTTGTAGAGTGCGACTTGACGCTCCAATAATCCAATGATCTCTTGAAGCTCCTCTTCACGGAGGACATAATCTTTGTACTGGCTGTTTATCCGTTTGACATACGACAATCCGGTCACGATTTCAAACGGGTTGGTGATATTCGGGAGTTCCCCCGCTTCATCCGGTTTCAGCAACGATACAAACGGAGATGCCCCCTGCGCTTTCAGAAGCTCGATCTGATCGGTTAAGACTTTTTGCTTGGCCTGCAGCGCTTCGATTTCCAGTTTGCGTTCTACGGTCGGAGAGCGATCTTCGAGTTGGTTTATACGGTGCTGTACCTCTCGGAGGCTTTTGCGCGATTCCTGATAGGCCATATAGGAGTTGTAGCTTTTGAGCCATACGCTGTTTCCGCGTGAAAGCTCTTTTTGTATTTTGGAAAGCTCGTCTTGCGTGTTTTGGAGCTGTACCTCTTTTGGCAATTCCGTAACGACCGGCTCTTCTACCGCTTTCTCTTCATTTTTGGCGGCATTGAGGGTTAATACGGATACAAACAATGCCGCTAAAAGAAATCGATATCCTCTCACGCACCGGCTCCTTTAAACATCGTTAATATTTTTTTCACCGTGTCAGCTTCGATTTTATCGGTAATTTCAACTCCGCCGATTCCGCGGGGGAGGATAAACGTGATAGCGCTGTCGGCACTTTTTTTATCCAGGAAGAATGCTTGGTAAAATTTCTCAATATCCGTTATCGGATACGAAAGCGGCAATTCGTAACGTTCCAAAAGAGCTTTAACCCGCTCAGCTTCCGAACGCTCCATCAGTCCGCACTCACACGCCAGTTCATTCGCCATAACCATTCCGATTGCAACGCTCTCACCGTGCAGATAAGTCTCATACTTTGTTTCATTTTCGATGACGTGACCGAACGTATGCCCGTAGTTTAATGCGGCACGAAGCCCCTGCTCTTTTTCATCTTCTTCAACAACCGCCGCTTTGGTCTCAACCGCTTTTTTGATTGCGACCAACAGATTGTCCCCTTCACGCAGATCGTGAAGTTCCAGCCACTCGAAAAACGGTGCGTTAAACGTCACCGCCATTTTGACGATCTCCGCGACACCGGCTCCGAATTCACGGGACGGGAGTGTTTTGAGAAAACTCGGATCGATGTAAACCGCGCGAGGCTGATGAAACGCACCGATCAGATTTTTGCCGTAACGGTTATTGATCCCCGTTTTTCCGCCGACACTGGCATCGACTTGAGAGAGAAGCGTTGTCGGGATTTGAATAAAATCGATCCCTCGGTTATAGAGGCTTGCGCTAAATCCCCCCATATCGCCGATGACTCCGCCGCCGAAAGCGACCAGCAACGATTTTCGGTTAAGCCGATGATCGAACATACGGTCCAATATAAATTCAATCGTCTCAAGTGTTTTGTAGTGTTCGCCGTCGGGTATAGTGATGACGTAGACCTCTTTAGCACTTATGCGGGAAAGCAAAGTGTGCAGATGTAGACCCGCCACTTTCGGATTGGTCAGAACCGCTACCTTGCCCTCAAAATTAATCTCCGGCAATGGACCGATCTGGATGGAATAAGAGTCGTCAACAATACGTTTGAGATTGATAGATACCGTCATAAAAAAACCTGATAAATTAAGTTGTTGTGCAAGCAGAACTATGATACTAAAAAATGACTTAAAACCCTCTTGTCAAGGGTTAAATTTGGGTAGGGATGAAAAGTTGGTGATAGTGGCCGAGCTTACGATAAAGCACTTCCGGATCGGTCGAAAAATAGGCGGTAAACGGGTTCATAAACATTTTAGAGGTAAACGGCATTACATGCAGAAAATTCTCTTTTTCACGCAATTCCCGAATCGGATTTGTCTCCTGAGCGGAAACATGAATCGATTTGGAAAAGATGGCGGAGAGGTTGTTAAAATGTTCAATCACCTCACGTTTATGAGTTCCCTCTTCATTGACGTAATCGATCAGTTCCAAATTAAATCCGAACTGGGAAGAAACGTCAAATATGGTCGTTGAAATATTTTCGATATGCCCCTCTTCGCTCAGTATTACGACGCTTTCATGCAAGGATGAGAATGATCTCTCGGCAAGCTTCAGTACCGGAACATTCCCCGCATAAAGCTTTTTACGAATCGATTTTAGGGAAAAAATCTTGCGAGACACCAGAAAAAGACCGATGTGATATTTCTTAATATCGTTGAGTATAGTCCCTTCATCACTGAGTGGAGCATAATCGATTTCAACCGAAACATCCACCCCCGATGAGGCTTTGATCATCCGTAAAATATCAATATTTCCGGGATTGACCACCTTTATAATCAGCGGTTGGCGAAGCTTCTTTTGGATATAAATGCTCCGTCTGACCAACGCCATAATGGAGGAAGTTTTTTCAATACTCATATCGATATAGAGGTAGATTTTAGATCCGAACGGTGCAGGAAACTGTCCCAATTCCCGTTTAATCGCCCGATAGATAGAACGTAAAACTGCCGGATCGCCGACCAGTACCAACGTATCATTGGGCTGAATCATTTTATTGTCGCTGGGGATGATAAGCTGACGATTACGGTAGATAGCCGCAATTTTCCAGTTTTTTTGCTCTATAGAACCTATATGACGGTATACGAAAGAGTTTCCGAACGGAACCAAAACCTCCATAATCTCACCCGAGCCCAACCCGATATTTTTTGCCAAAACCGGGATATTCGGGAGATAATCGATCAAATTGGCGGCAATGAGTTCTTGCATATTTACCCATTCGATATCATCGCACGGACTGATTGTATTCCACAAATCAAGCGCGATGATCCGGATGGAGGGCTTATACAAACGGATATTCTTGATCGTCTGTTCCAAATCGTTCTGGTTTTCCATTACTAAAACCACTTGCCAAAAATCCATTTTTAACAAATTAGAAATTTTGTAAAAACTGGTAGGATCAAATTGAAAAAATTTATACCGTCCGGGATTGTACCCTTCGAAATTTTTTTCGGTAGTTTGGACAATATAGTAGAGATTTTCACTCGTGTAGGTACCGATAACACGTTCAATAAAGTGTTGACCGATAGCTCCGTCTGTGACGATTAAAATTTTTTTCATTAAAGCGTAAACTTCTTAGCGTTCTAAATTTATGGACGAGATTGTACCACAATTGACAATGGTAGTTTTATGACCCAATAAAATGGAACTTGAATTCACACTATACCGATAGGCTTATTCACCTCGTCGAACAGCTACAACTTCAGAAGGAAATTTTTTCGCACACGGTTCAATAAACCATGTTTCACCGTTTGAAAGTTCTACTTCACCGCCCCATTTTTCGTCCGTATCGAACTCGCTTTTTACAATTGTCTCTTCCATGTCTTTTTTAGCGACATAAAATGAGATTGAGCCTTTAGAGTCGTAACGTAGCATAACTTTTGCCATAATATTTCCTTTTTTATTGTTTGAACGCCATCGGAATCAAACCCCGATTGGCTGACTTAATACTGAGTCAACTTCGGCAATAGGCCAAAATTCATTCAATATTACATAAATTCACTACCCGATTTGGGTATGAAAAAGCCGCCGTATTCGATCCCACCAGTCCGAAGAGAGGTGACTCTCGAAACTGATTCGTAAAAACGCTTTTGCCAAACGGCGTATAATAGTATTTGTCTCATAATTCTTGTCATCTTTTTCGGGAAAATCGTTGCGATAATGGCTCCCACGTGACTCTTCACGCGCCAATGCCGACATCACCATCGCTTCGGCGACGGTAAGAGAATTTCGAAACTCGATGATCGATAAAAGCTCTACATTGTCATTGCGTTCTTTGTTAATACAGCACAATCCGGATGACATTTTCATCAGATAATGGACATATTCCAATGCATTGGCCAAAGAGTCATGTGTTCGGAATACCCCGGCATTATTATAGAGGTTGTTTCCGAGGTTACGGCGCATCGTATTGATATTAAATCGGTTTTCACCCTCTAAAATAGACTCGACATACCGAAGCTCTTTGGCTACGATTGCATAATCGATCGGGTGGAATACCCCTTTTTTAGCCGCTGTTGCCGCTTCGCTTCCCGCTAGACGACCAAAATAGGCCGCTTCGAGCAAACTGTTTCCCCCTAATCGGTTGGCGCCGTGCACACCGCTGTAGGCACATTCTCCGCATACAAATACATTAGGGATATCCGTTGACGTATCGTTTCGGCTCCAGATTCCCCCCATCGTGTAGTGAGCCGATGGGGTTATAGGCAAAAGTTCGCTGCAGATGTCGATTCCCGCTCCGTTAAGGGCATGTTTACGCGCTGATGGGAGTTTTTTATCGATCAGTTCTTCCCCTAAATGGCGGAAATCAAGATAGATAGTGTGCCCTGCCAACTGATGGCGTACGATATCACGGGAGAGTTTGTCACGGGTTTGAAGCTCATCGGTAAAACGGACTCCGTTTTCATCGACGATATAGGCTCCCTCACCCCGTGCCGCTTCACTGATCAATGTTCCGCTGTTGGCCAAAGTCGTCGGATGGAATTGTACAAACTCCATATTGACCAATCGCATTTTAGACCGTAAGGCGATGGCGAGAATATCACCGCTGGATTCTTGCGAGTTCGTCGAATGCCCCCGATATATTCCGGCAAAACCGCCCCCGGCCAATACAAGTGATTTACAGGCAAAAGCGATGACATTCGAATCCCGTCTCCGTAACAGCGTAATTCCCGATAATTTGCCGTCAAACGTCGCAATAGAGAGCATTACATGGTTTTGAAATATTTCAACCCCCTCTTTACGGCATTGTACGAGGAGCGTTTGAGTGATCGATGCACCCGTTCGGTCGGCGATATAACAGGTCCGCTTTGCTTTTGTTCCCCCGAAAGGTCTTTGCGCGATAGCACCGTTTTCATCGGTATCGAATTTGACCCCTAAAGATTGAAGCTCTTCAATAATCTCTCCGGCGCCGGCTGCCATTGCGCTGGCTGCCGAGAAACGTCCTAACTTATCCGCACCGTTTAACGTATCGGCGATATGTTCTCGTATCGAATCGTTGCGGGTTGTTTTTAATACGGCATTGATACCGCCCGAAGCAACGGCGGAATTAGATCTGAGCGGATTGCTTTTACAGACAAGTGCGACATGCAATCCCGCACGACGGGCATTCAACGCCGCATACAGTCCTGAAATGCCGCTCCCGACTACAATTACGTCATACAGCATAGCTGTCGCCCATCAACATATTCATAGCCTCTGAAGAAGCGGCAGGAATATATGCCAAAATTGTATTGTCGATCACGTGAGAAGGGTCCACGGCTCCGAATACCGCACTAATGGCACCGGCTGAGCGGGCAAACTGTAATGCACTCGCCACATCGCTAAGCTCTGAGGTATTCATCAACTCACCGATTTTCGGAGCAAACGGCCGCTTAAAAAGATTTTTCTGAAGCAGCGGAGATGAACCGATATAGCTAATTCCGTATTTCATGCACGCATGCATCAGCGGATAATATTTTCCGTCTTCGCATTGCTGATTGGTATAGCCGTACGCATGCGGTTTAGCCAGATTAAACGGACTTTGCAGGTATTTAAACCCGTGATTTTCTCCTCCGACATCCTCTGCGATTTTTACGATTTTGCCAAGAGAAATATACTCGGTGTGATCCTCTTCGTACAAAAATCCGTTCCATGCCGCTACCCCGTATGATCCGATTTTCCCCTCTTCGCGCAAGGTTTCAAAAAGTTCGAATGCCGCCTTTATCCGTGCATAAAACGTCTCTTGATCGACATATCCGAGCTGCGTTTCGGGATTATGCAAAAAGAAAATATCAATCGTATCGATTTCAAGATTTTTCAATGACTGTTCGCAGCTCCAACGCAAAAATCCCGGCGACATACAGTGCTGATCGATAATCACTTCTTCTTTTAGTGCCAGAGCTTTATCGATCATATTCTCCTGAATCCATCCGTACGGATTATTCGGAAAAGGAAAATCGAGGGGGACAAAACCTGCTTTGGAAGCGATAATGACCTCTTCACGTTTGATCTCGCCGTTTGCAAACATCTCATTCAGCGCTTCGGCAATTTCCCTCTCCGACATCTGATAGCGGTAATTTATCGCCGTATCGATCAGATTGATTCCGTTGCGAAGCGCTGCTTTGATAGCTTCGGCATAGTTGATAATATAATTATCCTCTTTATACGGCTCAGGTTTATAGGTTCCGATTCCAAGTGTCGGGAAAAAGAGTTCTCCGTTAAAACGGTAAAAATCTTTAGAATATTTACCGAATTTTTTCAGATACCCGAAGGTTCCCTCTTTGGTTGCGCCAGACATTAGACCACCATCACTCGCAAATTGGATTTAAGTTTGAAATTGAGCATATCCTGCATACCGGCAAGCGTTGTCGTTGTGTTCATCGAACAGCTCATACACTCTCCTTTGTACTGGATGTAGAGTTCATGTCCCTCTTCGGTCTCTTTAAGATCGATCACTTCGACATCGCCGTGGTCGGCTTTGAGTGTCGGACGGATATACTCTTCTAGAATCGATTCGATGCTGCGGAGTTTTTGAACCAGACTCATCGCATTGAAGTTTCCATCCCCTTTAGCCTCTTTGATTTTTTTGCTGATTGCCTCTTTTTGAAGCTCTGCAGTGATTTCTGAGAGCATATCGACGAGATAGACATCTTTTTTCTCATGTCCGCCCGGTTTGATACACGATTTACAAAATCCGCCCGCTTTGGTGTAGTCGGTAATTTGTTCAATTGTTTCAAGTTTGTTCAGACGAATGACTTCTTTGAGGGTATCGAGGCTGACACGGGCACATTCGCAGACGATAAATTCGGTCTCGAACTCGCTCATATCGACCCCTTTATAGATCGATGCCGCTTTTTTGATCACATCATACGCCATAACCGAACAGTGCATTTTTTGTCCCGGAACCGCAGGGATATCTTCATGATCACGCAATGCTTTTTCAACATCGATATTCGTAATTTTCAAAGCTTCGTCGACCGTTTTATCCATACAAAGCTCTGCCATCATATCCGAGCTGGCAATCGCCGTTCCGCAACCGAAACTTTTAAATCGGCTTTTGATGATAACATCATTTTTCGGATCGATCATCCAATAAAGCCGTACAGCGTCCCCGCAGCTCTCCGCACCGAAATCGGCAATTACAAGTTGTTTCTCGGCCGCATCGGCTTCTTCTTGAGTAATTTCACCCATATTGATTGGATCGTTCATCCGCCGTTGCACTTCACTGGAGTACTCTTCCCATAACGCTCCGCCGATTAATGTGTCCCGTGCCATTGTTGCTCCTTGATGGATGATATTATCGGCTAGATTGCAAGTGCCGTTCTTGTTCAAAAACGACATTTTTGTCGTCCTTGAAGCTGCGAACAAAATATGCAGTGTTTTGGGCATGAGTTGTTTATAAAATAATCAGCTTATCGGTAATAGCTCATAAAGAATCAATTTATAATGACATTATCACAAACCACTAAAAGGGGTCCGAAATGGTCCAGATTACTGCCGTATTTAATAAACACTGTCTAAATGATGTTCTTCGCGAACTATTTGATAACGAAATCGAAGGGGTAACCGTTACCGATGTTATCGGAAAAGGTTCCTTGGGAATTGCGGAAAAAAACAATGCGCCCGACTTGTATCCGAAAGTCATGCTCCTTATTGTCGTATCCAATGATAAAACCAAAGAGATTACTATGGAAGCGATCCGTGCGCATACACAGGATCTGGGTCACGGTGCAGGAAAAATGTGGGTCACTCCGGTACTCGAAGTGGAACGTATCCGTACGGGAGAAAAAGACGAATCGGCGTTAACGCAACCTATTCCGCGCGCTATCGCCAAAAGCAACACTCACTTCACTGCTGTCGATACGCCATCAAGCTAACGATTAGCTCTCAGCAGCGCTGAGAGAAGTTTTCTGGATTTTCCCGACCGATATGCCGTCTCGGCTACTCTGTCGCGATTCTTTCACCCTTTTCTATCTTCTCTTTTTTCTTATAGCTTTTGATTTGTTTTTTGATCTCTTGTTTTAACTCTTTTTTGAGCAAATTCTTGACTTGTTTCTTAACGATTTTTTTGATTTTACTACTCATCTGCACCCCTTTTTATTTAGCTATTCATACATGATAGTGCATGTAGCCTTGTTGTAATATTAAACATTTTTATCCAACGTAAACCGCCGCACGTAGATTATGGATCAGCACAGATTAATCAGCATATTATCAAACCAAAAGTTTCCACCCGCTATAATTGCAAAAAATTTTCACAAGGACTTTGATTTGAGAAGTCATTTTTGTACTGATTTAAGTGAAGCAAACGTAGGCGACAATGTCATTTTGTGCGGTTGGGCGAACAGTTACCGCGACCACGGAGGAATTGTTTTTATCGATTTGCGCGATAAAAGCGGCCTGATTCAACTCGTTTGTGACCCTGCAGACAATGCACATGCCCACAAACTTGCCAGTGAAGTGCGTGACGAATTCGTCCTTATCGCCCACGGACGCGTTCGTAACCGCGGTGAAGGTCTCGTCAACCCGCGTCTTAAAACCGGAGCAATCGAAGTAGTTGTTGAAGAACTCATCATTGAAAACCGCTCTGAACCTGTCCCTTTCGGCATCGGTGACAACAGTGTCGGCGAAGAGATCCGTCTTAAATATCGCTACCTGGATCTGCGTAACCCGTCCATGTACAACACCTTTATGCTCCGTTCAAAAGCGGCGATTGCGGCACGTAACGTACTCGATCGTCTCGGATTTTTGGAAGTTGAAACCCCTATTTTGACCAAATCGACTCCTGAGGGTGCACGTGACTATCTCGTGCCGAGCCGTGTGCATGAGGGTGAGTTCTATGCCCTCCCGCAGTCTCCCCAATTATTCAAACAGCTTTTGATGGTGGGCGGATTTGACCGCTATTTCCAAATCGCAAAATGTTTCCGTGACGAAGATTTGCGTGCCGACCGTCAACCTGAATTTACTCAAATCGACGTCGAAATGAGCTTCTGTAACCAAGAAGACGTTATCCGTGTCGCCGAAGAGCTGATTACCGGGATGTTTGCTGCAGCAGGACACGAAGTTCATACACCGTTCAACCGTATCAAATACAACGATGCGATGGAATGGTACGGTTCAGACAAACCCGATCTCCGATATGACCTGAAAATGATCGACGTAATCGATATTTTCGCACGCTGCGACAATGAGATTTTCACCTCTATCGCCGCTAACCCGAAAATGAACCGCATTAAAGCGCTCCGCGTTCCGGGTGCCGATTTGGTATTTTCCAAACGTGAAATGAAAAGTTTTGAAGATTACGTCCGCAAGTTCGGAGCCAAAGGGCTCGGATACTTCCAAATGAAAGAAGACGGCCTTAAAGGACCGCTGGAAAAATTCTTTGCCCCTGAAGATTTGCAGCTTCTCGTAGAGCGTACCGGTATGGAAGTGGGCGACGTCGTCTTCTTCGGTGCGGGTGACAAGAAAACCGTTTGGGATTATATGGGACGTTTCCGTATCTTTATTGCCGAACACGAAAAAATGAACCTGATTGACCAAGACCGCTTCGAGTTTGTCTGGGTTGTCGATTTCCCGATGTTCGAAATCGAAGACGGGCGTGTCAAAGCCCTTCACCATCCGTTCACCATGCCGCGTGATTTGAATCACGAGCACCTTGAAGATATCGAATCGATCGCCTATGACATCGTCCTCAACGGAACCGAACTCGGCGGCGGATCGATCCGTATCCATAAACAGGCGTTGCAAGAGCAAATATTTACCCTTTTGGGTATCGGCGAAGAAGAAGCGCAAGAGAAATTCGGCTTCCTTCTCGATGCGTTGAAATTCGGTGCACCGCCACACGGCGGTTTTGCGATCGGATTTGACCGTTTCATGATGCTATTGTCTAAAAAAGAGAGTATCCGTGATGTTATCGCATTCCCGAAAACTCAAAAGGCTTCTTGTATCATGACTCAGGCACCGAGTCCTGTAGAGTTGACACAACTTCGTGAACTTCATATTCGCCTTCGTGAAAGTGTGAAATAATTGATGAAACAACTCTTCTTAATCATCGGTGCACCGGGTTCAGGGAAAACAACCGATGCGGAAATGATTGCGGAACGCAACAGCGATGAGATCATTCACTACTCTACCGGAGATCTTCTCCGCGCTGAAGTAGCCAGCGGAAGCGAGCGCGGAAAGCTGATTGACAGTTTCATCAGCAAAGGGATGATTGTTCCGATTGAAATAGCGATCGAAACCATTGTTACGGCAATCAAAAATGCCCCGAGCAATATCATTCTTTTTGACGGCTATCCGCGTTCGTCAGAACAAATGAACGAACTTGACAAATTTCTCTCGCACGACACCGATATTGAGCTTGTCAGCGTCATTGAAGTCGTCGTCAGCGAGGAAGTGGCACGGGAACGTGTATTGGGTCGTTCACGCGGAGCGGATGATAAAGAAGAAGTCTTTAATAACCGAATGAAAGTCTATACAGACCCTTTAGCGGATATTCAAAACTTTTACGAGAGCAAAAACCTCCTCAAAAAAATCGACGGCGAACGCTCAATCGACGCCATCGTCAACGAGATGGAACTCTTTATCGAAAGTAAAATCTGAGTATTCACCGGAATTTTATTCCGATGACCGATAAATCAATTATAGTAAGGAAGTAATTATGAAAATCATTCTTTTGGGTGCTCCGGGTGCAGGAAAAGGGACACAGGCACAATTTTTGACTAAAGCCTTTGACATTCCGCAAATCTCTACCGGAGATATGCTCCGCGCCGCTATTAAAGCGGGAACGGAACTCGGTACATTGGCAAAATCGTTTATGGATGCCGGTAAACTGGTAACCGATGAGATCATTATCGGTTTGGTTAAAGAGCGTATCACACAAGATGACTGCAAAAACGGTTTTCTCCTTGACGGTTTTCCTCGCACCGTTCCTCAAGCCGATGCTCTCAAAGAAGCGGGTGTAGCGATCGATGCGGTAATCGAGATCGACGTTGCCGACAGCGTTATCGTAGAGCGTATGTCAGGACGACGCGCACACCTCGCATCAGGCCGAACGTATCATATCGTCTACAATCCGCCGAAAGTGGAAGGAAAAGACGATGAAACCGGTGAAGACTTGGTTCAACGTGATGATGACAAAGCTGAAGTCGTACTGGATCGTCTCCGTGTTTACCACGAGCAAACCAGCCCGCTTGTCAATTACTACAAAGGCGTTGCCGCTTCCGATGAGACGGTTAAGTACATCACCATCGACGGAACGCAAAAAATCGATGCCGTCGAAAAAGAGATCCTCTCTAAACTCAAATAACGGCTTCAATTATATACGCCCGATGAGCCAAGCCCATCGGGCTACGCTAACGCTGAGTTCTCTTCAGCAGAGAGCTCACGTCCAGTCAACCGGATTATGATTTTACTTTATCTTCTCGTGTTATAATCTTTCCATGAAAACACCCCATTTTTACGCCGTCATTATCGGTTCTGAAATTCTTAACGGCCGTCGGGAAGACAAACATTTTCTGTATCTTCGCGATACTCTGCTGCAGCTGGGGCATACCCTCTTTGCTTCATTCATTATCAAAGATGATCCCGTTTTAATCCGAAATACATTTTCCATGATTAAAAATGATCCCTATGCGGTGATGTTCAGTTTCGGAGGGATCGGTTCTACCCCCGATGATTTAACCCGTCAGATCGCATCCGATGTTTTCAGTGACGGTATCTTAGTCTCCCATGCACAGTTTTGTTCCGATATTATCGAACGCTTCGGCGATGCAGCCTACCCGCACCGTATCCATATGGCGGCACTGCCGAAAAATTCCGAATTGCTCCATAATGTCATAAATAACATGTCGGGATTTTATCTCGAGAAACGCTATTTTTTCATGCCGGGTTTTCCCGAAATGTCACATCCGATGGTTAATGAAGCCCTAAGCCGCTTTTATCCCCGGGGTAAAACGATTTATCGTCAAACGCTGATTGCTCAAACCTCGGAAAATACACTGATTGAGTGTATGCATCAATTAGACCCTAGCGTCGATTTTTCATCCCTTCCGATGATTAACGGCGGAAATCCGATCGTTGAAATTTCCGTTGCTTCAGAAGATAAAGAACTGTGTGATAAAAGTTTTCAATTTTTCATCCATGCTTTGGAGAAAAAAACAATTTCTTATAAAATTATCGTAAACTAATAAAAATAAACATTTAAAAAATTTTGCCGATATAATTAAGCCAAGGATGGAGGAAGATTATGGGTAAAATAAATTTTTTAATTATCGGGCTTGGGATCAGTGTCATTATTTACTTAATATATCGTCATACTTTTTTAAAGCAACCAAAAAAAAAGATGCCGCATAAACCCCATTTCACCCTGAAAGTCGAATCTGAATAACATCTTTTCTCAGACGTAATGACGATCATAAAGTTTATTACGTTCCTGAAGTGTATTAAACTCTCTTTTGAGCTGTTCCAACCGTTCAAGTCGTTGTTCGGTCGTCGGGTGGGTGCGAAATAAATTCGCAAATGAAATATTCTTGCCGTCAAACGGGCTAATAATAAACATATGGGCATTTTCCGGCGTAGCCCCCTGTACTTCTCCTCTTAAATTATAATTTGAAAGTTTTATCAGAGCATCTTGGAGCCATTCGGGATGTCCGGTTAAGCGTGCCGCACCCTCATCCGCCATAAACTCGCGTGAACGGCTGATGGTCATCTGTATAATACTCGCCGCCAGCGGGAGGATGATTGCCATAGCGATCATTAATATCGGATTTCCGTTACGATTGTTTCGATTCCCGAACATTGCCCCGAACTGAAGCATATTGGCGATAAAAGCGACCGCTCCCGCAATCGTCGCCGCTATGGTAGCAATCAGAATATCGCGATGTCCTACATGGGAAAGCTCATGCGCCATAACCCCCTCGATTTCATCTTCATTCAACAGTTCCAGCAATCCTGTCGTAATCGCAACCGCAGCATGTTCAGGATTGCGTCCGGTAGCAAATGCATTGGGAATATGATCGTGTATAATATAAACTTTCGGCATCGGCAATGAACCGCGTTCCGCCAACCGCTCAACGACCCGATAGAGCATCGGCGCTTCGCGGGGATCGACTTCTTGGGCATTATAGTGTTTCAAAATCATCTTATCGGAGAAATAATAGGCATAGAAATTCATCCCTCCCGCAAAAAGTAGCGCGAGTACCATTCCCCCCTGCCCGCCAAGATATCCGCCGATAAATACAAGCAGTACACTAAGCGATCCGAGCAACAAAAAGGTTTTAATCTGTTCCATTCTTTTCTTCTCCCTGCAATAAATCTAAAATAGATTTTTTATGCATTTTACGGGCAAAATCAATCGCATTGAGTCCATACGCATCCCGCGCATGTACATCTACCCCAAGTTCCAATAGTTTTTTAATAACTTCCGTTCGCCCGTAGCATACAGCCCCCATTAATGGGGTAAATCCGCTTTGGCGTGTCGGATGGTTCACATCAAACCCGCTCTTAATCAAACGCTCAATCAAACTAAGATTATTATAGGTGACCGCAACATCAAAGACACTCACCCCTTCATTATCAGTATGAGTGACATCGGCTCCGCTTTCGATGAGAAGATCAATAATTTCTTGATCACAATGATAGCGCAGAGCAAAACAGATAACCGATTCCCCGTTCTCTTCCACCTCATTCGGATTGCCGCCGCTTTTGAGATATTTTTTGATACCGAGATAATCATTTGCTTTTAATAATGTGATCCATTCTTCCATAAACATTCCAATAATAATTTATCGTAGTATAACACGCAACCTTCAACCCATCCATAGGCGATTGTGGTAAAATTACCTATTAATTTTACACCAAGTGAGACAATATGGAAATTTTAGAGACCGAAGCGGCTTTCAAAGCATGCGTTCAAGAGATTCAAAACACTTCAGGATACAAAAATCCCCTTGCATTCGGTATTTGCCGTGTCGATTTCGGTCAACTCAACAGCGATAAAATCCTCCAGGCTACCTATCCGCATATCAACTGGAACGAAAACTTCGGCAGTGCGGCTATTTTTATCAAAAGTGCCCAAGAACAAGGATACGTCGTCGATTTTAACGCCGATGAAGTCATTATCCCCGTAACGTTGAAATTTTTAGAGGGATGCTTGAACGCTTTTACTCCGTACGCCGATGAGGCATTCGGTGATGCCCACAAAAATATCCAAATGATCTCAGCGCTTTACAACCAAGTTAAAGAGCGCGGTATGCGCGAAGGCGAATTTCGCCTGGTTATTTTGTTTAACGATGTGGCCTGCACAAGTGTCGAAGGGACGTACTTGAAACTCTACGCCCTCTCAACATCAAAAGCGGCTCTTCGTTCTCTCAATCTTAACGGTGCGTTCGGTGCACTTCACAACGTTGCTTGGTCGGACGGGCAGCCTATCGAACTTGAGTGGCTTCGCGAAAACGAAATCGAACTAAAATTTGCCAACGAATATCCGAAGATCGATTTCGTCGATAAATTCCCTCGCTATCTCCAACATATTATCCCGGCCAATAATACGCGTGTATTGGACGATTCAAAAGTTCGTTTCGGTGCGCAGCTTCATGCAGGAACAACCATCATGCCGGGTGCGAGCTATGTGAACTTCAATGCGGGAACGACCGGAGTCAGCATGGTTGAAGGGCGTATTTCAAGTTCTGCCGTTGTCGGTGACGGCTCAGACGTCGGCGGAGGGGCATCGATCCTCGGAGTTCTCAGCGGAACGGACGGTATTCCTGTCACCATCGGGAAAAATACCCTTTTGGGAGCCAACTCGGTTACCGGTATCGCATTAGGAGACGGATGTATTGTCGATGCGGGAATCGCGGTATTAGCCGGAACCAAATTTGCGGTTGATCCGCAAGAATTGGCAAAAATACAAGAAGCCAACCCGAGTGCGACGCTGAACGGAAGCAGTTTCAAAGGGAAAGATTTGGTCGGATTGAACGGCATTCACTACCGCCAAGACTCGACAACGGGACAGCTGCTTATACGCCGCTCAACCCGAGAGGTCAAGCTAAACGCCGATTTGCACTGATCGGACTAATTTGATTTCCCTGCTATCTCTTAAGGTAGCCGGGATTATACTTTCTTTATCTGATATACAAGGAGCTTTAGATGATAAGCTCAAACGTCTCTTCTTTGATGTCCAATCAAGTCTATATGAACAATAATGCTCAGAATGTTGCAAATGTCAATACGGACGGGTATGTTCCTCGCCAAACAACTATAAGCGAAACGCAAAACGGCTCGACACAGGCTAATACCAAACAGGCTGATTCAAACGGAAGTGAAAGATCTCAAACCGATTTATCCAAAGAGATGACGGATCAAATCAGCATTGAAAAAATTGCCGCTTCCAATGTACAAGCTATCCGTACACAAGACGAGATGCTCGGTTCCCTCTTAGATATGCGAGGATAAAGGATTTAAAGCTGCTTTTTAGTGCTTGCAGCTTTAGCATTCCGAGTCAATTTAAGAGGTGCATGTGTAAAAATATTCATGCTCTCCACACGGTTTAATAACTTCATAGTCGGATCGTAGTTGTCTAATTCAGCCCCAAGTTCCAGTGTACTGATAACGGCTCTGCCGATAATGTGTCTCCCCGTGTTCCCCTCATTATCAACGGTACGAACACCCCAAAAATTATGCATTACCAAAACATTGTCCTGATAGGTACCGATATACAGCAAGACATGTCCTTTTAGATAAATGATCGTCTCAAAAGGGACCCCTTTGGATTTGATCGCTGCTAGTTTCTCGTCATTAGAGAATTTAGCAAACGAAATCACCTCTCCTTTGCGAGACTGTGCTGCAGAATTTCGGGGAAGCCAAATGCCAAACGGGGCGAACATATCCCGAATCATTGACGAACAATCACGTTCACCGTACATTCCGCCCCAGCCATATGTATTTTTGAGTAATTGATTCCCTATCGTAATTAAATCTTTTTTATTGATTTTACTGGCACCTAAATGTGCAGAGTGCTTCGGAATGGTTACGACAGTAACGATATTGTTTTGATCGTACGTTTTAACCAAATAATTATCCCCTTCTTCACGTTCCAGAGGAAGAATCATTCCGATTCGCGTATAAGCGATAAAACGATTTTTAGCATCACGCATCGGAAAGTTGTCTTCAATAATAAAGACTTTATCAGACTTTTGAATGCTTGTAATCGTTTGATTGTCTACAATACTGATACCGTCAGATTTTACCCAGCCTGATGCGTTATTGGTAAATATATAGCTCCACGCTCCGTCTTTGGTGGTATGAGACACAAAAATGGGCTCATTATAGTTCACACTGCTGTTTTGGAGCAGATCAAACGGATATCCGTCTCCCGCTTTTTCCGGATTTTTATAGAGAGGTTTATCGGTCGGGAGTGCACGTATATCCATCCATCTTAAAGTAACGGCTTTTTGGTTTAATGTCCCGTACGCATCAAAATTACTCTGATTAGATATCTCTTCAAACCAAGACGGAGGTACCGGTCTTAGATTGCTCCCGTATCCTCCCCTAAACGCACGAAGAGGCCATGAAGCATTTTCTCTTTTTTCCGGTGGAGCACCATAGCTCCACGGGGCGTAATAACGGGCATCAAATGCAGTCTGTACCTCCAATAAATTATCTCTATCCACACCGTTTTGTTCCACATAAGGGACTAACGATTGCTCAAAACGGTCTAAATCATTCACTTTCGGACCGAATTCAGGTAATTTAACGCCGATATCTTGGGGGAGCATACAACAAAACGGATCTTCTAAACCGCTTTGATTAACATCTGTTTTGGAAGGGGGCAACGATAATTTCGGTGTAGGAAGCAGATCAGGGGTATGTGTACTGCATCCTCCTAAAGCCATCAATAATATGCCGCTCATCCACATCGTTGTTTTCATTTGTATTTCCAATATTATTCTATTCCGCCGAACCGCCCGACCACTCTTCCGATCACTTCGACTTCATCCCGTCGTGCAACATAGGTCGGATAATCTTTATTATCCGAAATGATATCAAGTTTGCCATCAATTCGAACTTGTATTCTTTTGATAAACAACCCGTGTTCGGTACGAATCGTAAAAATTCCTCCACGACTAATATCGGTCTTTGAACGATTTATAAAAATGATATCGTTATAACTGAAAGAGGGTTCCATCGAATCACCCGATACATTTATAGCTTCAATATGGCGCAGTTCTTTTTCACCGCCTAAAGAGAGTACAAAATTATCTTCAAGCATCAGAGGCTCATAATCCAATTCTTCATTATCGGCGCCTCCCCCTGCCGAGGCATTTACCGAAGAGAAATAACGTACCATGTAAAAGCGGTTTGTCGGTTCAATCAAACTCTCTGGAGATTGGTTATATAAAAGCCAGTTAATGGCGATGGAACGTTTGGCACAAAAGTCGAGTAATTCCGTAAAGGGGATTTTATTGCGCTTTTTCATCGTTGCAAAATTCATTTGCGAAATATCCAATAGTTCTGCTACATCTTTATCGAATACCTTTTTTTCCGGAAATTCGGAAGAGACGATATCTTTTATCGTCTCGACAATATCACTGAATGTTTTCATAGTGAAATCCTTTTCTATTATCGATAGTGTATTGTAGGAATTATGACATAGATTTTAGAATAATATGTCATTTTGAAATATTTTTAAAAGGATAGATAAAATTATTTTACTATTTGCCTAATATCACTCAAGGAGTTGACAATGGCAATGGTTATTATTAAAGCTAACGGTTGGATGGAGAGACTAGAGGTCAAAATGGAGAAATGGGCCGAGAGATTATTTTAATCTTCGTTCATATCTTTCTCACGGCGAGATATATGGTATCCGCGAAAAATATAGACGAGAAATAGAATGAACAGTACGGTCATTACCGTATCAAGTATTTGCATCATGGTTTACATCATCTTTCTGTAGGAATTAAAATTTTGTTTAATCGCTTCGTAGAGGATTATTCCGCTACTAATGGCGAGGTTCAGACTACGTCCCTCTTTGGTCATCGGAATCGTCATTGTCTGCTTCGGATAAGCTTCTAAAATTTCTGAGGGGATCCCGGCGGTCTCACTCCCGAAAAACAGATAGTCCCCCTCTTGAAACTCATGCTCGAAATAAGGGATGTCCGTTTTGGTCGTAGCAAAGAAAAAACGCTCCTTGATCGGATGGGCATCCATAAATTCTTCTATACTTTCCCAGACATGCAAATCGATTTTATGCCAATAATCCAAGCCGGCACGACGTACCGCTTTTTCATCGATATCGAAACCGATCGGTTTGATAAGGTGGAGCGAAGAACCGGTATTAACGCAAAGCCGGCCGATTGCACCGGTATTATTGGGAATTTGAGGATTTACTAAAACGATATGAAACATTTAAAAAATGATCGTTTTGTTTGCATGGACAAATATACGATCCTCCAGCGCCATCTTTAACGCTTTGGATAAAACGATTTTCTCCACATCACGCCCCAGACGCTGCATCTCTTCCCATCCATAGGCATGATTGACATGAATGACATCCTGAGCGATAATCGGCCCCTCATCAAGATGATTATTGACAAAGTGCGCCGTAGCTCCGATAATTTTTACGCCGCGCTCATACGCTTGTTTATAAGGATTGGCTCCGATAAAAGCGGGAAGAAACGAGTGGTGGATGTTGATGATCTTGTCTTCGTACGTTTCAACAAACCGCGGAGTTAAAATCCTCATATATTTTGCCAAAACGATATAGTCGATTTCGCCTAATTCAGAAAGCTTTTGCAGAACACGCTGCTCATGTTCATCCCTGTCACACCCCTCATGAGATACCGTATAAAATGGGATGTCAAATTTAGAGACCAGCGGTTCAAGCAAATCATAGTTGGAAACGACACCGACGATGTGGCAGTCCAGCTCACCCGCTTCGTATCGTATTAGAATATCACCTAGGGCATGCGACTCTTTGGTCGCCATCAGAACAATCCGTTTTTTTCGGGGAGCGATCACTTCAAGATGGGTATTCTTCGGCAAAATTGCGCTTAGTTCGCTTTTGAGCATATCCGGTGCAATTTCACCGGCTACTTCGCTGCGCATGAAAAATTTATTGTGTGTTTTATCGACAAATTCGTTATTGGAAATAATATTAAGATTGCGGTGGAAAAAAATGCTGGATACTTTGTAGACCAGCCCTTTTTCATCATTGCAATGGATTAATATACGGTAATGTTCATTCATTTCTTATCCTCGGATTGAAAGCGGCTACGATTCTTTTATCGTTTCTAAGCGATTGTCTATGGTAGCTAAAAGATATTCAAAAAAGTTGAGTGTCAAATCTACTTTGGCTTCTATTTGCGTGTTATTCGGAGACTGAAATCCTTCGAAGAGAACAAGTAGCCGTTCCCGGATCCCCTCAAGCATCCGTGCTTCATCATCGCGAACGGCATGTACCGTTTCAATCACGGTTTGAATCGTCTCTATAATCGGCGGTTTAGGAACGGCCGTTTCTTCTACAGACTGAAGCGGTTTCTCTTCAATAATACGTTCAAGATATTCGCTCTTCTCGGGTACGCTTGATAACTCTTCAATTTCGGCTAATGTAGATAATATGACATCTTTTAGTTCCATGCTTTCATCAACCACCTTTCAAATTGAATAAATTCAGCCTCTTCTTCCATCTGAATAAAAAAAGTCTTCATTTCGTTATTGACCCCTAAAAACTTTTTTCGCATACCCGAAAGTCGGCGAATCGCAATTTTTGCATCGGCATTAGAAGGATCTTTTTTCAAAATCTCTTTGTATATTTCAAGAGCATCTTCTTTGAGCCCTTGAAGCTCGTAAATATTGGCGAGGGTTAGAGTTTGCATTTGGCTGCGAAATTAGCGATGATGGATCCCATCTCGCTAGTTGAGCAAACTTCTTTAGCGTCAAATCCCGCGATATCTTTGGTACGATATCCCTCAGCAAGAGCTTGTTTGATACCGTAATCGATACGGTCTGCCGCACGATTTTCGCCCAATGCGAAACGAAGCATCATCGAAGCGCTCGCAATGGTCGCGATCGGATTGGCAATCCCCTGCCCTGCAATATCCGGCGCTGAACCGTGAATCGGCTCATACACACCGATTGAAGAACCTACCGATGCCGATGGAAGCAACCCGATGGAGCCTGATAGCATACTTGCTTCGTCACTGAGAATATCACCGAAAATATTTCCGGTCAAAATGACGTCGAATTGTTTCGGATCGCGGATCAGCTGCATCGCCGCATTATCGACATACATATGGCTGAGTTCGACTTCAGGATACTCTTTGGCAACTTCTTCAACCACTTCGCGCCATAACTGGCTGACATCAAGGACATTGGCTTTATCGACCGAACACACTTTTTTAGAGCGTTCCATCGCAATTTTGAACGCGACATGTGCAATCCGTTCAATCTCAGGACGGGTATACACCATAGTGTTCCATCCCTTATTCTCATCACGTCCTTTCGGTTCTCCGAAATAAATCCCGCCGATCAGTTCACGTACAACCATCAAATCGACACCTTTGACGATTTCAGGTTTCAATGAGCTGGCATTTACAAGTTCATCATAGACGTTAGCCGGACGAAGATTGGCGAAAACACCCAATTCTTTACGGAAACGAAGCAATCCGCTCTCAGGTCGTTTTTCACGCGGAAGAGTGTCCCATTTTTGGCCTCCGATAGCTCCGAACAGTACCGCATTGCTGGATAATGAGATATCGATCGTCTCTTGAGGAAGCGGATCGCCCGTTACGTCGTAAGCACACCCTCCCATCAGGGCTTCTTGATAGTTAAACTCGATATTTTCGCACGCTGCAACCGCATCTAAAACTTTAACGGCTTCATCAATGATCTCAGGACCGATTCCGTCCCCTTTAATCAAGGCAATATTGTAACTTTTCATCAATTATTTCTCCTGTGCGGCAATTTCGGCTTCTGCATAATTCATCAAACCGCCTGCCGCGATTAGTTCTTGCATAAAAGGCGGGATCGGAATAAATTTGTAGACTTTCCCGTTGGTAGTATTGGTAATCGTCCCTGCATCCATGTCGATACTGACCGATTCTCCCTCTTTGATCTCTAAAGATTCGGGAAGTTCAAAAATCGGCAATCCCATGTTAAAAGCATTACGGTAAAAAATACGGGCGAATGTCGGTGCGATAACCGCTGCTACACCTGCCGCTTTAAGTGCGATAGGAGCATGTTCGCGTGACGAGCCGCATCCGAAATTTTCATCGGCTACGATAATATCGCCCGGTATCATTTTGCTTACGAATGTCGGATCGGCATCTTCCATGACATGTTTAGCAAGCTCTTTCGGGTCTGAGGTGTTGAGATAACGGGCAGCAATAATCAAGTCTGTATCGATATCTTTACCGAAATTCCAAACTTTCCCTTCAATTTTTTGCATCAAAAATCCTATGGTACGTAAAATTGACTGGATTATAGCAAAGATGTGTTGAAAGAGTTTTAAAGCCTATTAAAAGGCTTTTATGTCTGTTGGTGCAAATTATGATGTTTTAAACTGCGCCAGTGACAAGCTTAAACTTTCTGCTCTTTTTGCCAAATGTTCAGCGGCGGCTGCAATCTCTTCTACGCTTCTGGCATTTGTCATTGATAATTTGTTGATAGTATCGATTCGCATGATTACATCTTTGGTTTTTGAGTTACCGTTAGATGCATCTTCTGCCGTTTGGTTAGCTATTTTTGCTGCATCGGCAATGATATTGACTGTTTTATTCATTGTAGATTCTACTTCCTTGGAGCGTTTTCCTAACTCTTCAAGTTTTTTCGCACTTTTAGACATAGACTCTGTTGCCTCTAGGACAGATTGAACAATTACGGATACGGTAGCATTGCTTTCGGTCAAACTTTGCTAAGTTCTCTCTGCCAGTTTTCTAACTTCATCGGCTACTACAGCAAAGCCTCTTCCATGTTCTCCGGCACGAGCCGCTTCAATTGCGGCATTCAGTGCCAATAAATTTGTTTGATCTGCAATATCCGTAATTACCGAAAGTACTGTTTTTACCTGTTCTGCTTCAGATGATAGTCTCTCTAACTGTCCTGACAGTTCCATCTGTTCAACAACAATAAGCTGCAATGCACCTGACACGGACAAGACATCTTTAGCAGCATCGGACACCTCGGATGAAGCTTCTCTTATTTCCTCTTCAGCTTTTTTGGACTCATCTTCACTATTGCTTAGCAATTCAGAAACATCATTTGAACTTTGTTTTGTCTCATCTACAACAATTGAAGTATCTTCAGTGCGTTTTCCTATCTGTAGACTTGTCGCAGATAATTCTTCCGCTACTGAAGCATTTTCTGTTGCCGATTTTTTTGCATCGTCTATTGCTTTGGCAAGATCGCCTAAAAGTTCATTAACATAGTCCATTGTTTCAGCAATTTCATCTTTAGTCCCGGTCACAATTTTTTTTGTTAAATCCTTACTGTTCTTAATCTCCTCACACCCTTTTTTTGCTGCTGAAATGGAAAAGTTTATAGACTTCAAAAGTAGTAAAAAAGTTCCGATAGAGAGTAGTACAATAAGAGCTATCATTAGTTCTGAGAATACAGAGCTATCTCTTATATATTTAAGATTTCTTTTCTCTACACCTTCTTTAAAAATAGAAATTTTTTCTTCTATGATTTTGTATCTATCAGCAGACAAGAGTGTGAGGGCAGCTAGTCTTTTTCCATTTTCAGAAACAGAAAAAGCGTCACTATTGATCTCTTTTTTGTACTGTTTAATTAGCTTAACCCTCTCATCATTACTCTCCTTCCACTCTTTTATTAATACTAATATCTCTTTAATTTGAGTTTTTGCCATTTCTGCACGGGATTGTTTAAGAAGGGAATTTAAATTTTTGACAATTGATACATACTCATCTTCATAGTTTTGTGCATATGTCTCATCAAATAAGAGCTGATATCCTCTTAAATTCATCATAAGTTTTGCTTCTGAGGTTTCCAAACTTCCTATGTCGCCAACTCTTTTTATAGCTCTATCGGCATCGGCATTCCCTTTGAAAGTCAGATACGCAATGATTGAAAATCCTAAAATTAATAGCGTAAAAAAAAGCGTTAATTTACTCTTGATAGTTCCAAAACTCATGATATACCCTCCTATCATTTCACAATTGAAAACGATTATATTCCCTTTCTCTTTATGATTCCTTTTATTTAATACTTTGGAACAATAAAAAATTAGCTGGAATAAATAGTAAATGAGTTATAAACGAGTAAGATTACAGTAAAGTAGAATTTAAAAATCAGAAGCCATCATAATGGCACTGATTAGGAAGATTTATTAACGTTTCAAGCCGTTCGTTGTCGCAAGCATTTCATCACTCGTGGTGATCACTTTGGAATTGGCATCATAGGCACGCTGTCCCGTAATCAAATCGGTAAGCTCGACAACCAATTGTACGTTTGAGAGTTCCACGAACCCTTGTCGGATATTTCCGATCCCGTTCTCACCGGGAGTCCCCTCGATCGGCTGACCTGAACTGTCGGTTTCAACAAAAAGGTTATCTCCCATCGCATGCAAACCGGCCGGATTGATAAAGCTGGTCAAAGAGATTTGCCCCACTTGGGTTGCTTGGGCCTGCCCCGATTGGGTAACGCTGACGATACCGTCGGTACCGATGCTGATGTTGGTTGCATCTTCGGGAATAACGACTTCCGGAACCAGTTTGTACCCGTCAGAGTTTACGATCGTTCCGTTTTCATCTATTTTAAAAGAACCGTTGCGGCTGTAGACTTCGGTTCCGTTCGGCAGTTCAAGTTTGAAAAAACCTTTTCCGGTAATCGCCAAATCAAGAGAATTATCCGTTTGTTTTAGACTCCCCTCGGTAAAGATTTTATTGATTGATGTAGGACGTACCCCAAGCCCCACTTCGATCCCCGTCGGTGATTTGGTCGTATCGCTGGTGGAGGTTCCGGCATAGGTCATGACTTTATACATCAAATCGGCAAATTCGGCACGGGATTTTTTATATCCCATAGTGTTAACGTTGGCAATATTATTGGCAGTGGTATCGATTTGGGTTTGCATAGAGAGCATCCCCGTTGAGCTGGTATAAAGTGATTGCATCATAGTCTTATTTCCTTATCTTATCGACGTGTTACCGCGAGTTTTTCAATCGCGTCTTTATTTAGATCATTCATTTGCGAATCCATCGCTTTTTGATACATCCCCACCAAACGGTTTGCTTCGACCAAAGCGATCATCTCATTGACGGCATTGACATTACTTTTTTCAATAAATCCCTGCATAACGCTTCCGCTTTCCGCCAACGGCGTAAGAGGATCAGCCGCTTCTGGCAAATAAAGGTTATTTCCCTCTTTCATAATATTTCTGATATTTTGAGGTTCTACCACTAAAAGTCTTTTATTGGCAACCATCTGTGTCGTCCCCGGGACATTGGTTGAAAACTGACCGTTTTTATCGAGTGTGATTACACTGTCCTGCGGATTGAAAGTTATCGGTGTTTTATCAGCCGCAAGAACCTCGTGCCCTTGTTTATTGACCAGTTTCCCCTCATCATTCAAAGTGAATGAGCCGTCACGGGTAAGACGTATCCCCTGCGGTGTATTGACTGCAAAAAACTGACCCTCTTTGGAAAGGGCCAGGTCAAACGTGTTATCCGTCCGCTGCATCGCACCCAGACTTTGGTCCGTATACGCATCGGTTATTTGAGGGACACGGGAAAGTGCACGATTGAAATACTGCGCCGCCGCCTCCGTTTGATTGGCAATCGGAAGCTCACTTTGCGCCGTTTTATACAGACGTGCGAAGTCTCCCGTAATCAATTGATCTCTTTTATAGCCAGCAGTATTGGCATTGGCAAGGTTTGACGCAATCGTGTCCATACGATTAAACTGCGCTACCATCCCGCCTGTTGCCGCATAATATCCGGTCTGCATTCATCATCCTTGTGGAGTGTTACGGTTTTGTTAGCAACAAGTGTTCCACTCTATGCAAATTTTAAAGACACTCATAAAATAACACTCTTTAAGAAAAATTTCGGTATAATCCAACTCTTTTAACGTTAAGGGAGTCCTCCTCGTATGAGTGTCAAAGATCTAAATAAACATCTCGAAACCCTATTTTCCGAACATAAATCTAAAAATTGTCTCACGTATGAAACAATTGTCGATCCTTTTGACAAACAGCCTACCCTTGCACAAGCAAAAAACATCCTTAAATTGGCACAGAAACATAAAATTTGCCTATTTACTTCTTCTGAACATGCCAAAATGCTCAATCAGCAAGAAGCCGCCGCTAAGCGTGCCGCACAACTGAAATACATCGAAGAAGCCAGCGGAGACGAGTTCGACATTCTTAAGCAGCATGAATTGCTCGAGTGGTCGCGTTCTGATTCTCCCGTACGTATGTATCTTCGCGAAATGGGTCAGATCCCTCTTCTCACCAAAGAAGAAGAAGTTGAGATTTCCAAACGGATGGAGATGGGGGAAGGGATTATCATCGATGCGATCTGCTCGGTTCCCTATCTGATCGATTTCATCCTTGACTATAAAGATCCGCTGATCAATCGCGAACGCCGTGTCAAAGAACTTTTCAAAAGCTTTGAAGAAGAGAACGAAGATGACAGTGAAGATGATAGCGATGACGAGGGCGATGATGATGAATCAACCGAAAAAGCCCCGTCGGTAAAAGATAAAAAACGGGTAGAAAAAGTCGTAACTTCTTTTAAAGCGCTTGAAAAAGCGAAAAAAGAGTGGGTAAAAGCGACAGAAAAAATGTTGGAAGAACGCTCTATCGATGAGATGGATGCGGAGTACGTACTATTCTTCCTCAATGTCAGCTTCAAGAAAAAAATGCTGAAAGAGGCATTGCTCGACCTCGGACCGACCTCTAAACTGATCAACGAACTTGTCCGCTCCATGGAAACGGCATTGCGCAGTGACGAAGGGTTTGACCGTGAGTTGAAACGTTTGGAATACAAGCTTCCGCTATTCAACGATCAGCTTAAAAAGAATCACACATTGATTCTCAATAAAATCTGCGATTTGACCAAAGAAGAGATCGCGACGAAAGTTCCCGAAGCGACGATGGTCAGCACCTATATGGAGATCAAAAAACTGATCCAGACCAAAGAGGCGTCCAAAGGGGGCTTCAATATGGAGCCGGAAAAACTGGCCGACATTTTGGAGCAGATCAAACGGGGTAAAAATATCTCTGAAGTCTCTAAAACCCGTATGGCAAAATCGAATCTCCGTCTCGTTGTCTCGATTGCGAAGCGTTATACCAACCGCGGTCTCCCTTTCCTCGATTTGATTCAGGAAGGAAATATCGGCTTAATGAAAGCGGTCGATAAATTCGAGTACCAAAAAGGGTACAAATTTTCGACCTATGCGACATGGTGGATTCGTCAGGCAATCAGCCGTGCGATTGCCGATCAGGCACGTACCATCCGTATCCCGATCCATATGATCGAAACAATCAACCGTATCAACAAAATCATGCGTAAACACCTCCAAGAGCACGGAAAAGAGCCGGATGTCGAAACCATCGCAGAAGAAGTGGGGCTTTCAGTTGAAAAAGTCAAAAACGTCATCAAAATCACCAAAGAGCCGATCTCTCTCGAAGCTCCTATCGGTAACGAAGAAGACGGACGTTTCGGAGATTTCATCGAAGATAAAATGTCTCTCTCTCCGAGCGATGCCATTTTGAAAGACGATTTGAAGGTTCAAATCGAAAGTGTTCTCGAGCAGCTTAATGAACGTGAAAAAGCGGTTATTAAAATGCGTTTCGGAATCATGGATGACGAGAGTGACCGCACACTCGAAGAGATCGGTAAAGAGCTTAACGTTACCCGTGAACGTGTTCGCCAAATCGAAAGCAGTGCGATCAAAAAACTGAAACACCCGAAAGTGGGTCGTAAACTTAAAAACTACATCGAGGACTGATGACGTTTGATCAGCAATGGATTGAGTACGATTTTAATCCGTTTATCCTTTTTAATTCCAACGGTAAGATCGTGTCCCTCAATACCGAGGCACAATACCTCCTCGGTGCAATAGACGCTTCCGCTATCTATAAAATAGCGACTACCTATGCCAATTCGTCGTTCGGATTCAAAACAACCTTTTTGGAACTCGAGTTCGGGCGGTTCAAATTTTTCGGAATTACGGTCGGTTACGAAGACGAAGAACAAATCGGCATCCGACTCTATCAGCTCCCCTCTTTTCAATTTACGGCACAAAAACCTGACGGGCAGTTGGTTAATGTCTATACGCTGATCGATTTATGCATCAGTTCAAATTCGATCGGTTCATCCACTAAATATCTCAAAGAACTCGATCCGACCATCCCAGAAATCCGTCTTCACACCGAAATTTTTATCAAACTTCTCAATAAGATCTATATCTCTATGGCAAACAATGAAAAGATTTTAACCCGATTGTTTTTTCGCGTCGGAGAGCATATCAAATTTGAGGGTGAAAAATATTCGCTCTTTTCCATCGAAATATCCGCAGACTCGGTTACACGCAAATATCTCCCTGAAATCACCCATTTAGCAGAAGAGAATAATCTCTTTATCGATCACAAAGAGAATAAGATTACGATCAACGTTCCGATGATCGTGAAATAAACAGCTTTTTAGCAAGCAGGTATCCTACAGGTATTCCCGCCGCCAAACCGATTAAATACGGTAATACCGATAATGCATGTGTGTTACTCAATGCGATAAACCCGAGCACCAGTACTGCATAGGGAATTAGGCGATAAACGGATACCATCGCTGAAGCATTTTGGGTCGTATTTTTGAGTACATTGCCTTTTTGGCGCGCTTTCTCTTCTTTAATCATCTGCTTGATATCGGTAATTTCCTGTTCACGATCCTCTTCGTATAGATCATACGGATCATCCATCATATCGATGCTGTCTTTCATATCCTCTACATTCACGTCACCGATACGGCTTCGAATCATGTTGCGATACGAATAGAGCGATCCCGTAACGATCAGCATCGATGAAATCATCGCGACTAGAAAACTGCTCAACATCAATCTTCGTCCTCATCATCGTCTTTTTGAGATTGTCCCATATTATACCGGGGGTCTTTTGCCAGCTTTTCGAATTCTTTGTATTGTTTGCTGTAGGCTTTGTAGACATTCATAATCGCTGCGGCGATTCCGATCCCGACCCCGACCCATAGAAGCCATGTAATACCGGTTAGCTTTTTAAGCCCCAATCCGATAGCCACACCGATCAATACGGCAACGACCATCGAAATGCCGAGGGATAAAGTTTCCGCCCCTTCGATAATCGGTTTTAAGCGGGGTTTTTCTTGCGTATTTTCTTCCATTACAGTTCTCCGAAAATTTTGTTCGCGGCGGCAATCGTCTCTTCGATCATCGCATCGGTTGTTGCGGTAGAGATAAAGCCCGTCTCGAACTGTGAGCAGGCAAAATAGAATCCCGCGTCGAGCATTGCCGCATGAAACTTGGCAAACCGAGCCGTATCACTTTTCAATGCCTCTGCAAAATTGGTTACAGACTCACCGCTGAAGAAAAATCCGAACATAGAACCGCGTACATCCGTTTGCAAGCCTATATTGTGTTTAGCAGCCGCTTCGGCAAAGCCGTTCATCAACCGTTTGGCGCGCTCTTCGAGGACATTAAAAACTCGTGCATTGGTTTTGAGTTTATTGATCGAAGCCAATCCTGCCGCCATCGCTACCGGATTACCGCTGAGGGTTCCAGCCTGATAGACGCCTCCCTCTGGTGAGAGATGCGCCATAATCTCACGACGTCCGCCGAACGCGCCGACTGGCATACCGCCGCCGATCACTTTACCCAAAGTCACAAGGTCAGGTTTGGTTCCCGTAATGCTCTCAGCACCGTGCAGACACGCACGAAATCCGCTCATAACTTCGTCGAAAATCAGCAATGCACCGTATTGATCACACACTGCGCGCAGTTCGGAAAGAAAATCTTTGTTCGCGGGAACGAGTCCCATATTTCCGGCAATCGGTTCGATAATAACGCAGGCAATCCCCGGGCTGTCTTGGAAGCATTTTTTAACACTTTCGATATTGTTGTATTCGGCCAATAACGTGTGTTTGGTAAAATCGGCAGGAACCCCAGGTGAACTCGGTGTTCCGAACGTCACGGCACCTGAACCCGCTTGGACAAGAAGCGCATCGCTGTGCCCGTGGTAGCACCCCGTAAATTTAACAATATCATCACGCCCCGTAAAGCCGCGTGCAAGACGGATAGCGCTCATAACCGCTTCGGTTCCGCTGCTGACAAAACGGATTTTTTCAATCGAATCGTAAATCGAGATAATAAGCTCTGCAAGTTCGGACTCCGCTTCGGTAGGGGCACCGAAACTAAGCCCGTGTTTTACCGCTTCGATCACCGCATTTTCGATACTCTCGTCACGATGACCGAAAATTAACGGTCCCCAGCTTTGAACGTAGTCAATGTAGCGGTTTTCATCGATATCGATCAAATAACCGCCCTCACCTCTGGAAATAAAACGGGGAATTCCGCCGACGCTTTTAAACGCGCGAACCGGTGAATTGACACCCCCCGGAATAAGTTGCTGGGCTTTTTCGAAAGCTGTTTGAGAGTGTTCGATACTCATAAAATATCCTGCATAATTGTTTTCAGTATTATAGAATGTTAATGCTTTGGAGTTGCCTATAAACCTAATGTACGGTAAAATAACGAAAAAACGTAAGGCTTTTTATGCAATTTAACGTCGATGCCACGTGTGGCAAAGCAAGAGCGTGCACCATTACTACGGCACACTCTACGATCCAAACCCCCATTTTTATGCCCGTCGGAACGGTAGGATCGGTTAAAGCGCTCGACATGGCGGATATGACGGAACTTTTGGATACTCAGATCATTCTTGCCAATACGTACCACATGTATTTACGCCCCGGAGACGAAACCGTCGCCAAAATGGGAGGATTGCACGGCTATACAACCTATCCGAACAGCTTTTTGACCGACAGCGGCGGATTTCAGGCATTCAGTCTCAGCGATATCTCCAAACCGACCGAATCGGGGATCGAGTTTAGAAGCCACATCGACGGGAGCAAACATTTTTTTACCCCCGAAAAAGTGATCGACATCCAAAACAATCTGAACAGTGACATAATGATGATTTTGGACGATCTCGTCGCCCTCCCCGCCACGCAGGAGAGGATCAAAACCTCGATACAGCGGACGACTCAGTGGGCACAGCAATCGATCGATTATCACCGCTACAACCAGAGCAAAGGGATCGGAATCAATCAAAATATCTTCGCGATCATACAGGGGGGAACCGATTTTAATTTCCGTACCCAATCGGCTGAAGAACTGTGTGCAATGGATTATGACGGATTTGCTATCGGAGGATTATCGGTCGGAGAATCCAATAATCTCATGTACGATACGGTAGAGCACACTACCCCTCTGATGCCTGCCGACAAACCGCGCTATCTGATGGGAGTCGGGACACCCGAAGATTTGGTCGAAAATATCGAGCGGGGCGTCGATATGTTCGACTGCGTTATGCCGACCCGTAATGCCCGTAACGGAACACTTTTCACAACTTTCGGAAAAGTAAACATCAAAGGTGCCGTCTACAAATACGATGCTCAGCCGATCGATCCGGATTGTCAGTGCTATACCTGCCGCCGATACAGCCGTGCCTATCTGCATCATCTTTTCCGCTCACGCGAGATTACCTATTTCCGTCTCGCATCGCTCCATAATCTTCACTACTATCTGTGGCTGGTACGACAGGCACGCGAAGCCATCATTGCAGGTCAGTTTATAGAATTTAAAAAGGATTTTTATGCACGTCGACAGAGCTAAAATGACCCTAGGGGTCAATATTGACCATATTGCCGTCCTACGGGAAGCGCGTAAAATTAACGATCCCGATCCTCTGATGGCACTGGCGATATGCGCTCAAAGCGGTGCAGACCAAATCACGATTCATTTGCGCGAAGACCGCCGTCATATTCATGATGAAGACGCACGCCGTATCATTGCATCGTCCTCTCTTCCCGTAAATTTGGAGTGTGCGATTGAGCCTTCCATTATCGATATTGTCTGCTCACTGCGTCCTCATCGCGCGACCCTTGTTCCTGAAAAGCGTCAAGAGGTAACGACAGAGGGGGGATTGGACGTTCTCGGAAACTACGACGCGATTTTCAACGCCGTTAAAAAATTGCAGGAACACGAAATAGATGTTTCCCTCTTTATCGATCCTACGCACGAAGCAATAAAAGCTTCCGAGCAGCTCGGTGTGCAGTGGATAGAACTGCACACCGGAAGCTATGCGAATCTCTACGCGATGCGCCACAGTGCCCTGCCCCATTCTCACCACAGTATTGAATCACTGAACCTCTCGCGCCGTGAATTGGACTCTCAGTTGGAAAATGCCTACGGTGCGATTGTCGATGCGGCCAATTATGCCCGATCACTCGGTTTAAAAGTAGCGGCCGGGCACGGACTCAATTACCAAAACATTGCCCCGATCGTTACCATCGATACTATCGAAGAGCTCAATATCGGCCAAAGCATCATAGCCCGCTCCGTATTTACAGGGCTCTCATCCGCCGTGAAAGATATGAAAGCATTATGTCAGCGCTGAAACGCATTGCTATCAGCGTCGGTGATCTAAACGGCGTAGGATTTGAGATAATACTAAAAGCCCATAATCAGATTAAACAAGTCTGTGATCCGCTTTATTGTATCAACTACACTATGGCACATCAGGCAGCACATTTATTGCATACTCAAATTCCCAATGACTTTCATATGTATAAAGTTTCGGGAGAATTCACCATTGAACCTGGAAAAGTATCGGCTTCAAGCGGACAATACAGCTATGATTCTTTTATCTCGGCGGCAGAACTGGCCAAATCTAAATCCGTTGATGCTATCGTCACCCTCCCCATCCACAAAGAAGCATGGATGAAGGCGGGAATCGAATATGTAGGCCATACCGATGCATTACGTGATCTTTTCAGCTGTAATGCGATTATGATGCTCGGATGCGAAAAACTCTACGTTGCACTTTATACTGAACACATTCCGTTACGTGAAGTCGTTTCCCATATTCAGCTCGATCCGTTAGTAGCCTTTTTACTCCAGCTTTTTTCTGAGACAGTGCATGAACCTATCGCCGTTTTAGGAGTTAACCCCCATGCTGGAGATCACGGTGTACTTGGGGATGAAGAAGAGATTATCGCAGCGGCTATCGAACGTGCCAACGCTCAACTCGGACGTGAAGTTTTTGTGGGTCCTGTCGTCCCCGATATTGCATTTACCCCCCGTTTTCGCCAAAACTACTCGATGATTGCAGCGATGTATCACGATCAAGGACTTGCTCCGCTCAAAGCGCTCTATTTTGATGAGGGGATTAATGTCTCTTTAGGGTTGCCTATCATCCGGACCTCCGTCGATCACGGGACAGCATTTGATATCGCGTACAAAAACAAAGCTTCCCTGTCAAGCTATATCAATGCCGTTTCTTCAGCGTTAGACTTTATTCAAATAAAGCGCGGTGAATCATGAATCCCCGGATTATTTTAGATATCGTCACCATTTTGGAAGAGAATTTACCCAAGTATCTCTATGCCCTGGACTTTACGACGGAACAGTACAAAAATATTCTCAGTAAACTTTTGATTGAGAATAATGAAGAGCTTTTTGATGAAAAAAAAGGCTCCATTCGAAAAGCATTGATCAAATACTTTTCCAAAAGTTATCAGGAGATCGAAGTACAGGTTACTTTTGCCTCATTTGCCCTTAAAAAACATTTTACAGACCCGTCAAAGTCTGAAGCGTATGACCGGATGCTTCATCAAAATACCGTTACGTTCCTCGACATATTAGAACGAAAAACCGATTTTTCCCCGATTCCCTATCTGGTTTCGATCCCGGAAAAAATACGTGAAGACATATTAGAGAATTTCCTGAAATTTAATAACGATATAGACATGGCCCGAAAAGTGACACGGCAACAGATTGAACAGATATTTAATCTCGACATGCGCGACATTGTCTTTTTTTTACGAGGCCGTATCACTATACGCCATTACACACCGCCTAGAAAATTTGCGGAAGGTGCGGACAAACGCTTTGCCGGTGAATCGATTGAAGATATGGAAGCTATGTACAATGCCTATTTTCCTGAAGGCGCATGGAGCAATATCGAACCGATTTTAGGAGAAGTCCTTGCTGAAAAACTAAATTTTTCACTTATTGACAACATCACCTTTACCCGAACATTTATCCCGGTATTCCGTTCTATGATCGAAATCATATTACTTGAAATCATAAAACCGGAAGATAGAAACAAAGTCGAGGGATTCAGCGGATATGTACTTCGGCAGTATTTTCACCAGATTCTCCTCTATACGGCAAAAAACCTTTTACAATATGTCGAGAATCGGGATAAAAATGCCGAAGCGTTTATCAAATATTTCGCTGATGAAGTTGTTATTGATGTCAACGGTAATAAAGTTCAAAAATATGCCATTACCGATTCCAAACAGCAAAAATGGAATTTTAGTGCCGTTATTTCAATCATGATGCAGTATAAACAGGTCAAACTGAAAATCATCTCCCAAAGAGAAACAATACAAATTGCGGAAAATGAATTCAATGACTGTCAGAATGAAGTCAGTATTGAAAAAAGCAATAAAGACGTTGTCGCCGAGAAACTAGCCGATCTGCAAGAAACTCTGGCGGAAAATGATGCAGCCGTCTTACGGCTCAAAAATCAAATCGGAACGACACCTGAAGAAAAAGTATCCTTAAAATCACAGATCAACAGACTCAATTATCACCAAACAGAACTTTTGGATCTGAAAAAAAAGACCGTAAACCAAATTGAACTCTGTAAGAATAAAATCGCCAATAAAATCAGTGAACTTACGCGACGACAACGAAAGCTGGATTATGAAAAAAAATCACTGCAGACGTATTTGGAACAGATGGCTGCTATATTAGAGACATACGAAAACATTGCACAAGCGTTAGCGACAGTTTTGACAAAACGATAATCTTCATTTCCGTACAGCACATTAAAATTTTTATGTGAATAAGCTGGAATGAACATTGCTATCGAATAATCAACTACCTCGAATGGGATTGATTATGCAGATTTTAATGGGTCCGCAACATACTCTTATCTATGTTGACGAATCGAAAATGAGTACTTACAATCTTTTTCACTTTATAGAAAATCAATTTTCATCCTATCATATTCACAAAAACCATCTTCTACTCCATTATTCGCAGGAAAATCATTATAAACATATTTTTTTGATCAAATGGCTCTACTCGATTCACAGAAAAACGCATAATAAAGATATCTTGCATTTTAAAGAGGTTCTTGTGAACCGAATCGAAAAACCTGTGAAGATCATCACTAAAAATGAGATCAAAAGGATCAATACGGTTGTCATACATATTTTAAATGACAAAATCCGATTTCAGCTTCTTGAAAAAAATGACAAATTATTAAAGGGATTGATTTGCCGACTAACGTCAGAAATTGAAAAAATATCCTATGAAAACAATTTTTTTGAAATCGCCATCCGTACGGACGGCATTAAACATACAATAAATGCTCTTTTGAATCAGAAACAAATTGACAATAACCATGTTATCTTTCAATGTGACAAAAGTCACTTGGATCGTGTTTTTGAAAGCACTCAAGAAAATGATCTATTATTGGATGCGTTAAAACTTTTAAATTCGCATCAGGATGAACATTTTGACGTGATAAAAGCACGTTATAAAAAACTTTTGATTCAATTTCATCCTGATAACGTCTATACTGACGGTTTTGAAAAAGTAAAAGAATATACAGATAAATTTCAAACATTACAACATTCCTATGAACTTATTAAAAGTTATTATCGGTAAGAATTAACGTATTTAGTTATTTTACACACATTTTTTTTCTCTTTTCAAAGTGTCAAAAAAGAGTTCAATCTTAAAGACGAATATAATTTCCATTTAATCTAATTTAGATTAAGATGCATTAAATGTAAGGAGAATCAATGGCTAATGTTTTAATTGTGGACGACTCAAGTTTGATCAGGAGTGTCGCCACATCAGCTATTAAAGAGGCCGGTCACAATCCGGTAGTAGCAACAAACGGTCAAGAAGGTTTAATGATGCTAGAGCAGCAGCACATCGATATCGTTTTTTCGGATGTAAACATGCCGATTATGGGCGGTCTAGATATGGTAGAGAATATTAAAGCCAATCCCAATTACAAATTCATCCCGGTAATCATGCTTACTACAGAAAGCAATCCTCTGTTAAAAGAGAGAGGCAAAGCGCTTGGGGTTAAAGCGTGGATGCTCAAACCTTTCAATAAAGAGAAGTTCTTTATGGTTCTTCAAAAACTAATGTAGCCAAAGTAAAAATATGTATAAACTTGAATTTGAAAAGCTCACGATTTACGAAGTCGAATCACTGCATAAAAGTTTATTAGAATGGTGCGAGAAGAGTGATAAGGAATTAATACTCGATTTGGGGAGTATCAATACCATAGACATTGCGGCTATACAACTTCTCATCGCAGCTCAAAAAACATGTGAAAAAAAATCAACTGAATTCATATTGAAAAACTTATCTGCTGAAGTACAAAATTCTATGCGCATTGCCGGGTGCGATACTCTCTTTAAAGGTTCTCTGCATGACTGAAGAACTCAAACTCTTTTTAGAAGACAGCGACGAACAGCTCAATTTCATGGAGAGTGCTTTGATCAATATGCAAGATCAAGGGGTCAATGAAGAGGATATCGGCGCTTTGTTTAGAGCTATGCATACGATCAAAGGAACAGCCGGTATGTTTAACTTTGACGATGTCGTCAGTTTCGCACACATTGCCGAAAATTTATTATCGGAAGTACGAGCCCAAAAAGTAGAATTGACTCCCGAACTTATCAGTCTGTTTTTGTTGTGCAAAGATCATACGGAATCCCTGATAAGCGCATCAATAGATCAAAAACCGATTGACGATGAGATAAGAGAAACAAACGATCGTTTAGTAGCCCAGCTTCTCAAATTTACACCCGGAAGTTCCGAAAGCGGCACAGACAGCTCTCTTTTCACCGAAACATCCGTCTCTTCGGATGGAGTTTCGGAAGAAACCCTCTGGCACATTAGCCTTGGTCTAAAAGTAGACTTTTTCAGTACCGGGATGGATGTTTTAAATTTAATCGCTTTTCTGAACAGATTGGGGAAAGTGATTAAAAAAGCTATCGTTACCGACCATATTCCGACATTAGAACATTATAACCCTATTGAAGCCTATATCGGATTTGAGCTACAGTTTTCTTCAAGAAGCAGCGCCTCAGAGATTGAAGAGGTATTTGAATTTGTGCTAGATGACATCGACCTTGTCATTTTCGAAACGGATGATAAGCAAAAACTTCTCAATTGGATCGACACCTTAGAAGAGAAGCAAAGCAAGGTTAAATTCCTCATTTCTAACGGTTTTTTTACCAAAGCAGATTTTGTCACTGAAGAAGAATCTCCGGTCATACAAAGCCCGCTCAAAAGCATCGAGACACGAGATGAAAATAAAGTTACGCAAGAAGAAACCAAATCAGCTAAGAAAGAGCAGCATAAAAGTTTTTCACTTCGGGTTGAGTCCAGTAAAATTGATCAGTTGATCAATCAAATGTCCGAAATGGTTATCGCCAATGCCAAAATAGCTCAGCGGGCAGATATACTCGATGACGCTGAATTAAGCGAATCCAGTGCCATTATGAGCGATATGCTCGAATCTGTCCGATCCAGTGTCATGAACATTAGAATGGTTCAAGTCGGAGACAGTTTTACTAAATTTAGAAGAATTGTTAATGATGCCGCTAAAAAACTAGGCAAAGAGATCGAATTTATCATCAACGGCGGAGAAACCGAACTCGACAAAACGGTGGTTGAAAAAATTTCAGATCCGTTGATGCATATGCTGAGAAATTCTATTGACCACGGTATCGAAACTCCTCAAGAGAGGATCGCAGCAGGCAAGCCTGAAAAAGGGACCGTAACTCTCAGCGCCTATCCCGATGCCGGAACAATCGTCATTAAAATCGTCGATGACGGCAAAGGACTAGATAAAGATAAAATTTTGGAAAAGGCGATTGCGCAAGGAATCGTCAATAAAAATCAAACCCTAACAAATAAAGAGATTTTTACCCTTATTTTTGCAGCAGGCTTATCAACAGCAGACCAAGTTTCGGATATTTCAGGCCGTGGAGTCGGCATGGATGTCGTCAAACGCAATATTGAAGAACTCAGAGGAACTGTCGAAATTGATTCCAAAGAAGGAGAAGGCTCTACATTTACCATTCGCTTACCATTAACGCTCGCTATTATCGATGGGTTTTTGATTCAGTCCGGAGATACCAAATACATTATCCCTTTAGAAATGATTCAAGAGTGTATCGAATTGAGTCCGGCATACAAAGAACATATGAAAGGGAACCATTTTATTAATCTAAGAGATTCCATCTTACCGCTTTTGGATATACGTACCCATTTCAACGAGGGAGAGAGCAGAAGTGGACGTGAAAACGTTGTTGTGCTCCGGTACGGGGAGTACAAAATGGGGCTCCAGGTAGATGAACTGTATGGTGAATTTCAAACGGTAATTAAACCGTTAGGGGATGTATTCGTAAACGTCGCGGGTATCAGCGGCGGAACTATTTTAGGGAGTGGAGAAATCGCACTAATCTTTGATATTCCGAAGTTGATAGAACAAAAAATGAGACAAATTAATTAAAAAAAGGAAAGAAAATGAACAACCTAAATCTAGACGTGACAGAGTTCGGTATCGCTGAAGCTGATGTTGCAAAGTATATTCGCCTAGGTCTTGAATGTGAGAAAAATCTCTCAACGTTAAATAAAGATTCTTTCACCGTTTTAAATGAAATTTCCGCAGGTTCTTTAAATACCAGACTCGACGTTACCCGTTACGAAGGAGTCTACAAAGAGGTAGCTCAATCTGTCAACGCCATGGCGGATGTGTACACAGGGTTTATGGACCGATTGCCGATCCCGGCTGTCGCTTTTGATAAGAACTTTACCATTAAATGGGCGAATGCTCTATCTGAAACAATTACGAGAAGTCCAAAAGGGGGAATGGTCGGGACAAAATGTTATAACCAGTTTCATGCCGACGATTGTAATACGACATCATGTGCATGCGATATGGCTATGCGAACGGATAAAATGTGCGATCATGAATGTCAAGCCAAACCGGTCGGCCTAACTAAAACGTTAGACATCAAATATTTCGGTTCGCCTCTAAAAGATACAAACGGTGTCATTGTCGGTTCTTTTGAATATATCTTGGATCAAACCGATGCTCAAGAAAAAACGAGAGAAATCGATAAAATCATGTCTTATACCAATAATGAGATCAAAGAATTACAAACCATTTTGGACAATGTGGCGAAAGGGGAACTCAATACCTACTACGTTCCAATGCCGACCCAAGATGCCGATTTGATTGATGCTAACAAAACATTTAGCGCATTGTCCGTCTATACGACTCATACCATCGATAATCTCAAAAGCATGATCTCTAACTTTGAAGTAGCCAGTGCAGCCGTAACTGTCGGTGAGCTATCAACCCGAGTGGATGACAAAGGGCTTGAGGGGGGATATAAAACCATTATAACCGCCGTCAATAATCTCCTTCACGATGTCGAAACAGCCTTTAAAGAAGTAAACGGCGGTATGGAACGTCTGGTAAACGGAAACTTCGTCGATAAAATCACAAATGAATACAAAGGGGACTATAACGTCACCAAAACAGCGATCAACAACGTTGCCGCGACGATGGAACTGATGCTCTCCAATTTTGAAGAAGCCGGAGCGGCTGTTGCGGTCGGAGACCTAAAAACTCAAGTAAAAAAAGAAGGTTTGATCGGCGGATACATGACCATAATCAATGCGGTCAACAGCCTTCTTAGAGATGTTGACGGTGGCTTTGCAGAAGTGATCAACGCATTAAAAGAGTTAGAAGCAGGGAATTTAACGTACAGAATCACAAAAGAGTACAAAGGTGATTATGATACGGTGAAACAAACGGCAAATAATTTGGGAACACAGTTGGAGAACATGGTTGCACAAATTAATGGTGCCGCGTATGAAATTACAAGTGCATCAGGGGGAGTCAGTTCTTCATCCCAATCTCTTTCAGCCGGAGCTACACAGCAAGCGTCTTCATTGGAAGAGACGAGTGCCGCATTGGAAGAGATGAGCGCAAGCATCAGCGAATCGGCTAAAAACGCTCAACAAACCAATCAATTGGCTGAAGAAGCGGCCTCTATGGCGATCGAAGGGGGAGATGCCGTCGTCAAAACCGTGCAAGCCATGCAAAGCATCAGCGAAAAAATCGGTATCATCGAAGACATCGTATATCAAACAAACCTTCTCGCCCTCAATGCGGCGATCGAAGCGGCTCGTGCAGGCGAGCACGGTAAAGGATTCGCCGTTGTCGCCGCAGAAGTTCGAAAATTGGCGAAACGTTCTCAAATAGCGGCTCAAGAGATTTCTCAGACTGCGAGTGAAAGCGTCAAAGTAAGCCAACGTGCAGGATCTTTGATCAGCGAAGTGGTTCCTAAAATTCAAAACACCGCTAAACTGGTAAAAGATATCGCCAATGCGGCAAAAGAGCAAGATGTCGGTATCGGACAAATTAATAGTGCCATGACACAGTTAGACCAAGTGACGCAAACGAATGCAGCATCATCGCAAGAGATGGCAAGTGCGGCGGTAGAGCTCAATGAACAAGCTAACAGTTTGATTCGAATGATGCAGTTCTTTAAAATTTCAAATACCGGAAATGCTACCTCTAACAATCCTTTAGCGAGAGTTTCATCGGCTTCACGTCCATCAGCGATTGCAGGAAATCAGAGTGGTTTGGATTTACGAAACTTTGATCGCTACTAAGGATTATCATGAATCATGAAGATGCACTGGAAGCTGAATTAGAGCAAGATGACCAATACCTCCTATTTTATGTAGGAGGAGACATCTATGCGATTAGAGCTTTAAGCACAAGTGAGATAGTTGAATATTCGACCATTACAAAAGTTCCGTTGATGCCCTCTTTCGTAAAAGGGGTAACGAATATTCGCGGAAATATCGTCCCTGTTATCGATATGCTTGATCGCTTTAATCTAGGCAAAACAGAGGTCAACAACAAAACATCGATTATTGTTGTCAACTACAAAAAAAATGACGAAACGACGACACAGCTCGGAATTATCATCGATGAAGTGTACGAAGTTGATGATATTGATAGCGACCTCATCCAAGAGACCCCGGGGTTTGGGACTAAAGTAGATAAAAAATTCATATCTAAGATGGGCAAATATCAGGGTGATTACATTGCGATTTTAGACACGCAAGCTATTTTGAATATCCAAGAATTGTCACGAGTAGTAAAATAAAGGGGCGTTATGACAACTTATAATACCGATGAGCTGGAAGACATTACGAAAATGGGGCTAACCGATATTGATGAGGATGAAGATGAATTGGATATCATCAAACTCGTCAGTACGAACGCCAATGACACCAGTCAATATCTTATTTTTGTAGGAAGTGACAACCAATACTACGCTAAAAATGTATCTAAAATTGAAGAGCTCCTCGTTTACAGTGATTTAAAAATTGCCAGAAATCCTGAGGGCGGACTAATCATAGGGACTGCTGATGTTCGCGGTAATATGACGACTATTGTCAATTTTGACCGCTGGTTCGGAAACAAAGTATTGGATGACAGTGAATATGAGTTGGTAATATTAGCCCATTACGGCGGTCATAAAATGGGAATCGTCGTTAAGAAAGTTGAATATATTGTCAATATCCCGGCCGAAACAATGATCGATAACTCCGAAAACAATGAAAAAACATCGTTCATTACGAAAGTACTGATTTCAGGAAAAGAGGAACTATGCAGCATTTTTGACAGCGATAAAATGCTTTTGGATGTTTTTGACAAAATCGATACAGATAGCCGTTTGCATTTCAAAGACCTGAAATCTATCGACAGAACTACTAAGAAAGTTATTTTTGCTGACGACAGCCGTTTTATCCGAAAAATGGTTGTAGAACTTTTCCATGCATTAAATGTGAATTATGTGATGTATACAAACGGAAAAGAGCTTATAGACGGAATCAAAAACATTCCGGACGACGAAATAGGGCTTTTTATAACCGATTTGGAGATGCCGGTGATGGGCGGCAGAGAAGTCATGAAATTTATAAGAGATAATAAGAGTTATGACTCTATCAAGATTATCGTCCACACGAATATGTCCAATGACAGTATGAAAGAAAATCTCGCGACAGCCGGTGCCGATAAAATAATCGGAAAAGTAAATATGCTTAAGCTTGGTGAAGCAATCCATGAATTGATCATCTAAGGCAATATGTGTCTATACCGATATTAGAAGATGCAGAGTTTCGAACTTTCCAAAAAATTTTTTTTCAAGAAGCCGGAATCGACTTAAATGATAAAAAGAAATTATTAGTACAAAGTAGGTTGCTAAAACAGCTGCTTAAATACAAATTTGAAACCTATACCGAATATCTCCGTTTAGTACAGATCAATCAACTCGAAAAAGTGGAAATGATTAATCTTTTAACCACCAACGAAACCTACTTCTTTAGAGAAATGGAACATTTCGAGTTTTTACAAAAAGAGCTGATTCCCACCTATCCGATCCATACAAAATTTCGTATCTGGAGCGCAGCCACGTCCGTCGGTGCGGAAGCATACAGCGCCGCTATGCTTTTGGACACGATGCTAGATAAAAACAAATGGGAGATAATCGGAACGGACATCAATTCCGATGTGATTCAAAAAGCAAGAGTAGGTCTCTATCCTGAAAGCTGGGTTGAAAAAATCCCCGCCTATCTACGTAAAAACTACTGCCTAAAGGGAAAAGGGATTAACGAGGGTAAATTTTTAATTGACCGCTGCTTAATTCCGAATATGCGATTTGAAGAAGGCAATTTGCTCAATATCCCCAGTGATTTCGGACAATTTGATTTGATTTTTTTACGTAATGTATTAATATACTTTAATGACGCAACAAGGCAAAAAGTTGTGGATGGTGTTATGGACCATCTTCTGCCCGGCGGGTATTTTTTTATTTCTCATACCGAAAATTTAAATATGATAAATACAAATGGACTTGAACGGATCAAAACTTCCATATATCGCAAACAAGGATAACACGAATGAAAAATAAAAATATAAAAATTGCTGTAGTTTCAAGTAAAGGGGGAGTGGGAAAAAGCACCGTTTCAATGCAGCTGATCGCCCCATTTTTATATGAATTAAATAACAAACAACCGGTCTATTTTTATGAGTTTGATGATGAAAACAATGATTGTCTGAGCTATGGCGACAGTAAATTGACAAACCGAAAAATCGTTGAAGTCTCTTCTCCTATTTTACATGAAGATATAACCGAGATGTTTTCACGAGACGAAATCGCTTGTTTTGATATCGGCGGAAATATAACGACGACAGTCGTATTAAATGCGTTCAATGAAAGCGGAATGATACATTTTGTCGACTTAGTGGTCATTCCTCTCCTAGACGGCGAACAAGACGGTATAAATGCCGTAGTAATCTATTCGATTTTAAAAGATATGAGGCCCGATTTAAAATTCATTTTTGTTCTCAACCGTGCTAAAAATCATCGCTATATCGAATATCAGTTCGATAACTTTTTCGGAGATGTCAGAGGCATTTTTGAAAACAACAATTCGGTTATGAACTGTGTCATTGACAATGATCATAACTATCTGGTGATGCTGGATGACGATATCATCAAATACAGCCGAAGATTCGGATTAACGATCTATGAGATAGCGCATCAGAACAAAGATTTTATCTCCCTGCTGAAATTGAACATGGCGAATCTCAATCAAGAGCAAGAGGTCAAACTGAACAGTTTTAAAAACTACATTAAAAAAACTTCAGACACTTATTATGAAAATGTGCTAAAGTTAGGATTTAGCAAACTAAAGTCCATTTTGGAGCAGTGAATATGACAACCAAGCAACATAGTCACTACCTGCAGTTTTTAGCACAAAATTATAATATCCTTTTATTCAGTGAGAGGCACTATGAAGCATACGATAAATTAGAAACTTTTTTTGAAAGTGCAATCCAAAGAAATCTTCATGATTCCGAACTTGAAAATATTAATATCACGCTAATAACAAATAAAATCGAAGTGGTTATTCTAGACTCCACAGAATATGCCGCTCAGGCTAAATTATTTTATAATGCTCTCCAAGCGTACAGTAACCGAATCGTCGTGCTGACTATCATCAATAGACATATCAACGATGATATGTTGGATTTAATAGAATGGAGCGACCATATCATTTTTGATAATTTCTCCTTCAATGAATTAAAAGGGAGACTGGTTCAGGTACTGAGTACTTTTTATGCCGTTTTATCGATCGGCCGCAGAGATATCAGTTTAAAAAACGGTTCGGCGAGTGTTAACACGTTAGTTAATTTTTTAGACCTTTATGAGGGAAGTTCATTATTTATCGTCGATGAACTGACCGAATTAAACCAAAAATTGAAAGACGGTGAGTTATCGAAAGAACTGCTGTCGCAAATCGGGAAAAAATGCTATGAAATAGCCGATATCTTTTCAAAAAATGAATTTATTAAAACCGCATCTACATCATTTAAAGGGTTGGGTGACTTTTTAATCAATTTGGATTTGACAACCGTAAAACCAGAGGGGCTGAAAGCATTCGATTATTTATGTGAAATCATCAGCGATGTAAATAAAAATTTAATGGATATGTTCGTAGACCGGATTTTTCAGGATGTAAATATTTTTGAACACTCTTTAGAAAACAATATCGAATTTATGAAACTAAATCTTTTTCCGGAACAGACGGAAGATAAAAGCCAATTGGATTTTTTTGAATGATTAAAGTATTTGTCATTGACGATTCCGCCGTTGTTAGAAATGCCTTTAAACGAATTTTCGAAAAAGCCAGCGATATAGAGCTGATTGGTCAAGCAACCAACCCTGTCGATGCATTTAACGTTTTTAAAACCGTAGGGCTTCCGGATGTTTTTATCTTGGATATCGAGATGCCTAAAATGGACGGTTTGGAGTTTTTACAGCTGATTAACCGGCAAAAGCCGATCCCGGTCATTATCTGCTCTACGATGGCCGGTCCGGGAAGCAGTGCGGCTATCGATGCGATGCGGATGGGAGCCGTCGATGTCGTTCATAAGCCGAATATCAATGTGGGTAAATTCTTCGACGATGCGACTGAGGATTTTTTAGACAAAGTAAGAGCCGCTTCGAAAGCAAAAGTTCGTTTCAACTCACGCATTGCTACCCGAAAATATACCTTATCGGAAGAAGAGTACGGAAAGAATTCTGCCCTTCCCGCATCCAAAAAAATCGTCGCTATCGGCTCATCCACAGGAGGCGTTCAGGTCATCGAAGAGATTGTTCAGCATTTAAAAGTAAACCACCCGGCCATCGTTATAACCCAGCATATGCCTCCGGGATTTACCAAATCGTTTGCGGATCGTCTTAATTCGTTAGTCCCCCATTCGGATATCAAAGAAGCCTCGCAAGGAGACAAACTGCTGCCGGGGCGTATCTTGATCGCGCCGGGCGATCTTCATATGGAAGTCAAAAAATCAGGTTTCGGCTACGAAATCACATTAAAGGATTATCCAAAAGTCAGTTCCCACAAACCAAGTGTTGACGTACTGTTTGCTTCGATGGCTAAAGAAGTCGGTCCGATGGGAGTAGGCGTTATCTTAACAGGTATGGGAGAAGACGGTGCCAGTAAGTTGTTAGCGATGAAAGAAGCAGGTGCACTTACCTATGCGCAAGACGAAAAATCTTGTACTGTATACGGGATGCCAAAAAAAGCGGTGGAATTCGGAGCCGTTAAAAGCTCTCTCTCAATCTTAGAGATTGCCGATATGATTAATAATTTGAGATAAAACCATGAAATACTCTCTTTTAATATTTAGTAGCGAAAACGAATTTCTTCGTAATGTTTTCGCATCGGACTTTGAAGTAAATGTCATAGACAAGTCTCAACCGCTGATAGATCAGATCCGGCACATCAAGCCGCAATTGCTGATTATAGATGAAGAGATCCTTCTTTCAGAAAAAGATCAACATTATTCAGACCTGACCAAAGACAAAGTCTACCATGATCTTCCGGTAATCGCCTATTACAGCGGGCAGGATGAAATCGCCCGACTCAAACTCTATCAATTTAATGTCAAGGGAATCATCCAAAAAGGGTGCGAATCTAAACGTTTTCTCGAATGCGCCCATAATGTTCTCGCACGTTCCAATCCGCACGTAGGAAGCGAAAGAGACAAATTTATCAAAGCATTCATAAGCTATGAAGACGGACGCTCTATTATCATCGATGCTCTATATCTGGCAAATTATCTGCTGCGCTATTATCGTATCGATGCTGAAAATGCTTCCAATGTCAGGCTTGCCGTTATCTTATTGACCATCGGACTGAAAAAACGGAAGACTCTAAAGGTATTGCAGCTCATACAAAGTTTTGATTTTTCTCCACTATTAATCGACTATCTTAAAAACTACCATAAACCCAAAACCGTAGAAGAAAAAATCATTATCGCCGCAATGACGCAAATCGAATATGACAACAAGAACCCTCTTCTAGCCAAAGCGTACGAATCACTTGAAGCGGAAATTATACAGACCACAAATGATGCTGTCGAGCACCATAAAATTTATATCGCCTGTGCTCATGACATCTACGTTTTTGTCATGCGCCTTAATAAGATATTGGGGGAAGCGAGCGGAGAAATTGAAAAAATTGAAAAATATATTTTGCATCTGAGCGACATATTGTTTCATACGTTGGTAAAGTATGGGAATTTCTATGCACAAATCACCGTCGATGATGGGGCTTATTGCATCGGCGCAACACTGGAAAGCGAGTCTCTCCCTTTCGATGAACATACAACATCCATGCTTACTTGCTATTGTGAAGATAAAAGCATTGAATTCCAAGTCAGCAAATATAGCCTTCTCGCCTGTATGAAGTTTGATGGAAGTGATGACAATACTTTCCCAACGAATAATGCTCCATCCACTATATTTCCCGAAAGTGATCCGATAGCATGTAGCGTAACATCAGCACTTGCCGATACCGGACAGCCTGAATGCAAGCAACGGCAGGTTGATATGGGCTTTATCAATTGTATGCATTATGAAGATCATCAAAAAATTACCGCCAAAGCGTTTTTAGAAGAGTTTGAATACGATACCGCATTAATAGACGATCTGAATGAAAATGAAAATGATGCCAAAGATGCGTTGTATTTTGATGAAAACCTTACGGCATCTGTTCTCGATTCCGTTATTGTCACTTTTGTCCACTACACCCATATTTTCAATGAAACGATAGAATTTAGAGATCTTGCTTATTCGGTCAATTCGTTGATAACCCTGCTACAGTCGATCGATGTGGAAAGTTTAGAAGAAACTAAACAAAAAACTTTGAAAACCTATTTAACAGGTATTTTCGATAATCTTGCAAACTGGAAAATGCATATTTTCATTGCACAGGACTGTCCGGATATCCATTATCTTGATGCCTCTTTGCTAAGTGACTGTGCACTCGTCGAATCGCTTTTCACCACCGTCACGAATGAAGATGAAAGCGAACTGGAGTTTTTCTAGCCGAACTTTTTTATGTCTCAGGAGAGTCGGTTCCGATAATCTTCATAACCGAATGCATGGACCATTTTGAGCTCTCCCTCTTTGGTCCAAATTGCCAGAGAGGGGAGTTTGATTCCGTTAAACGTCGTATTTTTGACAAATGTATAATGAATTTGATCTTCGAAAATGATTTTGTCCCCCACTTTCAGCGGCTCATCAAACGAATAATCTCCCATAATATCCCCCGCTAAACAGGTATTTCCGCCGAAACGGTAGGTATGCGCTTTCTCTCCCGCCTCCCCCGAACCACGTACCATTGCACGGTACGGCATCGCGAGGGTATCGGGCATATGCGCTTCGGCAGAGGTATCGAGAATCGCGATATCCATTCCGTTACGGACGATATCGAGCACCGATGCGACCAGCGGGCCCGTCTGCCAACCGACGGCTTCGCCCGGCTCGAGATAGACGGTGATATCGTTATGACGCGCTTTAAACGCACGGATCACGTCGATCAGACGCTCCACATCATAATCGACTCGGGTAATATGATGCCCTCCTCCGAAATTGACGTATTTGAGTCCGTCGATAAATGGGCCGAATTTTGCTTCAAACGCTTCGAGAACCCCCTCCAGCGCATCGACATTCTGCTCGCAAAGGGCATGAAAATTAAGGCCGTCGAGTTTACCGACGATACTCTCATCGAAATTAGCCAATGTCGTCCCCAAACGGCTGTACACTCCGCACGGATTATACAAATCGACGGGTGAAGAGGAGTACTCCGGATTGACACGAAGCGATACCGAAATATTCGGATTAATTGATTTAACACGATCGTAATAGCGGTGAAACTGCGCAGGGGAGTTGAATACGATATCGTCGCTGATACGGGCGATTTCGTCGATATCCTCGTCTTTAAAAGCCGGAGAGTAGGTATGGACCTCTTTGTTCATCTTCTCGCGCGCGAGCTTCGCTTCATGCAGTCCGCTGGCTGTACATCCGTGAAGGTATTTTGCCACGAGCGGAAACGTCGACCACATCGCGAACCCTTTGAGGGCGAGGATGATTTTTGCACCCGATTCTCTCTGCACCCGCTCCATCACTTGCAGATTTTTTTCTAACAAAGCCTCTTCGCAGATATAGCACGGGGTATGGGGTAAAAGGGAGAAATCGATAGTGCTCATGGGAATTCCTGTAGAGGGAGTTTTAATGACGTGATTGTAGCACAGAGTTATTTCCGAATCGAAACCCTCTTATAAAAAAGCGTTTAAATATTGTGACGCAGTTATTCTTGCAAAGAAAAAAAACTCACCCTTCCCCGCCGCTCACTTTCCCCCGCATCTTTTTAATATTCCCATGCTTCGTCTTACTGTCCATCCGTCTTTTCTGCGAATTTCGGGTCGGTTTGGTCGGTTTACGCTTTTTCTGCACCACCGTGACGCTTTTGATCAGTTCTTTGAGCCGCTCCAATGCCGCTTCTTTGTTCTCTTCCTGTGAGCGTGATGCTTGGGATTTGATGTTGATGATCCCCTCTTTCGTAATACGGTGATCGGTGATCTCTAAAAGCCGTTCTTTGTAAAAGTCGGGAAGTGTCGAGGCGTTGATATCAAAACGCAGATGGATAGCGGTGGAGACTTTGTTGACGTTCTGCCCTCCCGCTCCTTGTGAGCGGATAGCGGTTATCTCGATCTCAGAGTCGGGAATACTAACGGTGTGGGAGATTTGCAACATTAAAACCCGAGAGATTATCTCCCCCGTCCGCCCGATTTTTTCGGCGAAGGTTTTTTAGTGTTTCCAAAAGCGCTGTCTCTGCCTGAAGCACTCTTACCGGCGGGTTCGTCACGTGCGACACGCGGTCCGCGCTTGCCGATGAATTTCGGCTGTACCGGCTCTTTTTTGCGTTTGTTTCCGAACGCTCCGGCGGTTTTCCCTTTTTTCTCCCCCTCTTTCGAGAGGCTTTTACCCCGCGTTTTGACCAATGCGTTATCGGCTGGCGGTTCAAACCCCGGAACGAGTACCGTTTCGACGTTTTTTCCGAGCATCGTGATGATTTTCTTCCATGAAATATGCTCTCCAGATGAAAGAAGCGTTATCGCCAGCCCCTCATTACCTGCACGTCCCGTACGACCGATACGATGAAGATAGTCGGTCGATACATGGGGAATATCGTAGTTGATAACAACGTCGAGTCCCTCGATATCCAAACCGCGGGCCGCGATATCGGTCGCGACAAGAATACGGGCAGACCCTTCACGAAATTCGCTCAATGCACGATCCCGTGCTCCGTGCTTTTTATCGCCGTGGATGACGGCATTTTTCAATCCGCTTGCGGTGAGTTCGGCGCTAACCTCGTCCGCTTCGGTTTTGGTACGGGTAAATACAAGTACCTGAGGATAGTTGTTAGAGCCGATCAAAAATGACAACAGCTCCTTTTTACGCTCTTTTTCCACCGGATGAACCACCTGACGTAATGTCATATCGGCGGCTTTGAGATTATCGATCTCAACCAAAAGAGGCTTTTTGAGAATTTTCTCGCTTAATTGTTTGACCGCACCCGTCATCGTTGCCGAAAAGAGCATATTTTGACGATTAAGGGGAAGAAGATCGATAATCTGCCCCACTTCGCGGATAAAGCCCATATCGAAAATCGTATCGGCTTCGTCAAATACCAGATATTCGATTCGCGACAGCGGAACATGTCCCTGCTTATTCAGCTCAATCAGACGTCCCGGAGTAGCGACGATGATATCGACCCCTTCCGATAACTCTTTCGCCTGACGTGCCATATTGGCACCGCCGTAAAGGGCAATACAGTTAAGTTCAAGTCCCTCGGCATACGAACGGATCGCTTCTGCCACTTGGGACGCGAGTTCTCGTGTCGGAACGATGATCAGCGCCCGGGCACTGGCTTGTCCGGATTCAGAAGAAGCGTTTAGTTTTTGAATGATTGGAAGAGCAAATGCGGCTGTTTTACCCGTCCCCGTTTGTGCCGCTCCGAGGATATCGCGTCCCCGCAGTACAAGCGGAATCACCTGCGCTTGGATCGGAGTCGGCTCACTGTACCCTTTTGCGCTTAATGTCTCTAAAAGATGGGCACTAAGCCCTAAAGTCGTAAATGACATAATAATATTACCTTTTTGGTATCGTATTCGAAAATATTACCATTTTATCGCTTCATGCCTGCTATTTATGGACTGTTTTTTGCTACGATACCATAATTATTTTACAGGGGACAGAATTGAGAGCATTACTTGTATTAGCCGCATCTGCAACATTGAGTTGGGGGGCTTTCATCAGTGGAACGGTTTTAGATAAAACAACCTCAAAACCGATAGCAAACGCTATCATTATTTCGCAAAACAAAGAGTACAGAAGCGACTGTAACGGTTTATTTAAAGTTCCCTCTTCCCCAATTATCGGCGTACGAGCGGTAGGTTATGAGCGAAAGTTTTACAAAAGCGGCGGAAAAATGTATTTGAAGCCGTTTAATCCCAAAGCACTTTACCTTTCAAGCTTCGGGGCTACCAGCAGTAAAATCATGGGGAATGCAAAACATTTGCTTGAGACAACAGAGATTAACGCGCTGGTTATCGATATGAAAATGGATCGCGGTCAAATCGCGTTTAAAACAACCAATCCGACCGCCAACGCTATCGGAGCGCAGGAAATCGTTTTATTCAAAGATGTTAAAAAATTTGTTGCCGATTTGCATAAAGAGGGGATCTACGTCATTGCCCGTATCGTCTCGTTTAAAGATACCCCGTATGTAACCGCTCATCCGGAGATGGGAGTTCGTACTAATGACGGGGGCTTATTTAAAGATAAAGAGGGACTCTACTGGATCGACCCTTCACGCAAAGAGCCGCGCAATTATATTATCGGTATCGCCGCCGAAGCGGCTGCGGCAGGATTTGATGAAATCCAATTTGACTATGTCCGTTTCCCCGATCGTAAAGGGGTAAAATTTTCGGTCGAAAATACGCAAGCCGAACGGGTAAAAGCCATTGCGGGATTTTTGGAAGAGGCACGGGAAAAACTCACTCCGTACAACGTCTTTATTTCAGCCGATATTTTCGGATATGTCAGCTGGCATAATGCCGATATCGAGATCGGGCAACGTGTCGATGCCCTCTCGCCGTATGTCGATTATCTCTCGCCGATGTTATATCCGTCGGGATTTAACGCTGGAATCCCAGGCTATCCCGATCCGGTAAAAGCCAATTATGAAATAGTCAAACTCTCTCTCGATAAAGCGCTGGAAAAATCGGGGACATCGCCGTTGGCCTATCGGCCGTGGCTGCAAGCCTTTCGTGATTACGCCTTCGACCGACGGGTTTACGGAGCAAAAGAGATTCGTGAACAGATTGCCGCAAGCGAAGCATTCGGAAGCTGTGGATGGATTCTTTGGAATCCTCGAAACGTCTACAGTTCAGAAGGGCTAAAATAAAAATTATATAAAACTTTTCCACTAGTATTAACGTGATTAATGCCTATGCTATAATAAAACAAACTAAAACATTATTTGGGCATTATCATGAAAGAAGAGGATATTTTTATCGGTCGCCAACCCATTTTCGATAAAGAAGGCAAATGTGTCTCCTACGAACTTCTTTATCGAAGCACACTGGATTCAAGTGTTGCGGTATTTTCGAATAATGCCAATGCTACCGCACGTGTCATTTTAAACCTCATTCATAATATTGGGCTCTCTTCCATCATCGGCAATAAAATCGGATACATAAACGTCGATGAACAAATTATTCTAAGCGATGTTTTTTTATCCCTTCCTAAATCAAAATTCGTATTTGAAATTTTAGAATACACAAAAGTCTCACCTGAAGTTATTGAAAAAATAAGCCATTTGCATACGTTAGGATATCGGTTTGCACTGGACGATTTTGCCTGCGACGATGAAAATATTGAATATTTCAAGCCTCTTTTCCCCTATGTCGATGTCATCAAAATAGATTTGCTCGCGACCACCGACCTTAGTATCGAAGCAATAGCGAAAAAATTCAACGCACTTAATGTTAAGTTATTGGCTGAAAAAGTAGAAAATTTAGAGATATTCGAACGGTGTAAACATGCCGGGTTTGATTTGTTCCAAGGCTATTTTTTCGAAAAGCCGAGCATCATCAGCGGTACCAAGATCGAACCCTCCGTCATTAATACGATTGATGTTATCAATACACTCTATGCAACGACCGATATGAATATCATCTGCGAAAAATTTTCTATCTATCCGGAACTCACTTTCAACCTTTTGCGTTATATAAATTCTGCCGAATTTTCTTTTAGACAGGAAATAACCAGTATAAAACAAATTCTCAATCTGTTAGGGCCCTCAAGAGTTCGTTCATGGCTGGGGCTTTTTCTGTATTCGGGGGTACATAAACAAATGTTTCAGGAAGCGATCTTTGATGCCGCAAAGTTTCGTGCCAATATGATGAGAGAGCTCGTGAAAGCACAAAACAAACCCGAGCTGTGCGATGAAGCGTTTTTAACCGGAAGCCTTTCATTGATTGATACCTATTTGCATCTTGAAATGTCCAGTATTATTGAAAAAATCCGTCTGAACAAACTAATTGCCGATGCCCTGCTAAAGCGTGAAGGATATTTCGGTAAACTGCTCCTAATCACCGAAAAGCTGGAGAAAAGCGATAATTTGGCCACATTTATTGAAACCTTAGCCCCAAAATTACAACTGAGTCCTTATCAGCTCTACAACATCTATTCAAAAGCTTACGAGTCTACCCTACACGAATCTCAAGAATAACGTCAAAATTCTGTCCGTGAAACTACTTCCTCTCAGATAATAATGCTACAATATATATTAATTGATTAGGTTTAGTACCTAATAAAGTTTTGCAGGAAAAATAATGGGTAAAACCGATAGCAAGAGTCAAATCATCTCGATTCATGAGCAAACGCTCAGTATGCTTAAAAGACTTTCTCTCCCCCCCTTCCCCAGCAATTACGAAAAATGTTTCAATGAAATATTTAATGAACAGGCGAATCAAGAACTTATCAATGAGCGAAAAAAAATCGAAACGGCTGCAGACACTGAATTAAGCCGGTATCTTGATATTGCACATCGTACCATTGCATCTTTTGTGGAAGCACATGCCGATATCTCACACGTTGCGCAGATGCAGGAACGTTATATCAACAAAGAAGCCGATGACGGTATCGTTCGATGTGCTAATTTTCTCGAAGGGCTGAGCGAACTCGGAAAAAATATGTCCGTTGAACTCAAAAAAGCTCAAAGCAAAATTGACGAACTGAGTACAGAGCTGAATGAGACGGTTTCATTACTGACTATCGACCCGCTTACGAAGGTTACAAACCGCAAAGGATTAATTGACGATTTGAACAACGCACTTCAGATCGGCAAAAATAAAGCGCTCTCTATCATACTGCTCATGATTGACGCCGACGACTTTAAATTGATTAATGATCAGCACGGCCATCTGGCGGGTGACAGGGTGCTCTATTTTTTTGCACAAAGCATTAAATCCGTTATTCGTCCCGGTGACAAAGTCTATCGATACGGCGGAGAAGAATTTACCGTCGTTTTGCATCAATCCGATAAAGAACAGGCTTACAGTTTAGCCGATAAGATTCGTTCCAAAATCGAACAAAGCCAATTGATATATTCGGGTAAAACCATAAAAATGACTGTGAGTGTCGGAGCTACCGTACATCATCAGGGTGACAGCTATGACGATTTTGTCGGCCGGGCGGATGACGCACTTTACCGTGCAAAAAAAGAAGGGAAAAACAGAACGATATTAATAGATTAGACCGGAATCTTTATATCTTCCGCTTCATTTTCCAAGAAGGATTTTTCCTGTCCTAACCGGTAAAGGGCAAAGTCGTATTTAACGGGATCATAGGGATCAAACTTTTTAAAGACTTCCGTAAGTTCAATCGCAGCTTGCAGATTGCATTGTGATCGTTTTAAAAGACCCAAACGGCGGGAAACGTTAAAAGTATGGGTATCAAGCGGCATAATCAAATCGCTCTGATCTACGCCCCTCCATAGTCCCATGTCGAGTTCGTTATTCCGTACCATCCACCGAAGATACATCATCCACCGTTTCATCGCTGAGGCTTTGGCTATGGAAGCTATCGGTTTTGTGATCAAAAACTCATACCCTTTGGAGCGGTAGGGATTAAGATCATAAAGAGTCGTAATCAACGCATTTAATCCTGGTATAAATCCATCGGTGTACCCGTCCATAAAAACTTTTTCGGCTCCCCCTGCCGCTTTCAGTGCGCGGAGGGTAATAAACCATTGTACGATATCTTCATTTGATTGAAAGCGGTAATATTTCCCCTCCAAGCGGCGGCGCAAATGTGCTTCATCCGCATCGATCAGATCCTGCTCCAGCGATGAGAGAAAAGAGACGATCGCTTTGGCATTGCCGTACGCGAAGAGCGCACAGGTAAGGGAGTGATGTTCCTCTTTAAAACGTCGTGCGACCATTAGAGGATCGGGGCGCTCATTGCAGAGTTCGTCAGCACAGTTGCGTGCTTCTACCTGTGCATCGAGATAGGCTTTGATATCTCTCAAGTGCGCCCTAAAAGATAAAGCTGCTTGCGCTCGCTTGAACCGGCTATGTTAAGCTGTTTACGGTATTTGGCGATGGTACGGCGAACCATCGTGATTTTAAACTTGTCCTGGATCATCTCGAGGAGTTTCATATCGCTGAGAGGCTTTTTATGCGATTCGTTTCTGACCAGTTCCGCAACATAGTCTTTGATCGCCGCATTGGAAACGTCTTCATCTATCGCTGTCGTGAAGAAATCTTTCATCGGGTAGATACCGCGGTCGCACGCGATGTATTTGTTGGCGATGGCCCGCGAGATCGTCGAAGGGTTATGTCCGAATTCATCGGCGAGGGTTTTGAGGGTAAGAGGTTTGATGGCACCGCCGATAAAAAAGTCATACTGATACTCGACAATCATCAGCCCGACTTTATACAGCGTCGCTTTGCGCATTTCCAACGCATCGACGAGACTTTTGGCCTCTTTAAACTTTTCGCGGACGAACGGATGGTCGACTCTGTACTCGGCATCGATGCTCACGCTCGGATAGTAACGGTCGTTTAATCGTACTTCAATCCCCTCATCGGGATCATTATAGATCATCAAATCGGGAATTACCTGCTGTGAATCTTCCAAGAAATCAATCGCAGGGGGATTTTTAAAACTTCCGATCACCCGCATCGCTTCATCGAATCCTTCCTCTTTACGATAGCGGCCGAGTTCATCCATATGGGTAATCATCTCACGGGCGAGCGAATAGGCCGTATCGTCGATGTCTGCAGACTCTAGCTGGAATAAAAACGATTCGCTCACCGACTTTGCACCGATTCCCACCGGTTCGACATGGATAAAACGGAGGCGAATTTTCTCAAATTGCTCTAGAGTGATCCCCTCATTCCGGCAAAAAACATCACAGTCGCCTTCATAGTAACCACCCTCATCCAGGTTTTCGATGACATGCTTTGCTATCAGCTGTGATACGGGCGTGGGAAAGAGTGAACCGTCAATCTGTTCTTCGAGAATGTCAAACAAACTTTTATGCTGAACCGTAAGGGCTTCAATCGCTTCGCTGTGGGAGTTTTGGACATAGCCGTATTGGATTTTTTTCGGAATCCTCGATTCAAAAGACTCTTCATACCCTGATTTGATATCAATTAGCGGGTTGCTCTCGACAAACGGAGCCATCGCTTCACCCAAATCGCTCAAACTCGACTGGAGGATCGGAAGCCAGTTGCGAAGGGTATTGGAGAGCTTGTTTTTTAGCTCGACGCTTGTTTTGACCCGTAACATAAGGTGTTAGAACTTAAACGACTCACCGAGATAGTGCTGACGCACATCCGGGTTGTTGGCAATTTCATCGCTTGAACCGCTTGCGAGCAATTCACCGCTTTTGATAACATACGCACGATCGCATACCGCCAGTGTTTCACGGACGTTATGATCGGTTATCAAAACCCCGATACCGTATTCGACAAGCTGCGAAATTACCCCTTGAATATCCATCACCGCAATCGGATCGACTCCGGCGAACGGCTCATCCAAAAGTAAAAAACGGGGTTTGTTGACCAGCGCACGGGCAATCTCGGCACGGCGGCGTTCCCCTCCGCTGAGATTGATCCCGCGGCGGTTGCGGATCGGCTCGATGTTGAACATCTCGAGCAGTTCCTCTATCCGTTTTTCGGCCATCTCCTGATCCAATTTTCCCGCTTGAGCGGCGATAATAAGGTTTTCCTCGACCGTAAGATCTTTAAAAATAGACGCCTCCTGAGGCAGATAGCCGATCCCCATCCGCGAACGCTGATGCAGCGGCAGGCCGGAGACATCTTCGCCGTCGATGTAAACTTTCCCGCCCGTTGCTTCGACAAGACCGCAAACCATATAAAATGTCGTTGTTTTACCCGCACCGTTAGGCCCGAGCAATCCGACAACCTCTCCGGTACGAAGATCCATGCTGATTCCACGGACGATTTCGTGGTTTTTGATCGTTTTGACCAAATTCTCAATTCTCAATTCATGCATGCTGCACCTCATAACATCGCGATTGCTCATCGCATTTGGTAATTTTTAAAATCACAGTCTCAATAGCGGCACGTTTCAGCCACGCGACAAGGGTTTCATCTCCCCATTCGATCAGATGGTACCCCTTGCGTTCAAGCTCTTCCATCATCCCCAGTGAAAGAAACTTATCAAATCCGTAGTTGTACAAATCATAATGGTACAGTTTATCGCCGTAGCGCTGTTGGAGCGAAAAAGTAGGAGACGTCACCGCATCCTCCATTCCGAGATACCGCGCAAAAGCCTGAGTCAGGGTCGTTTTCCCGCTTGCCAAGTCTCCTTGCAAAATAACCACCCCTCCGTTTGGAAGTTCATTCGCAATGCGCTCGCATAACGGTGTTAGTTCATTCAGAGCCAGCTTCATCATAACTTTGAAGATACCGATACGATTTGTTTGAGTTTTTCTGCCGCCTTGCCGCTTAAAAGTCCGTCTCTGGCAATCTCAAGCGCTTCTTGAACATCACGTGCCATCCCGTCGGCGATTAGAGCATACGCCGCATTGATCAACACCATATCCCGTTGAGGATCGGTAGCACGGTTTGTGAGAACATCTCTGAAAATTGCTGCGTTCTTTTCGACGTCACCGCCCAAAATCGCTTCGAACGGAGCTTTTTTGATCCCAAAACTTTGCGGATCGATCTCAAAATATTCGATAGCATTATTTTTTAATCGCCCGGCATAAGTGATATCGCTGATGCTGATCTCATCCATTTTTTCGCGTGAGCTGACCACGATCGCTGACGTCATTCCCAGTTCACGTGCCGCTTCGGCCATTTTCGGAACGAACACCTCATCAAAAACCCCGAGAAGAATTTTAGAAAGGCCTACCGGATTAGTCAGCGGCCCGAGGATATTAAATATGGTTTTCTCCGGAATTGACCGGCGTATCGGCATAATGAATTTCATTGCCGGATGGTGATATTGGGCAAACAAAAAGGTAAATCCCGTCTCTTCGAGAAGCTTTGCGCTGTTATCCAGACTCAAATCGAGTTTCACGCCCAGATGTTCTAATACGTCGGCACTCCCCGATTTGGAAGTGATGGAACGGTTGCCGTGTTTGGCGACGTGCGCTCCGCATGCCGCCAGGAGGATGGAAACGGTGGAACTGACATTAAAACTGCCGCTTTTGTCTCCCCCCGTCCCTACGACATCGATCAGTTTGGATTTAAGCTCCGAAGCAACGTCCAAAGCCAGAGCGTGACGTTTCATCACTTCGGCTGCCGTTGCGATCATGGAAGAGGGGGTATCGGCATTCAGAGTGAGTGAGAGCAAAAACTCCCGCATCTGTTCATCAGACATCTTATGTTCGAATAGTGCTTCGAAATCGGACTTCGTAAAATTCATGAAAGTTCCTTAACATAAAGATGCTGCTGTGATTTTGGAGTCGATTTGATCGTCGGAATCGCCAAAACTTCGTACTTCATCTCTTTATCAAGATAAATCAAGGTGATAATATCTCCGACTGCCACATTTTTAGAAGGCTTAACCGCTTTGCCGTTAATATAGACGACCCCCTCTCCGATCATATCCTGAGCGACGGTACGGCGTTTGGTCAGATTGACCGAATTGAGAAATTTATCGATTCGCAAAATTATTCCGTTTACTTTATTTTTGAACGTCAACGAAGCTATGCCCCGTTTGGCCGTATTTACCTCCTCGGCAATGACGGGCCGGATGACTTTTGTAGGTTTATTGTAGGTAATGAAAGCTAAAAGAGAGGTAAGAGCGCAAAAATTGTTCCAAAAACTACCGGTGTTAAAAAAGAGGGAATTTTTTCATAAAAAAAAGTCTCTGTGATTTATGCTATACACGACATTTTTCAATAGAATACAGCTATACTTATGGCTAAGCAATTATTGAGGATATATCCAATGGGCCAAAATAGAGATGTCTACTTGTCACTTAAAGAAGAAGTCATTCTCTCTCCCTATGAATACGGTGTCATTCTTGATATTCAACAAAACATTTACGAATTGCTGATAATCGGCCATAATCAGCAAGAGGTTCTTGAACGGCTTTGTTTCTTAGCTGAAAAACTGCTTCCCAACTCCGTAGCTTCCATTATGCTCCTCGATCCTGAGAGCGGACTTATGAATGTCATATCAGCCCCTTCGATTCCCCCGGTAGGACATGAAGCGCTTCAAGGGCTGAAACCGGGAAACGGCGGAGGATCATGCGGAAATGCGGTCTATCACAATGAAGCCCAATATGTTCATGACACAAAAACGGATAAACGATGGAGCGATATCCGTCAAATAGCTTTTGATTTTAATTTATGTTCATGCTGGTCCATGCCGATTCGCAATCAATATAAAGAAGCAATCGGGAGCTTTGCACTCAGTTCGTTTGAACATCGTTCCCCTTCCGATTTTCATAAACGTTTGCTTGAAATATGCGCATTTATCGTTAATATGGTGTTAAAACGTACCGAATACGAGGCTCAAATCGATACTCATCAGCAAAAGCTCCTTTCCCTCGCCTACTTTGACCAGCTCACCAATCTCCCTAACCGCCAAAAAATCGTAGACGATATGGAAGAGAAAAAACCGAAAGCATGTGTCCTTTTTAATATTGACGATTTTAAAGAGGTAAACGATTTTTTCGGTATCGATGCGGGTGATGCCATTTTGCAGGAAGTGGGGAAATGGTTTAATGAAATGAATTTTTCCCCTTATCGGACGGGGGGAGACGAATTTGCCATACTTCTGTATGATGATTTGACATGGAAGACCCTCAAACATAGAATCACGACGCTGATGTCTTTGTTTGAAGAAAAAGTTTTTGTCGTCGGAGATGAAGTATTAAGTATCCGAATGACGGTAGGTGCCGCCATCGGAGAGGGGAAACTCCTCACCCGTGCCGATATCGCATTGCACCGGGCCAAAGAGAAAAAAGTTTCCCTCGCTCTGTATGAGCAAGAAGAGAACATCGAAGAGACCTACCGCACCAATATCGCCATGACGGCAACCATCCGCAAAGCATTAGCCAACCAACGGATCATTTGCCATTATCAGCCCATCGTCAATATGGCGACCGGAAATATCGACAAATACGAAACACTTGTCCGCATGGTTGATGAAAACGGCGAGCTCATCCCTCCGATGAAATTTCTTCCGATTGCCAAAAAAACAAAACTCTATCCTCAAATTACCCGCGAAGTTGTTTATCAGGCATGCACCCTCTTTTCCAATCGCAGTGAGCAATTTTCGATCAACCTCTCCGACAGCGATATACGCGATCCCCATACCGTACAAGAGATTATCAACACTATTATCCAAACCGATACCGCATCCCGCGTAGTATTTGAAATTTTAGAGTCGGAAGGGATCGAAAACTATGACGAAGTGGCCCGCTTTATTACACAGGTAAAAGCGTTGGGGGCAAAAATAGCGATTGACGATTTCGGAACGGGCTACTCCAATTTTGAAAATATCCTCAAACTCGGAGTCGATTATATTAAAATCGACGGTTCCCTCATCAGCGGAATCAGCAGTAACGAACGCCACCGGATTATTGTCGATACGATTATCGATTTTGCCGATAAAATCGGGGCGGAGACGATTGCCGAATTTGTCAGCGACGAATCGATCTACCGCTCCATCAAAATACACGGAATCGATTATGCGCAAGGATATTACACCGGAAAACCGGAACCGTTAGAGTAATTTAACTCGCAAACCCGCTTTTAAAACTCTCTTTGGCGACGACGATCTGTTTTTGCTTCTCTTTTCGCGCCGTATCTTTTTCGACGAAGATTTTTTTGCGGGTTGCGGGATCCATCTCAGTGTAATACATCACCGCCGAATAGGTCCCCGGTGTCGGGGTAAATACTTGGGCCTGTTCGGGATTCATCTTCAGCTCTTCACTCGTAAAACGTTTCAGATCGTGCATATCTTTCTCGGTGCATCCCGGATGGGCGGCGATGAGATAGTAGGTCAAGAACTGTTTTTTTCCCTCTTCGCGGTTTAACTTATCGTAGAGTTTTTTGAAATCAACGAGAGTCTGTTTTCCCGGTTTGTTCATCAGATGCAGAACATGTTCGGAGGTATGCTCGGGGGCGACCTTCATCTGTCCTGAGATGTGATGACGCACCATCTCTTTAAGATACTCGTACCCCTGCCGTTTGTCCTCGTTGATGAGATCGTAGCGCACCCCCGAAGCGACAAACGCTTTTTTGACCCCCCGCACTTCACGCAACCGTCGCAGAAGATTGATAACACGGGTGTGATCGACCTTCATCGATTTGCACAGATGGGTATCATCGACACACCTCTGATGATCACACGTACCGTGTTTAAGCTTTTTATTGCACTCATACCCGTACATATTTGCCGTAGGACCTCCGACGTCGCTGATGATCCCTTTGAAATCTTTGTACTCGGTAAATTGCGTTGCCTCTTTTAAAATCGATTCTTCACTTCGGGTACGGATGGTGCGCCCCTGATGAACACCGATGGCACAGAAATTACACTCTCCCCAGCACCCCTGATGGGTCATGATGGAGAATTTGATCGTCTCCAGACATTTGACAGAGCCTTTCGGACGATGGTAGGGGTGCAGTTCCCGGGTAAAGGGTAGAGAACTCACTGCGTCCATCTCAGACTCGTCCAGATAGTCGGCGGGAGGGTTTTGGATCGCATAGCGCCCGTCTACTTCCTGACACAGCCCTTTAGCGGAGATCGGATCGTTGTTATTGTAAAATGTATCAAACAGATCGATATAGCGCTCTTTGTTATCCAAACATTCCTGATGCGACGGCAGCTTCAAATATTCCTCACGCGGCTCTTTGGCGATATAACATACGCCTCGGATATCGTTCGGCGATTCGCCTCTCTCCAGCGCTTTTGGCAAGGCGATAATCGCCCCTTCCCCCATTCCGTAGATCAGATAGTCGGCTTTGGAATCAAACAAAATCGGTTTGCGCAGTTTGTTCGTCCAGTAGTCATAATGGGTCACACGGCGCAAACTCGCTTCAATCCCCCCCAGGACGATCGGGACGGTGTTTTTAAAATGTTTACGGATCAGGTTGGTATAGACCAGCGTCGCACGGTCCGGTCTGGCATTGTTGACACCGCCGGGTGTATAATCGTCGCTGTTGCGGAATTTTTTGGTCGCCGTATAGTTCGAGACCATCGAATCGACGCTTCCGCCGCTCACCCCCCAAAACAGTTTCGGCTCCCCCAGACGCATCACATCGTCGGTGTTGATATCGGGTTGTCCGATAATCCCGACACGGTACCCTTCCCGCTCCAATATCCGCCCGACAACCGCCACACCGATAAACGGCGAATCGATATAGGCATCGCCTGAGATCAGGATAACGTCGCATCGGTCCCAGCCTCGCTCATCCATTTCTGCGCGTGTTGTGGGTAAATAACGGAGATGTTCGGGTGTAATAGTTTTCATAACGCGATTGTACGGTGAGGACTCTTACAAAGAGGTTCAACCTGCGGTATAATCTTCGGATGGAAAACAATCTAAACCAAGAGATCATTGAGCATCTCATGCACCCTCGTAACTACGGTCCTCTCGAAAACCCAACAGGCGTGGGTGTCGGGCATAGTGAAAAAAGCGGAGAATTCGTCATTTTTTACGTTAAAAGTAAGAATGATATCCTGGAATCCGTCGGGTATGCCACCAACGGCTGTCACGATACGGTCGTACTGGGATCGATGTTTACCGAAATGATAAAGGGCGAATCGCATGAGTATGCCCAAATGGCATCTCAAAACTTACAAGATAAAGTTGCACTGGGACCGCTAAAACAGCAAGCATGCGCGCAAATGGTTCTTAGTGCTTTCGAAGCGGCTTTGATCAATGAAGCCCATAGAGCCGAAGGGGCGGAAGAAGACCTTCATGCGATTGAAATCGATATGGAATGTGAGGTGGAAGAATGATTGACACATCCTTGTTTAGAGCAAAACACCAACTGTGGCTTCGAATCGCCTTTATGTCCTTCTCGGTTAATGATCCGCAGGTTAAAAGCCGTCTGTACGAGTTTTCGCAAATCGAATTTCGCCATCTTAAATGGCTCGCCGGATCGCTTTACGAAAACACTCTGGCATATGACTATGAACGCAACCCCGACTTCACGATTGAAAGCGATTCGTTTTTTAATCTTGTCCGTACAACCATTGCCGAAATTCAATCGCTCCATCTACTATACGCACAGACTCCACTGACAGAGCGAATGCGTCATGATGAAGAGTTTCTCCTCTTTACGTTGAACAGCTATCTGGAGAATCTGCTCCTCGATGAACCGCTCAGCGCTTTCAACCGATCCCGTCATTGGCCAGACTCCTTTTTAAGCCTAGCCGAAATCGATGCTCTCACCCTCTTTTTATTTGAAGAGCTGTACAAAGAGTATGAACTCATCATGATTTACTTTTATCGGCAAATCCGGGCTACGAGTGCAGCACAGGTCAGCCATTTCCAAGACCTGATCGACGAATCGCACTTTCATCTGCGATCATTCGGCGAGATGATGGCCAAGATGGGGATTTTGGCCCTGCCTAGAACCCTGCATCCCCGTACCTATGAAATTACCGATATGGAGAAGTTTCTCCGCGACGGTATTATCGAAGAGGAAAACGCGAAGGAGGAGTGCCGCAAACTCTCCTCCACTATCACCGATTCAAAACTCTCCGCCTTTTTTGAATTTATCAATTACCAAGAGAGCTATCACATTGAAATCATGAAAAAATTATTGGGAGAAACACATGATTGAGCAAGGAAATATTTTTATTTTATTAGGGGTAATTGCGGTTTTCGCATTTGTCCTTACGCGAAAAAAAGATAAACAGTAAAAAAACTATTTATTTGAGCTTTAATTCGTAGACGTTGTTATCTTTTGTCACACAGAATATCTCAAATTGCATCAGATGGTTCTTTTTGACGGCAACCTCTTCTACAGCGGGGATTGAAAGGGCAAATTTTTCGATTTGGTCTACTACTTGCGGACTTCGGGTCGTAATTTTTACCAATAAACCACCCTTATATCCTGAATAGGTATGTATGTCATGGATATCAAACTGCAATGCATATTGAATGATTTTTTTTCTATCTTCGTCCATACATCCTCCCTTTCTTAAAATTTTAAACTGTTTCTAAAGTGAAATAATAGCTTTTTTCTTTTAACCGACTATATATTACCTCAAAATCGGTCGAATATACGCGAGTTTGAGCGATTGAGGTAATAAAATTGGTATCTCGCTCCCATCTCGGTACCAAATGCAGATGGATATGTTCGGCAATCCCTGCCCCTCCGGCACGTCCGAGATTCATTCCGATGTTGACACCGTGCGCTCCGAAGCCCTCTTTCAAAAGACGTACTCCCTTCTGAGCCAAAGCGCTCATATAAAGCCACGTTTTAGGTTCTAGCGCTTCAAGAGCATCGGTATGGCGATGCGGAATAATCATAAAATGGCCCGGCGTATAGGGATAACGGTTCATGACGATAAAACAATGTTCATCCCGATAAAGAACATGGAGCGTCTCATCTGATTGCGGATGTTCGCTGATATTGCAAAACACACACCCCTCTTCTTTCTCACCGCTTACATATTCGGTTCGCCACGGCGCATAGAGTACATTTTCCATCAGATAAAATTCGGCGCGTCGTTAGCAAAGAGGATAATATCTCCCGCTTTCGTCACCTCTCCAAGAGTTTTAACCATCTGCGATTTATCGGCCAGCATAATTTTCTGCGGAACTCTTAGCTCCTTGTCAAACTGTGCGGCATTCAAAGAACCGGTAATAATTGCAATGTCGAATACACCGTTGATAGCACTGATCAACTCCGAATTCAGCTCCTCGGTACTCTCGACGAGTCCCGGGGTTACGATCACCTTGCGTCCCGGATGAAGAGAGCACAGCCGTACCCCTTCCAGCATCCCGTCGATATTACCGTTGTAGCCGTCATCAAGGATGATTTTGCCCCCCGCATCGATCCGCTCCAACCGGTGTTCCACGCTTTTGAGCTTCTCGACCGCGCCAACGATCTCATCACTGCTCATCCCCATCTCTGACGCGATCAAAATCGCCGCATTGATGTTGATCGTCTGAAACCCGCCCAATACCGACGTGTGAAAATGGCGCTCTTCGCCCTCAATATTGAGATCAAAATCGATCCCCTCCAGCGTCGCTTTCAGATTACGGACATCATCGCCGAAAAACGTGACCTTCTCATGCGGCTCGTTCGTAACCGACGTATGGATAAACGCTTTTTTCAGACGATTGGAATGGATGATTTCGAGTTTGGTGCGCTGGATACGCTCCAGTGTTTTAAAATATTCCAGATGCTGCGGCCCCACTTTGCCCACGACGACGATCTGCGGATGGAGAAGCTGTGCGATAGCGTAGATATCGCCCACTTCGCGCGCTCCCGCTTCACAGATATACACCTGCGTGTTTTCGGGAAGCGATTCGTTGACGTCACGGATAATACCGCCGAGGGTATTGACGCTGCGCGGCGTTGCGTATACATTGAATTTTTGACCTAAAACCTGAGCGATAAAGTTTTTCATCGACGTTTTGCCGTAGCTTCCCGTCACACACACGATCGTCAGATCCTTCATCGAGGCGATTTTACCCTGCGCCTGACGTTTATACGCCAAAAATAAAAATTTCTCGATCCCCCATGAACCGAAATAAGTTAAAACTATCGGAAGAAACACGCTGTACGTCGTCCCTAATCCTTTGAGTTTTAAGAGAATGTCTAATAAAAAAGCAATCGAAAAAAGGAGAATCAAAAACCTCTTCACCCGCCAGGTCAAAACCAATTTTTTATCGAGTTTGCGGTGCCAAATGATCACCGAGGGGAGAAGCGCAAAATAAAAATAGATCCAAAAGTATTCATGGATAATAAAATAGACCATAAAAGGGAATAAAAAATAGATCAAATGCCACCACGTTTTATGGTGGCGTAATACGACCCTCTCAATCCGATAATCGTACCACTGCAAATTGGTGATCAAATACCATCCCAACGTCATAACAAATAAAATATTCGTAAAAAATGCAGCTATTTCTGTCAATTCCATATTTTTTCCTTAGTGTTTCAAACTTTTTAAAACAATTTTTTCAATCTCTTTGGAAACCGTTTGCCCCTGTTCTAAAAAGAAATAGTGGTCTCCGTCGAATTCCACGACTTGCGATGCAGGAATAAGCTCTGAAATTTTATACGCGGTCCACATCGGTGTCGCGGTATCCTGAGCCCCGAAGCACAAAAGAGCTTTCCCTTTGTACGCACGAAATTTGTCGGTAAAATCCTCGTTAACGACCTGTTTGAACGTCTCATACATCGGCTGACTCAGTCCCTGCGCGTCCGGAGCGACAAAAAAGCGGCGAAAAGAGGATAATCCCGTAAATTTAAGAAGTTTGAACAAGGCAATTTTAGCACGGATTTTAAACGGCTTTGGAACCAAAATCCCCGCAGAACCGACCAACACCAAAAATTCGGGATTTAAAAGGGTAGCTACTTTTCCCCCGAACGAGTGGCCTAAAATAATCATTTTATCCACTTCGATCATGGAAATAAATGACTCCAGAATCGTTGCGTAATCTTCGGTCGTAAGGCTCATATTGCAGGTACTGTTTCCGAATCCCGGCATATCGATGTAAATATGGCGGAACTGCTTTAAGTGGGCGCCGAAAGCGTGCTTCATCAGATTTTTATGTGAGCCCCAGCCGTGGAGAAAAATAATATCGTAATGGGCACCCGGATTGAGTATTTCATAACTGATCGAAAATGTATGCTGTTTGTATTGAACGCTCTTAACCGCCACGCTTATTTCCCTTTGGCTTGGGAGATAGAGTGGATGTAGTCATATTTGACGCGAATCATTTTTTTATCCGGCAACGAGCCGAGCAGTTTTTGGATAGCATCGCCGAAATCGTCGAAAAGATAGTTGGCCATCGATCCGGGAATAGGGTTTATCTCATTGAGGTACACTTCACCCTCGATCTCGAAGAAATCGCAGCGGATCAGCGCCCCCTCGAATAACGGCAGGTAGATCGTCTTGAACGCATCGCGCAGCTGCTGAACCAATGTGTCGCTCACGGAAGCTTCGGCGACGTTTCCCGAGCGGGAGAAATCGAGATATTTTTTCTCAAAATCGAGAAATTCCGCTTTTTGAGGCTCTTCCACAATCGAATAATTCATCTCGCCGCGGGCGCTGAAACCGGCTAAATTATACTCTTTGACCCCCGCTATGAACGGCTCGATCAGCACAACGCTGTCAAATTCGAATGCCACATCCAAAGCATAATCAAGCTCGCGCTCTTCGCGGACGATACTGACCCCGATAGAGCTTCCCAAACGGGCAGGCTTGATGATAAACGGATAGGCTGTTTTTACAGCTCTTTTGTCCTCTTTATGCAAGATCTCATACGGCAATGTTTTGATGCCGAGCGAATTGGCCAGCCACTTGGTGTAGTGCTTATCAAAGCTGAGCATCGATGCCTCTTTGCGCGGACCGATGAAAGGGATATGGAAAAAATCCAAAAGCGACGCGATAGAACCGTCTTCTCCGTCTCCGCCGTGGATCAGATTGAGTATCGGCATATCATGTTTTTTACTGCCGAATAATCCGCGCTGTTCAAAGCCGCCGTTGGCCAGAAAAATTTGGGGCATTTTACGATGCTCTCCGCGTGAAAAGGTGACCGCTTTCATTTTGGTACCGTCGATCAGATAAAATTTATGGTCCTGATCGCAAAAAATAAAACTGAGCTCATATCGGCTCAGTTTCTCTTTGACGGTGATAGCGCTGACAATGCTGATTTCGTGTTCGTAACTGGCTCCGCCGAATAAAATGGCTAATTTCAATTGAGTATCCTTATTAGAGTTTTTGAAGTTGTTTCAATGCGTCTTTCACCAATGCCGCCGTATCGGTTGCACCTGAAGCACTGAGCGCTTTGCCGATCTGCTCTTTTTTAAATCCGAGCGCTTCTAACGCCATCGATGCTTCCGTCGTAGCCGTTGTAGCGGTTATTCCCGAACCTAGCAGCACGGCATCGAACCCGGCCAGTTCGACCATAATACGACCGGCACTTTTAGGTCCGATCCCCGGAACTTTTTTGAGCGCATTGATATCTTTAGATGAAATAATACCCGCAAACTGCTCCGGCGTAAAGGTGCTGCAGATAGCAAGGGCGGCTTTCGGCCCTATTCCGTTGATTTTCAGCATCCCCTCAAAGAGAATTTTTTCGCTTTTTTGTTCAAATCCGTAAAGCTGTTGGGCATCCTCGCGAATCACATGATGCGTGTGCAGCTTAACCTTCTCGGAGCCGATGCTGCTGTAGGTGTGCAACGAAATAAACACCTCGTAAATCACGCCGTTGACATTCAAATGAACCGACGACGGCTCTTTATACTCTATAATCCCATCTAATCCTATAATCATTGTGCCATTACCTTAATCGAAAATTCTCCGTCGTCATCTTGGTGAAGTCCCAAGATTTTTTCTTCCGAATTTTCGGACGGAACATAAAAAATTTCTACCGGAGGATCGATCAGTTTGAAAATAATCTCATTACGATTATGCCAGCGATCATGGTTGATGATCCGCGCGTCATAAATTTCCGCCTGAAGCGCCGTATGTTTTTGTGCCAGCCACGCATACTGGTCTTCTTTGCTTTTGAGTTCGTTACGCAAAGATTCCAGTTTCTCTTTGAAAAGTTGATTCTGCTGGTATTTTTGGACCAGTGCCGAGGGCATTTTTACTCCGCTGCTTTTATAATAGGCAAGCTTTCGTTTTAAATCTTCCATCATCGGTTGATTTTCCCGCCACGTATGTTCGTACCCTTCCAGCTCTTTTTGAATATCGCGCATTGCCGTTTTTACCTGAGCCATCTGGTCGGAACGCTCAAGAAGGTTTGTATCCGCTTCATCGATCATCGGATCAATCATGAGCTGATTCTCTCCCCCTTGAATTTTTCGGATCTCGATCAAATGCGATGCCGCCATTTTTACATGCGATCCCAGTACTTCGATCACGATTTCGCGCGCTCTGATTTTTCCGCCGGTCGCCTGCGTTATCGTCACTTTGTCGGCTTCGACGGTTCCATGTTCCAATCGTGTAATATGGACCTCTTTGCCGTATGCCGTCCCTTTGTGGACATTGATCGTTAACTCGTCGGCTTTTATGATGGCACTTTGATGCACTTGGCCGTCAACTGTCGCTTTATGTGCCGTTACCTTGGCATTGGGTCCGACATTTCCCTCGATGTTGATGACATTGACGGTTACTTCCATCCCCTGCCCGATCGCATCTTTCATCGAATCTTTTTCTTTGACATTGATGGAAACATCGGCATCCAGCTGCGTATCGATCGATCCGGTCGTTTTAAAACTGATTTCGGTCACTTCCACTTCAGTTTGGATATCGTATACACCCCCTTCGAAAGTGACGTATCCGCCGGATCCTGCCCGATATTCGATACATTTAGGGGTATCGATCACCGTAATTTTTTCCCCGACCGAAAACGTAGGCTCATTTTTAATAATCGGCTCTTTCGGGATAATAAACTCCCCGCGGCAATTGCGCCCGTTCTCCCCTTTTTGCGGTTTTACGTACTCTATTATGAGTTCGTCTTTCACCACGCCGATGACATATCCGCGCTTAGAATAATCGACTCTGCCGTGTTCGTCCTCGGCTTGGCGTTTCGAATTATAATGGAGAATCAGCTTGTCATTTATCGTTTCTACCGGCTCGTACGATTGGGCGATAAGATAACGTTCCTGCGTCTCGAAACGATAGTTTCCGGCCACATGGATTTTGGCCAAAAGTTCACTGATATTTTCGATCATCATTGAATCGAATACACCTATCATCAAGTTTGCACGGAGTTTCTTCTTGTTGATCAAATGGATGAAATCATCTTTGAAACTACTGTAATAGCGGGCGACACTTCCCGCTTTTATCGTCAGATAGATTTTGCACAGTGTATGGTTCCCCCCAATCGACATATCGATCGATTCGAGAGAACTATGTTCGGTAATCGAATAAATTTCGATTTCATGTACCTGTTTGATCTCAAATTTCGGGTCTAAAAAATGCTCTTCTTTGAGATCTCTCACCTCATCGGACGTCAGTTCCACCCAATCTTCCGGGGAGCCTTCTACGACCGCTTTCGTTAATGTCTGGGTACCGAGAAGGTGAAAATCGAGGGAATGGACAGATACTTTATAGGTCATTGAGACTTGCAAAAGCTCTTTGGCGACATTCGATGTACGTACTATGACAGGAGAGATGGGTGCTGCGGCGGCACCTTTTTCATCCTCTTTCGTAAACAGCCCCATTCGTGATCCTTTACATGATTGCCCTTATTTTAATCACATATCGGTTAAAATTGCGTAAACTTTATTAGAAGGTTTCCTAAATAACCATGTTTAAATCGGTATTTTCCAATTCGTTCGGTATCCTTATTTCCCGTGTGACGGGACTTGCACGCGACATTTTAATGACGTCTGTATTGGGTGCGAACGTATGGAGCGATATTTTTTTAATGGCCTTCAAATTTCCCAATCTTTTTCGGCGAATCTTCGCGGAAGGTTCATTTACCCAAAGTTTTATGCCCTCTTACATCGCTTCACGGCAAAAAAGTGTTTTCGCCGTCGCCATCTTTATCCGTTTTATGCTCGTTATCATCGCCTTTTCTTTGCTGGTGACCCTGTTTCCGGGATTTTCGACAAAATTGCTGGCATGGGATTGGGATGCCGATCTCATTGCCAAAACCGCGCCGCTGACCGCTATCAATTTCTGGTATTTGGATCTAATCTTTATCGTCACTTTTTTAGGGACTCTGCTGCAGCACAAAGAACACTTTTTTACGACCGCTTTTTCAACCGTATGGCTCAATGTCGCGATGGTCGTCACATTGCTACTCTTTGCCCATAGCGACCCGAAAACGATCGTTTACGCCCTCAGCTTTTCGATTCTCGTCGGGGGATTGCTGCAAGTGATCACACATCTCTACTCGATGCGTCAGCAAGGGCTTATGAAACTCCTCATCGGGGGCTGGAAATACCGAAAAGCCAAAGACGTCAAAGCCGAAGAGAAAAAATTCAGTTCCCTCTTCTTCCCATCCGTTTTGGGCAATTCGACGGCACAGATAGCCTCGTTTATCGATACTTCCCTCGCCTCGTTTTTAGCGGCAGGATCGGTATCGTATCTGTTTTACGCAAACCGCATTTTCCAGCTTCCCTTTGCCATCATCGCACTGGCAATCACCACGGCACTTTTTCCGACTATCGCCAAAGCGATCAAAAACGAAAACAACGACCTCGCCTACCGGAACCTGCACAAATCGTTTTGGCTCCTAAACGCCCTTTTGGGAATCTCGGTATTGGGCGGAATGCTTCTTGCCGAACCGATCATTTGGCTCTTATTTGAACGGGGCGCCTTTAGTATCCAAGATACGCACAATACGGCGGACGTTCTGATGATGTATATGATCGGGCTCCTCCCATTCGGGTTGGCGAAACTATTTTCACTGTACCTCTATGCCATGCATAAACATATCAAAGCGGCCAAGATCGCCGCGATATCGCTTATCGTCAATATCATTTTCTCCGTCCTTTTGATGAAACCTCTCGGAGCCGCCGGTTTGGCGTTGGCCGGAAGCATCGGCGGCGGTGTTCAGATGTTACTCACGGTACGTGAAGTAGGCTGGGGGGTCTTTATTGATCTTTTAAAAACCAGATACAGCCTCTATTTTCTGCTCGGCATGATCAGTTTGGGATCGGCTTTTTATCTCCTAAACCAATTTCTGCTACACTTAATACGATAACTTTTAGGAACAAGAATGACTATTTACGACAGCGTCAAAAAAACAAAACTGAAATTCGAGCCGCTTAGAGAGGGGAAAGTTTCCCTCTACGTCTGCGGCCCTACCGTCTATGACGATGCTCATCTGGGTCATGCCAAAAGCGCTTTGGTTTTCGATCTTCTGCGCCGCGTATTGGAAGCGGAAGACTACGAAGTGCTCTTTGCGAGAAACATCACCGATATCGACGATAAAATCATCAACAAAGCGCAGGAACTCGGGATCACTACCTCCGAGATCGCCGAGCGTTATACCGATGCCTATCACCGCGACATGGCGGCCATCGGTGTCAGGGCGCCGACCTTAGAACCCAAAGCGACCGAATCGATCGATGCTATGTGCGATATGATCCAAAAACTCCTGGACAAAGGCCATGCGTACTCGATCAGCAACGGCGATATCTATTTCGATACCTCCAGCGACAAAAACTATCTCAGCCTCTCGAACCGCCAAAGCAGTGAGAACGTCAGCCGTGTCGAAAAAGTGGGCGAAAAACGCAATGAGGCCGATTTCGCCCTTTGGAAAGCGGTTCACGATGAGGGGGTAGCATTTGATTCTCCGTTCGGACGGGGACGCCCCGGATGGCATTTGGAGTGTTCGGCGATGATCGAGCGCTATGTTACCTCGAACGAGGGAGAATATGCAATCGACATTCACGGCGGCGGAGCCGATCTGCTCTTCCCCCACCACGAAAACGAAGCGGCACAAACCCGCTGCGCAACCAATCATGAACTGGCCAAATACTGGATGCATAACGGCTTTGTCACCATCGCGGGTGAGAAAATGTCCAAAAGCCTCGGGAACAGTTTTTTTCTCAAAGACGCTCTCAAAGCCTATGATGGTGAAGTGCTCCGTTTTTATCTCCTCAGTACCCATTATCGGGGAGATTTTAACTTTAACGAAGACGATCTGATCGCATCCAAACGGCGGCTCGATCGTCTCTATCGTCTCAAAAAACGCATCTTCGGACTCAGTACCGACGGAATCGAAACCGAATTCAAAAAAAATCTCCTCGAAGCGCTGGGGGACGATCTAAACGTCTCACGCGCCTATGCGCTGATCGATGAGCTGATAGCGCAGGCGAACGAAGCGCTCGATACTAATCCCAAAGACAAAGCATATCGCCAAATTCTCCTCTCTTCTTTGGCAACCGTTGAAACCGTGCTGGGCTTCGGAGGGCAAGATCCTTACGAGTATTTTCAATTCGGCTTGGATGAAGAGACTAAAACCAAAATCAACGAGCTGATCGCCAAACGCAGCGAAGCCAAAAAAGCCAAAGATTTCGCCGCTTCCGATGCATTGCGGGATGAACTAACCGCACTCGGAGTCTCAATCATGGATACCCCTGCGGGAACGGTATGGGAGATACGTGAATGAGAGAGAGCTATAAACGCTTCTGGCCTTATATACGCGAATATAAATTCCAATTTTTGATGGTATTGATCGGGATCATTCTCACCGTCAGTGCGACGGCGGCTACCGCACATATCATGAAACCGCTGATGGACAATATGTTTATCAACAAAGAAGCCCGGATGCTCTACATCATTCCGGTGCTTTTGATTGTGATTTACATCATAAAATCGGTCGGGCGCTATATACAAGCAGTTTTCAATACCTACATCGGTCTGCATATCGTTTCAAGAATCCGAGAAGAGCTGCTGTCCAAAATGGTCAATATGGATATGCAATTTCTCTATCTAAACCGTAGCGGCGAACTTATTTCCCGTATTACAAACGACATCAATCGAATCCAGTACTTCGTATCTTCGATGATGCCCGAACTGATTCGTGAAAGTCTTACGGTTGTAACACTCGTCGGATATATCATCTACCTCAATCCCACCCTTGCATTCTGGGCATTGATCGTCATGCCCACAATCATTGTTCCGTTGCTCCAAATCACCAAACGGCTAAAACGCCTTGCCCACCGATCACAAGAAAAAAATGCCGATATCGTTACACGTCTAACCGAAGTTTTCAACAATTCCGAAATCATCAAATCCAATGCGACCGAGCAGTACGAACTGGAGCGTTTTCATCATGAAAACGACCATTTTTTCAAACTCAATATGAAATCTTCCTATACCAGCGAATTGATCTCCCCGATGATGGAGATTATCGCGGCAATCGGACTGGCGGCGGTCATCTTTATAGGGGGAAGGCAGGTTTATTCAGGTGCAATGACCGTCGGAGAGTTCACCGCTTTTTTAACGGCCTTCGGCCTTGTGTTTCAACCGCTTAAAGGGGCCAGCAACATTCTGGGAAGAGTACAGGATGCCCAGGCCGCAAGCGAACGGGTCTTTCATATTTTCGATATCCAGAACCAAATAACGGATGGAAAATCAACATTAAGCGAGGCGGTAAAACGGATTCAATTTGATCAGGTAACGCTCAAATTTGAAGATAAAACGGCATTGGAGAACATCAGTATCGATATTCAAGCCGGAGAGACCATCGCCCTCGTAGGACAAAGCGGAGGGGGAAAAAGTTCTTTTGTAAATCTGCTTCTGCGCTTTTACGATCCGATATCGGGAACTATTTCCATCAACGGACATGATCTGAAAGAGTATACACAAAATTCGCTCCGTTCTCAAATCGCTTTTGTTTCCCAGCGGGTCTATATCTTTCAAGACACTCTGGCAGCCAATGTAGCCTACGGCGATACCGTCGATGAAGCACGTGTCAAAGAAGCACTGCACATGGCGGATGCACTCGAATTTGCCCAATCATTGCCGGATGGAATTTATACGGTGATGCAGGAGTTCGGGGCCAATCTTTCCGGCGGACAGAGACAGCGGATTGCGATAGCCAGAGCTATCTATAAGCATGCGTCTCTTCTTATTCTGGACGAAGCGACCAGTGCTCTCGACAATGAGACGGAACGCAAAATTCAAAATACGCTTAAAGAATATACAAAAGACAAAATTACTATCCTGATCGCACACCGTCTCAGCACTGTTCAAGATGCGAACAGAATCCTTGTATTTAAAGCCGGGCAAATTGTAGCGCAGGGGTCGCATCAATATCTTTTGAGCTCTTCGGAAGAGTACCAGCGTCTTAGCCAAACACTGACAGAAAGTTAAAGGAACAAGTATGGGATTACCGCTCCACTCACGCATCCGGCAAAAAGCCAAAATTATTTTAAATGCCCTTTTGGCTCTTATTTTTCCTTCTCACGCCAAACATGAGACGATACCGACGGAATCGATCCGCCGTATTTTGGTCATTCGGATCAATTACCGCATCGGAAACATCCTTTTTACGACTCCGCTGCTTCGTGCGCTGGAACACCGTTTTCCCGGTGCAAAAATCGATGTTCTGATCGGAGCGAAATACCCCTCGCCTCTTCTCAAAAGCACAGCGGTCGAAAACATATTTGACTTTCCCCGTCGTCTTCTGAAAAATCCGTTTCATTTATACCGCTATATCCAACGGCTCCGTACTACAGAATATGATCTCGTTCTTAACCTAAACAGCGGTTCGGCCAGTGACCGCGGAGCAACTTTTTTGGCACGCGGTATATACAAACTCGGCTTTGACGCATCGGGAAATTGGTCTCCCCTGACACATGTCGTCACCGCACCCCACCAATCGGTTCATGAAGCGTTGAAACCTCTGCATTTGATGGAGGCTTTCGGAAACAATGCAAACGATTTCCCTCACAAAATGGATATCGCCCTGAGTAAAGAAGAGAAAATTCAAGGGCTTGAAGAGCTGAAAAAACGGCTCTCACTCCAAGGATATGCATGGGGAAGCAAAGCAAAAATCATCGGTATTTTCCGTGACGCCCGTTTCGAAAAGAAAATCGAAAACGGTTGGTGGAAAGAGTGGTATCGCCATATGAAACAGCTCAATCCGAATGCCGTATTTGTCGATATCCTCTCTCCAGACGTAAAAGAAAAACTGGAAGATGATTTTTATACGCTTATAGAGTCTAATTTACGTTTGTTAGGCACTATCCTCTCCCAGATGGATGCTTTTGTGTGCGGCGATACGGGACCGATGCATTTGGCCAGTGCTTCCGGAGTCCCTACCATCGCTTTGTTTAAAGCCACTACTCCGACACTTTATGGAACATTGGGGACAAATGACCGATCATTATCTCTTCAGGGATTTACCCCTGAAATGACGGCGGCACAAATTACTCAACACCTTCAATCTCTCCCTCCTGCGGCACAAGGCTCGCTTGATTAACAAACCATTCAACCTTTTTTGAGTATAATCGCGGCAACTTTTACCATGACGAGGCGGGTCACTATGCTTGATTACGAATCTTTAAAACCCTGGCTTTTTAAACTTCAACCCGAAAATGCCCATACGGTTGCCGCGGCAGTGCTCCGCAGCGCAAGCTTTTGCCCGCCACTCTTTAACGGCTGGATGGCAAAACATTTTGTTACCCATCCCTCGCTTACCCAAGAGCTTTTCGGACGTACGTTTTTAAACCCGGTCGGTTTGGCTGCGGGATTTGACAAAAACGCGACAATGTTCCACGGCATCATGTCTTTGGGATTCGGGTTCAGCGAAATCGGAACCCTCACCCCAAAACCCCAGGAAGGCAATCCCCGCCCTCGCCTATGGCGCCATATCGAAGAAGAGAGCCTTCAAAACGCGATGGGATTCAATAACGACGGGTTGTTCCGCATTTCACACCGTCTTAAAAACATCTACCCGTTCAGCACCCCTATCGGCGTAAACATCGGAAAAAACAAAATCACCCCCGATGATAAAGCGATCAAAGACTACACTACCTTGATCAAAGCGCTTCACGAATACGCCGATTATATGGTCATCAACATCTCATCGCCGAATACGCCGGGCTTGCGCGATCTTCAAAATGAAGCGTTTATCAGCCAGCTTTTCGCCGAAGCCAAAGCGCTGACGACTAAGCCTATTTTGCTGAAAATCGCGCCGGATATGACCGAAGATCAGGCAGTCGCCCTCTGCGTTCATGCCGTGGAAAGCGGAGCGGACGGGATCATCGCGACCAATACGACCATCGATTATTCTCTGGTATCCGAACCCGAAGATATGGGGGGACTCAGCGGTGAAGTGCTGCGCGAGCGAAGCTTCTATATTTTCGATGCGATCGCGCGCGAGTTGTACGGTAAAACCACCCTTATCAGTGTCGGCGGCATCAGTACCCCCGAAGAGGCTTACCGCCGTATCCGTGCGGGTGCGTCTTTGGTACAAATCTATACTTCCTTGATCTTCAAAGGTCCCGAAGTCGTCGAAGAGATTAACAGCGGTCTTATCGATCTCTTGGCGTCTGATGGCTTTACCTCGATCACTGAAGCGATCGGCGCAGATCGGCGATGAAAATCCTCGCCGCACTTATTTTGAGTTTAGGAACCCTTATGGCCTCATCACTGCCTCATTACGAAACCAAAACCCTCTCCAATGGATTGCAGGTTGTTGCCATCCCTATGGAAAACGGTTCGCAGGTTATCTCTAGCGATATTTTTTATAAAGTGGGAAGCCGAAACGAAGTTATGGGAAAAAGCGGTATCGCCCATATGCTCGAGCACATGAACTTCAAATCGACTAAAAACCTTAAAGCGGGTGAGTTTGACGAAGAGGTCAAAAGCATCGGGGGGATGAACAACGCCTCGACGGGATTCGATTTCACCCACTACTACATCAAATCAAGCAGTGAAAATCTCGCCAAATCTCTCTCTTTATTCGCGGAGTTGATGCAAAACCTCAATCTCAAAGACGATGAGTTCCAACCCGAGCGCAACGTGGTCGCCGAAGAGCGCCGATGGAGAACCGACAATAACCCTATGGGGTATCTCTATTTCCGTCTCTTTAACAGTGCCTATGTCTACCATCCGTATCACTGGACACCGATCGGGTTTATGAACGATATTCAGACATGGACATTAAACGATATCCGCACCTTTCATGAGACCTATTATCAACCCTCAAACGCTATTTTGATCGTCACGGGCGATATCAAACCGCAGAGTGTTTTTGACGAAGCGGAAAAAAACTTCGGATCGATCAAAAACACCCTCGATATCCCGACGGTCAAAACAACCGAGCCGGAACAAGACGGTGCGCGCCGCGTTATCGTCAACAAAGAGAGCGAAGTAGAAATGCTCGCCATCAGTTTTCCGATACCGAATTTTCAGCATGCCGATCAGCCGAAACTCTCCGCACTCAGTGAAATGCTCAGCTCGGGCAAGAGTTCGCGGTTAAGCCGCCTATTGGTCGACGAAAAGCGTTTAGTCAACCAAATCTATGCCTATAATATGGAGAATATCGATCCGGGCATCTTTTTGTTTTTAGCGGTGTGCAACAACGGTGTCAAAGCCGAAGAGGTTGAAAAAGAGATTTGGAACGTTATTCACAATCTCCAAAATACACCGGTAGAGAAAGCCGAACTTGATAAAGTAAAAATAAATACCAAAGCCGATTTCATCTACTCTTTAGAGAGTTCGACATCGGTTGCCGAATTGTTCGGAAGCTATCTGGCCCGAGGTGATATCGCTCCCTTGATGAATTATGAAAAAGCGATCGAAGCGCTTAAACCCGATGAGATTCAAAAAATTGCCGCGCAATATCTCATCAGCGAAAAATCCACTACACTAATCCTACGCAAAGGAAAAAAATGAATCTCGTAACCGGTTCAACGACTGCTCTTATAACCCCCTTTAAAAACGGAAAATTAGATGAGCAAAAATACGCTGATCTCATTCAACGACAGATCAAAAACGGTATCAATGCGGTTTGTCCGGTCGGCACGACCGGGGAAAGCGCTACATTAACCTACGATGAAGACCGCATCTGTATGGAAATCGCGGTAGCGGTGTGCAAAGGGACCTCCACCAAAGTCCTCGCCGGAGCGGGAAGCAACTCGACCGCCGAAGCGATCGAAGCGGCACGCACCGCACAATCATGCGGCGTCGATGCGATCTTCTCCGTAGCTCCGTATTACAACAAACCATCCCAAGAGGGGCTTTATCAGCACTACAAAGCGATTGCCGAATCGGTTCCAGAGCTTCCATTTATGCTCTATAACGTTCCGGGACGTACCGTAGTCGACATCAGCGCCGACACCGTTATCCGTCTTTTCGACGACGTCAAAAATATTTACGGGATCAAAGAGGCGACGGGGAGCATCGAACGTACCATCGAACTTCTCTCCCGCCGTCCAGAGCTTAAAGTCTTCAGCGGAGATGATGCGATCGACTACGCGATTCTTGCCAACGGTGGAGCCGGTATCACTTCGGTGACGTCAAACCTTTTGCCGGATCTGAAAGCTCAGTTGGTTGCCAAAGCGCTAGACGGTGATTTTTCGGCCGCAAAAGCACTCAATGACGAGCTATTCCCGATCAACAAAGCACTGTTTTTGGAATCCAACCCGGTCATGATCAAGGCGGCAATGTACATCGCCGGATTGATCGATACATTGGAGTACCGTCTCCCTCTTGTCGCGCCGAGTGCCGAAAACCTGAAACGGCTTGAAAATGTCATGAAAAACTACACCATACAAGGAGCTTAATTTGTCAATGCAAGGAAAAACACTACTCATCAGCGGCGGCACACGCGGAATCGGAAAAGCGATTGTCTATGCGTTCGCCGCACAGGGGTGCAACGTCGCTTTCACCTATAACTCCAATGCCGAGATTGCGGCCGAAATCGCAAACGATGTTGAAAAAAATCACGGTGTCAAATGCCGAGGATATGCCCTTAACATTTTAGAGCCGGATGAGTACAAAGAGGTTTTTGCCAAATTTGACGAAGATTTCGATCGACTCGACTTTTTTATCTCCAATGCGATCATTTCAGGACGTGCCGTAGTCGGCGGTTTCGGGCCGTTCATGCGCCTCAAACCTAAAGGATTGAACAATATCTATACCGCTACCGTCAACGCCTTTGTCGTCGGTGCACAAGAGGCGGCGAAACGGATGGAGAAAGTGGGCGGCGGTTCAATCATCTCGATGAGTTCGACCGGCAATCTCGTCTATACCCCGAATTACGCAGGTCACGGAACCAACAAAGCGGCTGTTGAGGCGATGGTGCGCTACGCTGCGGCCGAACTGGGAGAAAAAGGGATTCGGGTCAATGCCGTCAGCGGCGGACCGATCGATACCGATGCACTTAAAGCGTTCCCGAACTATGAAGAGGTCAAAAGCGAAGTTGTTGCGCGCTCGCCGCTTAGCCGTATGGGTGAAGCCGAAGATTTGACGGGAGCCTGCCTGTTCCTCTGCGGAAGCGGTTCTTCATGGCTTACGGGACAAACGATCGTTGTAGACGGCGGGACGACGTTTCAGTAATTTTAATACGGCTACGGGCAAAGCCCGTTAGCCTACGTTAACACTTGGTTTCGCTCGGCGCGATGCCCACGCGCAGTTTACCGCGCTTAAAAAACCAAACCCTAAAAGGCAAAATTGGTGTTTAACCTTCCCAATCTCCTAGCGTTCGCGCGACTTCTCATCGCACCGGTGATGTTTTGGATCATTCTCAATCCTCAAGTGTTTACGGACATGGGATGGCACGTCAGCTGGAACTATTATGCGGCATCGCTTCTGTTTGTGATTGCAAGTGTTACCGACTTTTTTGACGGCTATATTGCCCGTGAACTCGATCAAATCACCATCGTAGGACAGATCCTCGACCCGCTAGCCGACAAAATGCTCACCCTCGCCGCTTTTTTAGGTCTTATGATGGCGGGTGCCGCATCAGCATGGGCGATCTATATCATCATCGTCCGCGAACTCTTTATCACCGGACTTCGTACCCTCTCACTCTCCGAGGGGATCGATATCAGCGCCTCATGGGCGGGAAAAGTCAAAACGGTCGCACAGATGATCGCCATCGGATTTTTGCTGATGCACTGGCCGTTTGGCGATATGCTGCTCTGGATTGCCGTCGCATTAACCGTTTATTCGGGCATCGAGTATTTGATCGGGTTTAGCAAAGCCTACCAAAATCGGAGCAATGCATGAGTTGGCTGGTCGCCCTTCTTGTCCTCTCGGCACTTATTTTTTTCCATGAACTCGGCCATTTTGCTGCAGCACGGGCATTCGGCGTTTACGTCGAAGTTTTCAGCATCGGCTTCGGAAAAAGACTCGTCTCCTTTCAATGGCTGAATACGCGGTGGCAAATCTCCGCTATTCCGTTGGGCGGCTATGTCAAGATGAAAGGGCAGGATGATCTCGACCCTGGCGCAATCAGCTGCGATACGGACAGTTACAACTGTAAAAAGCCGTGGCAGCGTATTATTATCCTCCTCTCAGGCCCATTGGCGAATTTTGCCCTTGCCTGGTTTTTTTTCTATGCTCTTGCATTAGGGGGACCGCAGGCACTCTCCCCCGTAATCGGCAACGTACTCCATGAATCTCCCGCGAATATCGCCGGACTTCAAAAAGGGGATCTCGTCCTCTCCATCAATGAAGAGCGCATTACCCAATGGAATGAAATCTCCGACGCCGTAAAATCGTCTATAGGGACACTGACTTTTCGAATAGAGAGGGGAAATACGGTTCATATCCTTACCGTCAATCCTAAAATCTCCGAAACGCAAAATATTTTCAAAGAGACGATCCAGCAGCGGATGATCGGAATCGCCCCCTCCGGAGATACCCACACCCTGCAGTTCACTCCGCTCACCGCCCTCTCGTATGCGACCGAAGAGACGTATACCTCTTCCTTGCTTATTTTCCAAAGTGTCCAAAAGCTCCTTAGCGGCATCGTTCCCGCCAAAGAAGTAGGCGGTGTGGTCAGTATTGCCAAAATCACCGCCGATGCGGCAGAATACGGGTGGATGAGCCTTTTCTTTTTCTCGGCACTTATCTCGGTCAATCTGGGTGTCCTCAATCTTCTCCCCATCCCGGCACTTGATGGCGGACACATCATGTTTAATCTCTATGAGATGATCCGCCGCAAAGCTCCGAGCGAAGCGGTTATCACTCAGCTTACCATCGGAGGCTGGGTACTCTTGCTCGGACTTATGAGTCTGGGGCTCTATAACGATATAACGAGGTTGATGCAATGACACTATTAGAGCAAAAACGGCACTTTGACCATATCATTGAGAAGGTTGAAAAAGCCCGTCTTCGGGTTAGCGACCACCATATCGTCAAAATTGTCGCGGCAAGCAAGTATGTCGATGCAGAAGCGATCAAATCGCTTTATGACATCGGGCAGCGGGCGTTCGGCGAAAATAAAGTTCAAGATCTCATCAACAAAAGCGAACAGTTGAAAGATTTACCGATCGAATGGCATTTTATCGGTACATTGCAGAAAAATAAAATCAATCATCTCTTAAGCGTCCGTCCCCATCTGCTCCATTCCATCGATTCGATCGAGCTGGCTCATGCTCTTAACGAGCGCTTGGAGCGCGATGAGATGTATTTACGTGCATTGGTACAGATCAATTCCGCCTACGAAGAATCAAAAAGCGGGTTTTTTCCCGAAGAGATCAATGAAAAATACGCTCAAATTATGCAAGAGTGCCCGAGATTGAAGCTTCAGGGGGTAATGTCCATCGGAGCACACGTCGACGACCCTGTTCTAATCCGCAAAAGCTTTGAGACGACACGCCGTATTTTCGAAACCCTTCCTCAAGCTACTATCTGTTCTATGGGGATGAGCAGTGACTTCGAACTTGCCATCGAGTGCGGATCGACAATGATACGATTAGGATCAATTCTCTTTCCTAAATAGCATTGAGAGTGAAAATTTGTAACGTATTTGTGACAAAATCGTTTAAGCTATGTTATAATCGTATACCTTACAATATCGCAAACAAGGCTCATGAGTGAATAAAATCAAAGTTCGTGCTACACTTTTTTCTATTGCTCTTGTCGTCTTGCTGATCACCATATTCATCCTCACTATTATCCAAGACAAAAAACATGTTTTAGATGAAAAAACCTCCGCTCACCGTGCCCTTTTGCGCAACTCATTTGATTTGGCGATGCTCGATACCCAAAAAGGTCTCAGTGAACTGGCCTGCCAAATTGCGGGAAATCGTGAAATCGTCGATGCATTCGCGGCACGTGACCGTGAAAAACTCTATCAGTTGACATTGCCGTATTTTAATGAAGCCAAACACCGCGGCGAGGTCGATATGAGCGGCTTCATCGGTGCGGACGGTGCCCACTTTCTTCGTATGCAGGAGCCGAAAAAATACGGGGACAATATCCTTAATAAACGGCCGGTTTTAGCCTATGCCATCAATAACCGGAAAATCGTCTCTACGCTGGACGTTACTATCTACGATGTTTCCGTCATCACAATCGTACCGATCTTTAAAAACAAAACATTTATCGGTATCATTCAGACCGTTGCCAAAATCAACCGTGTCCAAAAACGGCTCGATGCCCATTCGGGAATTAAAAGCGCTATCGCTTTCGATACTAAAAAACTTAAGATTTTACTTCCAAAATCCAATAATATAACCTATCAAGGGTATTCGATTGTTTCCTCGAACGACCCTCTGTTCGATCATCTGCCTAAAACGTTTACCTTTAATAAAAGCAGCCGCTACAGTGTCGATTCACGCGATTATGTCATTGCATCACGTCCGCTGACCAACTATAAAAACGATGTTATCGCGATGATGACCTGCGCATTTGACGTTACCGAAGATGTTACGGAGTACAAAACAGAGATACGAAATCTTCTCATCATCAGTCTTTTATCCTTGGCAGTTGTTGCCGCCATTTTGCACTACGGGTTTCGCATCCTTATTCGAAGGATCGAGCGGGATACCCAAATAACCAAAGAGCTTAACCTGAAACTTGAGCACCAGCTCCATACCGATCATCTGACATCGCTTCCCAACCGAAATGCTCTTATCCGGGACATTCGAACCAACCGTTTTTATGCCCTCATGCTCCTGAATATCGATAATTTCAAAGAGATTAACGACTTTTACGGCCACGCCATCGGGGATGAAACACTCCTTGCTTTGGCACAGTCTGTTCTGGAAGCCATTGCAGATTTTCCGATGCAGCTGTATAAAATGCCATCAGATGAGTATGCGATTGCGTTGAGAGAACCGATGAGCACTTTTGAACTGGAAGCTGCCCGACTCAAAATTGTCAATCATCTCCAATCGCAATATTACGACCTGCAAGGTGCAAGTATCTACGTTACTTTAACGATGGGAATGGACATCGCACGAAGCCGTAAAAGCAATGTTATCGATCTTCTCGCCAATGCCGATATGGCACTAAAATCGGCGAAAAAACGGCGTCTTAGCTATCAGCTCTACGATGAGACCATGCAAATCAGACAAGAGTACCAAAACAATATTTTGTGGAGCAAAAAACTCAAAGAGGCGATTGAACAAAAACAGTTCTGTCTCTACTATCAGCCGATCTTTGATGCGCTCAGCCGAGAAATCGTTGAGTATGAAGCCCTTATCCGGATGATCGACAACAACGGCGAAATCGTTTCTCCGGGCTATTTTCTCCCTGCCGCACGGCAATCCCGTCTCTATCCACACTTGACACGATTTGTTATAGACGAAGTTTTCAAGATGATAGAAACGACTCCTCAAACCTATTCAATGAATTTATCGGTCGATGATATTTTTGATACCAAAGAGTTCATCATCCAAAAACTTGGCGAATCTTCTTACCCAGAGCGTATTATCTTTGAGCTTTTGGAAAGTGAGGGGATCGAGAACTATCCGGAAGTTTCTACGTTTATCAGCGATGTAAAAAAATTCGGATGCCGCATCGCCATCGACGATTTCGGTACCGGATATTCCAACTTTGCCCACATCATCAAACTCGATGTGGATCTCCTTAAAATCGACGGTTCTCTAATCCGCAACATCGACACCGACAGCAATGCACAAACGATACTCACCGCGATTACCGAATTCTCAAAACACTTAGGGCTAAAAACCGTAGCGGAGTTTGTCCATTCCGAAGCGGTCTATCACAAATGCAAAGAGTTGGGAATCGACTATCTGCAGGGGTATTATCTCGGCGAACCGAAACCTCTCTAAGAAGAGAGGGTGAAACGGAACCCTTTGCGTTCACCCTCGCAAAGAGCTATCTCGCCCCCGTGGGACTCGACGATATTTTTAGAGAGTACCAATCCCAGGCCGTTGCCCCGTTCTTTCGTGCTCTTAAACGCTTCAAAAAGCCACTTTTTGTTCTCGATAGGGATACCGCTGTCATAGATTTCAAAAACATGGAATTCCCCCTCCAGCGAATGGAGGATTTGTATTTTTCCCTCCTCCTCTTCATCCAGCTCGATGGCATCGATGGCATTAAAGACAAAGTTCGTAAAAAGCATCGTCAGCAGATCCAAATCACCGTAAAGCTCAAAATCCTCTTCGGGAAAATCGAACTCTATGTTTTTAGCATAGCTGTAATAGCCGATAGCGCTGGTAAGCGCTTCGCGAATCTGCCACCACCGCAGAGCGTTCTTTTGCGCATTTGAGCCTTTGGAAAACATCAACGTCGCTTTGATGATCCTCTCGATCCGATAGAGCGATTTTTGGATCTCCATCACAATCGGCTTGTTCTCCTCTTTGACCCGCTTCATCAATGTCGAAGCGAGCAGCGCGATAGAGCCGATCGGATTACGGATCTCATGGCTTAGATGTGCCGCCATTTGCCCCATCGTGGCGAGATTTTCTTTGCGCTTTTGTTCGGTGATGTCGGTGGCGCTCAACAACCGTTTCTCATTATGCTGCGCCGATTTGATGAGATAGGAGCGTTCTTTGAAGGTCATCTCATAGTCTTCTTCGTCCAGATGCAGCGTATCGAACAGTTTTCCCAGCGCTTTGGCTTGCGAGTTTTGCAAAAAGATGCTCCCGTCCGTCTCCACAATCCAAATAGCGTTGGGGAGAAACTCGATCACCTGCTCGATAGTGCTTTGTAAATGATCATACGATTGGCGAAGGGCGACATACTCTTCTTCGACCTTATAGGTCTGATCGATCAGCGCTTTGAGTTCGGCGGGGGATATCATCTCAGGCATCAATAATCTCCCAAATGGATCAGAATGCGATAGAGACCGAACGCATCGCTGATTCCTGCAAGTTCGCGAATAGAGTGCATCGCCAGCGTCGGTACACCGACATCGATCGTCTCGATCCCCAAACGGGTTGCCGTGATCGGCCCGATCGTCGATCCGCATGCCGTATCGCTGCGTGTCACAAAGGTCTGCGTCGGGATATGAAGCGCTCGGGCACACTGCACAAACCGTCCCTGCGTCCGTGAGCTTGTCGCATAGCGCTGGTTGGAGTTGATCTTGATCGCTACCCCCTGATTTAACAGCGGTGCGTGCTCAGACTCGTGTTTACCCGGAAAATTCGGGTGCTGGGCATGGGCATTGTCACACGAGACCATCAATGAGCGGCGCATCAGCTTCTCAAAATCATTCCCGGCAATGCGGCGCAACGTCTCTTCGACAAACGTCCCCCCTGCTCCGACATGGCTCTCGCTTCCCACCTCTTCGTGATCCATAAATGCGCACATCATCGGATACGAGGTCTCCAGCAGTGCCTGCAATCCTACATAGCAGCTGAGGAGGTTATCCAAACGGGCCGATGTGATAAACTCACTCTCGACACCGACGAATGAACCTTTCTGGTGCTCATAAAAGCTAAGCTCATGCGCCAAAAGGGTCAGCTCACCGGTATCGTCTTGTATCTGGGAAAGGATAAAGCTCTCAAATTCGACGTCCCCCGTCGCGATAATCGGGACGATATCGCTCTGGGCATTGATCGTTCTGGAGCTGTTTGCCTCGCGGTCGAGATGGATCGCCAGCGAGGGGATCACGGCGATCGGACGGTCGATATTGATAAGGGTTTCTTTGCGCACTTCACCGTCTAAATAGACGATACGCCCCGCCAATGACAAATCACGGTCAAACCACGGATTCAGCAATACTCCGCCGTAGGGTTCGACGCCGAGACGTTTGACGCCCGAAACAGTAGTCAGGGGACTCGGTTTGAGACGCAGGTGAGGAGAGTCGGTATGGGCACCGACGATGGTATACCCTTTTTCGCTGCACGGCGGATAGCTAAAAGCGATGATCGACGAGTCATTACGGGTAACGTAGTAATCCTGCCCCTCTTCAAGCTCCCATTTCTCATCTTCTGCCAGACGGGTGAATCCTCGGCACTCCAACGTACGAGCCATCCACTCGACCGCATGAAACGGGGTCGGGGAGGCATCGATAAAGCTGATCATCTCTTCGTTAAATTCGCGCATATTTTTTACTCTCTATCTAAATTTTATTTTTTGTTATTATCCGATAACTTCGACAATCCCTGTCTCATTACTCAAAATCATCGTTTTAATCCGCTCCGCATACCCAAGCAGAAGCTCTGCATTTTTTTCTACCGAACTGTTTCCCGCGCGAAGCCAAATAATATGAGGAGGGAATCCGTGATAGGTAGTGAGATCATTGAAATCAGAATCTTTTGTTACGATAACAAAGCCGTTCGTTTTGGCATATTCCCAAACTTCATAATCAGAGGCTTTATCGAGTTTTAGAGCGGCAACATGAGCCGATTCGGGGAAAATGTCACTTACTTTTGCGACCAATCTATAGGAGATATTTTGGTCAAATAGAAGCTTCATGCGCAGATCGAAACTTTGTGTTCTTTATCTGCTGCATACGAGAGTGCCGCGAGGATATCCTCTTCAGTGAGTTCGGGGAAATCTTCGATGATATCGGAAAAACTCATCTTGTTCGCGAGCATATCGAGGATGTCATACACGCTGATACGCATCCCGCGAATCGTCGGTTTACCCGAACGTATTTGAGGGTTGATGGTGATAATGGATTGGTATTCAGCCATAATGTTTTCCTCATGGAAAGTTAAAACATTATAACAAATATTTCGTGATACTTTCCCACGCACTAATCATAGGTACTTTTCTTGTCTCTCACTTTCTTGAGTGAGAGTTTTAACTACTTTTAACTACTGCAATAACGGCAACTATCAAACTAGCAAATGCCACTAAAAAAGAGGCTATAGCTATTTTATTTGATATTGTTGCTTGTTTTAATGCTTTGTATGCTGTACGGCGACGTTCTTCGGCTTTAATAATTTCATGAACCCATGGATCACCAGTCTGACCAAAAGAATTCACAAGTTCATGATCAGATAAATCAGAGAATTCATTTTTTTCTTTTTCCATGTAATCGCCTCTATATTTTATCACTTAAACTTTACGATTAAATCACATCCACATCTTCTAAAGCACTTAATTCTTCGATCACCTTGTTATCCACCCGTATCGCCGAATCGATCACTACATCGGCAAGTTTCGAGACAATCGTGAGTTTGATCTCTCGGCGTCCCGGATGACGGCGGACGAGAGTATAGAGTTTCTCTAATGTCTCAAGATTGTCGCTGAGGCGGATACGCAGCTGCAACGGCTCCTGCGGAGGGAGGTTTTCGACGATCTTCGTCTCCACCTTTTTCGCCTCTTTTTTCGCTTCGGTTAACGTCATGATTTTGGTGACGCTGATACGGGTGAACATCTCGGTATGGGTCACTTTGACCTTGAACGCGATCGGCTCGTCCAAATCCATCGCTTCGAGCTGGTCGACTTTATCGCTGAAAAGCATCACTTCGATATTGCCGTGGAAGTCCATGAGGCTTACTAATCCGAACATAGACCCTTTTTTCGACATCTTTTTCGTGATCTCTTCGACCTTTCCGATAAAGATGGCGCTGGAGCCGTCGGCGATATTCTCGATCTCAGATGAGAGGGTATAGTTGATCGCGTCGATCTGATCGCGGTAGTTGTCGAGCGGATGGCCCGAGACATAGAACCCGAGGGTATCTTTCTCGAAATCCAGAAGCGTTTTGAGATCAAACTCATCCATATTTTTGAGGTTCAACTCGACTGCCGTCACCTCTTCATCATCCCCGAAAAGGCTGAACTGGGCATCTTTTTTCAAAGACGACCCTTTTTTCGCCGTCTCGACGAGGGTTTCGACCTGCTCCAACAACGCTCGGCGGGAATATCCGAAGTGATCCAGTCCCCCCGCTTTGATGATACATTCGATCACCTTTTTGTTCACCTTTTGCGGTTCGATGCGGTTGATGAAATCCTGGATGTCTTTGAACTCACCCTCGCTACGCGCCTCTAAGATCGACTCGACCGCCGCTTCGCCGACCCCTTTGATCGCCCCCAGACCGAAGAGGATTTGATCCTGATCGTCTTTCGTGATCGCGGAGAATTCGAGCTGCGAGTGGTTGATATCGGGAGCACCGAGGAAAATTTTCATCCGTTTGGCTTCATCGATGTATTTGACGACCTTGTCGGTGTTGTCTTTTTCCGAGGTGAGCAATGCCGCCATAAACTCCTGCGGATAATAGGTTTTGAGCCATGCCGTCTGGAAGGTGACCATCGCGTACGCCGCCGAGTGGGATTTGTTGAACCCGTATCCGGCAAATTTTTCGATCAGATCAAAGAGTTCGGAGGCTTTTTTGTAATCTAACCCTTGATTAGCCGCACCCTCAGAGAACTCTTTGTTGTACTTTTGCATCTCTTCGATTTTCTTTTTCCCCATCGCACGGCGAACGATGTCCGCCCCGCCAAGGCTGAAGCCGCCGACCGTTTGTACGATCTGCATGACCTGCTCTTGGTAGACGATAACCCCATAGGTAGGCTTTAGGATCGGTTCCATTGAGGGGAACGTATAACTGATCGCCTGACGGCCGTGTTTACGCTCGATAAAATCATCCAGCATCCCCGATTCCATCGGTCCCGGACGGTAAAGGGCGAGTACCGCAATCAAGTCCTCGAATGAACTCGGTTTGAGCCGTTTGTTCAAATCCTGCATCCCCGAGCTCTCTATCTGGAACATCCCGATCGTGTCACCGCTTTGGATAATCTCGTACACTTTCGGATCGTTCTCGTCGATCGTGTGCCAGTTGACCTCTTTGTTGTACCGTTTTTTGATCAGTTTGATCGCGTTGTCGATAACATCGAGCGTTTTAAGTCCCAAGAAGTCGAATTTGATCAGGTCGATGTCTTCGAGGTAGTTGAGCGAATACTGGGTGACAAACGTCTCCTCGCCCGAGGGTTTGTAGATCGGCGTTTTCTTCCACAGCGGTTCGTTGGAGATAACGACCCCCGCCGCATGCATCCCCGCATTGCGTTTGAGCCCTTCAAGCTTTTTAGAAAACTCCCATACCCGCATTGCTTGAGCATCATTTTCAATCAACTCTTGAATCTTCGGCTCTTTTTGGAATGCTCCGGGTTTGAATTCGCCCCCTTTGGTTTTACCGTTAAGGGTGATTCCCAACTCATCGGGGATCAGTTTGGCCATCATATCGGCTTGGGAGAGCGGCATCTCCAAAACGCGCGCAACGTCGCGGATAACCCCTTTGGCTAACAACGAACCGAATGTGATGATCTGTGCGACCTGTTCGCGCCCGTATTTTTGGACGACGTAATCGATGATCTCGCCGCGGCGCGCCTGCATAAAGTCCATATCGATATCGGGCATCGATACCCTCTCCGGATTCAAGAAACGCTCGAAAAGCAAATCGTATTTCATCGGATCGATGTCGGTAATCTCGAGCGCGTACGCGACGAGGCTCCCCGCCGCCGATCCCCGTCCGGGACCTACCGCGATCCCCATCCGTTTTGCTTCACGGACGAAATCCCAAACGATGAGCATGTAGCCGGGGAATTTCATCTGGTTGATCACCTCCATCTCGAACTCTAGGCGCTCGCGATATTCGGTATGCCGCGTCTGTGGCACATGGATCAGACGCTCTTCGAGACCGATGCGGCATCGGTGGATAAAGTACTCCGAATCTTCCGCAATTTCCAACCCCTCTTCACGGGCATATTCGGTCGTAAATTTGAAATTCGGCGGTGTCGGATTCCCCAGTTTCAGCTCCAGCTGGCATTTATCGACAATTTCCTGAGTGTTATAGAGCGCTTCGGGGATATCGGCAAACAGCCGTGCCATCTGCTCAGGGGACTTGATATAAAACTCATGGACGGAGTGGCGCATACGCTTGGGGTCATCGTAGAGTTTATTCATCCCGATACACATAAACGCTTCGTGATACTGTGCATCGTCCGCATAGGTGTAGTGGGTGTCGTTGGTCGCGATGAGCTTGATATTGGTCTCTTGGGAGATACGAATCACCTGCTCGTCGATAAAAAGCTGATCGGCGATACCGTGACGCATGATCTCCATGTAAAAATCATCCCCGAAAATCTCGCGGTACTCCAACGCGATCCGTTTGGCTTCGTCATACCCTAACGCTCCGTTTTTGACGTTACGTTCGCTATTGGTGTTGAGATGCCAATTCACCTCCCCCTGCAAACACGCCGAGGTGCAGATGATTCCCTCGCTGTTTTCGCGAAGAAGCTGTTTGTTGATACGGGGGAAGTAGTAAAAGCCGTTGATATAGGCTTGGGAAGAGAGGTACATGAGGTTCTTATAACCCGCTTCGTTTTTGGCAAACAAACAAACGTGAAAACGCTGTTTGATCGTTTTATCCCCCAAATCCTCGCCGTTATGAATATACGCCTCCATCCCGATGATCGGTTTAAGCCCCGCTCCGCGCATCTGCTGATAAAAATCGATCGCCCCGAACATATTGCCGTGGTCGCTCATCGCCACCGACGTCATCCCGAGTTCTTTGACACGCGCGGCAAGTGCGGATATTTTGTTGGCACCGTCAAGAAGAGAGTATTCGGTATGGAGGTGCAAATGGGTAAACGGAGGAATCGTGCTCATAAAAAAATGCCTTGAAAAAAACTGGTAAAGATTATAGTAGGTGAGCGATTAATATCTCATTTAAAAGAAAACGGACTTTAAAATCCAATCTTTTATAAAACGGTGATCGGCAGATAAAACTCGAGGTCAAATTCATCGGATTCATCCACAAAATGGTTTTTCCGATAAATCGCATACGGAGGCAGTGTTTTCGCTTCAAAACCGCTCTCAGGAAGCCATATCTGATAAACATAGCGCATAAAGTGGAGAACATCCCCGTATTTTCCCTGTATATGGAAAACGGCACACAACGATGCGGGGATTTCAAAATACGCCACGCTTCCATGCAGCCGCATCCCTTTTTTTACCTCGATAGCGGCTATATAGGCACACTCGTCCGGCGGGGTAATCGTAGGATTGTCGTGATGAAATCCGATTTGCCGTGCATTTTCGGGAATAGTGTTTTCGATACTCCATCCTACCAACCGATTCCAACTGTTTTTTATGGAAATATTGTATCCTCTATGACGTATATACGCTGCATAAATAGGGGGACTTTTAACGATTTTCGGAATCGTTCCGCTGAAATCCCGATCGGAATTTCCAAATGACGAACCCTCAAGAATTTTTTCGGAATAGAGCAAAGATTCCCCGCTTTTCCATACTTTCGGGGTCGTATGAAAGCGCTCTTTAAACGCTTTGATAAAGGAGGTTTGCGAACTGTATCCGCACATCTGCGCGATCTCCGAAACAGTGGCGTATTTATTGGTCAATAACAGACTGGCAGATTTTTGGAGACGTATCGATTTGATCGTTTCAAACAGATTCCGTCCCGTCTCCTCTTTGAAAATGCGGTGCAGGTGATGGGGGCTTATCCCCTCCATCTCCGCCAATTCCGCAACATTCAAATCGGTATCGATGTGCAGATAGATATACGACAAAACTCTGTTGACGCTATCGGCATGGTGATGTTTCGTTTCCCGTTTCATTTTATTTTATACATCCCGACCGGCAAAGCCGCTCGGGATGGCAGGGACAGGTTTGTCCCTTGCAACCCCCTAAAGCTTTCCGCATCAATGCGGAAGATATAAGCCATATTAGCACAATTGAATAAATATATTGATGATTTTGGATAATTTTAGTGTGTATTTGGATAAAGAATAAAAAAATTATTTTTTTTACAATGTCATAAAAAAGGAGATCCCGTGAAACGATCGTTTATTCGAGAAATTTTAGAAGTTATCGGCAGCGATACGGTATCGTTTGCCGGAGGGTTGCCGGATGAGAGTCTCTTTCCGATTGAGGAGATGCAAAAGGCTTCGCAAGAAGTTTTCGCCACCCCAGGAGCACTGCAATATTCGATTAGTTCCGGCATACCGTCACTCCGTGAAAAACTGGCGTCCTACTATAGCGCGATGGGATTGGAAACGAAAAGCGAAAACATTCTTATCACGACCGGTGCGCAGCAGGCACTCGATTTGATCAGCCGCATCTATTTTACGGCCGGAACCGTTGTCGAAGCTCCGGCCTATTTGGGGGCTTTGAACGCATTCAGCGCCAACGGATGTCCGCTGCATCCCGTAACTTTAAATCCTACCGGTCTGGATATGGATGCTTTTGAAGAGAAATACAAACAAACCAAACGTGCCTATCTGATGTGCGATTTTCAAAATCCTACCGGAATCAGCTATACCGATGCGGTTCGACAAGAGCTCGCTCGAATCTCGGTCGAAAACGACGGAATTATTGTAGAGGATGGAGCCTATATGGAACTGTTTTTTGAGGAGCGCCGTGCTCCGCTGTCCCTGTACGCTCCGCACAATACCCTTCATGTCGGGTCGTTTTCCAAAACACTCGCACCGGGGCTTCGTTTGGGATGGATCAGAGGGGATACAAAACTGCTCCAACCGATTTTGGCGCTTAAAGAGCGTTCCGACCTGCATACGTCGACACTATCTCAGCTTTTAGCCGATCGTTTTTGGGAAAGCGGTTTTTTCGGAAAACACTTGCGTAAAATTCGTGCCGCCTACAAACGCAAATGCGATGCGCTGGCCGACGAACTTACCTCACAGTTAAGCGATTTTTGCTTTATAAAACCGAAAGGGGGGATGTTTATCTACGGTACTTTTCCCGATGAAATCGATGCCAAAGAGTTAGCGATGCGGTGTTTAAAAAACGGTGCGGTATTCGTACCGGGAGGGGAATTTTATTCCGGCGCTCCCCTCAGTGCCGAAGCCCGTTTTAATTTCAGCAATGCAACATCCGAAGAGATGCGTCGGGGAATCGAAATCATCGCACAAACCTATAAATCCTATAAAGATCACAGGGAGAGAAACGGTGCATAATATCAAGTTTCCGTTTTTAGAACATATCGGCGGTAAACTGATCCGCTATGAACAAGGGAGTGCCGAAGTTGAACTCTCGACCATGCCCTATCACCTTCAACATTTGGGATTTATCCACGGAGGGGTGATCTCAACGCTGATGGATAACACGGGATGGTACGCCGCCGTTTCCAATCTCGGCGAGGGTTTTACATCAGTAACGATGGAGATCAAAATCAATTATCTAAAACCGGCATCGGGAAAACATCTCCGTGCTCTCGGAAACGTCATCCGTCAGGGAAAAAAGACGTCGTTTGTCAAAATCGAACTGTATGATGCCGATAACCTCGTCGCCTTCGCAACGGGAACGTATGCCGTATTAGAAGAGACAAAAGACTAACGCCGTTTTGAGAGGACGTTATTCAACCCGTCCGCAAACGCCCGCACCGTTTTTTCACCGATTGTCGAGGGGCCGCCTGTGATCTCTCCGTTATTGCGCAGCTCTTCCATCAGATTGCGCATCGCGAGGAGATGTTTGATGTTGTTTTCATCATAAACCGTCCCTCGAGGATCGAGTCCGACTCCCCCTTTCGTGACGATCCGATCCGCCAGAGGGATATCGGCGGTTATGACCAAATCTCCCGCTTCGCACAGCTCGGCGATGCGGTGGTCGGCTTCATCGGGCCTCTGTGCCACCACCTCCATCGAGACATGGTGAGCATCGGGGATACCGATACGCTTATTGGCGATAAAAATGGTGGTGATCTCCCGTTTCAAAACCGCTCGAAGCAGTATCTCTTTGAGGGCATTCGGAAAAGCATCGGCATCGACAAGGATTTTCATAAGTAGCGTCCTAAAACTGCCAAAACAGACTCGTCATATAGGCGGTATCTCTCTTATCGACACCGACGGCGGGACGGCTGTCATACAGATATTTCGCACTCAGGCTCAGATTGAGCTGTCCGACGATCGGCAGAATCAATTCCGCACTTTGCGACGAAACATAATCGGATGTTTCATTGAATTTCGGCTGAAAATACCCGATATAGCTCACTTTCGATCCGATCAAAAACCCTTTGGTATACGCAATATAGCTGTTTAAACGACTGTTCTGTTCATTCGGATTGAACTCGGTATGGGTATACTCGATTTTTTCGGCTAATCCTCCCATACCGATATACCCCCTGCCCCACTCCTCCGAGTTCATAAAACGCCAGCGCACCCCCGCACCGCCGAGAGAGCGTTCGTTGATATCTTTAAATTTATCCTGTTCGGATTGGAGAAAGAGTTCCCATGTCCAATCGCCGTTTTGATTCAATGCATGGATATAGCGTACATGAGCATAAATTTTATCTTCATTTTTTGTCCCGTTGGATTTGCCGTAATCATACGTAAAAGTCCCCCAGGTCAGGTAATCATTCCCCTGATCGTATTGCAAGCGTATCCCGAGAGAATACTCATCTTTTTGCGTGTTACCGCTTTTAGAACTGAGCGATCCCGATACATTTCCGCTCAGCCCGGGCTTTGAGCCGATATCTACCGGTGCGATACTCACGAGCGCAGACAACGATGTCGAAAGAAAGAGGGGGAAAATAAGAAAATTGCGCACTAAACACCTTTGCCGTAATTTTTTCGAAATTATAGCGACCGGAGATTGCATTGATCTGATTTTTTTCTAAACGTTAGAAAATTGAAATAGAATGTTAGAAGATCATCCCCTATAATAATACTACATAAAATAACTACTCTTAACAGAATACATTTAGTTAAAAGGCTTAATAATGGTCATTACCAATCTTGACAGCGAATATGAATATACAAACGATTTCATCTCCATAGATTTATCCAATCCCAGCCACCCGAATCGGATTTTGGATATTTACGGCCGATTTAACCATTCGACAAACGAATATGAATACAACATTCAGGCACAATGGATAAATCATGAGGAGCGAACTCTCGAACTAGACGAAAAACTTTTTTTGGATTTTGCGAAAGCGGTCAATAAAATAGCCGAAAAAATTCTAAATCGATGAAATCGACCGACTACGTTATCTTCTAAGGATATACCCCGTACCGTAAATATTCTCGATCGATAATATTTCCGCTTTGTTTCGTAACCGGTTGATTAGTTCACGTATAGCGGAATCACCGATACTCTTATCCCCCCATACGGCATGACGCAGCTCCTCCATCGTAATCGGCGAATCGGGTTTATTCAAAAACAGCTTGAGTGCGCCGGTCTCATTTTTACTCAATTCGATGATTTGGGACCTCCAATACAATCGGCACGCCTCCTCATCCAGCCGGCACTCCGAAAACTGTTCTTGCCGTTGTGATTTGTCGATCCCCTCCCGCTCTTTTCTCACCCTCGAAACGACCATCAGCAATACGGCAATAAGATCGGTCTCCCGAAACGGCTTCACTACAAATCCGTACGGATGGGTTCCCGCCGCCTCTTGAAGCGTCTGAGGATCGCTATACGCACTGATATAGATAACAGCCAGATTGTATTCGCTTAAACCCCGTACCAATTGTATTCCGTCGGTTGAGCCTTGGATATTAATATCCATAATGACAATATCGATACGGTGCCGAGCCAAAAGGCTCCGTGCCTCGTCGGCACTTTTAGCCGTTCCGGCGACCTCAAAACCCTGATCCTCAATAATCTCACGAATAAATCGGGAAGTTATCGGCTCATCTTCAACGATCAGAAATGTAAGATTCATTCAGAAACTCCAAACTAAAATAGGTACCGCACCATTTTTTATAAACGATTTTCGCATCCGGCAATTTTTCCGCCAATGAATGTACCAGCATAATACCGATACATTTCTTATTCTGTGAAAATCCTTCAAATCCGATCCCGTTGTCTTTAATCCGAAAACGGATATGATTGCCGTACTGTTCGCATCGTACCAACAGCCTGTTTCCGGTTTCATGGGTTCTAAACGCATGTTTAAACACATTGCTTAAAACTTCATTACAGATCAATCCCATCGTAACGGCCGTATCCATAGTGATCTCCAGCGGCTGCAACGCCGATATAATCTGAACGCTTTCCCCCAGCGTATTTCGCCGACAAAGATCAACTAACGATTGCAGATATTCATCCAGCTTAACCATCGCAATATCATTGCTTTGGTAGAGCATCTCATGGATCATGGCCATACTTTGCAGCCTTGCCGTACTGTCATCGATCAGCGTATGCACCGCTTCATTATCCGTCCGTTTCCGTTGAAGCCACATCATCGAAATGATCACCTGCAAATTGTTTTTTACCCGATGATGCACCTCTTTGAAAAGAGCCTCTTTCGCCGTTATACTTTTACGAAGTTCGAGATTGGCCATATAAAGTTCGAACGTCCGATCTTTGACCTCTTGAGCAAGCTCGTCTTTTGATTTTCTCAATATGTCGGTTAAAACTTTAGCCTTTTGTGCCGCCTCATCCTGAAATCGCTCTTTCTCCGAACGTATGACGTTAATTCGATCCGCCAAACCGAACGAGAGGAGCAGCAGTTCAAAAAAAACACCTATCTGCGTTCCCCAGATCGTAAAGAAATTGATCGGCATAAGACCGATATTTTTCATCCCTGTCAATGTTATACCAATAAATATAAATATCCATGCGATCATGTAAAATTTTGAAGCTCTGACTTTATAGCGAAAATAGGCTATCAATCCGACCGTCGTCAGGCTCACGGCCGTCGTAAACAGGACAACGACCGATAAAATAATCCCGCGGTGATAATCTAGTACAGCCGTCAGGAGAAGAATGACTATCGCAAAAATCAAAATTCCCAGCAGTACTTTATCCTGTTTCGGCAGCAATGTTTTTGTATCCAAATAGGCGCGAGTAAATTTAATGGCAAGCACATGGGATAATACGAGCAAAAACGGGATAATGCTATTGTTGATTTCAGGGTAAGAGGGCCATAAATAGCGTAAAGCGACGCCGCTCAGTGCCAATAGGGTCAAAATGTTGACAATCTGAAAAATGACGTAATAAAAATAGCTCTCTTCGCGGATGGAGAGAAAAAGGAAAAAATTATACAAAATCATGATGCTCGCACCGCCGTAAAAAATCCCTAAAAGGGCTGTTTTAGTTATCTGCGAAGCATAATACTGTTCATTATCCATTAGATAAAGCTGTAAATCCATCGAACTCATCGAGTGGACATGAAAATAGAGCACCTCCTTGCTGTGCGGCTTCATAACAACCGGAAATATAATATTCTCGTCTTTTTTTTCATGCAGAGCAACGGCGATGGAATCCCCGCTGATTTTCATACTGTAGGTTCCATCGGGATTATTCTGGTAAAAAGTCACTCTGTCTAAAAGGGGATAGTCAAATTTTAACAGCCGGCTAATCGGAAAATTGTGCGGATTTTGCAGGGAAACTTTGATCCAAAAATCGGATTTTGTCAATCCGAATCCGGCAGAACGGCCATTGAGCGGGTGAAATCTTTTTTGAACATCCTTTGTAAGAATCTCTTCATACGTCAAATTCCCGCTTTTATCTTCCAAATAAAGATAGTGTTCGTGCAGAACGTAACTCTTAGGGTCTGACACATCGATGTAGTTTTCTGAAAAAAGAAGCGTGCAGAAAAATAATAAAACTGTAACTATACGCATCTGCTCTCTTCGCCAAAAATAAAATACACCGATTGTATTGTGAAGAAAGCATTATAAAAACAACTCTTCTAACAATCCACTGTTTTTTTCTAACGATAGACTACTATAATATTGCTAATTATTATAATATACAGGCGATACATGATATGGATCCAATAAAATTTAATGGTTTGGGATCGTTATTTGATACACAGCTAACATCGCAAATAAATCCGGCATTATCACTAGTACAAAAAGCAGACAAACCATCCAATATGACTGAAAACATCAAACTCATTGAAGATCTCAACCATTCTCTCGGCCAACTCAACACCACGTTACGTTTTAGGGTCGATGATGAATCCAATGTTTTTTATGTTGCGGTCATCGACACAAAAACAGATGAGATTCTACGCCGTTTCCCCCTCGAAGAGTTGCCAAATTCGGCAGCGATCCATCCTAATGCTTCAGGAATATTTCTCAATACAAGTAGTTGAATTATTCAGATACGCACCGCGCATGCGTTGCATCATTTTTCGGTGCGGTTGCAACGGAACCCAGCTTAAAACCGACGACATAGGCTTCTTGCGCATTCAGTGTATCAGCACTCCAGTAATAACGATGCATTACGGGCCCAAAAAATTTCATATCCAATGTCGGACGAACATAATCGTAATCGACTATCCCATACAGCTCTTCAGTGCTTGGCAAACGCCATGTCCGTCCATACAGCGATAGGTTCTCGCACATCTCTTTGGCTTGGTCGTAGGTATAGCGGGCTTTTTTGTCGGTAGCATCCAGATCATGCCATAAAAGCCCCGTATCTTCGTCCAGCGTCCCTTGGGAAGTTTTTGTGTAATGGTGTATCCGCTTCGGAAGGATCGGATCGTTCGTACAGATGGCGGCAATCTTTTTCCATTTCGGCGAAAAGGTTATATTGCGCTCTTTGGGATAGAAACTGAATCCCAATTCCTCTAAAACACCGCCGTCCCCTTCGCTTCCCGTACCGATGACGGCATTACCCGAAGTGATCGTATTCTTCGACCAATAGCTGAATCTATCAGCAAACGGCACCGCTGTATCAAGAGCATAAATTTCACCGATCTCCATCGCTCGATATCCGGGTCCCAGGGTACGGCAGTATTCGATAGCCTGTTCTTGTGAATAAGCTTCTTTTTCAGAAAGTTTTATATCCGCCGTCGCGGCAGCAGTCATCGAAAAAAGTGCTAAAAAAAGTTTAAAGTGATGCACAATAATCTGCCAAAAGTCCTTTTCGTAATTTTTGGGCGCTCTCATATCCCACAAATTTTTCTGCAATGGAGAGAGCAAAACAAATAGCGGTTCCCGGGCCGCGCGATGTCATGACGTTGCCACTTTCGACGACGGCATATTCGTCCCCGGTAAATCCGGCGATATCAATTTCTTCTTCAATTCCGGGATAGCAGGTATATCCCTCTTTCAAAACTCCTGCGGCGTGTAATGCAAAAGGGGCGGCACAGATGGCACCGATATTTTTCCCTGCCGCATCCATCTCTTTGAGAAGTTCCTGAACAACCGTATCGTGTGCAAGAGCTTTTGTTCCTCCCCACCCCCCCGGAAGAACGATCATATCGAGTTCGTCCGCATGCATCCCTTTAATTGGGGTATCTGCTTGGATTGTAATACCGTGAGCCCCTTTGACCAGGAGATTCTGAGTCAATGTCCCTATAATGACGTTGATACCCGCACGTCGCAATACATCAATAATACTAATAGCTTCAATCTCTTCAAAACCCTCTGCAATAGGGACTAAAATACTAGACATTGGCTCTCCTTTATCGATAGCTGCTGTTATTGTACTCTGAGAAAATAAAAAATGATTGTAATTTAAATTGTAATTAAACAGTGCAGAAAAAGCGGTCCGCGGAAAATTTCCGCGGGGAGAGTGAATTATTTCACTTTCTCCATATATTCACCCTCAACGGTGTTGACGCGGATAATATCCCCTTCCAAAACATGGTAAGGAACCTGGACTACCGCACCGGTTTCAAGAGTAGCCGGTTTTTTAGAGGCACTTGAAGTATCACCCTTGAAATTTGGAGCCGTTTCAACGATTTTGAGTTCCATAATTTCAGGAGCGTCAACGCTGATTGCATTGCCGTTATGGAATACCATTTGAACGCTTGTACCGTCTTTGATCCATTTCATCGCATCGTCGCATTGATCGTACGTCAAACCGAGTTGCTCATAGCTTTCATTGTCCATAAACTGAAGCATTTCGCCGTCATCATACAAAAACTGCATCGTTTTATGCGCCATATTCGGTACTTCGAATTTATCACCGGCATGAATCGTTTTCTCGATCACTTTACCGTTAAGAAAACTTTTTACTTTACAACGGACGAATGCCGCCCCTTTACCCGGTTTAACGTGTTGGAACTCTACTACTTTATACGGTACACCCGTAATCTCCAAACGTACACCTTTTTTGATATCACCCATACCGATTGTTGCCATCAGGAAACCTTTTTTTGTCTTTTATTTGTCCGAATTTTACCCGAAACTGCACCGAATTTCAAACCCGATGTAACTTATGGTATGATTTACCACAGTAATCAGAGAAATCTGTGACAGTTTTTAGCTCTATTAAATACGTTAATGTGTATAATAATCTTATATGATTGATTAGAATCACAAATACATTATAAAAGGATCAATGTTCATGACAGCCTTTTCACGTGTCTTCAGCGCAACGCTTTTGATCGGCTCCTGCAACCTATTCGGTGCAGGTCTTTCACTCCCTGCGGCACTGGAAATTTTAGAAAACAACAATCTTGAAATCAAAACCGCCGCCCTTGATTTGCAAAGCGCGCAGCGCGATACGTCGATTGCGAAAGGGTACAATTTCGGCTCGCTTGACTTGACCCAAAACTTCGTACGCTCCAACGATGCCGGAAACGTTTTCGGATTTAAACTCAGCTCGCGTGAAGCTAATTTCGGCGATTTCAGCGCTGATGAATTCATGGCCAATTTTATGGCCGGTTCACCCGATTATACGACTCCGCCCAAACGGCTTAACTATCCGGGCTACCAAAACTACTACCAAAGTAAACTCACCTACATGCTCCCTATCTTCACCGGCGGCAAATTAAGTGCATACGGCGATATTGCCGAGAAGATGGAGCAGATCAAAAAACTTGATTCTGACCATATGAAAACCGAAAAACGGTATGAATTGCGTAAAAGCTATTACGATATGGCACTTTTGCAACACTCTATCGACCAAATGAATACCATCCATAAAAACATCTCGACCTTGGAACGGACCACGCAAATGATGCTCCAGGAGGGGTATGCGAAAAAAGTCGATCTTCTCGAAGTGGAAGCGAAAAAAGCGAACGTCGAACGCAGCCTTACCGAGATGGAAGCAAACAAAAAACTCCTCTATCACTACCTCAGTTTTTTACTCAACGAAAATGTCACCGAGATCGAACTTCCCGCTTCGGATTATCCGGCTTCGCTCATCAGCGAAGAAGACGTATTGTCCAACAATACCGATCTGAAAAAAGCGCATGAGGGGCTGGAAATCCGTGATCGTATGGTCGACCTTGCCTATGCACCGTTTCTTCCTCAAATCGGTGCTTTTGCCGAAGCCAGCAGCGCCGATGATACATTTTTAGGCAATTTCAACGACCACAAAGCTTACACCGTCGGAGCAAAACTCAGCTGGAACCTTTTTAACGGTGCCGTAGACAAAAATGCTCTGGAAAAGGCCCGTATCGAAAAGCTAAAAACAACCACCGAAGTGGAACTGGCTAAAAAAGGGATCGCCCTTCAATACGATAAAATCCGAACCGAAATCGATAGCCTGAACTCTCAAGTCAAAAGCTTGGAAAAAGAGCTGGAACTCTCCGATACGATCTATAAAAACTACGAGGGGCGTTATCATGAACACCTCGCCTCTATGAGCGACGTCATTATCAAACAGTCCCAGCAAATCGAAAAAGTACTTAATCTACAGATGGTCAAAAATCAACGAAACGAGCGAATTTTCGCCCTCGAAAAACTTAGCAACGGAGTCAAATAATGAAATTTTGGATTACATCCCTCGCCCTCGCCTCAACCCTCAGTGCTGCAGGGATCAGCCTCTCAGGCAGCGTTATCAGCGATAACCAGAAAATGATCACTAGCCGCAATATGGGGTTCGTGACCAGTGTCAATGTCTCAGAAGGATCACGTGTTTCCAAAGGACAGCTTCTGTATACGATCGATTCCAAAGAGATCGATTCGGCAAAAACCCAAGTGGAACTCGGCATCGCCCAAGCCGAACTTTCGTTACAAATGTACCAGAACCAGTATGCCAATCTCCAACTTAATCTGGAACGGAACAAACGTCTTTTGACTCAGGACATGGTAAGCAAATTCGAAGTTGAAAACCTTGAGCTTTCCAAAAAGAACCTTCAAAACATGATCGCTATCGGCGAGCGTCAAGTCAATCAGGCCAAAGCCCGTCTGCAAGAGGTCAATAACCAATACAACTATCTTCGCGTTACCGCCCCCAATAACGGTGTCGTCGTCGCTAAAAACATCAAAGTGGGAGAGATGGCGATGCCGGGAATGCCGGCAATCGTCTTATCCGATTTAAATGCCCTTAAAATCGAAGTCGAAGTAGCCGAAAACAATCTTCAGCTCGTGCCGATGGGGAAAAAAGTGAAAGTGACCATCCCTTCCGTAAACTATGTCGGGATCGGGCGGGTCAGTGCCATTATCCCGAGCTCCAATCCGATGACCCATACCTTTAGAATCAAAGTATCGTTCAGTGCCAAACAAACCGTCTATCCCGGAATGTATGCCACTGTTGATATCGAGTAAGGATCACGATGCACGCTCCACACTCCTACCAACCCACCGATTCTGCCGGAAAGCTTGCCAAAGGCTTTTTGCGCAATCCCCTAACGCCGATCCTCGGAATTTTTCTCCTGGTTATCGGGTATATGGCTCTCATGCTTATGCCGCGCGAAGAGAACCCGCAAATGGTTGTCAGCGGATCTACCGTCATTATTGCCCTCCCCGGGGCGACTGCCAACGAAGTTGAAAACGTTATCGTCAAGCCTCTTGAACGCAAACTCAAAGAGGTCAAAGGGATAGAACACATCTACGGGATGGCAATGGACAACGTTGCGGTTATCAATGCCGCATTTTTTATCGGAGAGGCCAAAGAGGATTCTAACCTCAAAATCTACGACAAAATCATGCAAAACATGAGTATCCTCCCCAAAGGAGCCATGCAACCGATCATCAAACCGCTCGATATCGACGTCGATATCCCGATCGTTTCGGTAGCCTTTTATTCCAATAATCCTAAAATGGACCCGACCCTTCTCTACGATCATGTGAAAGAAATTCAGCACCATATCAACGGGTTGCCGAATGTTGCCATAACCGATATCAAAGGGGCGAAAAAACACCAATACAACGTATTGGTCGACATGAACCGTCTTGCCGGATATAACCTGTCTCTGGGGCAAATCGTCCAAGCGACCCAGTCATTGGCCTATAACGTTCCCGAAATCAAAGGGAAAACCGAAAAAAATGAAATCGTCATGATCGGCGTCCGCAACGCTATCGACAGCGTCGAAGACGTCGGAAATATCATTGTCGCCCAATACGGCGGCTCTGCGATTTATCTGCGCGATGTCGCCACTATCACCGCCGGAGAGGATATTCAAAATTTCAAATCAGCTTTGGTCAGTGTCAAAGGGGAGGAAGGAAAATTCTCGCCGCTGAAAGATCAGGTTACCCTCACCGTTTCCAAACTTCAGGGAACTAATGCCGTCATAATCGCCGAAGCGGTCAAAGAAGAACTTGAAAAGTACAAAGAGCAGATGAAATCTGAGGGGATCAGCTACGTTATTACCCGAAATGACGGTGAGCGGGCGAATGAAGCGGTTAACGAACTCGTATTCCATCTCCTTCTCTCGATCGTTATTATCGCTATCTTGCTTGTCTTCGTTTTGGGTTGGAGAGAATCGCTGATCGTCACCTTTACCGTTCCGGCTATCTTGGCAATCACCCTTTTTATCGCTTACCTTACCGGCCAAACGATCAATCGGATCACCCTCTTTGCCTTTTTACTGAGTTTGGGGCTTTTGGTCGATGCGGCCATTATCGTTATCGAAAATATTCACCGCCATTTCCATGCACCGGGTGCAGCAGATATGGATGTCGATGAACTGATGATCGAAGCAACCGATGAAATCGGGGCACCGACCAACATCGCAACCCTAGCTATTATTCTTACAATGGTTCCGATGGCTTTCGTCGGCCAAATGATGGGGCAATTCATGAAACCGATTCCGGCAAACGTTCCTGTCGCGTTGGTGGCGTCACTCTTTGTAGCCTACATTTTTACACCGTATTTGGCGGTACGGCTCCTTAAAAAACCCGAACACCACGGAGATTCCCACTGATGTATAAAAAATTTGAAAATTATTTGCTCGATATGCTTAATACTCCGGCTAAGAAAAAAAAGGTTTTAGTGGCAACGCTCATCGCCTTTATAGTAGCCGTCGCCTTTATTCCGACCAAGCTGGTTTTGGCGAAAATGCTTCCGGGCAAAAATAACGACACCTACTCTATTTATATCGATTTGGCCAACGGAAGCTCCATCGAACAAACCCGTCAAGTCAGTGAATGTGTCGTCGGGGTCTTGCAGCATGAGCATGAAGCTTTAGATACCGAGGTCTTTTTAGGAAGCGGTTCTCCGCTTGATTTTGCCGGACTGATCAAAGGGAGCCACTTCAAAAACAGCGAAAACGTTGCCGAAGTTGTGGTTAATCTGACCAAAAAACATGACCGTGACGAACCCTCTTATATGATGGTTCAGCGTCTTCGTCCTGTTATCGTAAAACAGTGTGAAAACTTATATCCTCAGACCAATATCAAATTTATCGAGCCCCCGGCAGGTCCTCCGACCATGGCGGCTATCGTAGCCGAAATCTACGGCAGCAAAGCCGAAGGTATCCGCCACTTGGCTGAGCGTGTAGAAGGAGTTTTTCGAAAAACGGACGGTCTTGTCGACATCGATATTATGCAAGATGAGATTTACGATAAATTCGAAGTGCGTGTCAATACCGATAAAATAAGCCTCTCAGGGCTCAATGTCAAACAGGTCAACGATATTTTGTACCTTGCATTTGAGGGGATGGGCGTTGCGGTTAAAAACTCTCAAAAAGCGACCGATCAAATTCCTATTTTCCTGACATTGACCCCGGAGGGAAAAAAATTCGCTGCGCGCGACAAACTTTCTATCGAATACAAACTCGCAAGCCTCAAACTGATGAATCAGATGGGGATGATGGTTCCGATTACCGAGGTTGTCGATATCGTCCCGGTCAAATCCAATCCGATGATTATGACGAAAGATTTGCACCAAATGACCAATGTTTTAGCAGAAACCGATATGGTTTCCCAAGTTTATCCGTTGATGGCGGCGCGCAATGTCATCCTCGATACTTTCAGCGACGAATATGAGATTTCCAAAACAGGCTTATTCAATCTACGACTTATTGATAAAAAAACCAAAGAGGTCTATGATCTTAAATGGGACGGAGAGATGAAAGTGACATTGGATACGTTTGTCGATCTGGGCGGTGCATTCATCGCGGCGCTAATATTGATTTTCCTCCTTATGGTCGTGTATTACAAAAGTTTTGTCCTTAGCGGAATCGTTTTATTGGGAAGTTTTCTCTCCATCATCGGAGTTATTTTCGGTCACTTCATTATGAATATATTTACCGCCGATACCTTCTTTTTGACAGCGACATCATTGATCGGGTTTATTGCGCTCATCGGTATCAGTTCGCGCAACTCCTTGCTGTTGATCGACTTTACAAAATCGTTGATGTCGGATAAAGGGATGCATAAAAAAGAGGCGATCGCCTACGCAACCGCTACCCGTGCAAAACCTATTTTCCTCACCGCAGCGGCTATTATCCTCGCTTCAACACTTTTAGCCAGCGACGCCGTATTCGGAGGGCTTGGAGTTTCTCTTATTTTTGGTACAATAGCAGCAGTTATCGCGTCGCTCATTGTTGTTCCCGTTCTAATCGATAATTCCGATTTGGAACGCCATTTTAATTTTGAAGAGCGCAAAGCGGTACCCATAATGGAGCCATAAAGCAAAATGTCCAGTTTTGTCCCGATTACCGTCGTCTCAGAAAATATACAACAAGATATAAAAAAAGCTGCAATAGCACACAGAGTTCCGGTTGAATCACTTGATTTCGATCTTCTCTCGTTTGAAACCTATTTCAAAGAGACGACCGATGATGAGTGGCAGCAGCTGAGCGAGAGCAATCTGCTTTCGCAAACCACCGAAATTGAAGTGCGTTCTCCCCATTTTATGCTGCGTCAAGAGTACCAAATCCGTATTCGGCCGCAAAAACCCCACCCTTATCTCGATTTACGCTTTACCATTGCGACAGACAAAACGAAAAGCAAGGTCATTGCCATTATTGATCCGGCCTCAAAAATACCCCTCAAAAAAGGGGTTCATGAATGGATTGAAGAGGCAATAGTACGTAAAATGCTTCGTCACGGGCTCCTCATCGGCTTGTATGATCAAGATCTCGATCGTGAGATTAACCGCCTTATCATCAAGATTCAAAAAGAGGGACCTCTCAATTTCCTCTATCGTCTCCCCATCGGCGAATTTTTTATCCCTATACCTCCGATCAATGATAAAATAATCCTCCATTATAAAGAGGCGAATAAAAACAACAGCCTTATCGAAGGGGTATCGCCCGGAGATTTGATTATCGAATATATTTTTCCGAAATACGGACGCGACGGACGTGCCTGCAGCGGAGAGCATATCGCCGTTCCTGATCCTATCGTGAAATATGCAAACTACATCGTTATCGATCCCGAAACGGTTCGGAGTGAAGAAGATGAGGAGAGCATCCGTTTTTTTGCAACGGTTTCAGGCTTCGTCGAACGAAAAAACGGAATCATATTTATCTCTCAGGAGCTTCAGATCGAATCGGCCAGTCTCAAAAAAACCGGTTCTATCGAAACAGGTCTGGATAAAGACGTATCGCTGAAAATTAATAAAAAAGTCGCCAATGAGGATTCCGTCGGAATGGGAGTCAATATCGACGTTTTAAAACTCGATGTCAGCGGAACGGTTGGAAGCCACTCCAAAATACAGGCGTGTGAGGTCAATATCGGAGCGCAGACGCATAAGAAGTCACAAATCAATGTGTCCGAAAATGCCAATATCCACCTCCATCGCGGCAACCTTAAAGCCAAAGAGGCAAATATTACTATCCTGGAAGCGGGAAAAGTCGAAGCCGATGTTATCCGTATCCAAAAAATGGTGGGAGGAGAGGTAATCGCACGTGAAGTACATATAGATACCCTCTATTCCAATGCCCGAGTAATAGCTCTGGAATCCATCACTATACAGAATATCGAAGGGGACGGAAACAACCTTATTATTGACCCTCATGCCATCGAAAGCTATCATGATCAAATCACCGATTTGGAAATAAGTATCCGTGATAAAACATCCCGTCTACAAATTGAGAGCAAAGAGTTTATTGCCAAAAAACTTTCCTTTAAAGATAAAAACAGCCGGATCAAAGAGATTCAAGAACGTGTTTTGATCAAACAAAAGAGGGGGGAACTCCCCTTAAAAGCCGATCTCGTCAGATTGCAGCAATATAAAATCGAAGGTGAATCGCTTCAAGATTTTTCTGAGAAGCTCAAAAGCCTGGAAGAAGATATCCAATTAATACAAGAAAAGCTAGAGAGCCTGTACGAAGCCGATCTTCATGCTGTCGTAACACATTTCGGAACGTATAACGGCCATACCCGTATTACGTTCATCGATCCTAAAACACGCCAAGAATACGGCATCTCTCCGACTAAAAATGTAACCCATATACGTCTGAAAAAAGATGATGACGAAAAGAAATTTCAGATGGATACCTAAAAAAATCAAACTCCTTTCATAAACACGCAGAGGTTTTAGTTTTTTTAGGTAAAACTCTCTGTATGAAATTATCCGACTTAACCCTAAATACCCCCTATTTATCGCTCAACCCGATTTTCTATGACAAAGTGGCCCCCTCACCGCTTAAAAATCCCCGATTAGCGAGCTTTAACCCCAAAGCCGCCGAACTTTTGGGACTTGATCCCGCACTGCTTGAAACGGATAAATTGGAAAAGCTTCTCAACGGTACTCTGCTCCTCAACGGTTCCTCACCGTATGCCATGTGCTATTCGGGCCATCAATTCGGATACTATGTTCCGCGTCTCGGAGACGGCCGTGCTATTAATTTGGGCTCTGCCAACGGATGGAATCTTCAGCTGAAAGGTTCCGGACAAACACTCTATTCGAGGCAGGGTGACGGACGTGCCGTGTTGCGTTCCTCTATTCGCGAATATCTTATGAGTGAGGCAATGAATGCGCTTGGAATTCCGACAAGCCGTGCATTGGCGATTATCAGTTCGGATGAAAATGTGGCACGTGAGAAATGGGAACGCGGTGCAGTCGTTCTGCGACTATCCCGCTCATGGATACTGTTCGGAAGTTTCGAGTATTTTTTTCACACCAACCGATACAAAGAACTCGAAACACTTGCCGATTTTTTACTCCAAGAATCATTCCCTGAGTTGATCGGTGCAGAAGAGCCCTATCTCAAAATGTACGGCTTAATCGTCAAACGGACCGCAGAGCTGATGGCTCAGTGGCAGTCGGTAGGCTTCAACCACGGAGTGATGAACACCGATAATATGTCGGCGGTGGGGATTACTATCGATTATGGCCCTTTTGCCTTTATGGATACGTTTGAAAGCGGCTATATTTGCAATCACACCGATACGCAGGGACGATACAGCTATGACAATCAACCCCGTATCGGATACTGGAATTTGGAGCGTCTCGCTCATGCCCTCTCACCACTCGTCACCAGTGATAAACTCAAAAACGAACTGGAAAAATACGGGGAATATTTCACCGCCCGGCTAATGGAACTTTTGCGTGCAAAGCTGGGTCTGGATACACCGGATGAAAACGACGGCAATTTGTTCAGAGCATTATTTTCGCTTATGGAGAACGGACGGATCGATATGACACCGTTTTTTCGTACTTTAAGCCGATATGACGGAACCCGCGAACCGTTATTGGCACAAACGTTGGCACCGAATCAGCTCAACGAATGGCTCGATCGATACGACGATAGACTGTCTCTGAATGCCTCATCCGAAGCCCAACGCCATGTTAAAATGCTCCGTACCAACCCGAAATACGTTCTGAAAAATTATATCCTGCAAGAAGCGATCGATAAAGCCCAAAACGATGACTTCACCCTCATTAACGATCTGCTTCATTTGGCACAAAATCCGTATGACGAGCACGAAGCTTTTGAACGCTATAGCCAAAGCACACCGCATCAATTTAAAAATCTAAAGCTAAGCTGCTCGTCTTAAAATCGGCTCGATTGCAACGCTCCATAGTTGATTAATTTTTAAACAATTTTTATATAATTAGGACTTTTTTATCTTGATTATTGACGAATTTAGATCAATTTAACACGTTTTTATCAATTAATCATTTAGAAAATTGTACAAATGATTAAAAATTAATCATTTGTGTACTATTTTTCGTTCGATTGCTCTTTATACTGTCACTCATATTTACTATATCCCTTTATGGAGCTATCGTGCAACGCAATCATCTAATTAAGTATATGTCCGATGTTCAAAATTTCGAAAAGAATATGAGTACCTTATCAGGCAAATGGGATTTACTGACTCTGCTCGGTTCCATGTCCAATATCGGAATGGATACAAGCGAAACGCGAAAAGCGTTTGAAGACCTGCTCGATGAGCCGTTATTGCGCCTGATCGAAGAGACGTTTAACAAAAGCCTTAATGAACTCGAATCCAAAGCGCAAACAGCCATCGATATCCTGATTCGTAACCTGTTCGAACGTACCGCCGATATCGGATTTTTGGCTACCGATGATGATATCCGCGATTATCTACTCTTTTTAAACTCTGCCGATATGTCCGCATCCGAAGAGATGCGTGAAATTAAAATCAAGAAAAAAGAGGCGTTGACCGAGCGTTTTCGAGAATACGTCGCCAAATACAGCGTGTATGAAAATATCATTCTTCTCGATACCAAAGGAAAAGTGCTCGTACAGCTCGATGCCGCCAACCCGATCACCCACTCAAAAGATCCGTTGATCCAAGAATCGCTTCGAACCTACCAGGGATATGTCGAAAACTACCGCAGCAGCGACCTTAACCATAACAAACCCTCGCTGATCTACTCTTACCGTGTCTGCAATCCGCAAACCGAAGAGCCGATCGGCGTACTGTGCCTCATTTTCCGGTTTGAGAACGAACTCCAAAGTATTTTTCGAAAACTGACACGGGAAAATCCCTATATCGCATTGGAACTGCTCAGTCATGAAGGAGAGGTTATCGCCTCGTCATCGGGACATCATGTTCCGGTAGGTTCCTATCTCTCTCCGCGTAACAATGCGGATCATCAAACCTACTATGCCGGTTTCGAGTATCTCTATCAGGCGGTAAAAACGACGGGGTATCAAGGGTATAACGGTAGCGGATGGATCGGACACGCTATGGTACCGCTGCATTTGGCATTCCGTTCCTCTTCCCGTCCATCATTTCTAAAAAATGAGCTGTTCAATTCGGTCGCCAATGCTCAAGCCTACTATCCCCAAGAGCTGAAAGATATTTTGGAAAAAGCCAAAAAAATCCAAAGCGAACTCGATATTACCGTCTGGAACGGAAACGTCCAAATCGCCAACGCAGTCGGGCATGAAAGCCCGTTTACCAAAGCGCTCCTCTCCGAAATATCGAAAACCGGGGAAGAGACGAAACGGGTTTTTGATCATACCGTCGCCAACCTCAACAGCGCCATGCTGATCCAGTATCTTGAGGATTTGAAATTCCAATCCTCTCTTGCAATCGATATCATGGACCGCAATCTCTATGAGCGGGCGAACGACTGCCGATGGTGGGCACTGACGACAACCTTTCGCGAATGTTTGTCCCATATCAACATCAGCGACGAAAACCGAGAAAAGATGAACTCCATACTGGGCTACATCAACGGACTCTATACCGTTTACAGCACCATGTTCATTTACGATCGAGAGGGGACGATCATCGCCGTTTCCAACCCGTCCGACAATGCGATTATCGGCAAAAAAGTAGGTTATTCATGGGCGATGGAGACTCTTGATCTGAAAACGACGCAGGATTACGTCGTATCCACGTTTGAACCAAGTCCCTATTATTCCAACCGCTCTACCTATATCTATAATGCCTGTATCCGCAATTTCAAAGAAGAGAACGTCGGCGGTATCGGAATCGTCTTTGATGCGGAATCGCAGTTTGAAGCGATGCTGCACGATACCCTTCCCAAAGATGAACATCATAATATCCCTGAGGGAATGTTTGCTCTATTCATCGATCGCAGCGGCCGTGTTATCTCTACCACCACTACTGAGATCAGCGTAGGTGAGGTACTCAATCTTCCGGTATCGATTTTGGAACTCACGCCGGGACAAAGCGACGCGCAGATTCTCCCGTTCAATGGAATCTATTACGCACTCGGCGCAACCTGCTCCAACGGATACAGAGAATACAAACAAAGCGACGGGTACGACAACGATATCATCGCCCTCCTCTACCGTCCTATCGGTGAAGTTCAGGCGCTAGATTGTGAAGCTCCGGCCCAACGGGTCTACACCTATCCGAAACCGAACGGCACCGAAGAGACGTGCGAGATTTCGACCTTCTTCGTTGGCGGATCGCTTTTTGCGGTTGAATCCAAAAACGTCGTCTGCTAGCTGGCGCATCAGGAGCTTACCTCCATCCTGCACGCCAGTGAATACAATCTGGGAGTCATCAGTTATGACAAGCGGATGGTAAGTGTCATCTCAGTGGCAAAACTGCTCGGGATGGAGATAAAATACGACAAAAAGATCGAAACGATTGTCCTCGTCAAAACCGTCATTGAAAAACAGGTGGTGTATCTCGGATTTGCCGTCGATGCGATCTATAGCAGCCCTGAAATTCCGTTCCGCTCGATCAGCCACTACAGCAATGTATTGAAAAATGAAAATTCATTGACCAAAGCGGTCATTATCCCGGACAATCCGGAGGATTTCGGAAATGAGATGATTTCGATCCTCGATATACCGAAAATCTATTCGCAGCTCATCCAGCCGTACGCCCGCCCGCTTCACAAAGTGATGGCGTAAGGTTATTGGTTGATTTTTCGACCGATTTTGGACTCCACCGAATCGATTTTCCCTTTTAAACGTCCGAGTTTTCCCTCTCGGATATCCAGTTTGATCGTCGAATACACTCTCTCGCATCCCGCTAGCTGTTCATACGAACGCTCAACCACACTGAGAGCCTCTTTAACACTCTCACACTCAACGATCGTCCCCATCGGGGTGAGTTGATAAGCCAATCCGCTTTGATCGATCATATCGATGATTTTAGCCACCTGATGCGATACGGAAGCACCCTTCCGGCACTCATCGCTGGTCGGAAACATCGCAAATTCGAGTAATACGCTCACAGATCATCCTTTAGTGTTGTATTTTCGCTGTAACTCAGCCGTAAACCGTCCTCGCTCATCACAAATCCGTGGATGGCAATTTTCCCCTCATGAACCAAACGGTGGTGTTTGGCACACAGCGGAATGAGGTTGTAGCGATAATTTTTTTTCATTTTAAATACCCTATTTATCGGAGTTTCAAGTATATCATAAAAAAAATATGTGAAGTTTTTGTGTAGTTTTTTTTGCATCAAATTGCATCAAAATTGATATTTTTAGCAATTTTTGTACTAACTTAAACACTTTTTTCAATATAAGAATGAGAGATTTTTTTGTATAAAGATAGATAATCAAGCAGCAAATTTGACACAATCAACTGATTTGAATGGTTATAAACTTTGAGGTGTTAGCGGAAAACTAATGTGTCTATAAAACGGGGATCATTCCAATATTATGAAAAGCTACGTCCCGCAGGTAAAGCTCCTCTGGCATAAGAAGAGTTATTGTTTATTTCAAGTCTCCAAAAAAATCGCCCTATCAGCCCTTTTGCATAATATATCTGTAGTTCATCATGCTCTCTATCTATCCAGCCACCAATTCTAGTCATCATATTCTTGAAAGCATTTTCTTGATCTTTGTCATCTCTGAAAAGTATTTCATCCATTTTTATAGCTCGTTCATTTTCGGGTAATTCCATAAACTCTGATTCTTTATCAAGAACCTCATCAAAAAGTTCTTTTAATATATCAGATGCGTAGATGCTGTTTTTTATGTATATCTTCTTGAGTGCTAGAAAGTTATTATATGGCTCCTCTGACCCATATCTCATATTTTCTAAATAATACTCATATAACGGACTATATAGCTTCTCTATGCGCTCTTTTATCTCAGCTTTTTTACCATTGTGTATGAAGATATACAAATTAGTCCCTGCAACAACTGTTGCGCCTATGATAGCACCTATTCCGATAGCATTCAAATCCATTACAACTCACCCCTAAACGCTTTATCCAAGATAGACGCTTTCAACGCTTTGAGACTTTCCATTTTTTCTTTTTGAATCGTTTTAACTTTTTCCATTTTTTCGGATACAGAATCTAAATAAACTACAACTTTTTGTTGGATTGGAAGTGGAGGAAGTTCGATCTCAACATTTTTAATTTTTGATAAGTTAAGGTTTTGTTGACGAACACCTTGACGTTCTTCTAAAATCTTTGGTTTTAAATATTCTAGTTGATATTTCAAAAAGAATATGTTTAATTCATCTTCATTTGGTTTGATTCCAACGATTGCTTGATTACAGCTACCATCAGTATGCAATATGGACATTTTCATTGCGGCAGTATCGTACATACCAATTAATAATGTACCTTTAGAAAAAAGCTTTGCTGATGAATTTTTAAGACCTTCGTCAGTTATTCGTTCTTTTGCTGGTAATGTAAATTGTTGATTCAACTCTCCAGAACTAAACCATTCGATTGTGCCATCATCCCAATATTCATTTTTTGCCCGCAAAGGAGTCCCACCAGCAGACATTTTTCGGTCAAATTTCTCTAGTTTTTCTTTTTTGTATTGACCATCCATCTCCTCAAAAACTTCATTCAAAACACTTCCCATAAACACATCAGCTTCATCAATATTTTTCTGATGAAGAGAGATTGCTTTATCGATTTTTTCGAAAAGTGAATCGAGTTTTGAAACAATTCGTTGCTGTTCTTGGAGTGGCGGAAGCGGAATTAAAGTAGATGCTAAATTCTTTTTACTTACAAATTTTACTGTAGCACCTTTTAAAAATTGATCATAGTAACTATCATTATCTAATTTATCTAAAAATACTTTCAAAAACTGAGCTGATACAAGCTCTGTCTGTGGTTCAATCAAAAATATATTCCAATGAATTAAAAAATTATCATTTTGATTTACAATAATACTTTTACCAATTGTTCCAATATTTGACAATAAAATATCATTTATTTTTGGTTTGTATTTTTTTTCATATAAATTCCAATCTTCTTCATTAACATACTTAATGTTCTCAAAATGTAATTCACCAGAAGTAATATTTCTACTCTGAATAATAGGATAACCATCAGAATAAAATTCAACTTTATCTGCAGCAGTATTTACCCCTTGGTGCATTCTGAATACAATTTCATCTAATTGTTTATATACCCACCCATTCGGAAGTTCATATAACTCACTCATTAATATCTTTTCCTATCAATATCGCTTCAATCTCATTCATCAAATCATTGATTTCTTCATTGTTAAGTTTGATATTTTCCACCAATTCAATCGGTGATTTATGATCGATGGTTTCATTTCGATTTGGATTTTTTGCCGATATATCAAAATCTTTGATATCGTTAATATTTACTATCCAACTGTTGTCAGTAATCTTTCTCTCTTTCCATACGGCTAAAAATTCGGTGAAGTGATCATAGGTAATAGGCTTATTCTTTGTGAGTTTTGATAATGGATTGACTTCGTAATAAAATATATCCGATGTTGATCCGTTTCTATCGAAAAAGATGACATTCGTTTTAACGCCACTGTACGGCAAAAACACCCCTGATGGCAAACTAAGTATCGTGTGAACATTAAAACGTTCTAAAAGCTCTTGTTTGACCGCTTGGAACGCATTATTAGTTTGGAATAAAACACCCTCTGGAATTACTACACCACATCTTCCATTTACTTTTAAACTATTCATCATATGTTGTAAAAATAGTAGCTCTGTAGCATTGGACTTGATAGGGAAATTTTGTTGAATTTGTTCTTTTTCTTTTCCACCGAATGGTGGATTTGCTAGGATAATATCGTAACGATCTTTTTCTTCTAGCCCTCGGATATCTTTGGTCAGCGTATTGGTCTTAGAGATATTCGGGGATTCGATTCCATGTAGAATCATATTCATAACACCCATGACATAGGACAATGGTGTTTTCTCATTTCCGAAAAATGTATCTTCGCTCAAAAATTTTAACTGATTTACAGATATATCTCGTTGTTTATTCTCTTTTGCATCGAGATATCGAATATGGTTATACGCTTCGATTAAAAATCCACAACTCCCTACAGCAGGGTCATAGATCGTTTGTCCGACTTGTGGATTAACCACATCCGTCATTACTTTGATAAGTGGACGAGGAGTATAAAACTCCCCACTGTTTCCACCATCACTTCCCATGTCCTTGAGCAGTTTTTCATAAATGATTGAGAGTTGAAAAAGATCGGATTGGTTGTGGAAGTCTAACTCATCGATAATATCCAATATCTCTCTGATAGTATGACCATTTGCGATACGGTTGTCTAAGTATTCAAAAATTGCACCGATTTTATATTTGATCGATTTTGGGTCTTCAGTAATGTTTTTGAATCCCTTAAGATACGAAAATAGCTCTTTGTTTACGAAATCCAGTAGATCAGCTCCGCTTTTAGCATTGATGAGATCGATTTTCCCATTTACTTTTGGAACCGCCCAATTGCTCCATTTGAATTTATCATCTAAAATATAGTTGTAGTCTTTACCGATAAGTAATGCTTCATCTGCTTTTGAGTCTTCGAGATCATTGAGAAATTTTAAAAATAGTATCCAACTAATTTGCTCCGTATAGTGCATCGCACCACTGATACCGTCATCCCGTCTAAGGATGTCGGTTATTCGATTAATTTTTGATTCCAATTATTGTTCCTTATCAATATAGGTAATTTATTAATTTTTGAACCATCTTTATTTCTACTATCACCTAGTAACTTTGATAGTGAGGAATGACGGATCAATAACCCATATTTTTCTTAATGCCGCTCAAAGGCTCAAGTAATCGTTCATTCAAAGCCTTAACTTCTTGATAACTTTTATAAATACTATCTATAATACCATCATGCCTTACCAATGGTCCATTTTGAGGAGCTAAGAAAAAAATATCTTCTTTTAAGATTCGTACTCTTATTTCAGCTTTACCATTAAGCTTGACTTTTTTGCCATCGATTTCAGCCCAGCCAACATCAACCTCACCCCTCTTGATATAGTGTCCATTAAACAATCCAAACTCTTCACTGACATATTCTGGTTTTATTTCATATACTCCACTTGACTCTAAATTGTCTGTTTCTATTATTATGCAACTACATCCTAAGTTGTAATAATGTTTAAATATCCATATCGATTTTATTTTTACTTCGTTATAACCAATTAGCCAACATCTATCACATAAACCCAACTTTTTTATTCTATTTATACCTAAATCTGAGTAGCCTTGCGAAAGCCAATAATTTAATCTCGACTCTCCATTTTTCAAGTCCTGCATGATTTCATTGATAGAGTCAATATCCTCAAACTTTTTAAAGCCTTGTCCACTTTGTCCTAAATGACTCATATGCTTAAAAATAATGTCCTCAAACTCTAATAAAATCTGATCTGGGCTTAATTTCTTTTTTGACTCCAAATGCTCAAGTATCTCATTTTTTGAGCTAAATCTATCTTGGGGATTTTCAGATAAAAGATTTGCTATCAAGCTTTCATATTTACTATATCGTGAATCAATATGAGTTAACTGTATTTTTGATTGTCCTCTTAGAGCAGTTTCAGTAATAATCCAATAAAGTACTTGAGCAAAAGCATACCAATCTGCACTTGTAGTTAATTCATCTGTATCAACCTTAACTTGCTCGGGAGCGGAGAAAAGATAATTCGCCAATCTATCTGTGGGACTAGTTTCTATAAGCTTAGTATATAAATCCTTATCAAACTTCGCAATATCAAAGTCACCAAGTACAAATTTCCGTTCAAATAAAAATATATTTTCAGGTTTTATATCTCTATGGATAATACTCAGCAAGTGTATAGAGTCTATGATATGAAGCAAATTGTCAAATATCTTCTCAAATAACTCAAACGAAAATTCACCTTTTTTCTTTTTTTCTTTGACAAAAGATTTCAGTGTCTGCTCAACTCTTGGCATCACGATATAAGGCACTTTAATATGTGCTATATTCAAAACATCAAAATGCAACTGTGGTAAAATTGCACCGCTATGCTGGATACCTACTAAGTTTAGATGAGCTTGTTTAAATCTTTTGAAAGCTTGACTCTCTTTTTGTGATACATCTTCAAGTAAAAACTTAATAGCATACTGTTTACCACCAAACTCAAAGCCTTTAACCTCTGATGTACCGCCATTTCCTATATTTTTGTCTGTAAGTGTAAACTCTCCATATATATTTAAAAGTACATTATGTGATATAAAATACTCTTTTAGCTCTTGTTTTATAGAGTCTTTGGTGTGTGCATATTTTTGTAGTGCGGGTAATGAAGTTTGACTATTTTCTAGCATTCGCAAAATTGGTTCAAATTCTTTTGTTAGAAATTCTGTTCGTTCATCATAAGTAGAAAATTTATCTTTAATAAATCTCCAAAAAGAGTTTAGTTCCCCATTTGTTTTTATAAAAGTTGGCAATACACTCTGCAATATTTTATTTGACAAAAGCTCTTCTCTAAGCTCTGTATATTCTCTCTCAGATACATTTTTACCCGATGCTCTTGATTTTAAAAGATTTACAAAATATGCTAGTTTTTCATAATCTGTTTTTAGATATTCAGTGCTCATAATGTTTTTTCCTTCTATAATTTAAATACTATATATTTCACTTATAAATCTCTTTTTGTAACTCTAAATACTCATGCCCCATCTGCGGTATCCCACCAAAGTTAACCGCAACTTCTCTGATGGTTCCCAATCCGCTCAAATCCACCAACTTACCTAGCTTATCATCATCCAACTCTTTTACACCGTCTTTACGGTATCGATCTAATATGAATTCAATAAACTGTTTTGCTTTTTCATTGTGATACTTCTCTACGAAATCAGAGTTTTCAACCGCTATAACTCTTTCATTACGGCTCTTAATATCCATATTGAATGATAGATGTGCCAATACATCGTAAATATCACTATCTTGTGCTTCAAATATCTGTTTTAGGTCATCCAATTGAGATTCATCGATATTCATCTCTTTGAGTTTATTCAGTAAATCTTTACGATTTTTCGGGTTACTCCATATCTCTCTTAATCCATCTTCGTTATTGTAAAATTTACCTAACACACCGATCAGCAATTCCAAATAATCTTCGGTTTTGAGTGGGATACCGTCTTCACCGACATAGGTTGTTTCGATATTAATGACTTTTAGCTTTTTGCCTCTGATATCGATGGTCACTTTTTCTCTTATTGGAGGATCAACAATTATAGTATTATCTCCTCCACCCGTATTACTATCTTCATCTTCTTCTTTTGGAGGTCGTGGAGTTGGTGATGTTTCTCCTTTTCCTCCACTAACTTCTTCGGGAATTCCATCCCATCTATCATCATAAAATAAATTGGTTGCCCCTACGAAATCGATAATGGTAAAAAAGTCTTTTCCCTCGTATACCCTCGTACCTCGTCCAATAATCTGTTTAAACTCCGTCATTGACTTGATAGGTGCGGTTAATACAACGTTTCTAACATTCTTTGCATCAACACCAGTAGTTAACATTTTGGATGATGTTAGAATGGTTGGGATATCTCTATCGTTGTTTTGAAACATCTCTAAAAAGTTTCTACCTATGTCACCTTCATCCGATGTTACCCTGACACAATAATTATTGTCTTTGATCGTTTTAAATTTATCGATTGCGATTTTCATATCGGAAGCGTGTTGTTGATTTACACAGAATACGATTGTTTTATCCATCGGATTCATATTTTCTAAAACCGTTTTTGCTATCAATTCAGTTCGTTTGGGGATTACGATTTGCTTTTCAAACTGCTCTAGTGTAACAATTTGGCTTTCTAGCTCACCCGTAATAATATCATTAGGATCAAATCTATATTCATCAATATTGGTTTGAATTCTTTTAACTTTATATGGTGTGAGGAATCCATCATTGATTCCATCTTTGAGTGAATATTCATAGATAGGATCACCAAAATATTTGTAGGTATCACCGTTATCATCTCTCTTTGGTGTTGCCGTCAATCCTAAATGAACAGCTGATTTGAAATGATTTAGGATCTCTCTCCAACTACTCTCATCGTTTGCACTTCCTCTGTGACACTCATCGATAATAATTAAATCAAAAAAGTTTGATGGATATTGTTGATAATATCCTTTTACATCATCCTCTCCATCTTCTTCGGATACTTCGATTACTCTGTTTTTATTCTCTGCAATGGATTGATAAATTGCAAAAAAGACATTGGCATTTGTGGGGACTTTTCCCCCTCGTTTTTTAATCTCTTTACCGTTGATTCTTACACAATCTTTTTCCAATGGATTAAATGTATTCATCGATTGATCTGCCAAGACGTTTCTATCTGCTAAGAACAATACCTTTGGTCTACGGTCACTTCCGTCTCGATTCCATTTGGATTGGAATAAACGGTACACGATTTGAAAAGAGATATAGGTTTTACCCGTACCAGTTGCCAACGTTAATAAGATTCTATCTTTACCGTCTGCTATCGCTTCAATTGTTTTTTGAACGGCGATTTGTTGATAGAAACGAGGTTTCATACTCCCTTCGATGTGAAAAGGATAGGTGATGATTGCTTCTTGTTTGGTTTGGGGCTGTCCGTATTTTCGCTCGAATAGTTCTGTTGGTGTCGGATAATTCTCGATCCATCTACCATTGCCCTCTTTCAACGAGTGTTCGTAAATTTTATGTCCGTTAGTGGTGTATACAAAATCGATTCGGAGTTTTTCTGCATAGTTAATAGATTGTTGTAATCCATCCAAAGGGTCTTTGTTTTCAGCTTTGGCTTCGATAATGGCTAGGTTGGTATTTTTGTAGGTAAGAAGGTAATCCACAAAATATTGCTTACCTCTTTTGTTACCGATAAGTTTACGTCCATCCGTAAAGAAATACTCTCTAACGATATGGGATTCGTTCCATTCACTCTCTTTGATTCTTGGGTCAATGAGTTTTGAACGAGTATCTGATTCAGAGAGTGCCATTATCGATTCCACCACTTTGCTATAAGTAGTCACTATTTTAGCCAAAACAATGTCAATCTAAAGTTTAAAAAATAAATATTTCAAAATAAATAATCACTATAACTGTATATTTATTCTTTGACAAAAATTGTGTAGTTTATATTGCATCAAAAGATATATTTAGCAGTAATTTTGGCACTTAAAGCAATACTTTTTACCCTTAAGGGGATGAGATATTTTTTTGTCAATATAGTATAAGTATTTATTATTTAAAAAATGTGAAGTTTTTGTGTAGTTAACTTGAAAAAGCATTACACAAAAATTATGAAAAAACTGTTTTAAATTTCTCTATTTTACTGCATAAAACATTGAGAAAACTCCCTAAAATAGGGCTTATAAATCACTCCTCGTTTCACTATAACTGAGCCGTAAACCATCCTCGCCCATGATGAACCCATGAATGGCGATTTTGCCCTCGTGCACGAGCTTGTGGTGCTTCGAACAAAGTGGTATCAAATTATAGCGGTGATTCATCCCGTAATGGCCGATGGAGCCGCCGTCATCCGCATTCGCCTGAGGGACGATATGGTGTACCTCATCCACCGCCTCATCGCACAGCGCGCATTTGGTGAGGTAGAGTTTCGTATTGTAGCGGCTCTTTTTCTCCCGCTTCAGCATCGAGGCTTCATGGGTTTTGTCGGTAATGCGTCCTCGGATTTCGTACGCCTTTTTCAAAAAGGTCTCATCCATGTGGAGCGATTTGGCAAATTCCAGCCCGTACAATGTCGAGCCGCTGCTGCTTTTGAGCTTGCGGTCATAGACGAGGCGGTCGCTCGCCTCGTCGTAATAGACCCCCAGATGGAGTAATACGATCTCTTTCGCTTTTTGGATTTCACTCAAGCTTGAAAGCTGATGCAGATGGGTCGCAAAGATAAACATACTCCCGATCTCGCGCAGTTTTAGGATCGCACTCGCCACGATCGCCAGCGCCGATTCGGTCTCCGTTCCGTGGCTGATCTCATCCCCGAGGATAAGGGTATTCTCGCTCGCACGGTTGAAGATGTTTCGCAGCTCCAGCATCTCGACCGCAAACGTCGACAGCCCTTTATAGAGATTGTCTTTGGAGACGATACGGGTGAGGAGTTTATCGACGGGAGAAAACCTCATCATGGCGCACGGGACGAAAAATCCCCCCTGCGCCATCACGACAGAGAGCCCGATACTCTTCATCAAGGACGATTTACCGCTGGAGTTGATTCCGTAGAGAAGCACCCCTTTGACATCTTCGCCGTTTTCGATCGTCGGATGTTCTTCATAGGTGTGCTGATCTGCCGCACCCAAAAAGAGATCGTTCGGAACAAAGATACCGTTCTCTTCTCGCGATTCGATCAACGGGTGGCGTAGGCCGACCGTCTCGATAAACGCTTTAGGCGACGGAACGATGGAAGGTCTGACGTAGCGATACTGCTTCGCACACTTCGCACCGCTGAGACTGACGTCCACTACGGCGAGAAAAGAGATCAGATGCTCGATTGCATGGGAAAAGCGCCGTTCGATCTCTTCGAGATGCTCGCGGTAGCGCTCTTTCACCTGTGCGATCATCCGCGATTTGGCCCCCGCATTTTCGATGGAGAGTTCATCGAGGAGATTGGAGGTGAGTTTAACCGCCGTTTTGAGTTTGCGCACCTGAAAATCGCGGAAGAAATAGTGCTGTCCTTCTAAGGTGAAAAAACTGTTGTAAAGCGCTTCTTCGATGCTCACGTAGCGGTTACGGGTCATCAGGAGATGATACCCCTCGCTCTCCAGCCATCCGATAGAAGCGTATGACCCCTCCCCCTCAAAAAAAGTATCGATATGGGAAATGATGGCATTCAATTTCGATACGTTGTTGCTCTGAAGCTGCTCCAGCGCATCGATGGAGGGATCGATCCCTTCGTTAAAGAGGTTCTCATCCACCTGATCGCGCCGAAACTTCGCGCACGCTTCGATATTAAATATCCGCCGCAGCTCGGAAGCGCACAGACGGCACTCCTGCGCGCTCGATTTGTCATAACCGATCTTTAGACGATCCGCCTCTTCGAACAAGCTCTCCGCCGCACTCAATGAGGCATAAAAATAGGCCAGCTCAAACGGGTGGAGTTTCCCGAGTTTCAAGCGGCGAAGTATCCGCTCCAGATCGTATACCTCTTTGAGCTTCGTCTCCAGCGGCGCGATGTGCTCGCCCATCTTGTCGATCAGGTCAAAGCGCTCTTCGAGGAGCTTCGCATCGCAGATGGGGTTCAGGAGCCTCTCACGCAGCAGCCGTTTCCCCATCGCCGTCGACGTTTTGTCGATGAGTTTGAGCAGCGTCATCTCATCGGCATCGCGGGATATGATCCCCAGTTGCTCCGCCGCATTGTTCCCCAGATACATGTAACGGTTGGTTCCCAAAAACGTCGGGCGGTTCATCTTCTCGATGATCCCCGCGTCATGATCGATAATGACATTGATGAGGATACAGAGCGATTCGGAAGCATACGGATAGCGTTCGAGATCGAGATACTCGATCGGGCTGAGAAGCGAGCGGATCTGATAGATACGTTCAAACAGTTCGTTTTGGTAATCGATCTTCAGCCGTTTTTCGTTCATCGAGGTACGGTGGTGATTTTTGATCTCCAGATAGCGGCTCACCTCATCCCGGTCGATATCCCCCGCACAAAACGTCACGACCACTTCGGAGGTTTGATAGCTTTGAAGGAGGGTAAACACTTCATCGAGGGCATACGTTTTATCTTCGCGGGTTCCGTGTATCTCGTTAATAAGAGTTTTTCCCGTCCCTACATCGATGGCGGAGTAACCGATGGAATAAACCCCGTTGTTTTGATCGATCAACAGTGATGCGATATAGTTTTCGCTCGCTTCGGCGATGTAGTCGAAGTTCGTCCCCGGAGAGATGATATTGGAGATATAGCGGCGGATGTTTGGGACTTCCCCCTGCTGTCGGACGAGGACGATCGTGTATTTTTTCGATTGTACCAAACGGCTGAGATACCGCTCGATCGAGACGGTCGGAACCCCTGCGAGGAGAGGGTTTTGGATCGAGTTTTCGAGAATCGTTTTATTTTTGCGGGTGAGCTGGATGTTGAGAAACTCGGCGACTTCTTTCGCCTTGCCGATTTTCATCTCCTCGTTGTTTACTTCATACACCTCGAAAAACGATCCCACTTCGATGATGACGAGGGTATCGGGGCCGTATTTGGCTTCACACGCCGCTTGGAGCTCAAAATAGATTTCGGAGAGGAGCTTCTTTTTATCGTTTAATATCGCCCCGATCTCTTCCGTATTCATTAACGCTCCGCATCTTTAAAAGTATTTGATTATAGCAAAGTGGGGCTAAAGGTTCTTAATGTCCGCCCATCACTTTTTCGATTTCCGAGGGTTTATCGTGGATACCGAAACGGTCGATGATGGTTCGGGTCGCTTCGTTCTGCCCTACCACTTCAACCTCTTTGCCCGTATTTCGGAGCTTTATCACCGCTTTATCCAGCGCATACACCGCCGAAATATCCCAAAAGTGGGCGCGGCTGACATCGATGATGACATTTTTGACATCCTCTTTGTAATCAAACGCATCGGCGAAACGATCCGCAGAGTTAAAAAAGATCTGCCCGATAAATTTGTAAACCCGTGTACTGCTCGTCTCTTCGTACGATTTGTCCCAGTACATAAAATGGCTGATTTTATTGGCAAAAAACAATGAGGCGAGCAATACCCCCGTAAAGACACCTAGTGCGAGATTATGGGTCCAGACGACAACAATGACGGTTGAGAGCATCACAATATTGGTTGAGAGCGGCAAAGTTTTCAGCCCTTTGATCGACGCCCAGTTAAACGTCCCGATAGAGACCATGATCATCACCGCGACCAGCGCCGCCATCGGGATGATTTTGATGAAATCGGACATAAAGACGACCATAATCAGCAGCAAAACTCCGGCCACGAGGGTAGAGAGACGGCCGCGGCCGCCCGATTTGACGTTGATAACCGACTGGCCGATCATCGCGCATCCTGCCATCCCTCCGATGCACCCTGAAGCGATATTGGCGATCCCCTGCCCTTTGCACTCGCGGTTTTTATCGCTGTCGGTATCGGTCATATCGTCCACGATCGTCGAGGTCATCAGAGACTCCAGTAATCCGACCGCCGCCAATGCCGCCGAGTATGGAAAAATGATTTTTAAGGTATCGAAATTGAACGGGACTTCCGGCCATAAAAAGATCGGCAACGTGTCCGGAAGCGATCCCATATCCCCGACCGTATGAACATTAATCCCCATCATCACCGTCACAGCCGTTATCACCAAAATACTGACAAGCGGAGAAGGGATCATCTGCCCGATCTTAGGGAGATACGGAAAGAGGTAGATGATCGCCAATCCCCCCGCCGTCAATGCGTAAACATGCCATGTCACGTTGGTAAGTTCGGGAAGCTGCGCCATAAAAATAAGGATCGCCAACGCATTCACAAACCCGATCACGACGGTACGGGAGACGAAACTCATCAAACTTCCCAGTTTGAAATACCCTGCCAAAATCTGCAACATTCCGGTCAGCAAGGTCGCCGCCATCAGATACTGCAGCCCGTGTTCTTTGACCAATGTCACCATGAGCAGCGCCATCGCCCCCGTGGCTGCCGATATCATCCCGGCACGCCCTCCGACGAACGCGATCACCGTCGCGATACAAAACGAAGCGTACAACCCCACTTTCGGATCAACACCCGCGATAATCGAAAAAGCGATCGACTCAGGAATCAGTGCCAAAGCCACAACCATACCGGCGAGGATATCGCCGCGTATATTGCCAAACCACTCTTGTTTGGTAGACAGTAAAAACATGTAGGCTCCTGTAACGTAACACTCAACATCATTTTAGGGGAAAAAAGAGGTAATAGCGAGGTAATAATTAGTGGTGGAATTCTACTGAATAAAGGATTATTAAAAGCTTTTTTTGCGGATATCCCCTAAAGGGGATAGGAAAAGGATTAATTATGTTGCCGTAACATCTACCGGCTGTTCTACAACCAAACCGACATCAGAAGCATCAATATATACTCCGGTTAAATCTTCTGCCGTATTCGTCGTTACCGCAGTAGCATCTGTTGTGACTGCGGTAGCATCGACAGCCGTCAAATCTTCTTCAAACAGCGCTACATTCGGATCTTGATCCAGCGTAAAGATTTGACCTAAATCGATCTCTTCCGACAAAGAATTTTCTGCCGTACCGCCACTATCGTGCGCTAAATCTGACAAACCGGAGAAATCGATCGATTCGGTATCACCCGTTACCGTGGTGGTTGCGGTAGAAGGATCGTCATTGTCATAAGAAGTGATACTGGCACTAACACCCTCAAACTGCTCAGACGTAATCTCATGAGTCGTGACCAATGTCATTGAAACCGTTGAACCCGTTTGTGAATCAATCGAGTAGCTGCCGTCTTCATTAGGTGCTATCTCTTCTCCGTCGGTATTATGGAGCTGAACCCCTTCCGGAAGGTTGCTCAACATTAAATTACCCAACGTTTCACTGCCGTCGGTATCGCTCAGCCCCACGTCATAGCTAATATCGTATTCATATCCGACCACAACCTCTTCGGTCGTCATAATCGGCTCTACCTCTACCTCTACCGTCTGATTTTCCATAACCATTGGTACACCGCCAGGGATATCGGCAGGATCGACGAGTGTACCGGGAGCATCGACAAACACCGTCTCCATATAGGTTTCAGTCTCTTGTACGGTTTGGACGTAACCGGTATACCCTTCATATTGAGCCGTTATATTTTGGACATTAACCACTTCGTCCGTAGCGGTGGAAGCAACCATAAAATCCAACTGTGCTTGACCGTTTTCATCCAGGATCACATCGTAGGTATAGGTCTTTGCCCCGATTTTTTCTGCACTCTCACCCTTAGCGACAGCGGCGTTATAATCGCTGTTACTGCTTGTATAATTATAGGTCTGAAGCGGTTCGCCGTTAGCACTCACTGTCAAAATATCGTGGGTAGAAGTCGCGTTATTATCCCAGCTCCCCGATGCGGTCAAATCAACCGTCACAGAAACTTTCTGATGAGCCAAAGCCGATCCGAAATCAAATACCTGACTCGTTTCACGATCTTCGGGATTGAACCCTTTGGCATCATTATTTCCGACATTCCCTATATTTTGGAGATCATTGGTTTCACTCCCCGTCTTGGTCGGGGTTTGAACGATTGTTTGGCTCACCGTATCGATCCATGTGATTCCCGCCGCTTCCATCGCTTCGGTATCGGGGACCAATCCACCCGCTTCAACGGTCACTTCTTGAGCCGCTTCACGCCCTTTAATCGACTCGATTTGAACCGCTTTCTCCTGTGCACTCAAACGAACACTGTCAAACTCCTGACCGAAACCGTATCCGACGGCTTTATTTCCGACATGATTCTGGCTGACACTTTCAACCACTTCACCGTTCTTTAAAAAATCGATTTTCATCGAACCTTGGTTAAATGCATTAAAATCGATCTCGATGTTTTTCGTCGAAGCCCCCAAATCGATCGTTTGGGTCGTATTTTTGGCAATCGTTCCCGGATTTTTTTCAATCTCATCACCTGCAACCATGACGGTAGTTGCCTCAGTAGCCGTTTTCATGATCGGATCGACGGCGACCACTTTCGTGACCGTACGGGTCGCTTCCTGCTCGATCTGTACCTTGGCTCCTGTCGTATTGATCGTATAGATATTTCCGTCCGTCCCTAATGTATAACCCATTGCTTTAAGTGCTGCTACATCGACGGTATTGGTCGCAACCTCACGGGTCTCGTTTTTGTAATAATGCCCGTCTCGTTCGTAAATACCGGCCGCTTCCGTCGCTTCGGCATCGACTACCGTACGTTCTTCCGTCACTTCTCTGACTGCATTGACCGACATGCGAGAGAGGTTCGGAGCTTCCGCGTTATCTGCCAGCAATGCAGCTTCTGCTGCCGCTTGGGCTTCTGCTGCCGCTTGGGCTTCTGCTGCCGCTTGGGCTTCTGCTGCCGCTTGGGCTTCTGCTGCCGCTTGGGCTTCTGCTGCCGCTTGGGCTTCTGCTGCCGCTTGGGCTTCTGCTGCCGCTTGGGCTTCTGCTGCCGCTTGGGCTTCTGCTGCCGCTTGGGCTTCTGCTGCCGCTTGGGCTTCTGCTGCCGCTTGGGCTTCTGCTGCCGCTTGGGCTTCTGCTGCCGCTTGGGCTTCTGCTGCCGCTTGGGCTTCTGCTGCCGCTTGGGCTTCTGCTGCCGCTTGGGCTTCTGCTGCCGCTTGGGCTTCTGCTGCCGCTTGGGCTTCTGCTGCCGCTTGGGCTTCTGCTGCCGCTTGGGCTTCTGCTGCCGCTTGGGCTTCTGCTGCCGCTTGGGCTTCTGCTGCCGCTTGGGCTTCTGCTGCCGCTTGGGCTTCTGCTGCCGCTTGGGCTTCTGCTGCCGCTTGGGCTTCTGCTGCCGCTTGGGCTTCTGCTGCCGCTTGGGCTTCTGCTGCCGCTTGGGCTTCTGCTGCCGCTTGGGCTTCTGCTGCCGCTTGGGCTTCTGCTGCCGCTTGGGCTTCTGCTGCCGCTTGGGCTTCTGCTGCCGCCGGCTCTACCGGCACATCTGTTGCAGAATCAACAGATGCAATGTCAGCATTCGGGTTAAATCCCAGCGGAGTTTCAACAGCTACCGTATCGTGTTCAAGAAATGCTCTGGCGACAAAATGTTCCGGTTCAATCTCTCCTGTGATCAATTCCGGATCTACGTTGACAACCCACTCAGCTGAATTCACAGCCTCTACGATTTGCTGAGGGTCAACTTCTCTCTCTTCAACCATAGGAGGCTCTTTAGTGATTACACTTTCACTGAGAGTAATCACTTCATCTGCCCCGATTATCTTCGTATCACCGTTGACAAGCTGGATCTCAAGTTCCTGACTTCCGCTTCGTCCTTGGATTACGTCATCTTCGAAAAGAAGTGTTCCGGGAGCTAGAATTTTTAACGTACCGTCACCTGATTTGACGATAAATTCTCCCTCAATACGGGCTACCTCACCGATTGCTTTTGACATAATTCACTCCTCATTCGGAAATTCATAGTATTCAATTATTTCATAACGGGAAGAAAAAAATCAATTGTCCGATCGGACAACTTTACATATCGGCGAGTATACTGGCGTGAAGTTCTTTAAGTTCGTAGACGACATGATAATAAAGAAGATACTTATTTTTAAGGGTATGCGCTTTAAAAGAGGGGTCTATAATATATAAAATACGGTCGATTTGCGCATTGACGGTCAATTCCAGAATAATATCGTGTTTCGATATCGCATATTTCACCAATGCCAATAAACAAATATAGATAATATAAAAATTGTCGACAATTCTCTGAATCATTTTATCACTGTCGATTTCGATTCGTTCGTTGATTTTTTCAAGTACTTCATCTACCTTTCTCAACACATCTTCAGCCATGCAGTACTTTGAAGCGGGAGTATAAAACTGATACCAACGTCTTTTTTTACGTTGTACGATAAAGTTTTTCAAAAGCTCGCGAAGTTTGTTACCGTACTGTTTTAGCTGGATCAGCTTTACTAAATTGTTTTCGCTGATAAAGGTATAATCATCAACCTTTTCACTCGAAGGGACAGAAGCGATGTAGAGGGAAATAAACTCTTCTATCTGATTACATAGTATATCGCCAGTTGCATTGACATCAATATGGCACATAAACGATAAAACGTGTTCTAGATGGGCACTGTCGGAATCGCCCAACTCTTCTTGGCACATTGCGACGATCCCGTTAAATGCACGAATCGCCAAAACGGTCACTTCCGGAGCTTCAGCCGGCTCCTGCATAGTACCGTTCAAAATATAAGGGGTGGCGTCGGCCAAAAAACGTTCTGTCAGGCTGGATAGCGTTTCATCGACTTCGTTACGCATGGTCTCTCTTTTTGAACCATAAAGCAAGACTTACACGATCGTTCAACCCCAGTTTTTTATAGCATGAGAGCAAATGGGCTTTGACGGTACGCTCCGTTATCTCAATCGTCTGTGCTATTTGATAGTTGCTAAGCCCTTGAGCTACATAACGCCCAATCTCTTGTTCACGTTCGCTCAACTTTTCTAAATCTCCGTCCATTCCCTGAGAAGCACCCTGATAATCGATACGGCGAATCAAATCATTCATAAACCCTGGATCAAACCAGCTTCCTCCCGATTCGAGCACACTTAACGCATTTTCTAGATTAACAGAGCCTAGATGGAGATTGGCATACCCTTTAATCCCCATCCGAAGAAGCGGATATCCCTCTTCAAAAGTTGGGATCGGAGTCAGTACCAACATAGGATAAGGATACTCTTTTAAAAATTCTCCCAAATCACGAAACGTCATCGGAACCGATTGGATATCGACAAGGATAATGTAATCATTCTTCCCTTTTTCATGAAATTCAACCTGCTCGAAGGGGATCCAGGAATATCCTAAATCGGAAAGGTTGGTTCCAAATCTCTTCGTAAAAAGTGCCGATTCGCTGACAAGGATAATTTGAGACATCTATTTCTCCGTCAGAGCATTTTGGCGCGCTTTGATGATCGGTTTCATCAAATACTGCAAAATCGTCTTTTTCCCGGTAACGATATCGACATTGGCGGTCATACCCGGCATGATAGTCACTTGGGAGAGTTTGGAGTTGATTGCCGATTTTTGGTTGATTTTGACTTTCACCAGATAATAACTCTCCTGCTTTTGCTGATCGACAATGGTATCGGAACTGATTTGATACACTTCTCCCACCATACCGCCGTATATGGAAAAATCGTATGCCGAAAATTTAACAATCGCTTTTTGTCCCGGGTGGAGAAAAGCGATATCCGCGGGCTTGATTTTCGTCTCGATCAACAGAGAGTCTTCGGTTGGAACGATCTCGGCGATATCCATCCCGGGACGCACTACACCACCGACCGTATTGATAAACATCTGCTTCATAATACCCGTCACCGGAGAGATGATTTTAGAGCGGTCCACTTGATCACTCAGAGGTACGGAACTCGCATGGATACGCCCCAGTTCGGCATCATTCTGACTCAATTCCTGTTTCGCTTTATTCTGATAATCGATTTTTTCCTGAATCATCTTCTCTTTAAGCTCTGCAATCGCATGTTCAAGACGGGGAACTGAATTTTTGGCCTCTTCCAACTGCTGTTCGATCGTAGAGCGTTCGCGCTGCAGCTTCCAGTTGTCCGACTTCGATTCGACCCCTTTTTGAAGCATCGACTGCGACAAAGACTCCTCTTTGGCAATCACCTCATACGCTTGAGTTAAAAGTTTTACTTTGGATTTGGCATCGGAAAGTTCCGTAATGCGTTGATTAATCTGTTCATTCAATATATTGAGTTTGCTGATCAACAAGCTGCGATTCGTATGAAATGCCTCCTCTTCTTGCTGAATAAAGCCATCGAGTTTTTGCCGTTCGGCTTTGTCTACCGAAAATTCCCCCATCGAGGCTTCCGCTAAAAGGCGATACTGCTTCGCTTTTAACCCTTCATACTGAATCCTGTTCCCCTCAAATTCGCTTTTGGGCTTCACGTCGCTCAGACGGATCAGCAGATCCCCTTTTTTGACATGATCCCCTTCATTGACACGGATCTCTTCGACAATCCCTCCTTCGAGGTTTTGAATGACCTGCAGATGGCTGGAGGGGATCACTTTTCCGTCCCCTTTGGTGATCTCGTCCACCTCAGCGATACTCATCCAAATCAATGTCCCAAATACCATCGTAAGAACTGACCATAAAAAAATTCGTGATGATTTCGCTGTATTCCGATTTGCAGCCGTAGAGAGGCTCGACATATACTCTAAATCAGAGTCGTCGTACACATGATGCTTTGAATGTTTCATCATTTTCCCCCTCCGAGTTTTTTAAGAACCTCTTCTTTAGGCCCGTCAGCCACTATTTTTCCCTCTTCAACAACAATCAAACGATCGACCAAATCAAGCAGCGATGTTTTATGCGTTACCAGTATGACCGTTTTGCCCACCAAAACCTCTTTTAGATTCCGTTTGACTTTCTCTTCGGTAAGGCTGTCCATCATATTGGTCGGTTCATCCAAAAGCATAATAGGTACATCCGAAATTACAGCACGTGCAATAGCGATACTTTGACGCTGTCCTCCGGATATCGACTCTCCCCGTTCACCGACATTCATTTCAAACCCTCTGGGATGGCGATTGACGAAATCTTCTACCCCGCTGATTTTTGCGGCACGGAAAATCATCCTCTCATCCGCCGATGGGTCGCGAAAAATCATATTGTCCCGTACGGTTCCCTTCATGAGAGTAATATCCTGAGGAACATATCCGATACTTTTACGCAGATCGATCGGATCGATCTGGAACATATCGACGCCGTCAACCAAAACAGACCCCTCATTGACGCTGTAAAGTCCCAAAATAATTTTTTCTATCGTTGATTTTCCCGATCCGATCCGTCCGACAATCCCGACTCTCTCACCGGCTCGAATTTTAAAGCTGACATTTTTCAATGAGTACTTGTCCTCACCCGGATAGCGGAAAGAGACATTTTTAAATTCGATATCCCCTTTTAGCCCTACCCGTTTCAAAAACTCGGTTCCGTTGGGATGTTCTGCAGGCATTTCAATAATTTTGCTTAACGTATCATAGGAGCTTTTAACATTTTGATAACTTGAAATGAGTGCCGCAACCTGCCCCATCGGCGCCATCGCACGCGAAGCGAGCATAACGATCGCAATCAATGCCCCCATCGTCATTAAACGGTCCTGAATCATATAGACCCCGGCAAGAATAAGTATGACCGTCGTCAGCTGTGTCAAAAATGCCGTTACGGTAGGAATCGACGCACCCAACAATTTTGATTTGAGACTGACATTGGCAATGTGGCCGTTTGCCTCTTCCCACTCCCATTGCGAACGTCCGTTCGCCCCCATTGTTTTAATCGTCTCCAGATTCATCAAACTTTCGATCAATACGCTGTTTTTGTTAGCCGATGCCTGATGGGTCGCTTCAATGCTTTTTTGGAGCTGCGGCTTAATCGTAATCGTATAAAGTAAAATCAAAAAACCCATAAAAATAGGAATCAATACCATCAATCCGCCGAGCATCCATATAATAATTAAAAAGATAACCAAAAACGGCATATCGACCAATGCCGCTAAGGTTGACGATGAGATGAAACTTCGTATCGAATCAAAATCCCTTAAATTATTGGCGAACGAGCCGACCGATTTCGGGCGGGCTTCGAGCTTCATATCCAGTACTTTTTCAAAAAGGATCGAGGACATAATCACATCGCTTTTTTTTGCGGCCGTTTCAAGATAGTAGCTTCGGGTAAACTTCATCAACCCCTCAAGTATGTAAACCAAAACGATACCGCTGGCCAAAACCCACATCGTTTCCATCGCATCATTGGGGATGACACGGTCATACACGTTCATGGTAAAAAGGGGACTGGCGATAATCCCGATGTTGATAAGCAACGATGCAAGAATAACATCACGATAAATAAAACGGGACATCCATAAGGTTCCCCAGAACCAGTGTCCGGTCGTGTGCTCGGTCGCTTTTTGGGAACGTTTTTCGAGAACATATTCCTTTTTTAGATAAAAAACATAGCCGATATACTCTTTTTCGAGTTCAGCGATATTAACCCACATCTCTGATTCATCCAACTCGGGCAATATGATTTTTGCCTGTTTGCGATCCTTGCTAAACGATTCCAAAATACAGGCCCGCTTGCCGTTAAGAACCAAAATCGCGGGCAACACGAGCGGAGATATTTCTGAAAGCCTTTTATGTGCGATACGGCTCGTAAGTCCCGCTTTGCGCGCCGCACGGGAAAAAAGCCCTTTGGAACTGTTGGGGGCGAAAAGTTCAGGGGTACTTTCTCCGGGTTTTAAGGGCAAATCCGACGTCAATACTTCGGCACTGAAAGGGGTATGATACAGTTTGGTAAATAGAACCAGACACTTTAATAACGGATCGGTTTTATCATCATACTGGTGATTCATATTTTAGCCCTTTGTCGTTGTTTCATCGATTTTTCATCTTTATTTTTTCAATCCGTTTAAAATGATCCCCAACTCTTTAAGCCGCTCGTCTAAAGATTTGGCTTTTTCTTTCGGAGCAGAAAAAACTTCGTTTTTAGATTCAGAAATCATTAGAACACTTTGGATCGGGAGGTATCGGTTAGCCAATTCTTTGTATTCGATAACCTTCCGGGAATTAGCGGCAATAGATCCTTTCCTTACGTAGCGATTTTTCCAGTAGCGTGCTTTATCTGCGTCCGGTGCCGTCCCGATCCCTTTTGCATACAATTCTACCATCACTCTTTGACTCTCTTTGTCACCTAATCGCGCCGCTTTGAGATAATTTTCATACCCTTTTTGTAGATTTGTCTCTTTTACCCTCATCACGGAAACATTGTTTTCTGACTTTGAAAAATTGTCTTTTAATGGAATCTGAACCGTTGATACGATAAAAGGGTATTCCCCTATTGACGGGGCATTTTCAACATTTACAGTAGATTCTACACGCTCGCTCAAAGTATAATTTTTAGGAGAATAGCCGCCGCCGTCGATCCCAAAATACGACATCAGTCCGTTTTTAGCGGCAAGGACGCGGAAATAAGAATACAAAAGTTCGAATTCGTTTTCAACCTCTTTACGGCGTGCCGTACAATATTCATTTTCAGAATCCAAAAGATCGATCAAACTGCGCCGTCCCAAATCAAACTCTTCTTCATAATACTGTGTTTTTTCAAAACTTGCATCACTGTAGACTTCCAAAAAAGGCTTTTGACGGTTAAAAACCGTATAGGCGTTATACGCTATCGTCATTTTTTCAGCCACATCTCTCTCGATCGAACGAAACCTCTCGATAGCATTATACGTTTGGCTCAAGCTCCGTTTTATCCGTGCTGAATCGCTTCCCCCGTTGTAGAGGTTGTAGCTCAGCGTCACCATTGCCGCCGTCGTTTTATCGATGTTTTCCGTTCCGTTAGCATTGTTATACGAACGGGTATTGAGCTCGGCATCCACTTTGGGATAATAACTGCTTCGTTCCAGACTAACCGATTTTTTGGCACTCTCTATCTCGGCTCGGCCTACTAAAATCATCGGATTTTTTTCTACAGCCTCTTTTACCGCTTCTTCGAGAGTTCGAGGAATAACCGAAACTTCCAAAGAGGGTTTGACCAATTCACTTACATCCGTATAGCGCCCCATAACCGTATTTAATACTGTCGACGCGTCATTATAGTTGTTATCCTGGGTCAGAGTATTGACGTAACTGAGAGCCAATTTGGAAAGTACCTCTTTATAATCGGCCATTCTGCCGCTTCCGCTTTGGGTCTTCAACTTGATCTTTTGATACATCTCTTCATGAGCTTTGACATTTTTACGCTCGACGTCCAAAAGTATACTCGCTTTAACAACGTCTAGATAGCTTTTAATCAGCCGTAATGAGAGGTCATTTTTTTTCTCTTCAAGCTCATGCATTTTTATCTCAATATTATGCCGTTTAACCTCAACTTCCGAATCGGTTGAAAAACCTGAAAAAAGATTTTGCGAAAGTACGGCATTCGTATTGACCGTATTAAAATTACGGTTTTGAAAGCCTGTCATTTGAGTATTTGCTTTCTCTTTCGCCACACTGCTTCGAATATCAATTTTAGGCAGAAATCCGGAACGGGCGATAGTGAGTTCATGTTCGGCGGCAGAAAGTTCTTGCCGTTTTTGCAAAATATCGGGATGGTGTTGAAGCATTTCATCCAAAGCCGATTTTAGATCCAACGCGTAAAGAGATGCAGAGCTCACAAACACTGAAACAGCCAAAATAGTTTTAACTATACCACCTTGTTTTCCCAAAATAACCCCTAACCCTATGCAAAAAATATGTTTTTTTCTATTTGTTAACTGATTATAACATACTAATTTTATAAAATATGGAAAAATTTATTTTTAAAGAATTATTGTCTATTTATGTGACAAAATTGTTATATGAAAGATAACTTTTTCTGAAGAATATTTTCTTCCCGTATAGGCATACGGAAAGAAAAAGAAGGATTAAATCCGTGCGTATGAAACACTGATGCAGGCGTTGAGATTCGAGAGTTCTTTAAGAGTTTTATCGTTGACGGCAGAATCGACAATAATTACCGCAAGCGCTTCAGAGCTTTTATTACGTCCGAGACGGAAATCGGCGATATTGACTTCATGTGCCGCGAGCAACGTGCCGACCTGTCCGATAACACCCGGTACGTCGGTATTTTTGAAAAGAATCATATTCCCTTTCGGCTCAACATCGACACCGAAACCGTTGATGTCAACAATGCGTTGTACGTCATCATTAAACATTGTCGCGCTGATCTCGATCACATCCTTATCGGTTGTCAATTTGACGGTTACAAGGTTTTTATAGACCGGACTTGCAGGAAGTTCTTCCGTCTCTACCTTGATACCGCGCTCTTTTGCCACGAAATCGGCATTAACGTAATTGATCGTATCGCCTGAAATATCGGCCAAAGCGCCGACAGTCACAAATGTTGCCAAAGAATTGACGTATTCGGCGATATCGCCGCGCCCGCTTACTTTGATCGATACGATCGGCGCTTTGTTCATTTGAGAAGCCAAGAAACCGATTTTTTGTCCCATTTCCAGGAACGGCTTCACGAATGCAGGGATTTTAGTCTCATCGATCGGCAAGTTTAGAGCGTGAGGGTAAGCGATCCCTTTCGCCGCTTCGATCGCCTGCTGTGCCGCTTCTACCGCAATGTTATATTGAGATTCGAACGTGTTGGCACCCAAATGCGGAGAAACACAGATATTATCCAAATCAAGAAGCTTGTTATCGATAGCCGGTTCTTTGTTAAATACGTCGATTCCGGCGAAACGGATTTTTCCGGATTTAAGACCGTCATACAAAGCATCTTCGTCATACAAACCGCCGCGTGCACAGTTGATGAGGACAACACCGTCTTTCATTTTTGCGATCTCGTCCGCACCGATCATTCCGACCGTCTCTTTGTTTTTAGGCGTATGGATTGTGATGATATCGCATGAGAGAATATCATCGAAATTTGTCGTATATTTGACCCCGACATCCGTCGCTTTTGACGGGTGGATATACGGGTCATACGCGATAACGTCCATCTCAAATGCTTTCGAGCGGATACCGACACGGCTTCCGATGTTACCGAATCCGATGACACCCAGTTTTTTCCCTTTAAGTTCGTATCCGTACCATTTTTCGCGTTTCCAGATACGTTGATTTTTCAAATGATCGTGAGAATACGGAAACATACGCATACATGAAAGCATATGAGTCATTGTAAGTTCGACCGCGGCGATGGTATTTGCCGTAGGAACGTTCATGACGATGATACCTTCTTTTGAACATCCCGGAATATCGACGTTGTCGACACCGACGCCGGCACGTACGATCGCTTTCATTTTCCCTTTGACGGCATTGATAAATTTTTCATCGACATCGGTAGAACTGCGGGTGATGGCGACATCCGCCTCTTTAATTACGTCTAAAAGGGCTGTCTTATCCATGTCAGCGGCAAAAACCATATCGATTTTATCATCACGACGGAGAAGATTCAATCCTTCTTCGTGAATATGGTCACATACGACAATTTTATATTTTTCCATTACTGTTCCTCTGAGTATGGCGACAACGTCGCCGTAATTTGGTAGGTTTTTAGTTTTGTTACAAGAGACTGAAGCTGGGTTTGATCGGTTGAATCAACCGTAAGGATCATCGGTTCCTCATTATTTTGCAGCTCAAAAGGGAGTTCGCATTTTTTCAGTTCTTCTTTGACCTGCAAAAGTTCATCAGTACTCTTCGGTGATACGGTAAGTCGGTATATCACCAAAGAGGTGTTTTCTCCGTCTGGATCAAGTTTTAAAGTAACTTCATTCACCGGATAAAAGTATCCGCTCTCTTTTGTTGCGGAAAAATGGCTGAGCCAACTCCCTAGTTTCTCGCCGAGACCTAGGGAAGTTCCATCATCCTTACCGTTATCCGAAGAACTTATTTTCGGAGCTGAAGGATTTATTTGGACTAAAAATAAGACAATAAAAAGCGCTACACCGAAAGCTATTAAGGGGACCAGCCAAAAAGCAGCGCGTCGCATTGAATTTATTTCAATTGGTCTTTAATCAAATCACCAAGGCTGTGCGCATCGTTATCATTGATTTCGTCTAACATTTTTTGATCGTTAAGACGCTCTAGCTTTTTAACGGAAAGGCGGATACGGTCACGTTTAGCATCAATTACTAAAATTGCCGCTTCGATCGTTTGACCGATTTCAAGCTCTTCAGCAATCAGAGGGTAAAGGTCTTCATTACGGATAAGAGCATCTACGCCGCCTTCCAATGAAACGAATACACCGAAATCTTTCACATCGCGAACGGTCGCTTTAACCACTTCGTTCATTTTGTGTTTCGCTGCAAATTGATCGATCGGAGACTCTTCGAGTGATTTGCGGTTCAATGAGATTTTTTCATCTTCAGCATTGATTTTTGCAATTTTCACTTCGATTTCATCACCGACTTTGAGAGTCTCTTTACATTTGACGTTTTTGTCCCATGAAAGATCTTGATTGTGCAACAATCCCTCTACGCCGCCGACTTTTACGAATGCACCGAAATCGGTCAATGACGTAACGGTTCCGCTAACAACATCACCCTCTTTGAATTTTTTAGTAAATTCTTCGAAAGGTTTCGGCTGAAGACGTTTGTATGAAACGCGCAATTTATGGGTTTTAGAGTTGATTTCGATAACTTCAACATCGATCTCTTGACCGACCGTGAGGTAATCTTTAGGGTGTTTAATGTTTTTATCCCATGTGATTTCAGAGATATGCAAGAACCCTTCAATATCGTTTCCGAGGTCAACGAAAATACCGTACGGTTCGATATTGCTGACGGTAACAGTGATAGTATCGCCCTCTTCCAACGCCTCTTCAACCTCTTGCCACGGATCCGATTGAACCGCTTTGATTGAAAGGGATAGATGACGTTTGTCTTTATCATACGCAATCGCTTTTACGTTGACAACATCACCTTCTTTGTACAGTTTAGAAGGGTTAACCGGCCCTTTGTAGCTGATTTCATTATAATGAACCAATCCGTCTATGCCGCCGACGTCAACAAACATTCCATAGCTGGTGATTTTTTTGACGGTACCTTGGATAACTTTATCCTCTTCCATCAATGCATCGATTACTTCTTTTTTGCGTTTACGCTCATCGTTGAAAAGTTTGCGGCGAGAAACGACGATTGACGCTTCTGCAGGATCGACTTTTACTACTTGTGCTTTGATCGTTTTGCCGACGACTTGATCGGTCTCTTTGAATGCAGCGAGTGAACGAGGAAGGAAGAAATGGACATCGTCCGCTTCCAAAAGGTATCCGCCTTTATTTTTCTTGGTTACCAATGCTTCGATGACAACCGATTCGAAATCGTCTTTGTGCGCATTGATAAATGCAAGTGTTTTCTCTTGTTCAAGCACTTTTTTATAAGAGATTTTCGGACGCTCATTATAGTGTCCCATCACCATTACCGTAATTTTATCGCCAACGTTAAAAAGAAGATTTCCCTGAGCATCACGGATTTCATCGAGTGAAAGGATCCCTTCGAGTTTTTCACCGACGCCTACCAACGCGCGGTTGTCACTCTCTTGGATCTCTACTACTTCACCTTCTGTAATACGTGTTGATTCTTGCTCTTTGAAAGATGCCTCTAACATCTCAGCAAAATTTTCTTCTTCGAACGATTCGTTATCGAAAGCCATGCCTATTCCCTTGTAACTAAAAATTGGCTGATTATAGCGCAAAAATGCTTGTTTTAAGTTTAGGAAATATAGAAAGTTAGGAGTTTGTCAAGCTCTTTATCTTTGAAATGACATCGTCAATAATCCAATCAGGGGTCGAAGCACCGGCACTGATTCCGCAGAATTCTTTCTCACTGAACCACTCGGATTGCAAGTCATTTTGGCTTTCGATGTGGTAGCTGTCCTGACAATATTCTTTGGCAATCGAGTGGAGTTGTTTGGTATTCGAAGAGTTTTTTCCTCCGATAACGATCATTACATCGGCTTTCTGTGCCAAATCCCGCACGGCGTCCTGGTTATCGAACGTCGCATTGCAGATCGTATTGAATACCCGAACCTCTTTATGATCCGCCATCAATTTTCCGACAATTTGCTGATATTCTTCAATTTTTCGGGTTGTTTGGGCAACGGTGGCGACCTTTTCGCGTAAATTAAGCCCATCGATTTCACTCGGGCTGTTCACGACAAAAACATTCCCGATAGCGTAGCTTTTTACCCCTTTTATCTCCGGATGGGACTCATCGCCGAATATGACGATATCATATCCCTGTGCCGACATCTCCTCGCAAATTTGCTGCGGTTTGGTCACATACGGGCACGTCGCGTCGATAACGTTGACATTGCGTTCATTGAGTGTGGAGAGTTCCTGTTTAGGGATACCGTGCGTACGGATAACCGCCGTATCACCGGCACGAAATGAATCGAGATTCTCGCTTAGTGCAACATTGAAATCATTTTTAAGGCGGTCTATCTCGTTGGCATTATGGATAAGAGGACCGTACGTAGCGGAGTTCCGGTTCTCTTCGGCAATCTTAATCGCCCGTTTCACTCCGAAACAAAACCCGTAGCTCTCCGCCAACTCGATTTTCATCGCTCGACCTTTGTACACATCTCCAACAGTTCAAAAAAGTTCGGAAAAGAGGTATTGATGCACTCGATGTCTTCGACTTCCATCCCGCATTTGAGCCCTCCGATGAGAAAACTCATCGCGATACGGTGATCGCCGAAGCTGTTTACACGGGCACTTTTGAGTTCGCCGCCGATAACGGCATACCCGTCAGGGTATTCTTCCGTCTCGATCCCGCAGAGGTTCAGATTGTCCACGACCGTTTTAATACGGTCAGACTCTTTAACCCGCAGTTCTTCGGCATTTTTTATGATGCTTTTACCCTCAGCGCATGCCATGGCGATAGAGAGTGCCGGAAGTTCATCGATCAGCCATGCGATGTTTTCTTCTACCGTGACGGCATGAAGAGGAGCATGCTCAACCCGAATCGTTCCGATCGGCTCATACCGCTCGTCATTCAACGTATACGTAATTTTTGCACCCATACGCTCCAAAACTTTAAACGCTTCGATACGGGTCGGGTTGAGGGTAACCCCTTCAATCAGTGTCGATGAGTTCGGAGTAATTGCCGCCGCCACCGCAAAGAAAAATGCACTGGAAGGGTCGGCGGGGACACGAATGTTGAGAGGTTTTAAAGGAGCTTCAAGGGGCCATATCTTGGTTTCAAGTCCGTTAATCTCAACCCGTGCCCCCATACCGCGCAGCATCCGCTCCGTATGGTCACGGCTGAGTTCCGGTTCACGGAACGTACAAACACCGTCCGAGCGGAGAGCTGCGAGCATCATCGCACTTTTTACCTGAGCCGAAGCGATCGGAGAGACGTAATCGAATGCTTTGAGCGACGCTCCGCGGATGGAGAGAGGTGCCAGATCACCGTTATTGCGTCCGTCCAGTTTTGCACCGATAGAACGTAACGGCTGTGTCACCCGTTTCATCGGACGGCGTTTGAGATACTCATCACCTGTGAGGACAAAATGGCCCTCAGCTGAGCTAAGTAATCCGCAAAACAGCCTCATTCCCGTACCGGAATTGCCGCAGTCGAGAATTTCGGAAGTCTCTTGTATCCCGTTGGAGCGGATCGTAATGACTTCTCCGTCATCGTGGATTTGTGCACCGAGGTGCCCTACGATTTTAAGGGTATTGAGGGTGTCTTCGGCACGGAGAAAATTCTCTACCCGGCTCTCACCCTCCGCCAAAACGGCGAACATCGCACAGCGGTGCGAAATCGATTTATCGGGTGCGATGGCATCGCTTTTAAACTCAAAAGGATATGCGGGAGTAACCTTGGCCGAGATCATCTTAGACCTGCCCCCAGTTCTTCACGAAGGCCGCTGAGTATCCACTCCATAGCGGCATTGATATCCTCTTCTTCCAAGGTTTTTTCATCCGATTGAAGGACAAAACGAAGGGTCAGACTCATCTGGTCACCCAAATTCTCGGATACATAGCGATCCACCGGATAAAATCGTCTTACTTGTGCGGACGCATGCTTATTGATGACGGCTTTAATCGACTCGTAACTCACCTCTTTGGAGATCAAAACACTCAAATCTCTAAAAGAAGCCTGATATTTTGAATACGGTTTGGCTTCGATCAAACCGTACGGCAAAGCATCCATTTTAAGCTCGCACATAAACGTTTGGGCGAGATCAAATTCCTCTTCTACCTGCGGATGCAGACGGAAAAGCTCACCCGCTTCGACGCCGTTAATAAGTACTTTGGCACATACATACGGGTGTGCTAACGAATGATCCGGCATATGCGAAACCAGCTCAAACGATCCTGCGACATCGGCGATCAATTTGGTAAAGGCAGCAAAATCGATGACTGAAGGTTTACCTGAATTGGCGATTTTTTCGCTTTCCATCGCTCCCGAAACGATGAAACCGATACGTTTCGTTTCGTGACGATCCGCATCAAAAACCATTCCCGTTTCAAACAACGCGATTTTTTTCTGGTTCACTTTGACATTCGCCGAAGCCGAATTTAAAAGCCCCACCAAGAGTGTCGGACGGAGGGTATCAAAAGTCGCCGTAATCGGGTTCAAAAGCTCTTTTGACGCTTCGGTACAGACAAATCCGTATTTTTCTACCTGAATACGTTCGTTAAAGACGAAATGGACCGACTCATAAAATCCGCTTTGAGCGGCGCGGTGGCGGTACAAACGTGTCTTTTTGTACTCTGCCAAATCAGTGCTCATTTGATTCGCTTCCGCAAAAGAAAGCGGTTTTGAGGGGATATTGTCAATTCCGATAATACGGACGATCTCTTCGATAATATCTTGTTTGTTCACAATATCGTGGCGAAATTTCGGTACCGAAATAGCGAATGTCGATCCCTTCGGCTTACCGATATCGAGCCCGAGATTTTTGAAAATCTGCGTAATGCGGGTCTTATCGATTTTAAGACCGATGAACGATTCGAACTCGGCTTCCACCATACTGATAATACGAGGTTCATACGTCGTCGTCAACTCGATATTTCCGCCGTACACTTGAGACGAAGAGTATTTTTCAAATAGCTCCGCAGCGTATCGGATACCCATCTCGATTGAAGGTTCGCTTCCGCGTGACGTTCGGTAATAGTGAGGACAGCTCGGAACTTTTTTCTCACCCATCTTTTGCGAAATGACATCCGGGGCAATATAGCTGGCTTCGATAACCGCAAGCCCATCGTCCGCAGAAAAATGAGCCTCTTTTTCTTGTGAAACACCGATAACGGCTACTTTCTCTTTTCCGTACAGCGCCGCATAGCCGTTTTCGTCATTGCCCAGGGTAATGATCCCTTTATTCTCGAGATCACCGAATTTTTCAAACGGATAGGCCCGCAAAATGACACCCGTACTGTGTGTCGCATATTTGAGCAATGCGTCTACCGCGGTCGCGTATGTCTCTTCGATAACGGCCAAACGGATCGAAATGATCAAAGGAATACTCAGTTCTTTAACTTCGACCGCACCGAATAAAAGATCAGTGCTAAAGGTATCGGTATGCTGCAGCTGCAAAATACGCCCGATCCCTAAACGCCCCTCTTGATCGTCTTTTACGTTTTTCTCTCGAAGCGGTCGGGCAAGTGCCGCGCGCAAATCACGTGCAATCCCGTGAATACTTAAACAGTCGCCTCTGTTTGCCGTTAGCTCAATTTCAATGATGTCATCGTTAAATACACTGTATTCATTGAGGTTTTTACCCACTACCAATTCGCCGATGCTTGAATCGAGGATCATAATCCCCTCTCCCATCGCAGGCAAACCGATCTCTTTGGATGAGCAGATCATTCCGTGGGATTCTACACCGCGCAGTTTTGCCTCTTTGATTTTAAGGCCGCCCGGAAGTTCGGCTCCGACAGTCGCCAGTGCGATATGGATTCCGGCACGGACATTCGATGCACCGCACACGATTTGACGCACCTCTTTGCCGACATTGACTTGACAGACATTCAGTTTGTCGGCATCCGGATGTTTTTCGCACGCTTCGACATATCCGATGACAACACCGTCAGCCACTCGCATTGCATCATGGCGGTCCACTTCCAACCCGATTGAATTCAACGTTTTTAGCAACAGCTCCGTGCTTACGTCGGTGAGATCGATCCACTCGTTTAACCAATTTTTTGTTACGATCATCTAAACTGCTCCAATAATCTCGTATCTCCCTCAAACAAAGAGCGTAAATCGCCGATTCGGTGGATCAGCATCGCAAACCGCTCAACCCCTAAACCGAACGCATAGCCGCTGACATTCTCATACCCGACCGCTTTAAAGACATTCGGATCGACGATACCGCATCCGAGAACTTCAAGCCATCCTGTTTTCGAACAGACACGGCACCCTTCCCCGCCGCAGAAAATACAGCTGATATCGACTTCTGCAGAAGGCTCCGTAAACGGAAAAAAGCTCGGACGGAAACGAACTTCGACATCCCCGAACATCGTTTTGAGGAAGTCTTCGAGGATGAATTTAAGATTGGCGAACGACACCTTGCCCGCTTCTTCAACAACAAGCCCTTCTACCTGATGAAACATCGGCGTATGGGTAATGTCGTAATCGCGGCGGAATACGGCGCCCGGAGCAATCATCCGGATCGGCGGCTGGGTAGAGAGCATGGTTCGGATTTGTACCGGCGAGGTATGGGTACGAAGCAGCATAGAGTCTTTAAAATAAAAGGTATCCTGCATATCGCGCGCCGGATGGTATTTCGGAAGGTTTAACGCTTCAAAATTGTGAAAATCGTCTTCCACCATCGGCCCCGTTTGTACCGAAAAATTCATGGCGACAAAATACTCGACGATACGGTCCATCGTCTCCATGACCGGATGCAGCGATCCGCGTTCCGTCTCGGAAGAGTAGAGACTGACGTCGATAGCTTCCGCTTTCATCGTCGCTTGCAAATGTTCCATCGCCAAGAAAAGCTTGCGATCCAGCAACAGAGCGTTTAATCCCTCTTTGTGAATATTCAGTTCTTTAGCAAACGTCCCTTTTTCCGCATCAGGAATATCTTTCATACGGGCGAACTCGGCGTTCATAATCCCTTTTTTTCCGAAAACGGCGATTCGGATCTCTTCGATTTTATCTATCGAGTCGGCCGATTTTATAGCGTCATACCACTCTTGCAAAATAGAGTCTCCATTCATGATTTTGTGAAAGCCTTAAACATATTATCACTATTTCTGAAACTGCTTTCAATTTGAAGTATATTATAGTCAAAACTCGTTTATAAATTGCTTCAAGGTATTAACCATGTGCTACAATAGCATAAAAAAAGAGGTTTGCAATGTGCATTTTCTGTAAAATAATCAATAAAGAAATTCCTTCAAATACCGTAGCCGAAAACGACGAATTTTACGCGTTTCACGATATCAATCCGAAAGCGCCTGTGCATGTTTTAGCGATACCGAAAGCCCATTATCAAAGTTTCAACGATATCCCGGGAGATGTAATGGGGAGAATGTCAACATTTATGCAAGAAGTTGCCAAAGCGTGCGGAATCGATGAGAGCGGGTACCGCATCATCAGCAATATCGGCGAAAACGGAGGGCAGGAAGTAGGTCATCTGCATTTTCATATCCTCGGCGGGGCCAAGCTTAAATGGGGCCATTTTGCCGATGCGGATCCGAAAGACTTCTTTTAATTGAACGCAGAGATGCTCTTTCCTTACTCGGGATAGACCATCTTTTTCGTCACGCCTCCGTCAATTACAAAATTCTGTCCCGTAATAAACCCCGCCGCTTCGCTGGAGAGATACCATACCATTTCAGCAATATCGTCTACGCGTCCGACCCGCCCAGCGGGGTGAAATAAGTGATCGCTATTCCGCAACGTTTCAGAATTAGCGTGTTCAATCCAGCCGGGACTGATCGCATTGACCCGTATAGGGGCAAGACTCATTGCCAAAGCGTGGGTAAGGCTCAGTATTCCCCCTTTGCTCGCGCTGTAGGCTTCGGTATGAGGCTCGCTCATCAAAGCACGTGTCGAGGCGATATTTACAATCGAGCCTTTGCTTGATTCGAATTTATCTGCCAATAAACGCGAGAGTAAAAACGGAGCCGTAAGGTTGACGCCAAGAACACGATTCCATTCACTGAGCAAAAGAGTTTTCGGATCCGTATTGGCACTGATAGCGGCATTGTTGACCAGTACATCAAGAGTATGAATCGATTCTGCCGCTTTCTCAATTTGTTGCGGATCGCTTAAATCGCAAAGGATCGGCTCAAAACCTGTCTCTTTAGACGCTTTTTCAAGGAGGTTTTCATTACAATCAAGCCCGATCACCCGCCAGTTTCGGCTGGCAAAAAGGCGTGCCGTGCCCAAACCGATTCCCTGAGCCGCTCCGGTAATCACTATGGTCGGCATGACTACCCCTTTTATGAATTATTTTATGCGTTGCACCCTTGCAATGCACCGAAATCGACGGCACTTCCGCCGCCGCTGATCATCTTCTCATTTTCACGGATGACATTCCCGTTGTGGATTATCGTATAGCTGATAGCCGTCGTGTCACGGATCGTATTGATCGTTGAGCAGTAGGTTTCCAGACTCGCCATTACCCAACGTGCCGCAAGGGTATCATCGGCATTCGATTCAAAGCGGTACTCGAGATGGAGCGAATTGAACTTGCGCGGGGCACTCTCGTTGCGGACGACTTCACCGCTGACTTCAAGATTTTTAACCTCATATCCCTGTTGTTTCGGGAGCAAGACTACATCTGTCGCACTGCAGGTGATAATCCCGCTCAAAAAATATTCGATCGGAGAGATTTGAGGGCAATCGATGATGAAACTGCTTTTTTCCGTTTTAGCTTCAAATTTCATCTCATTCTGGTGGGAAACGGTAATTTTCATTTTACATCCTTTTAAATTTTAAAACGCCCTCGGAATAGAATCCCGATGACTACGTTAACACTCGGTTCTCTTTAGCAGAGTGCTCAAGTGCAGTAAACCGCACTTTATTTTATATCTTTTAAATAATGGTCAAAATAGATAATCTGTTCCAAAGTACGAACTTCCGCAGTCCCACCCTGAGATACACGGGCGTTCATCGAATGCTCAATTGCCAAAAACGGCATAACATCCTCTTTGATTCGCTCATCAATCGCATGCAGTTCCGTATACGCGATATCGCTTAGATCAATCCCCAATACTTCGGCGCGGGCGACCGCACGTCCGGTGATATGGTGCGCTTCGCGAAACGGAACGCCGCAATGTTCGACCAAGTAATCGGCCAAATCGGTTGCCGACAGATGTCCGAGTTTGCACGCTCGCGCCATATTCTGAGGTTTGATCGTCATCGTCTTGAGAGCTTCACGTAGAATTTCAAGAGAGATTTCAGCCGTTTCAACGCTGTCAAATACCCCCTCTTTATCCTCTTGGGTATCTTTGTTGTACGCCAGAGGCAACCCTTTCATAACCGTCAGCAATCCCATCAGATTTCCAAAAACCCGTCCCGTTTTACCGCGAAGCAATTCAGGGACATCGGGGTTTTTCTTTTGCGGCATGATAGAGCTTCCGGTCGAATACTCATCGGAGAGTTCCACGAAACGAAATTCATAGCTCGACCACAAAATAATCTCTTCGGCCAAACGGGAGATGTGCATCATCAAGGTCGAAATGTTAAACAAAATTTCTAACGCAAAATCGCGATCGCTGACCGTATCGAGACAATTTATGCTGACCGAATCAAAACCGAGCGACTGGGCCGTCATTTCACGGTTGATATTGTGCGGTGTTCCCGCCAAAGCGGCACATCCGATCGGAGAGATGTTATTACGATGTGCAGAGCTCTCAAAACGTTCGCAATCGCGTTTGAACATCGAAGCGTATGCCAGTAGATGAAAGGCGAAATTAATCGGCTGTGCGTGCTGCAAATGGGTCATCCCCGGAAGCACGGTAGTCGTATGATCACGGGCGATATCAACGATAACACCCATCAGTGCTTTAATCTGCCCCGTGATTTCGCGATTTTTACGAAGCACGAAACGGCGAAAATCGAGTGCAACCTGATCGTTGCGGCTGCGCGCCGTATGGAGTTTTTTGCCCGCTTCACCGATGATAGCGGTGAGACGCTTCTCAATCGCCATATGGAGATCTTCATCTCCGATTTTCCACTCAAACGACCCCGATTCGATTTCACTGAGCACCTGTGCCATCCCCGATTCGATCAAAGAACACTCTTCATCGGTCAAAATTCCTTGATGCGCCAACATTTTTGCATGGGCGATGGAACCTTCGATATCTTCACGGTAAAGTTTTTGATCAAACATGATCGAGGCATTAAATTTTTCCAAAAGGGTTGACGCATCTTGTGTGAAACGTCCGGACCACATCTTTTCCATGGTATCTCCGAATAGTGTAAAAGTGGGGTATTTTAGCGAAGTTTGGTTTAGAAGAAAATCATCCCCAGCGGGATGTAAAGATTTGGCTAGTTACAGGCGGGGACATTTCCGCTGTCGGCAGCGTATTCAACTAGAAAATCTTCCAAATGTTTAGCGTTTTTTGTATATGTTTTACTGTTAAAATAAGGCCATGAAGCGTCCGCTTTTTTGGAATTCAAATGGATTTGAGCCAATTTTTCGCCCTGATTATCCATCATTTTTGCCCATATGCGCTGTTTTTTAGAGGCAGCTAACGCTTGCCCTCCGCCATGGCACTCTTTACAGGTCTCAATATAAATTTTCTGCCCTTTGTACGTAGCCGCATTCAACATGGAAGAGGCGGTTAAAAGTGTTAGTGCTACTGTAGCATAAAAGGTGCGCATAAAAATATAATTCCCTATTCTCTATCTTTCTAATAAATACTACATTAGTCATTCTAATAAATTGCTTAAGTTTTCCCCTCTAAAATAGGGAAAACGATAGCTCATAGCTGGTATTTCTTCTCTAATTTCGGATCCAAATCCCACAATGAAAGTGCTTTTAATCGTTCTACGACCGATGGGGTACATTCGACGTCTCCCGGCCACTCACGTTCAAACCCGTCAACTTCGGTTTTTGTTGTTCCGTCAATCGCTACGATGGATTCGGAACGGTACACGTCACGGGCGGCATCCATATTATTGGTCACCCGCCAAATAAGCATATACGGGTTATGGATATCGTTTTTTTCTTCATCCACAAATACGACAATACGCAAGACCGATGTAAACGCTTCCAATGCACCAAAACACTCTTGTAATGAACGTTTTTTATTTACACTGATAACCGTTATAGGATTCGCCGTATGACGCATATACTGTGTGGCACCCGTAATTTCGGGGATAGACGCCCTCAACTGTTCCAGCAATACGGAACTGTCGATCGATTCAGGGGCAATCGGAGAATACGATGCGGTAAAATCGATCCCGAGTTTTCCGCCGACGAGCGATTCGGGGCTTGAGTGATCCAACGCATCGGTTATCCCCTCCGAAATAAAGAGGCATTTCGGGAGAAAACGGTTTAAGGCATAGGTAACCAATGCTTCATAGTTCGTAAGCTTCGGTGCATCTTCGCCGAAGAAGAGCGCATGTTTGACAAAACTCATCTGCCCCGAGCCCCAAAAAATATGCATAAACTGTTTGGCGTGCCCTTTGTACAACGGTTTCATTTTTCCCAGAATCAGATTATGGAAAACACCGTTTTCGGGCATATGGTAATCGATCAAATCGGCCGCATTGGTTTTGAGCAGCGGCAAAAATACACGCTCTGTCGCCCATCCCATGTATTTATCTTCCAACGGCGGCTTTCCGACAACGGTCGCCAGATAATAAGGATTTTTACGGTGGGTTATCGCGCTGACTTCCAATTCTGGATAGAACTCTTTAAGGGTGTAATATCCCGTGTGATCTCCGAACGGACCCTCTACCCGCAATTTTGCGGTATCCACCCACCCCTCGATCACAAAGTCGACATCTTCGGGGATAAACAGCGGTGTCGTCAAAGATTCCACAAGTTTCGGAGACTCTTTTTTGATCAAACCGTAGAGCAGCAGCTCATTGACACCGTACGGAAGCGGAGCGGTAGCACACCATGTATAGAGCGGATCACCGCCGATAGCGATAGTGACCGGCATTTTTTTCCCTTCACGCTGATACTGGTCAAAAAAGTGCGAAGAGTCTTTGTGAATCTGCCAATGCATCCCCAAATGGTTCTTGTCATACACCTGCAAACGGTACATTCCGAGATTAACAAGCGCTCCGTCGAGACTTTGGGTATAGACCTGCCCCATTGTGATAAACGGTCCGCCGTCTTCTTCCCATGTCGTTAAAACAGGCAGATCATACAGGTTTACGTCATCGCCTTGCTTGACTATCTCCTGACAGCTTCCGCGTATTTTGAGCTTTTTCGGGAATATATCTTTCATTGCGAACAGATCGCCGAGCATCCCGATTTTTTCTTTGAACCCTTGAGGCGGTTTCATATGGAGGAGTTTTTCAATCTCGCTCGCGACCCCTTCGACTTTACGTCCGAAAAGAAGCTCAGTACGACGGTATGAACCGAAAAGATTCATAACGACGGGAATATCAAAATTTTTACCGGTAGCTTTATCGACCGGATGGGTAAAAAGGAGCGCTTTCCCACCGTTCTCTTTTTTCACTTCGGCATACGCCAAGTGGGGAATTTCGAGATTGATATCCAAAGGGGTATCGATAATACGCAATTCCCCTTTTTCGTTGAGTAAATCAATGGTTTTCGTTAGTGTCACGACTCAGCCCTTATTTGCCATAGTTTCAGCGCGGTGCAGCAATTCCATCGCACCTTGAGCGATCAAACGTTTTGCCATTGCTTCGCCGACACCTTCGGTTTGTCCTTTGGCTACAACGACTTCATCTCCCATCACTTCCGATCCGTCCGGCATTCCCAGTGTCGATCGCACAATGACCTCACCGTTCGGCTGAACCCGAGCACTCACACCGATAGGAACCTGGCATCCCCCCTGCAGGGTATCGACGAACCCGCGTTCGATTGTCGTTTCGATTCGGCTGTTTTCATCTTCTAAAAATTTGGCGATTTCCAATACCCACGGCTCGTTAACCGTTTCAATCCCAAGAGCACCTTGGCCCATAGCAGGAAGCATCTCATCCAACGCAATCGGGTAAAAATACTGCACTAAGTTTGAAAAGCCCAGACGGTTAATTCCCGCTGCTGCCAATATAATAGCGTCAAATTCCCCCTCTTTGAGCTTTCGGATACGGGTGTCGACATTCCCGCGCAGATCTTTGATTACCAAATCGGGGCGCTGTTGTACCAGCTGCATACGTCGGCGCAATGAGGAGGTGCCGACCACCGCTCCTTGCGGAAGCGATTTGATATCCGGGTATTTTTCACTGAGCATCGCATCGCGTACATCTTCACGTACCGTAATCGCTGAAAGCAGCAGCCCTTGCGGCATTACCGTCGGTACGTCTTTGAGTGAATGAACCGCCATCTGCGCTTCTCCGCGAAGCATGGACTCTTCGATCTCTTTTAGAAAAAGCCCTTTCCCCCCGATTTTGGCCAAAGGAACATCCAAAATCTTATCTCCCGACGTGATAATAATTTTGAGTTCCACTTCAACATCACTAAACTGTGATTCGATCACCGATTTGATGTGATTGGATTGCCAGAGGGCAAGTTTGCTTCCGCGTGTTGCGATGGTGAGTTTTTTCATCAATTACTTAACCTTTACATCTTTGTATTTTGTTTTTGAAGGGTCTTTTTGTCCGTTAAAAAAGACGGTAGGCGTGCCGGCTACCATCATCGATTGTGCAACATTTTGATCAAATTCAAACTGTTTCATAACCGACGGACGTCGAAGGTCATCCGAGCCGATTTTCGTTCCGAATGTTTTATTAAAGGCGCTGAGAATTTTCTGCTCATTTTTCTCACTGGCATTTACATCTACTTTATAAAGACTTAAAACAACGTTTTCAATTCCGTTTTGTTCCGCCGCTATTGCCGCTTTTGTCAACGTAATTGCCGCCGGGTGCAGTCCAGCGAGAGGATAATGGTAATAATAGACGGCAAATGTTTTCGGATACTTGGCCATATAGGCGATAGCTTCCGGAACATAGCGGCGGCAGAACGGACACAGCGGATCTGAGAAAATAGCTACTTTCTGCGGTGCATTGGCTTCTCCGCTGATTCGGTTGCTTTTAGTATAAAACGCATTGCTGAAATCCGGGGCAAGCGTATCATTGTAACGTTCGCCGGTTTTCAGATTGATCAACTCAGGTGCGATAACATTTCCATTGACGAAATAGGTCCCGTTTTGATTGATATGCCGGGTATCGGATCCCTGTTTTACATCGGCTTCTATGCTCATAAAATAGGCTTGCCATCCACTCATGCTCGGGATGTTTTTTTTGCCGCTTACATCGATTTGCAAATTAGTAATGTTCGGATTTCCGCCAATCCCTTTTTTTAAAAAAGCGATGACTTCGGCATCCGTTGCCGCCATAAGGCTAGCGGAGAGTAGTAGTGTGCTCGATAATTTCAGCATCAATGACATGGTCGTCCTTTGGTTGAGTTGGTGGTTGGTATTTTCGCGTAAAACGGTTAATGATCAGTGTTCCGATAAAAGAAAACTGTAGCAATATCCCTATGATATCGGATAAAAATCCGGGAAGAATCAACAAAAGCGCCCCCAATAATCCCGTCATATTTCGATTGGAAAATCCCTGAACATCGATTTGACGGGTACGCAGCGCCTCCAGATTTTCCGAGAGGGCATGGCGGAAATTCATCAGGATAAATATCCCCAAAAAGGCACTTCCGAGTATCTCTAAAAAAGTGGCCAATCCACCGATTTTTGAAGCGATCTCTACGGTGAGGGTCACTTCGGCAAAAAGGTAGATCAAAAAATAGATCATCGGGTTAATTCCTCGATTTTACTCAGTACGTCCGCCGCATCGACCGTAATCATTTCACGGGTTGCACGTACCATAATCTGAACCGAACCGTTCTCAAGCTCTTTTCCGACAATAACCGTGTACGGGAATCCGATCAGCTCGGCATCGGACATCTTAAACCCGAAACGCTCTTTTCGATCATCAAGCATTGTTTCGATTCCGCGGCTCTGCAGGGATGCGTAAAGCTCTTCGGCATAGGCCATATGGCTCTCTTCTTTGATATTGGAAACCATAACGTTGACCAGATACGGAGCCGTGGCATGCGTCCAGATACACCCTTTCTCATCATGGTGCTGCTCGATAACGGCGGCGACCAGACGGCTGACACCCATTCCGTACGTTCCCATGATAAACGGCTGGCTACGTCCGTTTTCATCCAAAAACTCCGCTTTAAGCGGTGCAGAGTAAACGGTCCCGAGTTTAAAGATATGTCCTACTTCGATCCCTTTGGTATGGAGAATTTTTCCGCCGCAGTGAGGACATCCGTCCCCTTCCTGAACACTGACGAGATCGGCGAAGTGTGCCTCGTTCATAACGCTCAAATCAACCCCGACAAAATGGAAATCCGCTTCGTTCGAACCGCAGATCATCGAAACACCGTTCTTCGTATCATTATCCATGACAATACGGATTTTATCCTGATCGAGCGGCCCGATGAATCCCGGAACCAAGCCTATCTCGATCAACTCCGCTTCGGTCGCATCGACCAGATCAATCGCCCCGACACTGTTACGCGCTTTGACTTCCTGCAACTCGTCGCATCCGCGGATAAAGAAACAGACCAGTTCGCTCCCCTCCGTATAAACAGCCCGTTGAACGACCGCTTTGAGGGTATAGTACGGATCGACATGGAAGAAATTGCTCAAATCCTCGATCGATTTTACATTCGGCGTTTTAAAACGGGCGAAATCGGCTTGCGGAGCTTCCGGGATAGTGGTACGGGGTGCACGGCGTGCCGCTTCGACGTTTGCACCGTATTCGCAGCTATCACAAATCGCCAACGTATCCTCACCGCTTCCGGCAAGTACCATCAGCTCTTTTGATCCCGTGCCGCCGATGGCGCCGCTGTCGGCCTCAACGATACGAAATTCGAGTCCCAAACGCTCCAAAATACGTTTATAGGCCGCTTCCATCGCGTCAAATTCGCGATCCAAGTCTTCATTTGAAGAGTGAAAACTGTATCCGTCTTTCATAACAAACTCACGTCCGCGCATAAGACCGAATCTCGGGCGCGCTTCGTCACGGAATTTGGTTTTGATCTGATAAAGATTAAGAGGGAGCTGTTTGTAGCTGGTAACGCGATTGCGAACGATATTGACCATCATCTCTTCATGGGTCGGCCCGAGGACAAAAAGGTTATCTTTACGGTCGCGAAAACGGAGAAGTTCTTTGCCGAATTTCTCAATCCGTCCGCTCTCTTCCCACAACTCGGCCGGGGTAACGAAACTAAGATCGACTTCCTGCGCGTCACACGCCGCCATCTCTTCATTAATAATAGTTTCGATTTTTCGCAATACCCGTTTTCCCATGGGGAGGAAATTATACAATCCTGCCGCTACCTGCGTCACAAATCCCGCACGTGAAAGATAGATATGACTAGGGAGCTGAGCATCTTTCGGAGCTTCTTTGGTGGTTGGGATATAGGCTTTACTAAAACGCATTATTTTCCTTTAGGGTAGTAGGTACATGAATTTTGGGAGAGATCGGAGCCCTCTTCCTGATTCATTAAAAAACTCATCGATTCGATTAGCGTATCGACACGCATCGGATCGGAACCGTCGCGCATCCGTTCGGCGAAAGGGTGCAAAAACCGTTTCAATGCCTGAAAGGTCGCTTTTTGGAGCGCATATTCATATTCTTTGGGGATATACCCGTTTTCGATGACACGCATCGATTCTTGCTGTGCCGCATTGGACGCTTTAAGATACATATTTTTAATCAACGGTTCGATGGAGAGCGTTTTGAGCCATTCGAAAAATCCGACGACATGGCGGCGGATGATTACATAGGAGAGCTTGGCTTCATCCTCGCGCAAAGCGATGTTTTCGGAGACGATCTCTTTGAGATCATCGACATAGAAAAGTGCAATCGACCAAAGGGCCGCATCACACTCGATATCGCGCGGAACCGCCATATCAAACCAATAGCGGTCAAACGGAACAGGCTTGATCATATCATCGGTGATGATCGGAGCAAGCGAGCCCGTAGCGGTAAAGAGCAGCTCGTTTTCGTTGATGGCGTGCGAAATCTCTTCGAAAGAGCGGACACGCGCATTGCATTCTGCAGCAATCGCTTCGGCTTTTTCGAATGTGCGGTTCATCACCGTTACATCGACCCCTTGGGCACTCAAATGTTTACAGGTGATGACCGACATTTCGCCCGAACCGATGACCAGCGCTTTTTTGCCGCTAATATCGCCTGCCGACTCTTTGACTTTGGCGACGGCAACGCTCGCAATCGAAACCGGCTTGGACGAAATATTGGTCGCATTGCGCACTTCCGCGGCACATTTAAAGGCATAGCTCATGGCACGGCCGATTTTCTGTGCTGAAAACCCGTTATCGACGGAGAGCTTGTGCGCATCTTTGAGCTGTCCTGCGATCTGCGTCTCTCCGACGACCATCGAATCAAGGGAACTGGCGACGCTGAAGAGATGGTGGATCCCCCCCTCGTCGTCAAAAATATCGGCACGTTCATGCAGTTCATGCGCACTAAGCCCCGAATGACCCGCTAAGAGTGCGAACAAGGCATCGCTTGCGGCCTGCACATCGCTGCAGCTGCATACGATCTCGACACGGTTACAGGTGGAGAGAACCATCGATTCGCTGATGCACGGATTGGCGTTTAACGTTTCCATTGCTCGGATCTGCGCCGTTTCATCGACGAATGCCAATTTTTCACGTATGGCTAACGTCGAATTTTTATGTGAAAAACTGACAATCAAATAGTGCATTAATGGCTTCTTTTGATAACGGTTTCGATGATGGCGCGCAATGCGGCATCATCACCGATCACCGCAATCGCTTCATCGCACAGCTCTCTGGCATAAGCGTAGGAATTTTCAATGATATTGAATGCATCCATTTTGGATCGGATCCACCCTTTTTCTGCCTCGTCTACCACTTTTGCATGGCTGCGGACGAGGCGATCTTGGTCTTCACCTTCCAGTTTCTCATACAAATCGATATACGGCAGTGTCACTTTCCCTTCCGAGAAATCGTTCAGAGATGGTTTCCCCAGCGTCGCCTCATCGGCGGTGATGTCGAGAATATCATCGACGATTTGGAAAGCAAGACCCAGATTTTTTCCGTAGGTGGCGTGTGCCTCTGCATCTTTTCCTGCCAAAACGGCCGCACTGTAGGCGCACGCTTCGATTAACGTCGCCGTTTTGAGATAGAGCATTTTGAGATAGAGGTCGCGATCGGTGTTGAAACGCTCCGCCATGGAAACGTCCATCATCTCTCCGACCGAGAGGCGGGTGACCGATTCGGCAACCGCGCGGGCGATCGAGGGGTCAAAGGAGGTTAATTCACTGAATGCTTTGGAATAGAGGATATCGCCGAGCATGATGGCGGTTTTGCTCCCCTCGGTTGCATTAACCGACGGAACCCCCCGGCGTAGCTGTGCCTCATCGATAACATCATCATGCAGCAGACTCGCCGCATGGATCAGCTCGACAATGGCACCGAGCAAAGGGGCTTTCGGTTCGTGCGGAGCAATCGTCAATATCAGCCGTGCCCGCAGCCGTTTTCCGCCCGAGAGTTTTTTAAAAAGTTCTGCGGCATGAGGATAATCGACCTCATCGATCAATTTGGCAATCAGGTTTTCTACAGTTTCCAACATTCCTATCATCACTTCTTAGTTAAATAATCCAACACGATTCGACTCTCTTTGTCAAACAAAAAAAGATCCATTTGCGCCGTCGCGTTCCCTTCGTCGAATTTTTTAAATACGACCGTAACATAGGGAACATCTTTGTGGCTTCGTTTAGCACTCAAGAGGACTTTGCGAAAACTCTGATTCGTATAGCCCGCATATAGAACATGCTGTCCGACGATCCGGTCAAAACTCTCGTGTACCACCAGCCCTTTGTCGGTATAGAGCGTCCATCGAAAGTTCAAAAGGCGCTCTTGCCCTTCACTTTTGACCAGAATTTTAACCAACTCATCTTTTTTAAGAATAAAACTCTTCGATTCTCTCCACCCAGCCGCATCCAACAATGACACCGCTCCGAATATCAAGAAAAGAAAAAAGGGTTTCAAGACTACTCGTTTTGGGTCAATACGTTTCCGACCGAAGTCAGGTAAAGATTTTTTGCCATCATTTCGATTTCATCCGCACGTTCAAAGTCCATTGACTTGATCACACGGTCAATTCCGTCTTCTCCGTGCGTCTCTTGCAACAGCAATTCCATTGCGGCCAAACGTCGCATCAAACGATCCAATTCATTCTGAACCAAATCCCGGTTTGCGTTAAAAACGATATCCATGAATTTGCTTTTCGGTGAACCTTGGAAAATATCGTCTTCGTCTTCAAACAGATTATACATTGTATCTCCAAAGTATCAATTTAAGTCGGGGATTATACCACCAGAATTCTTATTTGATTCGATAGAGATTACGATAATAAAGAGGAATATAGTTTAGATTAAATAAATGTATTTTAGAAGTATCAGGGAAAATTGTTAAAAGAGGGTATCCAAGACCTGATTTTTGTACTTCATCGACTCCACTTTTGCCCGGATAAGGCGGTTTTCTTCCAGCAGGGCATCGTGTTCATGACTCAGCGTCGAGATTTCGCGGCTTTTGAAATAGATTTGGGTATTGATAAATATCTTGGGAAATACGATCACCAGCACCAGAAAAATTCCCACAAAGACATTCCGTAGAAAAATCGGCCCCATCGAGTCTTCGGGGCTGATGATATGCTGAGTCTCTTCTAAGATATCGAGTTTATCGCTCATAGGGTTCAATCTCTTCGTATTTCAAAAATTCGTAATTTGGCGCTTCGGCTCCGTGAGTTTGCACGAAGTTCGTCATCCTGGGCACTCAGCGGCTTTTTCGTAATAATCTTGCCGATAGCGTTCTTGTTCCCGCAGGTACAGCGCATCGCGTCATCGGGACAGATACAGTTTTTTCCCCATTTGGTGAAGCGGTTTTTGACGATCCGGTCTTCGAGCGAATGAAACGTAATAATCGCGACACGCAGATGCTTGAGTTTTGAGGCTTCGATCGCATCGAGCAGCCGCGTCAACTCGCCGAGTTCATCGTTGACTTCGATCCGGATCGCCTGCATCACCAGCGTCGAGGGGTGGATCTTTTTTCCCTTCGGCATCAGGTGAAAAATAGCGTTTGACAGCTCTTTAGCGGAGCTAAACGGACGGCGCTGAACAATCGTCTCCGCTACTTTTCTGGCATTGGTAACTTCGCCGTATTCGCGCAGGATGGTCTCCAGCGCGCCCTGCGAATAGTCGTTGACCACTTCGCCGGCACTCAGCGGCGCATCGGGGTTCATCCGCATATCAAGCGTATCGCTCTCGTACGAAAATCCCCTCTCACGCTGATCGAGTTGCAGCGACGATACCCCTATATCGGCCAAAATCCCGCAAATCTTTTCCCCTTTTTCTTCGATCGCATCACGGGCGACCTCAGAAAATCGCCCGCGGCGGATTTCGACACGGTTACCGAACGGTTCGAGCCGTTTGGATGAAAAAGCGATGGCGGTCGGGTCTTGATCGATCCCAATCAAGGAGAGTGCGGGATTGTTTTCGAGCAGCAGTGAGGAGTGCCCGCCGTATCCCATCGTGCAATCGATGACAATCCCCTCTTTGCACGGAGAAAACGCTTCGATCACCTCTCGGTACAAAACGGGGATATGGGGAGTTTCTTGCACACGGATGCCTTTGATTTTATTAGCACATATAATAGCTAAAGCTCACTAATATAGCGTTTAAATATTACCCAACGCCGACTCGATCGCATCAAAAACGCTCTTGAGTTCATCCGGGGTAATCACATACGGGGTCATAACGTAAATTACGCTTCCCAGCGGACGTATCAGAACCCCCTGTTCCATACAGAGCCGATGGATTTTCAATCCGATACGTTCATGGGGTTCAAACTCCTCCACTTCGATCGCCGCAATCATCCCGCATTGGCGTACCTCTTTGACTTTCGGCAGAGACTTGAAACGTTTCAGCTCCTCAGCCATGGCGGCAATGGTTTTACGGTTGTTCTCGATCACGTTTTCCGATTCGAAAATATCCAAAGTCGCATTGGCCGCTGCGCACGCCAACGCGTTGCCCGTATAGCTGTGCGAATGCAAGAAAGAGCGGACCGGATTGTAGTCGCAGTAAAACGACCCGTACACCGATTCCGTCGTAAGGACGACCGACAAGGGCAGATATCCCCCCGTAAGCCCTTTGGAGAGGACCAGAAAATCGGGGGTGATTTGCGCCTGTTCGCAGGCGAACATACTCCCCGTCCGCCCGAAGCCGACCAGAATCTCATCGGCAATGAAATGGATGCCGTACTCCTCGCACAACCGCTTCGTTTCACTCAAAAAGGCCGGATGATACATCTTCATCCCCCCTGCCCCCTGCACTAACGGCTCGACGATCAGTGCCGCAATCTCCTTGCCTCTTTCTTGAAGCAGTATTTCAAACGATTTTGCCGCTTCCAAAGCCGCTTCGATGCTCTGATCACGGGGGGACAGAGTCTGAATCGATCGGATCAGCAGCGGCTCATAAGTCTCCTTATAAAGCGCCACGTCTCCGACGGAGAGAGCACCCAGTGTTTCGCCGTGATAACTGTCCGTTAGAGAGACAAACAACCCCCTCTCTTCCCCCCTGTTTTTATGTGAGTGATAGGACATCTTTAATGCCACTTCTATCGCACTGGAGCCGTTATCGGCATAAAAACAGCGCGTTAGCCCCTCTGGGGAGAGTGCCACTAACCGCTCGGAAAGCCTGACAATCCCCTCATGGGTGAATCCTGCCAAAATGACATGTTCGAGCGATTCCAGCTGCTCTTTGATTTTTCGGTTGATATAGGGGTTGCAATGGCCGAAAAGATTGACCCACCAGCTACTGATCGCATCGATGATCCGATTTCCCTCAAAATCTTCCAGATAGACCCCGTCCCCTTTTGCAATCGGGACAAGAGGAATCGTCTCGTGATCTTTCATCTGTGTGCACGGATGCCACAAAACGTTCAAATCCCGTGCGGAAATCTCTAAATTATTCATTGAAACCCTCTATATATTGATTGTTTTATGATAACATCTGTTAGTCATGGTCTATTTTCATCGAAGTTTAATGCTAATGTGAATAGAATATCTGAATTTTACAACAGGATCGTTTAATATGATTACTTGGATGCAGCGCCATCGGAAATACTTGGTCATTACAATCTGGATCTCCACTATCGCTTTTATCGGAGCCGGATTCGTCGGATGGGGACAATACAACTACGGAGACAAAGCAGGTGCCGTTGCCAAAGTGGGAGATATTTCAATCACTTCAGCCGAACTGCAAAAAAGCTATTCCAACCTGTTTAACCAATACAATCAGCTTTTCCAGGGAAAATTTGACGAAAAACAAGCGCAGCAATTCGGACTTCAGCGTCAAGCCCTCCGTCAGCTTGTCAATCAGGCACTGGTTCTAAACCTTGCAAACAGCTACGGATTAACCGTAACCGATCAAGAGCTATGGGATGTTATCAAATCCCAAAGCGCATTTAGCAAAGACGGCACATTTGATAAATCAACATATGCCGAAGTACTCAAACAAAACCGCCTTACTATCAAAGAGTACGAAGAATCGATGAAAAAGGAACTTTTGATCCAAAAAACCCTCTACCTTCTCTCCTCGGGTGTAAAACCGATCGAAGAAAACACTCTTGCCGATGCACTTGGGGTATCGGATAAGATCAGCTACAAAATCCTCACTCCGGATATGATCTCTCTTGCACCGACCGATGCCGAGCTAAAAGCATTCTGGGAAAAACGATCGGGCGATTTTAAAACCACTCCGAGCTATGAAATCAGCTACGTAACGCAAACACCGATTACCGCCGCTCCGTCGCAAAAAGAGATCAGCGACTATTATGATATCAACCGCCAAATGCTCAAAAACGGCGAGGGAAAAGTGTTGAGCCTGCAAGAGGCCCAACCGATCATTGTTGCCGCGCTTAATGAAAAAGCAACTGAAAAAGAGGCGCTCCGACTCTATATCGATTATAAAAAAGGATCCCTCAAACCCGGGATGAAACCTCAAACAGCAACCGTAACAAAAAGCGTATCTCCTTTTGCTCCGGAACTGACAAAAGAGATCACAGAGCTCTCGACAGAAAAAGCGTTCTTAAAACCGCGTAAAGTCAGCAACGGCTATGTGATCGTCAAACTCGATAAAATGGACCCAGCACGACCAAAAACGTACGAAGAGGCAAAAACCGATGTTATGGCCCTCTATTTGAACGATACCAAAAAAACCAAACTTCAAGAGTTAGCCCAAAACAGCTATAAAACATTCAGCGGAACAACAACCGATTATCTGACACGCAAAGAGAGCGCCAAAATAGCAGGATTGAGTGAACCTGAGGGTTCGGAGTTTTTATCAAAACTGTTTGCGTCCAAACAAAAACAAGGTTTTATCACTTTAGAGAGCGGAAATGTTATTATGTATAACGTTTTGGAACAAAAGTTGCTTCAAGATAGAACATTAGCGGATGGAAATGCCGTGCTTAAGCTCAAAGGGAGCTTGATGGATCAGGGGCTGATCAAAGCACTTGAGAGCAAGTACCCAGTTGAAATCTATGTAGAGGGGATTTGATTTGAAACGTACCGTTTTAGCCATTGATATCGGCTCAACTAAAATTTGTGCGCTCATCGCGGAAATCGACGATGACAACAATGCACAAATTATCGGAGCCGGTATTGCAAAAGCACAAGGGCTTCGTAAAGGGAGTATCACCAACATTGAGCTTGCATCCAAATCCATCAAAAGTGCCCTGAACGATGCCAAGCGGGTTGCGGGAACGGAACTGCGCAGTGCCATCGTCACGATTTCGGGTGCCTATACGAAAAGCTTAAATTCCAGCGGTATCGTCAATATCCCGAATAAAGAGATTACACTCAATGAGATCCAGCGTGTTATGCACACCTCATTGTATAACGCCAATATCCCCAACGAATTTGAAGTGCTGCATGCCCTCCCGTATAACTTCAAAGTAGATGATCAGGATTTTATCGAAGATCCGCTCGGAATGAATGCCGCGCGTTTAGAAGTTGAAACCCATATCATCACTACCCAAAAGAGCAATCTCAACAACCTTCGCAAAGCGGTCAAAGCTGCCGGTGTCGAGGTTGAGAGTGTCGTTCTAAGCGGCTATGCTTCAGCTATCGCCGTTCTCAATGCGGATGAAAAAGAGCTCGGTGCCGCCGTCGTCGATATGGGAGGCAATACGAGCAATATCGTTATCCATTCGGGGCATGCTATCCGATACAACGATTTCCTCGGTGTCGGTTCCAACCACATCACAAATGACCTCTCTATGGCTTTGCACACCCCTCTGCATACCGCTGATAATGTCAAAATCACTTACGGTTCGCTGTATGCGCCTAGCAACGATCTTATCGAGCTTCCGGTTATCGGCGATGAAACATCCAGCCATGAGGTCTCTTTGGAAGTCGTTCATAACGTTATCTATGCACGGGTAGAAGAGACCTTGATGATTATCGCCCAATCGATTGAAAAAAGCGGCCTGAAAGAGCACATGGGTGCGGGTGTCGTCCTCACCGGAGGCTTTACCAAAATCGAAGGGCTTCGCGAACTGGCAGTTGCCATTTTAGACAATATGCCGGTACGCCTGGCAAAACCGACCGATGTGGGCGGATTATTCGATACACTCAGAGATCCTTCTTATTCGGGGGCTGTCGGTTTGATTAAATATCTGGCCGACGGCTACACTGCCTATGAGATCGATGTCAACCGTCGTATGCGTCATGCCGGCGAAGAGTCTGCAACGCATACCGGGTCGCTCCCCGAAGAAGCGCCGAAATTTGAACCTATCGCTCCGGCATCCTCTACTCCGACATCAGCGGCGCCAACGCCTCCGGTCAAGGATGAGAAGATAGCCGAATCAGCGACAATGGTCAATATCGGATCAAACAAACCTGTTCAAGATGATCAACCTAACCCTATTTCCAAGTTTTGGAATTGGGCAACTCAACTATTTTAATCACGTCAAGGAGCAAGCATGGAACCATTTTCAATTGAAGAATCAACAACACTCACCGGGGCGAGAATCGTAGCTGTCGGCGTCGGCGGCGGCGGCGGTAATATGATCGGCTATATGCTCAAAGAAGCTATTCCGGGCATCGAACTGATCATGGCAAATACCGATGCCCAAGTTTTGGAGCAAGGTTCTGCCGCTACCAAAATCCAACTCGGTGCAAAACTTACCAAAGGTTTGGGTGCAGGAATGAAACCCGAAGTGGGTAAAGAATCGGCGTTAGAAAGCTATGAAGATTTATCACGCGCCCTAGAGGGTGCGGACATCGTTTTCGTTGCGGCAGGTCTCGGAGGCGGTACAGGAACCGGTGCGGCTCCGATCATCGCCAAATGTGCCAAAGATGTCGGTGCATTGACCATTGCGGTTGTCACCAAACCTTTTTCGTTCGAAGGGAAAAAACGTCTCAAGCTTGCGGAAGACGGTCTTCAAGAACTTAAAAACGAATCTGACTGTATCGTTGTTATTCCAAACGACAAACTTCTCTCGATTATTGATCCGAAACTCGGAATCAAAGAGAGCTTTAAAATCGTTGACAGCGTACTTGCTCGCGCCGTTAGCGGTACATCGGGTGTTATTCTTGCCAGCGGCGACAACGACATCAACCTTGACTTTGCCGACTTACAAACTGTTATGAGCCACCGTGGTTTGGCTCTCATGGGTGTGGGTGAATACAAAGGTGAAAATGCGGCATACGAAGCGATTAAAAACGCTATCGAATCTCCGTTGCTCGATAACATGTCGGTTAACGGCGCACTCGGTGTATTGGTACACTTCAGTATGCACCCTGAGTTTCCGTTTATGGAACTCTCTGCGGCGATGGATGTCGTCCATAACAGCGTCGATGAATCAGCTGATGTTATCTTCGGTACGACTACCGATGAATCATTGCCGAAAGATTTTATCCGCATTACCCTCGTTGCGACCGGTTTTGAGAAAAAAGCGGCACAGGGAATCAATAACAGCGAGTTTGAAAACAAAGAGGCGGTTGCCGCAGCTGTTGATAAACCGCGTGTTGTAGCACGTCCTGCTGCCCGCATGGTAGCCAACGGCGACTACACGGAAGATTTTCTGGATGTTCCGACATTCATGCGTCAGCAAAGAGACTAAACCCTCCCTTCCATGCTCTCATTTGACACGCTCATGAAGGCCAAAACGCTCCTTGGCCTGAGCGATAAAGCTACCCTCTTTGATATCAAAAGCCGCTATAAAAGTATGATGCAGCAGTGGCATCCCGACAAACATCCTGAAGACCCTGAAACGGCTCACGCCATGAGTACACAGATCAACGAAGCCTACGCGATCCTTCTCGAATACTGTTCCAACTACGAATACAATCTGGATGAAAACTTTTTAAAAGAGCAGACCCTCACCCCGCAGGAGTGGTGGGCAAAGAAGTTTGGGGGAAGATAGATCAGTATCTCAATGAAATGCTATCGGCCCTTCGGCACGTGCATGGATAAACTGCTGAACGACGGCATTCGATGAGTTTTTAAAGGCCTCTTTATCCCCCGCTTCGACGATCACGCCGTCAAAGAGCATCGCATAATTGTCTCCCGCTTTAAAACTCTCGGCGATATCATGGCTGATAAGGACGGAGGTCATACCGATATCGTTACGCAAGCCGTTGATCATCTGCGTGATAAAGTCGCTGGTGACAGGATCTAAACCCGACGTCGGCTCATCGTATAAGATAACTTCCGGTTCCAATGCTAACGTGCGGGCAAGCCCTACACGCTTGCGCATCCCGCCGCTCAGTTCTTCGGGATAGAGCGATTTGACGATTGCAGGATCAAGACCTACCATCGTGAGCTTCTCGTCGATTTTATACTCCAGTTCCTTCGGAGTCAGTTTTTGATGTTCCCGCATCGGGAATGCGACGTTCTCACTAATGTTCATACTGTCAAACAACGCCCCGCTTTGAAACAAAAAGCCGACCTTCGTTCGAATAGCGCGCAAGGTTGTCTCGTCGGCGTTATCGACCCGTACCCCGTCAACCGTTATGGTTCCGTGATCAGGTTTTAACAACCCGACGATATGTTTGATAATCGTCGATTTTCCTCCGCCGGATACACCGAAAATAACGGTCGTTTTGCCCCGCTCTATTTCGAGATTTACCCCTTTGAGGATTTCGCGTTTTCCAAAACTTTTCGTTACATTTTCAAAACGGATCATCTTTTCACCGCCATCAAGTAAGCTCGTCGAACGAATAAAATCACTAACATCACCAACAGGATTTTAAAGTCGATTTCGCTCGCTTTGTGGAGCGCTTCAAACGACTCGTCAATCGCCGCTTCCCCACGCGCTTGGTATTCCAAAATCTTTGGGGTATAGACGGCACTGAATAAAAGGAGTGTCCCGATAGAACCCATAGCGCTTAACATCGAGATTTTATCGATTTGCATAACTTTGTAGCGGGAAACTTCATAGAGTGCTATGATCACCGTCATAAAGTAAGCCCAATAGGTAAAACGGTGAAAGATTTCACCCATGATTTTCCCCTCTTCATACCGCGAGAGAAGCGGCAATGTCAAATAGAGTTCCGAATGAAAAACCACGGCGGCTACAAAAGCGCCCAATACCAAAACGGCACCGGCCGTCATAGCGATCAATAAAAGATAGGCAATGTCGATAAGTGCTTTTTTATTATTCATTTTGTTCCTTTAATACGCTCAGGGAATAAAATCCCCTAAGCTACGCTAACACTAGGTTCTCTTCGGCAGAGTGCCCGCGCGCACTTTTGCGCTCTTTGATCCCTTAAATTTTTAAAATAAATCCCCGATCAAACGAGGCGTAATCGGTATAAAAATCCAAAGATTGTACCGCAAAAGATTTTAGATATTCCTGCACTTTGATCCGCTGATCGTAACCCATCTCACATGCAAACATCGGGATACGCCGTTTGTAGACTTCATCCAGCAAACGCTGAATAATCTCATCACCCACGTCACCACCGAAAAGTGCATTTTGAGGCTCATAGCTGAGATTCGATTCCAACGGTGCATCATGAGCGATGTAGGGGGGATTGGAGACCAACAGATCGATTTTTTCATCGATGCACGAGAGCAGATCCCCTTCGCGCAGTTCAATCCGATCACTGAGACCGAACGCCTCGATGTTGCGCCGTGCGACGGCTAACGCTTTGGGCGAGATATCGACGGCGATTAAACGGGCTTGGGGAAGATGAAGTGCCAGCAAGATCGAAATAATGCCGCTCCCTATGCCAACTTCGACGATAGTAATTACATCATCTGCGGGTACCCGTGACAACACCTCATCAACCAAATGTTCGGTTTCGGGTCGGGGGATCAATGCCCCCTCATCGATGTAAAATTCACGGCTGTAGAAACTGACACGGTTTGTCAGGTATTCGAGAGGGACATTACGGCTGCGCTTTTCGATCCACTCAAACAATCTCGGATCATTATCATCGATAAAGTCATCTTGATGGGTAATAAAATAGAGCTGGTCTTTTTGCAGATAGGCCATCAGCAGAAGTTCCGCTTCACGGCGCGGAGATTCAACAACTCCGTTCAAGCGGAGTGTAATCTCTTCGTGAAGCTCTTTTAATCGTTTGGACATGGATCGGCGTATCCCTCATCCGCATTAACATGAATATCATACCCCAGCGCACGCAGCCGATCGACGACCGGCGGATGGGTGGTATGGAAAAAGCGGTAAAGAGGATGCGAAAGAGGAAAACTCTTATTTTCAGCCACCAGTTTTTTCAGAGCGTTGACCAGATACTCCGCACCGCCGAGTTCGGCACCGGTCCGATCCGCCTCATACTCGTTATGACGGCTCATCATTCCAAAGAGCGGCATAATGACAAAACTCACGACCGGGAGGAGAAGGACAAAGAGCATCATCACGATCTGCGGAGACTGAGCGACTCCGAGCTCCATGTAAAGGGTGTCGGGGAGATTGCCGAATATCGCAAACATCCCGAAAAGCATTGCCCCTACCATTGCGATATTTTTGTACAGATCGCCGTGGGCAAAATGGCCAAGTTCATGCCCGAGTACCGCAATCAGTTCGGACGGAGAGAGTTTTTCGATCAATGTGTCAAACAAAACAACCCGTTTGGTTTTTCCCAGACCGCCGAAATAGGCATTTAGCCGCGCATCCCGCTTGCTCGCGTCACTCACATACACGCCGCTGCTGACAAACCCCGTTTTGTTCATCAACTCTTCGATCTTTTCGCGCAGCTCGCCGTTTTCCAGAGGAGTGACTTTATCAAAAAAGAGGGCCCGAATCGTCGGGAAAAGCATGTTGATCGCGATCACGACGGCAAAAATAAAAGCAAAGCTCCACACCCACCATAACGCACTCGACGTTATAATCATCGCGACGATCCAGACAATAAAACTTCCGATGATAACCGTCAAAACAGCACCGATCACAGTGTCTTTAATAAACTGCGCCGTAGTTGAACGGTTGAAACCGAACTCTGCATCGATTTTGAATTTAGCGATCCAGCCAAACGGAAGCTGAACCAGTGAATTGATCAAAATCATTCCGATGACAGCGGTGATCGTATGAAGGGTTTCACTTTCAATCGCTAACGCGCCGTCCAACCAAGCCATCATGCCGCCCATCCAGACCAGGAACAGGAGAAATTCGACAAAGGTTTCGACCATACCGAGTTTCTCTTTGGCCACAGCGTACGCCGCGGCGTCACGATACTCTTTTTCGCCCATCAGCACGGCGCCTTTGCATTTAACCTGATTGATATAGCCGATTTGCATGACACTTACATACAATCTGACAAAAATATAAAGCGTATAAATCCCAACTATGGTTGCAATCATTCAGTTCCTTGGATAAAAAAGGGGAATTCTACCATTATTTTACGGGAACTTTTCCGATGGACTCTTCGACCGGGATCGAATCATTCGCTTTTCCGTAATAGTTTTTAGCCATGGTAAAAGCAACACCTATGAGCAAGACGGAAATGATAACCGTCCATACGACTTTCTTTTTAGACCCTTTTAACGTATTGTAATCTTCAATCGACTCCAATGTAGGTTCATTGTTTTTCATAGCTATCTCCTTAGGATGATATTAACAAAATCTTAGCTATCTTAACCTAGAAACGGTTAACGAATATTCCCTAGTTTGACGATTTAAGTTTGAATATTATTTTGTTTTTACGTCAACTAGGTTCGAATTTTCAATGCATAATTGAGTGGGACGGTAATTCTGACCGATTTGGGAGGCTTTGGAAAATACTCTGCGGTTTTTTTAATGAGAGAAAGCGCATCCTCATCTAAAATATCATAACCTGAGCTTCCGACAACTTTAACATCTTCGACCTCACCGTTATGTTTCAAGCGAAAGGTTACTTTTACTGCTCCCTCTTGTTTCAATCGTACTGCTTGAGAAGGATACTTACGATATTTCACTAAAAGATCCCGAATAGTAGAGAGATGATCATCTAAATATTGTTCTTCGGCATTGACCGGAGGAGTTATCGGCTGATGAGTCGATACCGGTGGAATTATTTTTGGCTCCATCTGAGCTAATTGAGATGTTTCAATGGGTTTGCTTTCTACGATTAGCTCTCTGGTTTCAGGCTGTGGTTTTATCTCTTCGACAATTTTAACCTGTTCAACAATGGGAAGCTGTGAAGTTGGCTGAACCGTCTCCTTTGGTATAGGTTTTACTATCTGCTTTTCAACATTCTGTGGTTGCGATGGAGTGGGTTCGGTTAAAGAAAGTTCCAACACAATCTCTTCATCTTTTTCTTTTGGGATAGTCGTAAAGGCTATGGCACCGGTTATGAATCCAGCATGTAAAATGGCAGATAAAAGAAAAGAGCGTTTGGTTTTCATGATTCCTTCTTGGTCATAATCGATATTTTCTCGATTTTTTGGAGTTTTAGCTGGTCTAAAATGAAAATGAAATCATTAAAAAATGATTTTTTATCCCCCAATACACTCACACTCACATCACTGTCCAGAGTCGAAATAGCTTGTGTTAATTCACTTTGGCGCATCTCTTTGCCGTTCCAAAATATCGTTCCATTTTCATTGATCGCAATTTCAATCTTCTGAGGTGGCTGCTCTTTAGCGCTTGCGGCTTTGGGGAGATCGAGTTTGATCGCACCGGAAGCTACAAACGTCGAAATCGTCAAAATAATCGCCAAAAGAACCAATACGACATCAATAAGAGGAACGACGTTGATCCCCTCGACACGTTTAAGCGCACGCATCTTCGAATTTCCCCATCAATAAATCGACTTTACGTAAACATGCACTGTAAATCATCATGGACGGAATGGCTACCAATAATCCTAACGCCGTTGCTTTTAGGGCAAGAGAAAGACCGATAACAACCACTGATGGTTCCATACCACCACTTTGGCCAATCTCATAAAACACCACCATAATCCCCGAAACCGTTCCGAGCAATCCGACATAAGGAGCATTAGAACCGATGACTGAAATAGTGGTAAGATTTTTCGTCAGCTCTGCTTCGGCTTGGTTTTTGGTTTCGTAATGGTTTATCTCAATGGATCGATAGTAAAAAAATCGCTCTATCCCATATGCAAAAGCAATTACGCTCATCAACCCTAAAATACCCAATGTCGCGTAATCGACTACTAACTTTAACTCTTCCATTTAACACTCCTGTTAATAAATTTAATCGCCCTGTTCTCTCGTCATACTCGCGAAGACGGGTATCCAGCTAGATTCCCGCCTTCAGTGGAATGACGATGATTACGTATCAGCCCACGTACGGAGCAGATTATGATAGATGCTGGTGAGTTTTACCGTATCTTCATCGTCTCCTAAACGCTCACGAAACGCCATGATCGACATGTCCAAATCAAACAATAGTCGCCGTCGATCGGTTTCACGAATCATGCTCTCCAACCATGTAAAACACGCTATACGAGCCCCCCTTATCACCGGTTCAACGCGGTGAACACTTGAGGATGGATAGAGAACCAAATCCCCTGCTGGTAGTTTGACCACTTGCGACCCAAACGTATCTTCGATGACCAACTCTCCCCCATCGTATTCCTCAGGATCGGAAAAAAAGAGGGTAAAAGAGAGATCGCTACGAACCCTCTTTCCACCGCCGCGCATCGTTCGGACCGCGTTATCGACATGGTTTCCAAACGTGTTGAACTTACCCGTATAACAGTTGAATAACGGTGGGAAAATCTTTTTCGGCAATGCCGCCGTAAAAAACAACGCGTTATTGCTCAGTGCGTCCAAAACGATTTTTTGCAATGCAATTGCTGCTTCAGAATCTTCGGGAAGCTGAAGATTGTTTTTGGCTTTCGCCGCCTGTGTGCCGCTCGTCACATTGCCGTCAACCCATGTTGAAGAAGTTAAAATCTCTCGACATTGAGCCACCTGTTCTTGAGTAAGAACATTAGGTATATGGAGTAACATTTCTTTTCCTTTGCCTAAATTTTGGATTGAAAAGATCGCTATCTTCTCAATCCAAAACTCCCGCGAGGGGAGTAGACTCTTTTAAAAGAATTTATAATCGAAAGTCACTTGTGCGGTACGTCCCGTTCCCGGTACGGCAAAACCGCCATTGATATAGACCGATTCATAATAGGTTGTGTCCAAAAGATTTTTGACATTTAACTGCACCGCATAGTTCTTTTGAATATACGCAATCATCGCATCGTATCGGATATAACTCGAAGCCGTATTCGGATCAAACACGTTTGATGCGTTTTCATTCGCATAACTGTAAACTGCACGATCCCCTTTTCCTTCTAGACCTGCACCAATTTTCCATCCACCACTCAGGTTATAGGTTGTCCAAAGATTAAACGTATAGTCCGTCGAGTTTGGCGGTTTTTGTCCGATGTACATATCGTCTTTACCCGGGGTGACCTCATCGACTTCAGGATCCATCAATGCCAATCCCGCAAACACATCCCAATTGTCACTGATTCGACCGGCTACCTCAAACTCGATACCGTCGGTATGCCGCTCTTTGGAGAGAATCGGATTACTCGAAGCACTCGCTACGTCGGTATTACGTTCCCACTCTTTGATGGTGCGATAAATTGCGGTACGGATAGAAAGATCACCATCCATCAGCTCAAATTTTGCCCCTAACTCATAAGTTTTAGAACGTTCCGGATCATACGCGTTTGAGAATGAATATAAATCTCCGGTTGTGTTGAACGAATTATTCCACGACAAATAGTAATGTTGCTGTTTGTTCGGCTGATACGATAATCCAGCACGGTAACTCATCTCGTTAAAATGGAGCTCACCGTTTTGCACCATATCGGCTCCGGTATAGTAGTCCATATTGAGCCAGTCTTTACGAAATCCTGCCATCACTTTCCAATTCGGGATCACTTCAATGACATCCTGTGCGTAAAGTGCCCACGTACGCCCTTTGTATCCGCCGCTGATATTGCGTTCTTTATTTCCGTAAATTGCTTTATACGCATCCGGAAGGGTTGAACCTGATTCGGCGGTTGTCGGCATTTGTGCTGACCACGAACCGGTGGCACTGGTACGAGAATAGATAATCCCGTTACTCGCTACGTATCGTCCTGTCGCTGAATCCGGTAATCCATTAGCAGGACCATTGGCATCGGTTATAGCAGGATAATACGATGATAATCCATCATGACCCCAACGTACTTGTTCTTCACGCAAAAATTCAGACCCGACAAGCGCTTCGTGTTTCAATCCGAGTGCTTCAAATTTGGTGATGAAATCGTTTTGCCATGTATCCGTTTTCTCTTTTGCTCCGTTTCCTTTGGTTCCTCTGGTAATTTCATTATCAGGACCGCTGGTCGTATCGTATCCTCCCGGTGCCGTCGCCCAGTTATCACGGAGGTAATCAGCATGTCGAATCACCGAACGTAACTGGGTATCTTTGGCAAATTTATGGGTATAACTCGCCGTCGTAATGTTGACACGGTTATCTTCATAATCATCGGTAAAACCGTAATAGGCTTCATTACCCACATCCGCAGGGCGCTGTGTCGCACGATCAAAAGGCACCCCATAATCGGGAGTAATATGAGTTTTCATGTACATATGGGACAAACTAAACTCGTTATCGGTATTCAACCCAAACGTAATCGTCGGAGCGATCCCCGTCGTTTCGTTATAGACATCGTTACGGGTACTGCCTGAATCCATCCCCATTGCATTAAATCTCAATGCCGTCGTCTCATTCAACATTACATTAATATCGGTCGAAGCTCGTTTGTACTCATCCGTTCCGGCTGTGATGGAGAGCTTCCCGAAGTTTTCCGCTTCCGCGTCTTTACTCACTTGGTTAATAACGCCGCCCGCTTGACCACGACCAAACAACATTGCCGCACCGCCACGCAGCACATCAACCGATTCGAGATTAAACGTATCACGATTGTACTGAGCAACATCACGGATACCGTCGAGATACAAATCGCCGAATGTATAAAACCCGCGTAAGTTCATGTTATCCCCGATCCGTCCCCCCTCAGCAGCATTGAAAGTAAGACCTGATACGTTACTGAGAGCCTCTTTGAGGGTAAATTCCGATTTATCGTGCAGCAACTCTTTCGTTACTACCGTGATTGCCTGCGGGATATCATGTGCCAACTGTCCGGTTTTAGCAGTTTTAGAAATCCCCGGCTGATAGCGTGGCAACTCAATTTCGACGGTTTCTTGAATATCGATCACCTTGATCGACGCATTGGAATCGGCAGAATTTGCCAACAACGAGCTTGCACTCATACTAAGCAACATCGCACCGATCGGCAGTGATTTCGAGTTTAAAAAACGGTTGTGATAGGCCATAGGCACTCCTTAAGTTATAGAAGTGGCTGGCTACAGGCTTAAGGAGAATAAAAAGCGTTGGCTGGCTAATTCTAAAAGCAATTGATAATTACTTTCATTTGTGAAAATATAGCCTAACTCTCAAATCATGTCAATAGTGATAAGCATTATTAAATACACAAGGTGCAAAAATTTAGGTTTACATAAGAAATAATGGAGCGCTACCAGCGCCCTTCCAAACTCAGCAAGACTTGCGGTTCGGAATTTTCATGATCGATTTGGATTTCACTCAGTACACCGCTGCTGTATCGTTTGGTCGTTGTTTTAATAGATTCCTGAGTAATATTTTTCACATTCAACCCGAGTTTATAGGTGGGGCTTAGACGTTTGGTCGCGTACAAATCGAGCGTCCCGTACCCTTTTTGCGATTCGGCGACGCCGCTCTCATCCGTCGGATCATCATAGCCGCTGACATAACGGTATGCCGCACCGTAGGTAAGACGGTACGGTTTTAGAGTGTGATCGATACCGATATTGTAGAGATAGTCATTGGTCCCCTTAATCGTCCGTTTCACACCGTTACTGACAAGCGATGAGTTTTGAAAAGTTGCATTTCCGAAAACGCCCAGGCCGCTCACATACGAATCGAGTGATTTTTTGAGCTCCAATTCCAAACTCCATAACTTCCCTTCACCCGCATTATACGGACGTTGCACGTACCGTCCACCCTCCAATGTCGTCAGCTTTTCGATTTTGTCACTGATATCGCGATAAAAACCGCTGAGACTCATAATCCCTTTGTCGTTGAAGAAATGTTCATAACGCAGTTCGTAGCTCAGTGCCGATTCCTCTTTTAGATGCGGATTACCCGCTACATCCGGGTGGTTTAAGTCATTTTGATTCAATGAACTGTCAAGTGAAGCGGAAAGTTCATTTAAACGGGGCAATTTAACCGTTTTGGCAATGCTTGCGCGAAGGTTGTCGTTTTCGCTCAGTTTAACCAGAGCATGAAGAGACGGAGCAGCGTAATCGATGGCCGAATTTTGTTCAACTTGCCGTAAAGAGCGCTCGAAACGGATTCCCGGAGTTAAAACCATTTTCTCTCCGATACCGATTTCATCTTGAATATACCACGCTCCCTTATATTCCCGCAGGCGTTGATGATCATCCGTAGTAACTGCACCGTTTACAGTGTTCACTACATCATCGCTCTGTCGAAGACGTTTGAGTACAGCCCCGGTTTTGATAAAATGCGCATCCAATGCTTTCGAATAACTCCCCTCTGCGCCGACGGCACGAAACGATCCCTCATCATTCTGTTTGCGTCTTGTTATTCCGTTATAAGTACGCGTTATCCCCTCTGAATCGTTTTCATGGTATTTGAGTTTCCATTCGATCAGTTCCGTTCCCGAAAGATTATGAGTACCGGAAAGTTTTGACCACAGCATCAAAGCATCTCCGTCATCGCTTTGATCAATCGTCTCGTTTACCCCACCGAGCCGTTTTTCGAGCGTATCGCGGCGGTAGTCGCTTCGATTGAGTGCTCCGTCAAACATATATTTATCTTTTGACGTGGGGGCATAAATGAGTTTGGTATTCAAACTGAGTGAACGAAACCGTCCCTCTGAATCGCTATCTTCCACGTAGGTGCCGGTTTGGCTGGATGCGGTATTTTTTTCTGAATTATCCGAGAGAGTCGTATTTATAAGATACGAAAGCTTTCCGACTTTGCCCTCATGCTGTGCGAACACTGACGCCAGCGGCTCATCCCTATAGGCTCCCGCGGTCAGTTTCGCCGTCGTTTTAGTATCCGATGAAGGTTTTTTAAGGACGATGTTGACGATCCCTCCCATCGATTCGGCAGTGTATTCGGCAGAACCGTTGGTCATAACCTCTAAACGTTCAATCATTTCCGGGCTGATCTGTTCCAGCGGATTTCCCCGTTTTGTAGCGGATATCTCTTCACCGTCGATCAGTACTTTCGTATACCCTTTCCCGGGGGCGCCTTTTTTCCCTTTTCCGTCACTGATCGTGACTCCCGGAGTCCGTTTGAGCATCTCTAATGCATTCATATCGCCGTATTGGGTCAACTCTTCGCCTTTGATAATCCGTTTCGCAATCGAGGCATCTTTACGCTCCTCGATTACACTGTAGGTTTCTTCAACGGATATTTTATCAAGTTGAAGTATCTCTTCGGCGCAGACAAGTGAAAAAGAACAGGCTAGAAAAATAAACGGGCGGTAAAACAAAAAAGTCCTTTGATAGAGTATGTTTTAAAATAGACTATCTATTTTGTAAGGATCAGTTTGTTCCCTTTGGTGATCCGCAAAATATAGATAGCATCGCCGTGAACGATACGGATTGACGCTCCGTTTTTAAACAACTCTTTGCTTTCAATAACGGCGTTATTATACTCTAAAGATATTTCTTCATCCCTGTTTTCATTTAACATGTGCACCCTTTTCGCAGCAGACGATGTATCGTTTTATCCTCTCTCGAACCTTGATCATTACCATTTTCCATATTGGTTTCCTTGATTGTTTTTTTCTGATTTTTCGGGAAAAATCCCGAAATCGTTTTATACTTTATTCGACATTTTCCCTATCTCTTTGTCTACGAGGAATAATCCACGCCCATCAAGCCCGATAATCTCGATCATATCCAGTATAGAACGGAATAAATGTTCCTCTTCGTGCTGTTCGGCAACATACCATTGAAGAAAATTGAACGTCGAGTAATCTTTCTCTTCCAAGCACGCATCAACCAGTGCATTGATTTTTGCCGTAATGAATTTTTCGTGTTCGAATGTTTTTTCAAAAACATCGTTAATCGATCCAAACTCATACGGCGGTTCATCCAATGCACCGATACGGGCCATGGCTCCGGTTTCATTCACATAGGTAAACAGTTTGCGCATGTGCGAATGCTCATCATCGCTGTGTGCTTCGAGGAAGCGTGCCGATCCGCTCAGTTTCTGGTGTCCGCACCATGAACTCATTGCCAGATATAAATTGGCTGAATAGTCTTCGAGTGCGATCTGCTCGTTGAGCAGTTTTAATATAGTGGGTTTTAGCATTGTATGCCCCTCATAAAAAATGTGCTGGCTAATGGCATGTATGCGTTGGCTCGCAAAAACAGACGTTTATTTGCATCCCCCTGAACAAGAGGGATTCATGCACTTATTCTGCCGAATCCCCTCTACCATTTGGGTGATTTGACACTCGCTGCATCCGCTGAGGCCTTTAACACAAATAAAAGGGATATCGCATTTTTTCGCTTGTCGTTTGAAATGGTCCATCGAATTGTGTTTCAAAAAATCGGTCAACATAATAATCATGTCGGTATTTTGTGGAAGCTGCTTATGGGATGTTGAATTTCGTCGGCTGTTCCAATGATGTGTTTTGGTAGCACCCAATGTTTCCAACAGCGATTGAAGCCGCGTGATTTTATCTCCGCCGATAACCAGTACAGACATTGGAAAATCCTTTTTGATAATTTATATCAAAATACTATCTGTACCATCCTTAAAGTTTTATAATATTGATAATAGATATCAACGAAAAAAGCTCTTGATTTCTTCTTTTTCTGCTACTATATACAAAATACAGCGAACACAAAGGGGGATACATGCGTCAGTACGAAACGTATCACTGCAATATCTGCGGCAATGAAGTCGAAGTCCAAAATGTCGGAGGCGGAACGCTGGTGTGCTGCGGAAAAGAGATGGAGATGACCACAACAAGCCTCACCGCGGTAAATCTTATGAAAGCGTTCGGCGGCGAGAGCATGGCGAGAAATAAATACGAACTGTTTGCCGATATCGCCCGTGATGAGGGGTGGCATGCGGTTGAACGCCATTTTCGTGAAGCGGCGGTAAACGAAATGTATCACGCACGCGCCCAGTACAAAGCGTACCATAAGCTGATTCACGGATGTGAAGTCGATGCAACCGCCGCTAATCTCGACACCGCAATGGCAGGGGAACACTATGAGCACGAAACCATGTATCCCGGATTCAGCCTCATAGCCAAAGCCGAAGGGCACAACGACCTGGCCCGCCTATTTACCGCTATCGGTAAAGTCGAAGTAGAGCATGAGCGGGAATACGCCGCACTCAAAGAGGCCCTCATCACCGACAGTTTCTTCAGCAGTGAAGAAGAGGAGATATGGGTGTGCGAAGTGTGCGGACATATCCATCGGGGGAAAAAACCGCCGGTTGCCTGCCCTTTGTGCAAAGTGGGTCGCGAATATTTCAAACGTGAACATTTAGCTTAATGCTATCCCCTTTTTGGGGAGATGGAGGCTCTGATGAAAACACTGTGCAAACTCAAAAAAGATGAACTGGCGGATGACTTTAAACAAATAGTCAAAATCGTCAAAAAACCGAAATTTATCTGTGAAAAATGCGCACGGGTCGCCAAAGAGAAAAAATATCTCTGCAATCCGGTCAGTCTATAAGGAAAAAGCGATTCGACAGCACGGATTGATACCGAATGTTTAATTTTTGTTAACATCACTGTTACCGAATTTGCATTACAATGGTGGAATGAAGTCTTTGTATTATTTTTCTTTCTTGCTGCTGTTTGTCTCCCTCAATTCGGCATCGGGAGACGACCTTTCTCTTTTAAGCGAACCCAAACAATCTCTCTTACGCTATGAAAAAGAAAATATAGATGCCGAACATGAAAAGCTCCGCACCAACTGGCTCTCTCCGATTAATCTAAGCGGTTCGTATTCACACAACAAAAGTGCTCAAAGCGATTACCATAACGACATGACCGGGATCTCGGCGTCCGTCTCGCAGGATATTTTTCGCTCCGGAGGAATCACGTACCAAATCGAGTATGCCGATACCAAACAGCAAACACGTTTTATTCAGCTCAAACAGACGATAGCCTCTTTGAACAGCCAGATTTTCAACACTCTGCTTAATCTTAAAAAAAGTTCGTACCAGCTGGAGCAAAGCGACCTTCGGCTCAAAAACAAAGAGATCGAGATCTTCATCAAACGGCAGCTGTACGATGCGGGAAAAGTGGACATTACCGAACTCAACAACGCTCTGATGGAAAAAAGCGGCGAGCTGAAAACCCGCTCATCTTTGCGAACTACACTCTCCCAGCTGCGTCTGGAACTCTCTAAATCGAGCGATATCGATCCGGATAACCTCATACTTCCTACTTTTTCACTCATCGAAAAAGAGCGGTTTCTAAATAATCAGTTCGATATAGCCTACGTACGAAGCCAAAGTGAAACGCTCTCTCACCTTTATGATGTCACCCGAAGTACCTACCTCCCTTCCCTCACACTAAACGGTACCCTCGGCTACCAAAACTACAATGCCAAAGAGCTCCCTACCGATTACGAAGGAGATTATTACACCGCAGGATTTACTTTAAATCTCCCGCTAACTTATAATGCTTCGGCAACCATCCAAGAAGCCAAAGCAGCCTATCTGAAAGAAAACGCCGCCACAGCCGATAAAGCACGTGAACTCGAAGCGACCTACAAACAATCCTTAGAACTGATCGATAACTATAAGGATGTTATCTCCATTACGTCCCAAAACCTAATGCTTTATGATGATCTGATCAAAGCGATCCGAGCCGGCGTCAATGCGGGAGTAAAAACCGGGTATGATCTCCAAACACTGAACAATACCAAATCGATTGAAGAGTTGGAAATCAAAATCAATGAGATCAATATCCAGCTCGAGCTTACCAAACTCCATTTTGCCATCACCCCTTCCAAGGAACTTTAATGAACACTTCTCCCGATTCGATCAAACAGACGCTCGGCTTGGATACACCGAAAAAATCATCTCTGAAAAAATACCTCATCATTGGCGGTGTCTTAGCGCTAGGCATAGCGGGAGGATGGTTTTGGACACACCAGAATGAAAGCGAAAAAACGCAATTCATTACGACACCCGCCCAGATAACAAATCTCACAACCACCGTATCGGCAACGGGTAATCTGGAACCGACGAATACCATCGATGTGGGGATCGAAGTTTCCGGAACCATCACCGATGTTCTCGTCGACTATAACGACCGCGTGCACGTCGGACAGCTGATGGCGCGAATCGATACCACCAAACTCGCTTCTAACGTCACCAGCGCCAAAGCCGTTTTATCACGCGCTGAAGCAAATGTAGCCGTTGCAAAAGCTTCTCTTTCCAATGCCAAAAACGAATGGGAACGGGTCCATCAGATGTATATCTCGACCGGGGGAAACTACCCCTCTAAACAAGCGGTAGATGAAGCAGATAACGCTCTTGCTTCGGCAAAAGCATCCGTCGCCGCCGCCATAGCGCAGACACAGCAATCTAAAGCGGAACTCGCCGCAGGAGAAGATAATCTTCGAAAAGCGGTCGTTGTCTCTCCGATAGATGGGATTGTATTGAATCGGAAAGTGGAACCGGGACAAACCGTCGTTGCCGCGATGCAGACTCCCGTTTTGTTTACGATGGCGAAAAGTCTGAATACGATGAAAGTGATCGTCAGCGTAGACGAAGCCGATATCGGTGAAGTCAAAGAACGCCAAACGGTGACCTTCACGGTCGATGCCTATCCGAATCAGGAGTTTAAAGGGGTCATCACGCAGTTGAGGCTCAATTCCGAGATAGTCAACGGGGTTGTTACCTATGATGCCGTCGTCGAGGTTCCGAATGACGATCTGCGCCTCCGCCCGGGAATGACCGCTACCGCGCAGGTTATAACGGGTATTTTGCCCAACAGGCTCACGGTTCCTAACGCGGCGCTCCGTTTTACCCCTCCCAAAGATAAAGACGATAAGACGAAAAAAGCCAAAGAGAACATAAACACCAACAGCAAATCGGTGTGGGTACTGCGAGAGGGCAAACCGGTGAAAATCGATGTTACCATCGGAAAAAGCGACGGTATTTCTACCGCCGTTCTCTCTTCTGCTCTCAAACCTAACGATAACGTCATCATCGGAATTGAAGAGAATTGAGGATGCAAAAGCATGTTATCAGCTTGGAAAATGTCACCAAATCGTACGGTGAGGGGGAAGCTACGGCATACGCCCTGCGCGGGATAGACTTAACCATCGAACGCGGAGAGTTTGTCGCCATTATGGGCCCCAGCGGATCGGGCAAATCAACGGCCATGAACATTATCGGCTGTCTCGATACCCCGACAAACGGCAACTATCTCTTCGAAGGGGTAAACGTCACGGCACTAAGCCGCGATCAGCGGGCACTCCTTCGCCGCAATTACATCGGGTTTATTTTTCAGGGGTTTAATCTGCTGGGAAAAACCTCCGCCGTCGAAAATGTCGAGCTTCCGCTGCTGTATCGGGGGGTCAATGCCGCTGAGCGAAGAGCCAAAGCTATGGAGGCTCTCAAAAGTGTCGGATTGGAACATGTCGCCCACCATACTCCGGGTGAACTCTCCGGCGGCCAGCAGCAGCGTGTCGCCATTGCCCGGGCGATCGTCACCGATCCCGTGATACTTTTGGCCGATGAGCCGACCGGAAATCTCGACAGCGCGAAAAGCGTCGAAGTGATGGAACTGCTGCAGTCGTTTAATCGGGAAAAAGGGATTACCGTCATTATGGTCACCCATGAAGACGATATGGCGGCCTATGCCGGGCGGACCATCCGATTTCGCGACGGATTGATCGACAAGGCGCACGTATGATCTGGAACGCTTTTATCTTGGCACTTCGTGAGATCCGCCGCAGCGCATTACGCTCCATCCTCACGACACTGGGAATCGTAATCGGTGTTGCCTCGGTGATCGCGATGGTGATGCTCGGCGATGCGACTACCGCCTACGTCACCAACAGCATCTCCAAACTCGGCAGCAATATGCTCATCGTCCGTCCGGGACAGGACCGCCACGGACCGCAAGGAACCGATGCGACGGCAAAGCGGTTTACCCACAGCGATATCGCCACCGTTCGGCGGGAAATCGGAGGGCTCAAAGGGGTAGCCCCCGTCGCTTCCAAAGGGATGCAGGTCGTCTACGGAAATCAAAACTATTCCACCTCCATCGACGGAAGCGATAACGACTATTTTACCGTCAAAGACTGGGTATTCGAATCGGGAAGGGCGTTTGCTCCCGCCGAGCTTCAGGGGGGAAAAGCGGTCTGTGTCATCGGTGAAACGATTAAAAAAGAGCTCTTTGGGGATCAAGACCCCATCGGCGCCTCGATACGATTGGGCAATTTTTCGTGCAAAGTAATCGGTCTGCTCCATCCCAAGGGGGCTTCAATGTTCGGAATGGATCAGGATGATATTATCGTCGTCCCTATCCGCATGTTTCAGCGCCGCATCAGTGGAAATCAGGATATCTCCGTCATAATGCTCTCCGCCAAAAATGCCTCCAGTATCGAAAACATTAAAAACTCCATTACCGCACTGATGCGTGAACGGCGTCATATCCGTAACGGTGATGAAGACGATTTCAATGTCAGGGATCTGCGGGAAGTGGTTCAGACACTCACGTCCACCACTAAAATGCTCACCCTGCTCCTGGGCGCCGTCGCGACGATCAGCCTCCTAGTCGGGGGAATCGGGATCATGAACATTATGCTGGTCTCCGTCACGGAGCGGACGCGTGAAATCGGAATACGTCTGGCTATCGGTGCGTTGGAGCGTGAAGTTCTCCTTCAATTCTTGGTCGAAGCGATCGTCCTCTCTTCGCTCGGCGGGTTGATCGGTGTTATTTTGGGGATTGGTTTCGGGATCGGGATCAGCATCTTTTTCGACCTCCCTTTGATATTCAATACAATGATTGTTATCGTCGCTTTTTTATTTTCTACCCTGGTCGGGATTGTATTCGGATACTTTCCCGCACGCAAAGCGGCCCGCCTAAATCCGATCGATGCTTTACGATACGAATAAACGGCCGATATTATCTTAATTTAGAGACAAGGAGTTATCATGCAAATCGGAAGCGGAATATCACTCAACCCTTATGCACAAAGCGGTATGTCACTCAACGAAAAAGAGAGCGAAGAGTTTAAAAACAAAATCAAAAGCGGCGAGATTTCCGGTAAAACCCTCTCTCAGGCGTATCTTGTCGAATACAGCCTTCAGGTAGAGAGCTATTCATCCAATAACCTCCAGGCACAAAGCGCTCCGTTTGATTTCGCCAAAGTCAAAGATATACTCAACAGCATCGATTTTCAATCGATCGGCTATACCGGAAAACCGATCGCCGATATGACCCCCGATGAAGCCAAAGCTCTGGTGAGCGAGGATGGCTATTTCGGTGTCTCTAAAACGTCAACGCGATTATCGGATTTTGTATTGAGCGGCGGCGGAGATGATATCGAAAAACTCAAAGCTGGCCGCGAAGGGATCATTCAGGGATTTAATGAAGCAGAAAAACTATGGGGAGGCAAACTACCCGATATTTCCTATGAAACACTGGATAAAGCATTAGCAAGCATCGATGAAAAAATCACCTCCTTAGGAGGAAAAGTGCTTGATACCACGGCCTAAGCATTAATCACTTCCCTCGGAGGGAAAGTATACTTACTGAGCAGTGCGGCAGTGCGGGCATAGTTTTGCCGCCTGCGGTATATCCATCGCACATTCGGGACAAACCTTGGTTGTCGGTGCAGCCGGTTCATTTACAGGTTCTGCTACTTTAAGTTTATTGTAGGCTTTTACCATCATAAACATCACAAATCCTAGAATTGTGAAGGATATCACATCGTTAAAAAACACCCCCAGTTTGATCGCCGGCGCACCTGCCGCATCCAGTGCGGACAAAGAGAGGTATTCTTTACCATCCAATGCGATAAACAATGACGAAAAATCGACTCCTCCCATCAGCAATCCGATAGGCGGCATAATGATATTGGATACCAACGATTTGACGACCGTAGCAAATGCCGCCCCGAAAATAAATCCGACCGCCATATCCACTACATTGCCGGAAATGAGAAATTTTTTGAATTCTGAAAGCATAGAACCCTCCTCTTCCTGAGCTAATAATGATTGTATCATAAAACTATTTTCATGTTTCGATTTACACAGACAGGTTTTACAGTAACGGTGCTATACTCACTCAGTATTATCTTTTCAATAAATCTTAGAAAAAATAACCGAAAAATCACGTATTGGGGTTATTATTTGATTTCTATACCACATGTATAATCGAAAAAGTACACGAATAGGTTTCTAATGGCTTCATTATTTCCATCTTTTTCTCTATCGAACACCTACCATGCGAAAGAGTTAAGAGCGGGTATATTTGTTTTTCTCATTACTTTCGCCGTATCGGCCGGTGTAATTTGGCATTTCGATTCGATGCATGTCAAAGAGATGAAACATGAAATCGACGATATTGCAAAAGATAATGTTTTCCGTTTACATAAAAATATCCATCAAATTATGGCACTTAGCTATCCGCTCGCTTCAACCGTACATGAAAACGGAGCGATAAACAATTTTAACTTTATTGCCGAAAAACTCGTAGCCTTTTATCCCCTTATTTCGGAAATTGCCCTTGCACCGGGTGGGATTATCACCCGTGTTGTACCCTACAAAGGAAATGAAAAGGCGGTAGGCTTTAACCTATTGGCCGATCCGCATCAGCAGACTGAAGCGCTCCTTGCGCGCAAAAGCGGAAAACTCACACTTGCAGGCCCTCTGCATCTGGTACAGGGTGGAGACGGGCTTGTAAGCCGTTTTCCCGTATTTATCGGAAAGGAGAAGAAGTTTTGGGGATTTATCCTCATTGTTATCCGTTTTCCGGAAATTCTTCATGCCAGTGCACTGAAAAATCTAACCGAAAACGGATATGAATATACGCTTACGCGAATCCATCCAAAAACAAAACAGATGCAGATTATCGCCTCCTCAGGTGACAATGTACTGGATCAGCCCGTTAAAACAGTTATAAAGCTCCCTAACGTACAATGGACATTAAATATCGCTCCCGCCAATGGATGGCATACCTCATGGGTGATATTGGCACTGCAGGGGACACTCGGTTTTTTTATCAGCTTTCTGATGGGATACATTGCCAAGCAACATTTCGAACTTCGAAACCACCGCCGGATCCTCGAAAAACGGGTTCAGGAGCGTACTTCTGAGATTTTAGAAACCAAAAATCATCTTCATACTTTACTCGATACCATTCCCGATCTCATCTGGCTTAAAAACAGTAACGGCATATATCTCCTGTGCAACCCGCCGTTTGAACGCTTTTTCGGTGCGAAGGAGGAAGAGATCGTCGGAAAAAGCGATTACGATTTTGTCGACAAAGATTTAGCCGATTTTTTCCGCCAAAAAGACCGTATCGTCATGCAAAGTAATATGCCCGCCATCAATGAAGAATGGGTTACCTTTAGGGATGATGGACACCGAGCCCTTCTTGAGACCGTCAAAACCCCTATGATGGATGAAAAAGGGAATCTTCTGGGCGTTTTGGGAATCGCACGTGATATTACGGAACGCCATAATCATGAAGTACGTATCGAACAGCTTTCCCTTCTCTATGCAGCTCTCAGCCACTGTAATAAAGCGATTGTCCGTTCATCCACCCCTGAAGAGCTTTTCCAGGAAATCTGCAAAGGGATTGTTTCTGAACATAGTATCGCCATGGCGTGGATCGGGCTGATTGACCCGATAACCAAACTTGTCAAACCGGTCGCTTCGTACGGAGATACACATCATTATCTCGACGGAATAGAGATTTCCACGCAGCCCGATACGGTAGCCGGCAGAGGACCGACAGGTACCGCTATACGGGAAAATCGCCCCTATTGGTGCCAAGATTTCCTAAACGACCCTTCAACCGCCCCCTGGCATGAACGGGCCATGACGGCAGGATGGAAAGCTTCCGCGGCATTACCGTTTCATTTGTTCGGTGAAGTCGTAGGGGCATTCACCGTCTACTCGTACAAGCGCAACGCTTTTGACCCTTCAAGTCAAGAATTGCTCAAAGAGATGACCATGGATATCAGCTTTGCCATGGAAAATTTTGATCATGAAACGAATCGGGCATTGTCAGAAGTGCGACTCCATCAAACCGAACAGCTTCTTGAAGAAATGAGCGCCATTGCCCATATCGGCGGATGGGAAATCAATCTGAAAACCAATGCCGTAACCTGGACGAAAGAAGCGGCACAGATTTTCGACATGGATCCGAATGATACCATCACGCTAGAAACCGGTCTAAGCGTCTTTCACGGAGAATGGCATGAAAAAGTCAAAACGGCTTTGGATCAAGCGATTTATCAGGCGACCTCTAGTGATCTTGAGCTGTATATCGTGACACTTAAAGGGAATGAAAAATGGATTCGTGTTATCAGTACCCCTCTCGTCCGAAACGGTGAAGTGATTGACATTCACGGTTCGGTTCAGGATATTACGGTCCAAAAAACAACCGAAGAGAAAGTCCATTGGCTCGCCCATTTTGATCCCCTTACAGGACTTCCGAACCGCACTCTGCTCAACGATCGGGTCGATTACGCCATACATATTGCCGAGAATAACCAAAGTTCGCTTGCATTACTCTATGTGGATCTTGACCATTTCAAATACATCAATGACACCCTCGGACACCATGTCGGCGATGAGATGCTCGTTCAAGTCGCTTCACGCATCCTATCGGTGCTTAATGAGGCGGATACCCTCTCTCGTCAGGGGGGAGATGAGTTTATGATTCTTTTACCGAGTGCAGATTCTGACCATGCGGCGCACGTAGCCGAAAAACTCGTAGAGTACGTTTCACAGCCTTATCAACTTCAAAACCATGATCTCTCCGTCACTCTATCCATCGGGATTGCCCTTTATCCGATCGACGGAACGAACCTTACCGAACTTTCCCAGGCAGCCGATGCGGCGATGTATCGCGCAAAACATGACGGACGGAACTGCTACCGTTTTTTTGCCCCTGAAATTCAGGAGCGTTCGACGCGAAATCTCGAACTTGAAAATGCCCTGCGCTCTGCATTAGTGCGTAATCAAATGGAACTTTACTACCAACCTCAGCTCTCCATAGAGACCCAGCAACTTATCGGTGCCGAAGCACTATTGCGATGGACTCATCCGACACTCGGAGCCATCTCTCCTTCAGAATTTATTCCAATTGCCGAAGAGAGCGGCCAAATCATTGCTATCGGGGAATGGGTACTGCGCCAAGCGCTCGGACAACTCAAACTGTGGATAGATGAGGGGTTGGAACCTTTTATTATGGCCGTCAATCTCTCCGCTATCCAATTTCGAGACCCGAATTTGGTTTCTCAAATTGTGGGTATCCTGGATGAACTTCATCTGCCTCCGCAATACCTCGAACTTGAACTAACGGAACGGATCGCTTCGGAAAATCCGCTTCAGGCTATCGATATTATGAATACACTCCATGATCACGGAATACGAATGTCGATTGATGATTTCGGAACCGGATATTCTTCACTTAACTATCTCAAAAAATTTCGGGTCTATAAGCTCAAAATAGATCAATCGTTCATCCATGACATCGCCGATAATGCCGAAGACCAAACGATTGTCAATACGATCGTCAATATGGCGCACAGCCTAAATATGATCACCATCGCCGAAGGGGTTGAAACGGCTGAGCAGCTTGATCTGCTCCGACAAAACGGATGTAAAGAAGTGCAGGGATATTATTTCAGCAAACCCATCCCCGCAGAGACGTTCAAAACATTTGTACTCAACTTACCGAAAAGCTAAAACCGTTTTATCCATTTTCTCCCCTCTTCGGCAGCCAACACCGTTACGGTAACGGCAACAACGCCCCACCAGTAGATCGGATCAAATGCAACAGTGCCGAAAACGGTACTGAGGGGAGTAAAAAAGATCAAAAGAAGCAAAAGTCCCAATTCTACACCTACTCCACCCCAATAATAACGGTTATTCCACCATCCGATTGTAAACAACGATTCTCTAGCGCTTCGACACGATAATCCGTTAGCGATTTGAGCGAAAACTATCGCGCTAAACGTTAATGTCGTCGCTTGAAGATAAATCGGATCATTCCACGAAAGCGGCCCGCCATTCCAGCCGTGGGCTTTTAGGTAACACCAAAAAAGCCCCATAGAGAGTATCGCGGTAATAAGTCCTAAAAATCCGAATGCCCGGAAATAAACCCCGGCTGTCAGTATCCGCTCTTTTTTACTGCGGGGTTTTTGTATCATCAATCCTTTGTGCGGGGGTTCCAATCCAAGTGCCAATCCGGGCATAATATCAGTTCCCAAATCGATCGCGAGTACCAGCGGAACGGGAAGAGCCAACGGAAGTCCTATCCAAAAGAACAATACATACGGAACCGCTTCGGGAAGATTGCTGGAGAGCATGTAGGTGATAAAGCGGCGTATATTTTCATAAACGGCACGCCCCTCCTCGATCCCTTTTACGATCGTGGCAAAATGATCATCCATCAAAACAGCATCGGCGGATTGCTTCGCGACATCCGTACCCGAACCCATCGCGATACCGACATCGGCACGTTTCAGTGCCGGAGCGTCATTGACACCATCCCCCGTTACGGCTACCGTTTCCCCCATCTCTTTTAACAAAGTCACAAGAAAAAGTTTTTGCTCGGGAGAGACTCGGGCAAATACATGATTATGACGTAACAGCCGCTTGATCGCGGAAGAAGGGAGTTTTTCCAGATATTCACCGTTTGTGACTTCCGTTTCAGAAGCGATAATCCCGGCCTTCATTCCGATGGTGGCCGCGGTGATAGGGTGATCCCCCGTCAGCATCAACACTCGTATCCCCGCTTTATGGCATAACCTGACAGCTTCTTCGATATCCTCGCGCAACGGATCGACCATGGCAATAAATCCGATAAACTGAAGCGCATTTTCGGCGTCCTGACGTGATGAGGGCAATAGATCAAATTCCCTCATCGCAAACGCGATTACCCGATAGCCCGATGAAGCCAAGACGTCATGTTGTTCCATCAATTTTTGATGCATCATATCATCAATCTTGTGTTTGCCCTCAGATGTCATTACCTCATCACAAAGTCCCAAAATAACTTCAGGTGCCCCTTTGCAATAAAGCAAAAAACCATCTTCCCCCTTATGGATCGTGCTCATCCTTTTGAGATGATAATCAAATGGGTAATCACTAAGCATCGGCAACTCGCTGCGACGATGCACTACATCGGTATAGCTACTTGCAAATGTGAGCAATGCCCGCTCTACGGGATCACCGTTTTGTTCGTCGGCACGGTTGCATAACAGCGCCGCATCGAGCAAAAGTGATGAGGGTTCCTCACTTCCCTCCTCTTTCCATGCCGTTACTTCCATTTTATTTTGGGTAATTGTCCCCGTTTTATCGGTAGCGATAACACTCACTGCTCCCAAATTTTCGATAACGGAGAGGCCGTTAACCAAAAATCCCTTGGATGCCATCCTCTGTGCTCCAAACGCCAATGCCAGCGTCACAGTCGGCAGCAGCCCCTCGGGAATCAAAGCGACCAAGACACCCAGTGCAAACAAAAACGTTTTCCAGAGTTCAAACCCGCCTGCCCCGCCGATAACGATCAATCCAGCCGCTATAACAAACGATGTAAAGGCAATGATCTTGGAGATATGGGCTATCTCTTTATGCAAATGCCCCTCACCCGACTCCACGCTCTGAGTCAACGCGGCGATTGTACCGTATCGGCTCTCTTTGCCCGTCGCATAGACAACCCCTCGTGCTTCCCCTTTGACAATATAGGTTCCCGAATATAAAAGGCTCTTAGTATGCCCGCTTCCCAATGCATCCGCCGATACCGGTTCGCTCTCTCCGGTCAGTGCACTCTCGTTCACCCATACGTCAAATGCACGAATCACATAAATATCGGCAGGGACTTTATCCCCTTCCGATAAAAGTACGATATCACCCGGTACAAGCTCTTCGGCCATCACGATTCGCTCAATCCCCCCGCGGTGTACACGTACTTTTATAGGGAGCATACTTCTCAATGCCTCTAGACTTTTCTCGGTACGAAATTCCTGATAGAAACCGAATACGCCGTTAAGAACGATGACAATGACGATGGCCCACCCGATCGGAAGCATATTTGAGGCAGGATCAATCCACGCAATCGCAAAACTGATTGCTGCAGCCGCCCATAACAAAAGGGCAAAAAAATGGGTGAATTGGGATACCAATCTGTTGTAAAGAGAGATGGTCGCTATTTTGGGAAGAGTATTGAGTCCGTATTGACGTTGTCGGCGTTCTGCTTCTTCATCACTTATCCCCTCTTCAGAGGTAGTGTATACCGAAAATAATTCCGAAAGAGTTATTGCCTTCATTTTAAGATTTTACTCTAAATCCTCTGATTTGTATTACCAAAGTAAATAAAAAAAGTCTGTTTAAATAAAAATAATTTTTAAGACAATGCACATTGAAAATTCCGTTATTTTATAAATAAATCTTAATACTAATCCCTCTATAATAGATCAAATTGATGATTAAAAAGATTGACACATGCTTAAAAACTTTCGAAAATCGGTACTTTCCAGATATTTCCGATTTATCTTGATCGGATTTATGCTTTTAGTCATGTCATCATTGATCTGGAACATCATCAATGTCAATCAGCAGGTTTTGCAGCTCGCCGAACTGGAAGCCCAAACCAATCTCAATAAAGATCGGGCATTCAGGCTCTGGGCGACACGGCACGGCGGGGCCTATCTTATTGTCAACGAAGATACCAAGCCTGTCGAATTCCTAGCCGACATAAAAGAGCGCGACATTACCACTCCCTCAGGCCAGACACTGACCCTTTATAATCCGGCCAGCATGTTACGCGAAATCATGCATGACTACTCTAATCTGTATGGAATCAAAGCCCGAATTACCGGTAAAATGTACCTCAATCCGGAAAATGCCCCCGATGCATGGGAAATGAAAGCGCTTGATGAATTGAGCCGCGGTAAAAAAGAGTTTTTTAAAGAGGTGATTCTAAATGACGGGAACGCTTCTTTACGGGTGATGCAACCGATGTATATGGAGCAAGGGTGCATGAAATGCCACGCATGGACGGGACTCAAAGTCGGCGAACTCAGAGGGGGGACGGATGTCACCATTCCCCTTGGGTTGTTTGACTCATTTAAAAGCAGCTCGATACAAAATCTTCTTGTAAGCCACCTACTCATATGGGTTGTCTGATTCGGTCTCCTTTTCTTTTTGGGCCGGCGTCTGAACAGAAGCGAGCTCTCATCCCACATCCATGAGAAAAAGCTGGCTATACTTTCTCATGCCCTGCAGCAAAGTGCAAACGGTATTATCATCACAAACTCATCCGGTGTTATCGAATACGTCAATCAGGCTTTTGTAACGATTAACGGCTTTTCAGAATCTGAACTCATCGGAACCACCCCTAAAAAAATGAAATCGGGACTCAATTCTCCCGAATTGTATGATGAAATGTGGTCTACGATTACACAAGGATATACCTGGAAAGGGGAATTTAAAAATCGCAAAAAGAACGGTGCGATTTACTGGTGTTTTGAAACGATCTCCCCTGTTTTCGACGATAACAACAACATAACCCATTACATAGGGATAATCGAAGATATACAAGATCGCAAAACGACCGAAGAGCATATCCGTCATTTAGCGAAATTTGATCCGCTCACCAATCTTCCGAACCGAAATTTTTTCCGCGATGAACTCGAAAGCAGAATTAATCAAGCCAACAGCAGCAGTCAATATTTCGGACTGCTCTACATCGACCTTGACCGCTTTAAAATGGTGAACGATTCGCTAGGACATACGGTAGGCGATAGACTCTTGCAAAAATTGGCGGAACGTTTTACATCCATCAATGAGCAAAATCATTTTATTGTCCGTCTGGGAGGAGACGAATTTGCCGTTATAACGGCGCTTGTCGATTCCAAAAAAACGGTCGAAATGTTTGCCAAAAATGTTCACGAAGCTATCAAAACACCGTTTGTTATCGACAATAATGATATTTATATGACCGCCAGTATCGGAATCGCTCTCTATCCCCAAGACGGAGAGAACAGCGAACTGCTTATAAAAGCGGCGGATATGGCAATGTACGGGGCTAAGATCAATGGGAAAAATACCTATCTGTTCTTCGAACCGACGAAAGGGGATTTTGCGTCCGAAACACTTATCATTGAAAACGGTCTGCGAAAAGCATTGAAAAACAATGAACTTTTTCTGGTCTATCAGCCGAAATGGGATACCAAAGAGGATCAATTCATAGGATTAGAGGTATTGGTCCGATGGCAAAGTCCCGAACTCGGGTTTATGAATCCCGGGCAATTTATCTCCATTGCCGAAGAGACCGATTTGATCATTGTTTTAGGTGAATGGATTTTGAAAGAAGCGCTAAACTCGATGATGGAACTTTCAAAAACAATCGGATTTATCCCGAAGATATCGGTCAACCTGTCTCCGGTACAATTCCGAAACAGTGCACTCAATACGACGATCAAAGAGATTTTGGAAGAGACCCGCTTCCCAGCTGAAAAACTTGAATTGGAAATCACCGAGGGGGCCCTTGTAATCAATCCGAAAATGGCTATAGAGAAGATGAACGATCTCGTCAATCTGGGAATCACGTTTTCAATCGACGACTTCGGTACAGGCTATTCATCGATGTCCTATCTTAAAAAATTCCCGGTATCTACCCTTAAAATCGATAAATCGTTTGTAGACGATGTTGTTAGCGATCATCAAGACAGAGCTATTATTGAAGCTATCATCACGTTAGCCGCCTCTTTGGAGATGAAAACGATTGCTGAGGGGGCTGAAACGAAAGAGCAGGTTGATATCTTAAATTTCATCGGCTGCTACGCGATTCAAGGATATTGGCACAGCCGTCCGCTGGACTACACCGCTTTGATGGCTTATTTTCAAAAACTAAACTAAGCCGTCAGTTACCGTCCGCTATAATTCGCATATGAACAGTGAACGTCCTATTTTCAACATTGATCCCACTCCGACCCTGCCGACACGCCAATGCCGTCTTATGGCACGTGCCATAGGATGGAGTCTGAGTTACGGAAACTATATATTTGCGTTGATCGTATGGTGGAAAAGCGACTGGTTTATCGCGATCGGAACGCTATTGCTAGGATATATCGTTTTTGGAATCATCCGAAGCAAACTCCGCAACGAATCAATCCCTCCGGCACAACGTGAAACCCCCTATAACGATTACGCGATTGCGACGTGGTATTTATCACGAACTACTTGTTTTACACTCCCTAAGGAATAAATAAATATGGCATTAGTCGATCTACTCGGTGTCAGCAAACACTACGAAGCCCAAAAAATTTTAGAAAATATTAATTTCCACATCGATGAGGGGGAGAGAGTCGTTATCGTCGGCAAAAACGGCAGCGGAAAATCAACTTTGATGAAAATCGTCCACGGCTCGCTCGATGCCGACGAAGGTGAGCGGATCAACCGTCAGGGGATCGAGATCAAAATGCTCTCCCAAGTCCCCAAATTCGATCCGGACCACAATGTCCGCGAAGCGATCGAAGCGGGTCTTGGGGAACTCAAATCGGCGAAAGTCCGTTTTGATGAGATTTCCGCCCTGCTTGCCGAAGCATTCGACAATACGGCACTTCTTGACGAACAAGCCCGCCTTACCAATTTTCTCGATCATCACAATGCCTGGAACCTTGACGATAAAATTGAGCGGGTGATGCACCACTTTATGCTTAAAGAGTATGAGACGAAAAAAGTAAACCTCCTCAGCGGAGGGGAACAGCGCCGCGTCGCCCTCGCCTCTTTGCTCCTCCAAAAACCCGACGTTCTGCTTCTCGATGAGCCGACCAATCACCTCGACGTCTACATGGTCGAGTTTCTCGAAGAGCTGATCCTCAAAGAACGGTTCACCCTCCTCTTTATCTCGCATGACCGCTATTTTATCGACCAGATCGCTACGAAAACCATTGAGGTTGAAGACTGCTCCCTGCGCGAATTCAACGGCGGCTACAGCAACTATCTGGAGCAAAAACAAGAGTTGCTCCGCACGATGGCACAGCAGCACGAAAATCTCCTCAAACTCCTAAAATCCGAGAACGAATGGCTGCGCCGCGGGGTAAAAGCACGCCTCAAACGGAACGAAGGACGTAAGCAACGGGTTTTACAGCTGCGCGAAGATGCCAAAAACAACCCGAGCCGCATCCGCAAAATGAAACTGGAGCTGGAGCGCGAAGCGAAACACTTTAACCGCTCCGAGGGGATAAACCGCCAAAAGATGCTTTTTGAAATCGAGCATCTCGGACTCAAACTCGGCGACAAAACACTGATCAAAGATTTCTCGACCCGAATCCTCCAAAAAGACGTTATCGCCGTCGTCGGCCCCAACGGAAGCGGTAAATCGACACTCCTCAAAGCACTTCTCGGGCGGCTTAAACCGACCAGCGGAATCATCAAAATGGGTGAACTTACCATCGGCTATTTCGATCAGCACCGCGAAATGCTCGATGACAATCTCAATCTCATCGAAACCTTTTGTCCCCACGGCGGAGACCGCGTCGATGTAATGGGGCAGGATTACCACGTCTACGGCTATCTCAAAAACTTCCTCTTTCCGCGTGAATTTCTCGATAAAAAGGTGGGAGTCCTTAGCGGCGGAGAGAAAAACCGTGTCGCCCTCGCCCTGTTGTTTACCAAAAAGGTCGATTGTCTGATCCTCGATGAACCGACCAACGATCTTGATATCCCGACCATCAATATCCTCGAAGAGAAACTTCAAAGTTTCCCGGGTGCGGTCATTCTGGTCAGCCATGATAGATACTTCGTCGACAAGATCGCCAAAAAACTCTTTATCTTTAAAGGGGACGGGTCGATAGAAGAGAGCTACAAGCCTTACAGCGAATACCTCGAAGACGAAAAAGAGTTTATGGAGATGGATGCGATGGAGGCGGAGTTTTCCAAATCTGAAACTGCCGCTTCGGTAACAGTACAAAGCGAAAAACCCAAAGCCCTCAAACTGACCTTCAATGAGCAAAAAGCGTTGGAAAAACTCCCTGTCGAGATCGAAGCGCTTGAGGCCAAAATCGACGATCTTAACGCTTCTCTCGCCGATCCGAAAAAATACGAAAAAATAGGGATCAGTGTTTTAGCCGAAGAACTCGAAAAGACCAAAGCGCTCTACGAAGAAAAAGTGGACGAACTCCTCGCTATTGAAGAAAAAGTTGAAGAGATCGAAGCATTAAAGAATAGCTAATGGATATTGAAACGCTTAACTCACTCTACTCACATGCCGGCTATGTAACGTTCAAAGAGGGGCCGGGAGGTTTTCCCGTTGCCCTTATCACGACGCCTCACGCTACCGCTGCCATTACCCCTTACGGCGCTCAGCTCCTCTCCTATACGTTTGCTTCCGATTCCAATGACCTGTTGTTTCTCAGCGAAAAAGCAATTTTTAAAGAAGGGACTCCCATCCGGGGCGGTGTCCCTATCTGCTGGCCGTGGTTCGGTCCCGACCCGCAAGGCCAAGGACGAAGCGATCACGGACTCGCCCGTACCCGCATGTGGAGTGTTGTCTCTTCCGATCTTCTCAGTGATCAGGAGTGCTCCATCACCTTCGAGCTTACCGATACCCCGGAGACCTATACACTATGGCCGTACCGTTTCCGCCTTATCCTGACACTCAGCGTTGGCAGAGTACTCACCATGGAACTCACAACCCATAACCTCGGTGATACCCCTATGGAACTCACACAGGCACTCCACACCTATTTTTCGGTAGGTGACATCACCCATACAAGCGTCACGGGATTAGAGGGGTTCACCTACAGCGATAAAACAGACGGCGGAGCCGAAAAAAAAGAAGATATTGCCATCCGCATCAATGCCGAAACCGACCGCATCTATCCGTTTGACAGCGGTGACATTCTAATAAACGATGATACGCTGAAACGGACGATACGCATTAAATGCGAGGGGAGCAAAACGGCGGTCGTGTGGAATCCGTGGAGTCGGGTGTGCGAACAGAAAGCCGATCTCTCACTCGAAGATTACAAAAAAACACTCTGTATCGAAACCGCCAATGCGGGAGATGAGATTATCCGTATAGCCCCTCAACAAAGCCATACGATTAAAGCAATCTACTCACTCGAATAGCGGTTAATGATATCGAGCAAGTTCGGCAAAATCGATCGCTTCACCCTTCTCTTCCGCCTTTTTTTTATCCTCTTCGTAACTGCCTGTCGTAAAAACGACCTCAGCACCTTTGTTAAGGATACACCCTTTGATACCGGGTTGGCACGGGACTTTCAAGAGTTTGCAAAATCCTTTACTGTCATGTTGACATGTCCATCCCATCTTTCTTTTCCTATTTGCCAATTTTTAAATAATTTCGATATAAAGATCACACAAAAAGGATTAGTATCGAATATGATGAGAGTAATAAGCGTACAGCCAAACGAGAGCTATACGCTAAAGGCGATCAATTCGGTCGAGTGAGACGATTAACGTCCCCCCATGCCGCCGCCCATTCCTGAACCCATACCGTTACGTTGTCCTTGCATCATTCCTTGACCCGAACCTTGATTTTTCATTTTCGGGGTACGGTTTTCGGGTTTCTTCATAAACTTATCATGCTGCTCTTTCGTCATCATTTTCTGACGGCTCATAAGCTCGTTATGAAGTGCTTCGCGCTCTTGTTGCGTCGTCATAGTCCCGCGTTTTTCTAAAAGTTCATCCGTTTTCATCTCTTTAAAACGGTTTTGAATTTCTTGTTGAGCTGCTACTTTCTCTTGAGTCATTGCCGGCATTTCAGCAAATGCGATTGTCGATAGAATTACCGATGCCGATACGATCGTAAGCAATGTTTTCATTGTAAACTCCTCTGACTAATTTTGTCTATTGTAGTCCTAAAATGTTAAAAAAATGTTAATTCATTAACGTTAATCGCTGTTGACCTCTAATTTAAACTTATCATCCATATATTTTTGCGCTTCCACATCACTCATTGCGGAAGACTTCTGCAATTCATTTTGGAGTTGAATCATTGTCAGCTTTTTTTGGTTTTTTCCTTCCAAAGTGATCTCATTGGTCTCCCCTTTGAGCATTTGAATCATTGCATTGATCAAATCTTTTTCAACCATACCGGACGTGTTCGGCAAATCAGTTTCGAAATGTTTAGCAATCGCGATATTGATCAAATGGGATGCTTTCGGTCTGTTACTCATCTGAGGGAGCGTCAAATTAAACTCTTTGAGAAAAGCCTCTTTTTCATTATCCGCAAGAGAATCGGCAAAACTTTTAACCGATTCATACGTCACATCCGAAATCGCACGATCTTCCATCGTCAGAATAAAATGATCCAGAATCATCGTATCGGGCGAAGTGTTGGAGATATCCCGTGCACTCATCGAAAATTCCAGCGGCATAATGGCGTTGTCTATGCGGAGTTGATCGACATTCAGATACTTTATATTTTTTGAACTTCCTTCGATATCGCCTCTGAAGGCGAAACTGACCGTATCAAGCTTATTGAGCGTATTTTGCTGAAACGCGTTACTTACATTTTGAGAAATTATCTGTGCCAGTAGCGGTTTAGGCAAAGTAACGTCATCGGCTTCGATATCGATAGAAGCGTCAATATTCTGTCCGCTTGCAAACGCTTTCAGTTCCGAAAGCTCTTCTACATTCCCTAATCGAAGAGCCCCTATACTGAGCTGTTCTTGCCCCATGATCGACAATTTTATAGCTTTGATTTCACAATCGGTTGAAATAATTCCGCCGCACTCCACACTGCCGTACTTCATCTCGCCGCCGCTGAGGAGCAATTCCTCTTGATAATGGTTCATCGCACTGATCAGCTCTTCTTTGACAATAGTATTTTTATAATGGGCCAGTGCGCTGATCCCTACCGCTGCGATTGCCGCTGCAACGGAGAGGTGGATTTTGTATTTTTTATAAAACGGATCGCGAACACTCTTCTCTACACTTGATATTTCGTCCACAGATTATTCCCTTATTGTATATAATCAACGACTTTGGAAAGGAGCGTAACCTCTTTAATCACACTCACCACTTCCAAATGTGCCGGATGGATCGCATAAACATCCAATGCGGCCTGTTCCTCAAACTGTGAGACCAAAGCCATATCGAATGAGCGTTCGCTTCGGCTGATATCAATCCCCACTTCCATCGAATGGAGCGTATTGATTTTTGAAGGCAGCGCTTCGAGCATCTCTTTGACGCGCGCCATATTGGCCTCTTTATTCTCATCTTTAAACTGAAACATTACAATATGTACTAACATCTCTATCTCCTTATCTTTTTATTTTTTTTAACGCTATCGGAATACAATCCCGATTAGCTACGCTAACGCTGTGTTTCACCCGAAGGGCACTCCGTCTTCAGCAGAAAGCTCACGCACAGTGAACCGTGCTGTTTTTACTACCTCTCTATCAAATCTTTTAAACTTTGTCGGGGAGATTTCCCCTCCAAAATCGCATATACTTCTGAGGCGATAGGGAGATAGATACCTCGTTCCTGTGCTATCTCATGTAATGCATAGGCCGTCCCGATCCCCTCACTCACTTCACCGATTTCAATGCATATTGTATCTTTATCTTTGCCTTGTGCCAACCCGAGCCCCACACGATAGTTGCGTGACATAGACGAACTCGCCGTCAAAAACAGATCTCCCGCTCCGCTGAGCCCCAGAAAACTCTCCTGCGTCGCCCCGTAAGCCCGTCCGAATCGCTCCATCTCCACCAGCCCCCGAGCAATCAGACTCGCAGCTGCATTATGCCCTAAAGAGAGTCCCTCGCAGATCCCTGCAGCGATGGCGATCACGTTTTTATACGCTCCAGCGATTTCGGCTCCGATGACGTCTTCACTCGTATAGGTACGGATAAAGGAAGGGAAAAAAGCGGCAAATTCTCCAGACGTATCCTTTGAGAGAGAATTCACTACCAGCGCGGTAGGGAGTTTCTTCATCACTTCCACGGCGAATGACGGCCCCGACAAAAAAGCGAGATTCTCTTCGGGCACGTATTCTTTGTAAATATCATTTAAAAACCGTCCGCTGGAAGCTTCGATCCCTTTAGCCGCAACAAGAATTTTTTGTCCCGAAAAAACAAAGTGCTCCTTCAGCCATTGTGCTATCTGTTGGGCCGGAATCGCAATGACAAGATACTCGCATTTAAGTACTTCATCCAAAGCTCTAAAGTTCGGCCACGGGCGGGAAGTTCGGGAGGTAATAATGACCTCGTTTTTTTCGCTCAGAGCATAGGAGAGCGCTTCTCCCCATTTACCTGCACCGATGACCCCTATTTTGCCCATTTTACCACTCCCATCGCTTCAGATAATGCCGATATGCTGTCTTCGTACCCGACGACAACCAAAATATCGTCAGGATCGATATGATGATGGTGCCCTTTTGAGGTAAAACTGAACGTCGCAGAGAGCTGATGATCGACGATGGCAAGAACAAGAACATCAAACTCCTCACCCCAATCAATCTCATGCAGATGTTTACCGACCAAAAAGGAGTTTTCCGGGACGGTGATCTGCGCTATTTTCAAAAATGACTCTTCATACAAAATATCGTGCAGCACTTCGGTTACCGTCGGTTTTTCAAGCATTTCGGTGATGATATTGGCGGTAATCTGCTGTGTCGCCATCACTTTGTTGGCTCCGGCGCTTTTCATCTTTGCGGCACTTTCATGATCACCCGCCAGCGCAATGATCGGAAGCTCTTCAAAAATAGACCGCAGCGAAATGGTCAAAAAGACATTTTCGGCATCTTTATCCAAAGCACAAAACACGATCAGACTTGAGGGATCAAACTGCTCTTCGATCAGCTTCCAATCTTCGCCCAAATCAAAAAGTGCAACTTCAAAACCTGCCGCTTTTGCGGCAAGGCGCTCCGATTCGGTCATAACAAAAATAGCAAAAGAGAGATATTCGGGAGCGATCTGCATCGCTATTTGTTTTGCATACTCGTTAAATCCGAATACGATCGCACTTTGATAACTCATAATCTCTTCTTCCTTCGCACCAGTGCCTTAAATTCATCGATCAAAGAACGGGTACCGACAACGATGGCAACATCCCCCGCTTCGATAATCAGAGTATTGGAAGGGTTAAAGAAAAAAGACTGGCTCGATTGTTTGTAAATACCGAGCATAATAAGCCGTTTATGAAACATCGAAAGTTTGCTCGTTTCAAAAAACTGCTCGGCCATAATGCTGTCCAAAACAATCTCTTTGATAAATACGCCGCTGTTTTCTGAACGCAAAGCATGAATCACTTCAAAGGCTACCGGTCTTCCGCTCACCTCTTTACTCATCAGCCCGATAAGCTCTTGGGTATAAACGATCTCGTTGATCCCCGCCAAAGAGAGTTTTCGTCGGTTTTCCTGATGCAGCAAAATAGAGAGCATCTGAACCTTTTTGGAAAGTTCGCGAATGGTCAAGGCCGTGTAAACATTTAACACATCGCTCTCTTCGAGCAATATTGCCGCAATCACCTGCGTATTAAAATCAATTCTTAGCGCATGATACGAGTGCAGCGATGCCGGATCGCAGGTCAGAGCTACAAGCCCATCTTTTTGAGCTTCCGCTACTTTTTTATGGTCGTTCTCTAAAATAACGACCTGCTTGCCGTCTTTTAAAAAACGATGGGCGACTTGCGAGCTTAACGGGCCGTATCCACAGATCAGGTAGAATTGATTGAACTTGGATACGTCATCGATCATCTTATCTTCTTTAATCTCATCGAGTTTCTCTGTAAACGCCGATACGACAATCGAGGTTGCAAAAGAGATTACGGCGATACCTGCTACGATGATGGCCATCCCGACCGTTCGCCCCTCCGTCGTAACCGGGACAAAATCACCGTACCCGACGGTGAAAATCGTCACGACCGACCAGTACACCGCTTCGAAAAGGGTATTGATCGGAGAATCGGGGTTGTTCGCTTCCATAACGTAGATAAGGACGGAAGAGACGATGATAATAACGCTTGCAAAAACACCGAGGGTCAGAATCTCAAATTTTTTAGACGAGAGGATCGAGACGAATTGCTGCAAACTTTTTGCATACCGAAAAAGTTTAAATACACGGAACAGGATAAAAACCCGCAGCAAACGCATCTCATGGAAAAACGGCATAATCGCCAGAAGGTCGATAATTGCGGGGAGTGAAAAAACAAAACTCATTTTGGTCATAAAGATGTTATGCAGTACGTTCCAGAGCTTAAACGGACGCTGCAAAAAAAGATCATGTTCATACTGTTCGATAATCACTTTGGAGTTATCGCTGTACACCCAAAATCGTAAAAGATATTCGATCAAAAATATAAACGAAATAACGTAATTATTAAAAAAGAGCCAATCTTGATTGACCTCATGTTTGACATGCCGGATGAGGATATAGACGCTGATGGCGATCAGCAGCATCATCGTATAGTCAAAAAATTTTTTGTAAGGATAGTTGGGGTTTTCTAAAAGGTTAAAGGCGAATTTTTTGAGATGCCGATAGGTAGGAGACGCATGGAGAAAAAATGCAATCCCTACGATCCATCGGCTGATCATCTCCACCCTTATTGTGCTAATTTGGCTTGAAGAATTTCGTTCAGTGTATTCGGATTTGCCGAACCTTTGGATGCTTTCATCGCCTGACCGACGAAGAAACCGAAGAGTTTGTCTTTACCCGATTTGTACTCGGCCACTTTATCGGCATTAGAGCTCAAAATCTCATCGATCAACGCTTCGAGCGCACCCGTGTCACTGACCTGCTTAAGTCCGAGTTTTTCGATCACGTCATCAATATCACCGCCGTTTTCAAGAAGGTAATCCAAAACCTCTTTCGCCGCTTTACCGCTGATGACGCTCTCTTCGATCCGCTTGACGAGGGTTCCGAGCATTACGGCACTGATCGACGATGTAGACGGTGTCACTCCGCCGCTTAGACGCCCTTGTAGCTCGACGATAAGCCATGTTACCGCATTTTTAGCCGTAATCCCCTGCTCCAGCATCGCTTCAAAATAGTGCGCGTTTTCCAAATCAGCGGTGATCAGCGATGCATGGTATTCACTGATCCCAAACTCTTTGACAAAGCGCTCTTTTTTAGCGTCCGGAAGTTCCGGAATAGTACAGATTTGCTCATACATCGCATCATCGACGATCACTTTGAGCAAATCAGGCTCAGGAAAGTAGCGGTAATCGGCCGCTTCTTCCTTCCCGCGCATTGAACGGGTCTCTTGTTTTACTTGGTCGAAAAGGCGTGTTTCCTGAACGATTTCACTCTCATACGTACCGTCTTCCCATGCCTCTTTTTGACGGGCAACTTCGAGTTCGATCGCCCGCTGGATAAAGCGGAAGCTGTTGATATTCTTGATCTCGACACGGGTGTAGAGTTTTTCATCCCCTTTAGGTCTGATCGAGACGTTTACATCGACACGAAACGACCCCTCTTGCATGTTGGCGTCAGAGATATCGATGTAGCGGACGATCGAGTGGAGCTTTTTGAGATACAAAATAGCATCTTCTGGCGATCGCATATCCGGTTCGGATACAATCTCTAGCAGCGGAGTCCCCGCACGGTTCAAGTCTACTTTCGAGATAGAACCTTCATGGATATTTTTCCCCGCATCCGCTTCGATATGAGCGCGGTTGATGCGGATCGTTTTATGACTTCCGTCTTCAAAATCGATAGTCAGATTACCGTGTTCGACGATCGGTGTATAGAGCTGAGTGATTTGATACGCACTCGGGCTGTCGGGATAAAAATAGCTTTTACGGTCAAAGAATGAAGTACGGTTGATCGTAGCGCCGACCGCCGTTCCGAACATCCCCGCTTTACGCAGCGCCTCTTTGTTCAAAACCGGCAACGCACCCGGAAGTGCGAGACAGGTCGGACAGGTATTGGTATTTTGTTCGTGATTAAAACTCGTAGGACATGAGCAAAAAAGTTTAGACTGGGTATTGAGCTGGACGTGAACTTCCAAACCGATAATGGTTTCAAACATGTGAGAAAATCCTTAGATTATATAAAATAACGGATAGACGCGAAGCCGTAAGCACCGCACTTTTCAACCGCGTTTATCTGCTCTTGAGCCGTAATTCCGCCCAATGCAAAAATAGGTATCTCTATTTTAGCCACTATTTCTTTTAAATCCTCTAAACCCTTGGGTTCTCCCTTATTAGGCGAGAAGAAAATAGGGCTGTAGGTGATGGCATCGGCGCCGAGTTTCTGCGCTTTGATCGCTTCCTCGTGGGTATGGGTACTGATAACGACATAAAGCCCCAGAGCTTTCGCCTCGGCTATCTCCTCAGACTGCGTCGAGGTCAGATGAACCCCGTCAGCTCCCAAAACGGATGCAAGCGCATAATCGCCGTGCAAAAGCACTTTGGAAACCGTATGATTTCGGCAGATACGGATAAAAACGGATGCAAGTTCTGCATAATCGCTACTCTGTTTGTCTCGAAAAAGGGCAAAGTCGGGAAGATTTTGTGAGAAGACGGCAGGTAACGCCGATTCGATCGAATCGGGAGTAGTACCGTACAAGGAGGGGTCGGTGATTAGATAGCTCTTCACGCGTCCGTAGATGAGTCTTTTACACTCTCCCGAATCTCTTCGAGAAGTTGGTTTTGTTTCGCCATCATATCATTGCGCTCGCGTGCCATAGACATCGTCTCTAATACCAACAGCAAAAAGATAGCCAAAAAGATAAAGAGGAATGTAAACATCAATGCGGGAACGATACCGAGGAAAACAAGGGATTGGAAAGTGACCCAGGCTCCGACAATGACGAAAGCCCAGGAGACACCTCCGAGGAAGCTTAAAAGCGCGTCGAACGTACTTCGCTTCATCAAGATAACTTAGTGGTCGTCGTGAAGAAGAACTGCACCGCCGAGATATACGTAGGTGAGCATCATAAAAATGAACGCTTGCAAAAATGCCATGAACGTCAACAACGCGAACGGTACGATCGGAAGGATCCACGGAGCCAACATCAACAATACCATCAAGAACATGTCGTCCCCTTTAACGTTACCTAACAATCGGAAGCTAAGAGAAATGATACGAGAGATGTGTGAAACGATCTCGATCGGGAACATCAACCATGCCAACCACCATACAGGACCCATAAAGTGTTTGAAGTAGCTGATCAAACCGTTGCGGCGGATACCTTCGAAGTTATAGTAGGTAAATACTACCAAAGCCAACGCAAGGGTAAAATCCAAAAACGCACTCGGCGCTTCAAAACCCGGGATAACACCGATAACGTTTGCGATACCGACGAAAAGACCGATAGTCGCAACAAGCGGAAGATAACGGCGTGCTTCCGCTTTGCCCATAACGTCCGCACCCATAGCAAGTACGCCGCTAAGATAAGCTTCCATAACATTTTGAGTTCCGGTTGGAACCAAACGCAGATTTGAGGTTGCCATTTTCGCGATCACAAGCACGATAGCCGCAGTTAAGAGCATGTGTGTGAGGAAAATGAACGAATGTTCGTGGCTGATAAGGCCGAAGAAGGTAAACAACTCACCCATAAGTAGTGTTCCTTTGCATGAAAAATTAGCGGGATTTTATCCCAAGTGAGATTAAATTCCTATAAACTCAAATGAATCAGTTCCCGACGGGCGTTTAAAATATCATCACTGATCGCTTTTTTAAGACTCTCCAGTGACTCAAACTTCTGATTTTTGCGTAAAAATTTGACAAAACTGATCGACGCCCTCTCACAGCTCGGGATATTTTCATCCAAAACGTGACACTCAACCGCGTAACTTCCGTCCGTCGTAACGCGGTGCCCTACAAAAACGACGCAGGGGTGATAATGCTCTTCACTGTCCAAGCGGACAAATGCCGCATATACACCCTCATAAGGGAGAAGATAACCGGGGCATTCGAGATTGATTGTCGGGACGAGATCGGTTTTACCGATCCCCTGCCCTTTGATAACCGTTCCTTTGATCGCGTAATTGTGACCTAAAAAGCGGTTGGCTCCGCTCAGGTCGCCGATTTGTATTTTGCTGCGGATTTTATGGGAGTGGACCGAGTCGTTTTCGATGCATACCTGATCGATCACTTTGACTTCGCCCGAAAAGAGTTCACCCAAATTGGCGTGTGAGTAGCGGCGGTTTTTCCCGAAATGAAAATCATATCCCACCACTATTTTGCGCAGATGGGGAAACCGCTCTTTGAGTAAAGCGACGAACTCTTCCCCTTCCAGATGACGAATATCATCAAGAGAATAATAAAGAATCGGATAGTGGGTGTAGTGCTCGCGCTCGCGTCCGGGGGTTAAGTTCGCATACCCCGTCTCGATAACGACTATAGCCCCGTTTTTCCCCAGTTCATTAAATAATTTCTGATGCCCGGCATGCATCCCGTCAAATCCGCCGATAGCGATGGCATCAACCTTTGATAAAGCCATAACAAATCTCCTGATTTCCCTCTTTGCCGCTGATATGCGCCACCTCTTTGGCAATCAGCTTCCACCCCATCAACGTACATGTGTCTTCAAAACGGATCATCGCTTTGCCGATCGCTTTATCGTCTTTGACGACACCGTTTTTGTCCCGTTTGACTTCACGCCCGACCTGAAACTGAGGCTTAAATAGAAGAACAATGTATTTGGATGCCAGAGAGTCAATCGATTCAAGGATCAACTCAAGCGGGATAAAGGCCACATCGCACGTCACGAGATCATACGGCACTTCGGACGCAAAGGAGCGGATATCGGTATTTTCATGCACGCTTACACGCGGATCTGAGCGCAGTGAGGGATGAAGCTGATCGCTTCCGACATCGACACACGTGACGCTTGAGACGCCGTTTTCCAAAAGGATTTGGGTAAATCCCCCCGTCGAAGAGCCGATATCGAGTGCGCGAAGCCCTTTTATCTCCCATTCGGTATAGGGGAGGAATCCTTTGAGCTTAATCGCGGCGCGGCTCACGTATATTTCGGTATCGGCCAGAACGACTTCCATCCCCTCCGCTACGTCAAAGGAGACTTTGTCGACAATCTTCCCCTCCACGCTCACGGCGTGTTCTTTAATCAACTGCTGCGCTTTCGTGCGGCTCTCGACAAATCCCTGCTCTACCAAATAACTATCCAGTCTCATATCAATCCATTATCTTTTAATACGTTATCGTGACATAATTTTGTTTAGGATACCATTGCGCGAAAGTTTTAAAGGGTAGTTAATGCAATCAGTTCATGTGGTAATCATCGGAGGAGGATACGGCGGCATCCGTGCTATGGAGCATCTCGCCCATCACAGCCAAATTTCCATCACCCTGATCGATAAAAACCCTTACCACTATATGCAGGCTGAAGTATACGACTTTATCGCCAACAAAGTAGACATGTCTTCTGTGATGATCGATCTCCCCTCGCTCTGCAAAAGTTTCGGTCTCGTCGAGTTCGTCTGCGAAGAGGTCAGCGGCATCGATACCCAGAACTCTACCGTTTCGACGACGGCGCAGACGATTCCGTATGACTATCTCATCATCGCAACCGGAAGCCGAACCTATTTCCCCGATTTTATCAAGGGGCTTCGCCAACACTCCCACGGGGTCAAAAGCATCCCAGCGGCACTTGATTTTAAACAGCAGTTTGAACGATCCCTCCTCAACCGCATCGAAGCGCAAACACAGGGTTGCGACGTCAAGCCCTTCAACATCGTCATCGGCGGTGCGGGGCTTTCGGGAGTAGAGATCGCGGCGGAAATGGCGGCATACGCGAACCATTTCTATGCCAACGGCAATTTCGGATGCCGCGGCGTCGACGTCTACCTCATCGACGCGTATGAGACTATCCTCTTCGGAATGGATCCGTATTTGATCGAGAGTGCCCATCAACGGCTTGTCCAGCTGGGGGTACACGTCTGGCATAACAACCGTATCGGCGAAGTACGGGAGAATCAGATCATCCTCGACAGCGGCAAAGTGCTCGATTTCGAGTTTATGATCTTCACCGGGGGGATCGCCGCATCGACGCTCACCCAGCATCTGGGGTTTGAGACGAACGGCAAAGGGCACCTGATCGTCGATGCGAACCTGAACATCCCGATGCATGAGAATATCTATGCGATCGGCGATATCACTCAGGCAATCACGGAGGAGGGAAAATTTATCCCTCCCACGGCGCAGCTGGCGGAGCGCGGCGGCGAGCATGTCGCACGAAACATCCTCCGCTCGCTCAAAGGAAAAGCCAAACACCCCTTTACGTATAAAAACCAAGGGGTTATGATCGCACTGGGCGGCGAATACGGAGCGGGATTGCTCCCGGGAGGGATCAAAGTTAAAGGGTACGCAGCCTATTTAATCAAAAAGGCTATATTTTGGCTCTACAGCGCTCCCCTGCGGCGTCGAAGCAATATCGGGAAGCGGCGCTGAATCGCCCGCTTCGCACATTTCTCTAAATTCGCTTTCGGTGAGGAGCGTCACACCGAGCTCTACCGCTTTATCGTATTTATTCCCCGCATCTTCCCCGTACACGACGTAATCGGTCTTTTTCGACACTGATGAAGCGACTTTTGCTCCCAACTCTTCTAACATCACTTTGATGTGATCGCGCGGTACGCTCATCGATCCGGTAATGACGACACTTTTGCCTTTAAACGGGTTCTCTGCCGCTTCGATCTTAACAGGAGCGGCAGGGTTTAAAATCGATCGGAGTCTCTCGATCTTCTCGCTGTTGACGCGGACAAATTCGAGGATCGATTCGACCATCTCTCCCCCGAACCCCTCCAACGCCAGAATCTCTTCGCGGGATGAGCGATCAAACGCCGTACCGAACGCACCGCAGAGGGTTTTGGAGGCGACTTCTCCGATATGCTCGATCCCCAGTGCATTGATAAAGCGCCAGCAGTCGCACCCTTTGGCCGCCGCGATCGCATCGAGGAGGTTGCGGCTCTTTTTCTCTTTGAATCCCTCCAATGAGAGGAGCTGATCCATTGTGAGGCCAAAAAGATCACTTACCTCATGCACCATCCCCGCGCTATGAAGCGCTTCGACGATCTTGTCTCCCAATCCGTCGATGTTAAGGCACTGTTTGGAGGCGAAATAGATGATCGAGTTGACCACCCGCGCTTCGCATCCCATGTTTTGGCATTTGATCAACGCCCCCTCATCGAGCAGTTCACTTCCGCAGACGGGGCACTGCGTAGGACGTGGAATCACCTGCTCGCTTCCCGTCCGCTCCGCCGTAATGACTTTGACGATTTTGGGGATAACGTCGCCGCTGCGGAGAATGATCACCTTGTCCCCGATGCGGATATCTTTGCGCTCGATCTCGTCGAAATTATGCAATGTCGAACGCTCGACCGTCACCCCCTCGATATCGACCGGTTCGACGATGGCGACGGGAGTGACGACACCGCTGCGCCCCACCTGCATAATCACCTCTTTGAGTGTCGTGAGCTTCTCGATGGCGGGGAATTTATACGCCGCCGCCCAGCGGGGATTTTTGACCGTATAGCCCAGTTCATCCTGTACCGCAATCGAGTCGACCTTGATCACCATCCCGTCCAGCAGCATCGCGAAGTTATCCCTCTCAACCCTCATCTCATGGTAAAAGGTCTCGATTTGATCCGCGCTCTCGCACAAGTGGGTCATATGGGGATTGCGAAATCCGAGGCCATAGACCCACTCCATCCGCTCACTGAGGTTTTTGATCTCGAGGGTATTAGCTCCAATGCCGTAAGGCATAAATACCAGACGGCGCGACGCCGTAATCCGGGTATCGAGCTGTCTCAGGCTCCCCGCCGCCGCATTGCGCGGGTTGGCGAACAGCGACTCGCCGTTGCGGGAGCGCTCGAGATTGATCTTCTCAAAATCCTCTTTGAAAATGACCACTTCGCCGCGTATCTCGATCCGCCCTTTGTACTCGATTCTAAGGGGGATACTCTGAATCGTTTTGGCGTTTTGGGTAACGTCTTCCCCCTCGACCCCGTCTCCGCGGGTAATCGCCTGAACGAGTACGCCTTTATCGTAGATCAGGTTCAGACTCGCCCCGTCGAATTTCGGTTCGCAGTAAAAGCGGACATCGCCGTAGCCTTTGGTGATACGGTTTACCCACGTCTCCAACTCCTCGCGGTCAAAGAGGTCTTCGAGACTCCACATGCGGCTGAGATGCTGTGCTTTATCAAACTTATCCTGCGGCACGTCCCCGACCCGCTGTGTCGGAGAATCGCTGATGATCTCACTCGGATGCTCATGCTCGTACGCCACCACCTTATGGTAGAGGATATCGTACTCCTCGTCCGTCGTGATCGGATCGTCGAGGACGTAATAGTGGTAAGAGTATTTTTTGAGTTGTTCTACGGCGTTTTTATAGTCGGTTTGGGTCATTAAGATTCTCGTCTTTTAATCGGCAATGTAAAGTGTTTGTGTGATTTTACGCAAAAGTTTATAAATATCCTTTTCTTTTTAGTAAAGGATCAAAAGAAAAGCACCTCTCAAACAAAACGCTACCAGCCGATTCGGCACTACTGCCATCGGCTGGGCTCTATGTATGTTTTCGCGGCATATTTATTGCAGTAATGATTTTCCCGTGATCCAATACCTAAAGCCGCTCCGGAGGCAGTCGTGCCAAGAGGAGCGTCGCGTCTTTGGATCACGGTATGCTCTTTTGGTACTTTTCGGCTAAACAGAAAAGTACAGAAATTTTTGACGATACAAAAAAAGTGACGGAAATAATTATTTGTCACGACCTTTGCCGTGATCATTCCCTTTGCCTTTGTCACGGTGGTCATACCCGCGGTCACCGTGTTTTTCCTTATAACGCGGAACATACTCGCGCTCGTACCAGTCGTTGTGTACAAAGAAAACCCGCTCGCCGCAGGCACCGTATTCGTGACAGTGTTTTTTCCAATTTTTGGCATGCCCCGGCGGAACGCGCAAATAAATCGGCTCTCGATTCATCGGTATCCCATGCTCAATAATGACCGCCTGTTTATAGACTAGTCTCGGCTGCGGGAAATCACCGATATCAATCCGACCATAGAAACCCGGCTGACCAACGGTAACCGAAACACCGACATCGGCTGCACATGTCGGTGCCGTAAAAGTGACAGCGGCCATTACCGCTGATAGAAGAAAATGCTTCATTATGATCCCTTTTTTCAAAAATTACTGCTTTACTATAACATAAAATTAACTAATTTTACAGATTCTATTGTAAAGCCAGAAAATACTCGATTTCCGCCTCGATCTTCGGCGCAGCGGTGGTTGCTTTTTCGATGTAGAGGGTCTTGAAAAACGGATCGAGCATATCATCGGATTCGAGGTTATTGAGGATCGAGTGTTCAAACCATTGAGCGATCCACGCCGTATTGATCACCTGACCGCTTGAACCTATGACGACAAACAAATCACACTCTTCGATTGCTCGTTGAAGTTCTGCGTACATCGGTGCCTCTTCCCCGAACATCACGACGTTATGGCGGATGTTATCACTCTCGCACGACGGACACGTCGATCCCTCCTGCGACTCATATCCGATCTCGTAAACCCATCCGCACTCCTCGCACCGCAGATCGGTGAGGGTGCCGTGCAGATGGATTACATCGGGACACCCCGCACGCTCGAACAGATCGTCGACGTTTTGGGTCAGTACTTCGATCTGATCGGGGTAATGCTGTTTGAGGCGGGCGATCATCTCGTGGGCGGCATTGGGGAGTTTGTCATGCAGGTCGCGACGGCGGGCATCGTAAAAATCGGCGACCAGTTTGGGATTACGCTCGAACCCTGTGAGCGAGCACACTTCCATCACGTCGTATTCTTCCCATAGTCCATTCGTATCACGGAATGTGCGAATACCGCTCTCGGCGCTGATCCCCGCACCGCTAAGGATTAGGACTTTTTTCATACAATCTCCTTAAACCAAACAACTTTCGTCTCGATTCTCACCCTATAGCTAATTAACCAAAAAAGATGAAATTCCTATCTAGTACAGGGTTGTAAGTCTTTTTTAGTCATGGCCGAGGCATCTTATTTTGGAGAGCAGTGAGAAACCTTGGATCAAGTTCTGCATGGCGCGGTGTTGCCTCAGCCAGCTTAATTTTTTTCCATGCCTCAGCAAAGTTGCCAGCATAGAACAACATAATGGCCCAGTTTTGAAGGTTTAGTGTATGTTGCGGAGCCTTTTCGTGAATGCGAGCAAAACGGGTGAAAGCGTCGTTGAGCATGGCTTTATTTCTTGTTTGAGCACCAATGACGCCAAGAAGCTTGGCATAGTCTACGGAAAAATCTATGTCATCACCGATAATACGGTCTGCCTCTGCGAAGAGCGTTAATGATTCATTGAGTTTTCCCGAACCTGCCTCAAATGCAGCCATTCCCCAAAGGGCATTACCGTTTGAACTATCCAGTAGCCATGCTTGGTTAAAGCGCTTCATCGCATCCGGTGCATTTCCCTGCCGCAGAAACTGCCAACCACGGGTAGCGACGTCTGCTGCAGCTTTCTTTCGGTCGCCTTTGTAGTAACTGTCAATGTTTGCAAGAAACTTTTCATCAGCTGCTTTCTGCGCATCATTCTTCGGCTGTACACCGTACTTTGGCTGAAGGTTGATGTCCTGTGCAAAGGCATTTGATCCCAGCAAACTTAACGTAAGTGAAAGAGTAATGAGAAGAATTCGGATGATCAGCATAAAAACCCCTAACTATTTATTCCTACAATATACTTGATTACCAAACATTCAAGAGATGACATGCAACATATCTAAATATCGAAGTTGGTACGCAATATTCAACAAAATGAAATATTTTAAAGATTTTACTGTGAAACAAAAAAATATACAAATACGGAAGATAAATAAGAGAGTTCCGATTCCTGGGGAAAACAGTGATTCTTAGGGGAGCATCACTGAAACACTTGGGAGACTAAAATATTTTTTGAGATGTTCTACTGCGGTTTTATTGTCGGTTTGGGTTATTGATCACTCTCGTCTTTATAATCTTCGTATTTTGTCAATGCAAATACTTTTATTTCATCATCTTGGATTTTATATATCACTGTCCAACCCTTAAAAATTAGATCGCGGATGTTATCGTCGTTATAATGGATCGAGCGACGGCATCGATAAGGAAAATCGCTGAGACTATAACACTCACGCAAAATCTCACGGCGAAATGTGTGTGCCGCGCTTTTTTTATCCTCGGCAATCTTTTCCAAAACAAACTGCAGTTTGGCGATAAAAGAGGGAAGAATTCTAACTTTCATACGAGTCGATGATCCGTTCGAGATAGGCATCTACTTCTTCTATTGAATAGTTCCGTGAACTATCGATACTCTCATGCGATTTTTGAAGATACTCTTTTTCGCTCATCGTATTCCAATGACGATAATCGCGTAGCTGTTCGTATTCGAGTGCGCTTAACACTACCGCTTCAGGTTTGTTGTTTCGCAAAACACAAATTTTATCGACTTCGTGGTTCGCGAGTTTGGAGAGAACTGCGCCGAAGTTTTTCGCGACATCGGTCGAACTCATCATTTCGTTGGATTTATAGGCTACCATCGTAATCTCCCGTATAATCTTACGGAATATTATACACGAAAATTAAATATCCTTTTCTTTTTAGTAAAGAAAAAAAAGTGTCATTGCTCTAGGTATGGTGTGAGGGCTAAACAATTGGATGGAAATGATTTTCGCGGAATGCGAAAAGAGATAAAATCAAAATCTCCACGATCTAACTCCTAGAGCCGAGTGCGGTGCAGAAGTGCAAGGAGTCACGCGAGCGTTCTTGGATCACGGTATGTTCTTTTGGTACTTTTCAGCTAAACAGAAAAGTACAGAAGCTTTTGCTGAAACAAAAAAAGTGACAAAGGTTTTAATGAGATGAGAGTATGCATTCCCAAGCTAGAGCTTGGGAACGAGGGGAAAGATGCGGATTCCGCTTTCGGCGCTGATCCCTGCACCGCTAAGGATTAGGACTTTTTTCATATCTAACCTTGACTAATAGTTAAACAGTTTCATAAATTATCTAAACCTTAGTAAGCCAATTAATCATCATAATTCTTACAACACGCTGTAAATTTCTTAATTCCATTCCATCATTCATTTCTACAACAGGGCCAGAAATTTTCCCTGCCAAATCATGAGAAAGTAGTTTTCCAACATGACCAATTTGTGATCGCCGATTATATAATTTGTCCGCATACTTTTTAAACTCGCGACTATCATTACCATAGTCTCTTGCAAATGCGAGAAATTTTTGCCTTACTTTATATTTCGGTTGACCACAATCAGGATCAGAACACTTCTCGGTTTTTACATCCTTGTTCTCGTATTCGATTAGAGCTTCAATACTTGAAATAAAACCAATATATGCAAGACTATGGGATATTACCCAAGTACGGGATGAACGTTCAAACAAAACACATGCAGATAAAAATGCTTCTTTCTTAGCTTCATCTAATGAAAAGTATTTATCCAAAAGCGAAGAAGTAGAGTCACTGAGCTTAAATGACTCACCCAAAAATGCATCATTACCGTAATATTGTTCATAATGAATCTCAGGAATACTTGCAGTATCAATATCTGTCAGTTCAGCACCGAATTGACTCATCCCCGTCCAGAAATAACCTACCCCGCGTTCAACAGAAATCCAGTCCTCATCTTTATCACATAAAACCCATCTTTTACCGTTTTCGTCCTTGGTAATAAGATATTTTGTAATTACAGATAATACACACAGTATTTCATCCTGCTTTGTAAAAGCATATTGTGATTCAAGAATTCTCTCATCAAAGCTATCAGTTGCAATACTTGCTACATTTTCTTCATCAATGGTGTCATATCTATACTCAATAATTAGAGGGTGCAGCGCACCCATTATATATTGTGGCTTTGGCGCTTCGTCAGGTAGTGACATTATTTGAAGCACATCTTTATAACGGTAAGAACCTTTTATTGGGAATGAAGAAAACGCGACAAATCTCAATAAAATCTTTTCATCATTTTGAAATATTCTTATTGCCATATGATTATCCTCATTACTAAAAGAGATCTTTTAGAGCCTCACCACTTTCGCCCCAAATCCACCCAAATGTTGTGGCGCATCACTAAAGCTTTTGACACTCGGGTGCTCTTTTAGAAACTCTTTGACGGCGTAGGCCAGTTTCCCCGTCCCGATCCCGTGATAGATAATCACCTCATCAAATCCCTGCAAGAGTGCATCAGAGAGAAATTTATCCATCCGCTCGCATGACTCTTCCCCTCGAAGTCCATGAAGATCGAGTTTGAGACCGCTTTTTTGATCGATTTGAGAGGTGACGGTGACCTTCGGCTTTTTCGGGAGATTGCCGCTCGGTTTAAGGTCACTCAGTTTGACCCGTAAGCGCATCCCCTCCACCTCGATCATCGCGTCTTTCGCCCCGACGCTGACGACCGTACCGCGCTGAGTGCGGTATTTCACCGCCTGCCCTACTTCGTAGCGGATCGGTTCGGGTTCGGCGATTTTGATCGGCTCCGCTTTCGGAAGTTTCGCCTGCGCTTTGTTTAGCTGTCGGTGGATGGCCGCCATGTCCATGCCGCGCGCCGCCTCTTTGGCCTCGCGCACCGCTTCGTCATACCCTGCGCGAAGCTTCGCTTTCTCCGCATCCAGATCGCTTCGCAGCTGTTCACGCGCCTCTTTGAGTGCCGCTTCCTGCGCTTTGAGGGCTTCGAGCCGTTCGTCCACCTCTCGGTTTTTCCGCTTCAACTCCCGCTCCAGCTCGCTTCCCCGTTCGATGAGGACGCTCAGTTTTTCGTGGTTCTCGCCGTACAGTGCTTTGGCACGAGTAATGATGGCGGGATTGATCCCGTAGCGCGACGCCGTCTCAAACGCGTAGCTCTTTCCGATCACCCCTTGCAAAAACTCATAGGTCGGGACGCGACGCTCTTCGTCATACAGCGCCGCCATCAGCTCGACATCGCTCCTATCCGCCATCAATGCCGCGAGCCGTTTGTGGTGGGTGGTGACGATGATCTTCTGACCCCGTTTAATCAGCTCATCGAGGACGATGGCAAAGAGTGCCGCCGCCTCGTCGCTATCGGTTCCCAGCTCGATCTCATCGACCCCTACGAGGGCGCTTTTGTGTTCAAATAGATGGCTAAACTGCACCATCCGCCCGGCAAAGGTGGAGATGTCGTTGCTGACGCTTTGGGGATCGTCGATGACCGCTTCGATCCGTTTAAAACTCCCGATCCGCGATTTGTGAGGGTTGATCTTCATCGGGATGAGATATTTCGCCATCAGACTCGCCGAGAGGAGCGATTTGAGGAGCATCGTTTTACCCCCCGCATTGACCCCCGTGATCATCAGGAGGTTGGAGCGAAAATCGACGCTGATCGGTTTAGGCTTATGGATGGCGGGATGGGAAAACTCTTCGAGGACGACATCGGCGTTGTTTTGGGGTTTGAGGATCGCAAAATCGCGTGCACGGGCAAACAGCACGCGTGCCTGATAGTGGTCAAACCGCTCGAACTCGCGATCACAAAATCCGATGAAAGGGACGAGGTTGGAGAGTTTTGCCGAAAAGCGTTTTGCGTATTCATAGAGCTTCGTCTCCCGCTCCTGCATCACATAGCGCAGCTGCTCTTTGGAGCGGAGCACCGCGTCGGGGGCGACGTAAAAGAATCCCGCCCCCGTCCGACCGACGACCGAGCCTTTGAGGACGTGGTTAAACCCGCCGCGCACCAGCAGCGTCTCTTCATCGTTGATATAGTGGATCTGGGTATCGACGAGGTAGGGGGTCAGTTTTTGGGTGTGAAAGAGACGCTTGATAGAATCATTAATCTCCGTTTTGATCGCTTTGATCCGCTGTGCGATTTTATGGAGTTCTTCGTCACGCGATTCGATAAAGTTCCCCTCATGATCGAAATACTCATCGATCTCACCAAACGGTTCGGGGATGATAATCGTCTCCATCCACTCGCCGATAAGACCTGCGAAGTTATGATTACGCATCAGACGAAAATAGCGGACGACTTTGAGAAGTTCGTGAATCTCTTCGAACCGTAAAACCCCTTGCTTTTTGAGGTGGTTGATGATAGACTCAAAGCCTACACTTTTCGGCGGGGCTTTGAACTCCAGCGCATCGAGGGCCTGAATATAGCGAAAGTGCCGCTCCTGGTCTCCGGGGATGGCGATATTCTGCTCCCGAGAGAAAAACTGCTCCAGCGAAGCGATATGAGGAAGAAGATCGAGCTTTCCGAAAAGCTCAGCGAGGTTGGAGGAGAGACGCGTCATTGACACTCACGCGCATTAAAGATTTGCTGAAAATATTTCGTTCCGCGGTTCCCGACAAAACTCTGCGTCCCGACACTGTAATCGAACGTGGTACTGTTGACCTCGGTCCCCCGACACATCAGCATTTGCCCCTGCTCATATTTCAGTACGACGCTGTTGACCTGTTCGCGATCACGGTCACTCCGGATATTATAGGCGATGGCCCCTATGACCAACAGTGTGACGACGAGAGAGATTATTCCCTTTTGTTTGGCACTGAGTTCCGTAAAAAAATGCATCAGCGCAAAGACAAGGGCGACAATCCCGAACCAGAGGAGGTAACCCATGGCTTATTTGGTTCCTCTGAGCTGATAGGTCAGATCGCCCGCTCCGAATCCGACGATAACGTTTTTATCGTACGTTTTCACCACTTCATCTGCGACAATCACTTGAATCGTATCTCCTTCGCGGTGAAGCTTATCGGCCATAATAAGGTTATACCCAGCAAAGCGCCCTTCAAAATCGATCTCACGAGGCTCTTCGCTCGCGGCCCAGACCGGAAGAATAATCAGTGTATCGCACCCTTCGAAGCACTCGACAAAGGCATCAAGGTTATCGATGGTACGGGAATATTTATGCGGCTGCCAAATGGCTACGATACGTTCAAACCCTTTGAGCTCGGTATAGGTTTTAAGCGACTGCATCGTTGCTTTGATCTCGGTCGGGTGGTGGGCGTAATCATCGATAATGACGCGGTCGCTCCCTTTGAAAATCACGTCGAACCGTTTTTTGATTCCGCGGAAATTGAGCAAACGGACACGGATTGAAGCGATACTCATCGTCTGCGCCGCGGCCATGATCGCCAATGCGGCGTCCATCGCGATATGTTCGCCGAATCCCCACACCTCGAATTCTCCGAATCCTTTGAGGTGAAAACGGGTGTAGGGCTCATCATCGATCAATGTATAGGTGATATTGGTAATATCGACGCTCGGATACAAACGCAGCGCATCGCACTCCAGCGTTGCCATAAATGGATCTTCGGCATTAATAACACGTACAGGAGCCATTTCAACAAAACGACGATACGCGCTGTGAAACTCGTCAATATTGTAGTTATAGTACTCCATATGCTCCGGCTCGGCATTGGTGACGATCGAGCAGTAAGGGTTTGAGTTGAGAAAACTTCCGTCGCTTTCATCCGCTTCGAAAAGCATAATGTCGGTACTCCCGTCATACCGGACGTTGGAGCCGAACCCTTTGGATTCCGCACCGATAATCGCACTTCCGTCCATAATCGCCGCCAAAATTGCCGTCGTCGTGCTCTTGCCGTGCGCTCCGCACACCGCATACACTTTTTTCTCACTCAAAATACGCAGCAATGCATCGCGGCGATGAAGCACTTCAATCCCGCGGCGATGGGCTTCCACGATCTCAGAGTTGGTCGGTCGGATAATCGCCGAATGGATCACCAAATCGCACCCCTCAGGGATATTCGACGCGTCATGCCCGATATGAACCGTAATGCCGCGGTCAATGAGACGCTGCGTAATGTGCGTCTCTTTCATGTCCGAACCGCTTACTTCGTGTCCGCTGAAGCGCATGTATTTTGCCAGTCCCGAAATACCGATCCCGCCGATGCCGATAAAATGAATTTTCATGTTGTCTCCTTTTGATACGCCAAGGGAGCAAAGCCCCCTTTGGCTACGCTAACGCTGTGTTTCCCTCGGCGGGAAGCCCAGCGCACTGGTGCGCTTTTGTTATTCGATCTCTTTTTTGAAAAAGCTGATATAAAATTTTCCGCCGTTTTGCGTTGCGGCCATATCGACATACTCGTCGATAAAATCGTCAAACGAAATCCGTGAATCACACCCTGCACGATGCACTTTCATCGCTGCAGAAAACGCTTCGTCATTGCTGATTCCACCGAGCACTTCAAACAACGCACTCGCATCCGTTGCACTTCCCGCGCTGTAATGCTCGATCGCGTATTCGTACAAGGCGCGAAGGGTTGCAAAGTCCTGCACTTCGGTCATATCGAGCTTTTCGAGATTTTCCAATGCATTCGTCAGGCGCTCCAGCGCCAAATCGAGGATATTGGCATAATAGGCCATCAGCGTATCTTCGTCAAACGTCTCATGCGCCTGAGATTCAAGAACATACAAAGAGGCAATATCCCCCTCGCTTTGCGCTTGGAAAATTTTTTCTTTCAACTCTTTCATGACAATGCCTCCTTTAAGCGTTCAAGTGCTTGGATGGTTCGTACCGTCTCTTCGACAAGAGCGATACGGATATAGCCGATTCCCGGGTTTTCGCCGCGTGCATCCTCACGTGCCAAAAACTCTCCCGGCAACACTTTGACGTTATAGTCACGATAAAGTCTTTGGGTAAATTCGAGTGCGTTAGGGACTTTGAGCCAAACGTAAAACGTCGCATCTGAGGTCTCAATCCCCAAAATCTCCTGCGCCGCTTTGAAATTTTCCGCATATACCTCACGCGCTTTTGCCACATGATACTCATCCGCCCACGCCATGGCCGCAGCCGCTTGCAACGGAAGCGGAGACGCGCATCCGACATAGGTGCGATACTGTGCGTACCCTTTTAAAATCGAGCCGTCTCCCGCGATAAATCCGCTGCGAAGACCCGGTGCGGAAGAGCGTTTGGAGATCGAGTTGATAACGAGGACGTTTTTAAACGAACTGTTGCCGACATAGAGCGACGCTTCGAGAAGCGAGGGGATTTTCTGATCGGTATAAATCTCGCTGTAGCACTCGTCGTTGATGAGACAAAAATCGTGTTTGAGCGCCAGTTTTACCCAATCACCCAATTCCTCAAGGCTCAGTACCGATGCCGTCGGATTGTTGGGAAAATTCAAAATCACGAGATCGCATCCAGCGAGTTCCGCTTCGTCAATAACCGGTTTGAACCCGTTTTGCTCGCTCAGATTCAAATGGATCACTTTCGCGCGTGACGCGATCGCAGAGCCCTCATAAATCTGATAGAACGGGTTCGTATACGCCATGACCGGCTCTTTTTTATCGAACAGATAGTACTGCGGGAAATTAAAAAGCACTTCGCGGGTCCCGAATGAACTGACCAATTCATTCGCTTTTAGTTTTACCCCGAATCGGCGTTCGACAAAACCGCGCATCGAATCATTCAGATAGCTTTCCCCTGCCGTTTTCGGATATCGGCGAAGCTCTTCGGAGTGCTTGGCAAGCGATTTTTGGATAAATGCGGGGGTCTCGAACTGCGGTTCGCCGATCGTCAAAGCGATAGGCGAATAGGCAGAATTTGGGGTAATCCCTTCCAGTAGAGCGGTAAGTTTTTCAAATGGATACGGTTCAAAATGCAAAGGACGGTCTTTATAATGGAATTAATAGCTATATTATAGCGTTAGACGGCTGTAATTTACTAAGCGACCTTCTCTTTTTTATTCTCGTCCATATAGGCACACGTAAATCATCATCGGTGCAGCTGGATAAACATATCCACCAGTTTTTCATCCAATTGCATATGCATCTCACGCTTCATTAACAACAAGGCTTCAAAACTGGTGTAGTTTTCACGAAAAGTCCGGTTGGTCGTGAGGGCATCAAAAACATCGCATACACCGATAATACGGGCATTTTGAGGAATCAGTTTCCCTCGAAGGCCATCGGGATACCCTGACCCGTCCAACCTTTCGTGATGATGCCGAATTCCTTTTAAAATCGTTTGATTTTCGATTCCGTTGTGCTCCAATATCTCGCACCCCATCTGCGAGTGGTGTTTGATCGATTCAAATTCATCATCGTCCAAAGAAGACGATTTTTCCAAAATAGATTCATCAATCCGCAGCTTACCGATATCATGCAACAGTGCTGAAAAAGAGAGATCGATGAGTTCTTCATTGTCCATTTTCAGCATAATGCCCAGAATCGTAGCAAAATAGGCGACATTGGTACTGTGATTATGTGTTGAATAGGTGTCGGGAAGTATTTTTAAAATAATCGGCAATACATGACTCTTATAGGAAAGGACATTTACAATTTCATTCACACAACCTGAGAGCGCGTCAAGAGGAAGTTTTTCGTTTCCGCTTTCAAAAATAGACCCCATCAATTCCGATACCGTCGAATAGACAAAAAAAAGCCTCTTTTCGATTTCATTAATCGCCGATGATTTCTCTTTGATCGCTAATGCCGCAGATAACGGGTCTAGATTGTTCGTCTTCTCTTCATCCAAAGAGATGGTAGAGTGAGAAAAATATGATTTTAGTTTTTTGACGTCATGATTGACGATATAAATTCTTTCCTGTTGTAAAAGTTTATGATAAAGGCCCTCATTCAATAAAGTTCCGGCTTCGATGATAATGACGAAATCATTATAGCGTTTGATATAAACGTCAAAAGGGACAACCTCACCTTTGATAAACTTATCCGTTTTTAAAGGTACATATTGATCGTTTATTATTAATCGGACTACTTTTGCCATTCGTGTTGCGGTTATCCCTTATTAATCTCTACATAGATACTCAAAAAAATATTCTCTTGATTATTAAAGGCGGAATTATATAGCTAGTAGGTCATTTTTAGGTTATTTTTCCCCTGTGGCATTTTTTCTTCCGATCCGTTCACCATACGTTCAAAATCTTTGATCGTGTGTTTGCTAATCACCATATAACGCCCTAACGCCATCATATTATCAGTTGAAGAAGCATGTTTTCTGTCGATTGTAAATGCCGTCGTATACCCTGATTTTTTTGCATCAACAAGAAGCGTGTCATCATAAATACCGAATACCCAAGCAAGGTATTTAATCTCATGCCCTGTCTTCTCTTCGAGTTTTTTCTTCGCACCGCCGAGCTGTTTGTCAACCGACTTGGCATACTCTTCGCTTGAGAGTTTTTTCTTCTCATGATTGAAATTCGGATGCCAATAGGTGTGAGACTCAACATGAAACAGTTTCGTTGTTTCAAGCTCGCGGATTTGGTCCCATGTCATCGCATACTTGGCGTTGGAGATTGCGCTCGGGTAGATAAAGAGTGTCACCGGAATGCGGTATTTTTTGACGATCGTAGCCATATCGCTATAGACGCTTTTGTGGCCGTCATCGACCGTAATGACGACCGATTTTGCGGGGATCGATTTGATTTTACCTTGAAGATATCCGACAGCCGTATCCAGAGGGATAACCGTGTAGCCGTTGGCTTTGAGCCACTCCATCTGTTCAGTAAACGCAGCGGATTTGATCGTCATGGAATCGACTACTTCAGTCCCGAAACGGTGATAACACAAAACAGGGACTTTTCTATCGCTCGCCGCACCCCATAGAACACCCATTAATACCGCCAAAATCACAACCAAACGAACCATTGCACCCACCCTGAAAAAATTGGTGGGATTATACTGCATCTTTGAGCTTTGTGATTAATATTATTAACAATTTGTTCTTGACATTCAACCTAAAAATGAATTAGGATTCGCCCAATTAGTTGCATAGTCAACTATTAGGAGTTTAGATTATGAATCGATGCGAATGCCCGACCCATGAATCATTAGGTTGTTTAAGCAACCATGCCGCTTTCGCCGCACGTAACTATCTGACACGGCAACTCGCCCTTCACGGTATCGATATGACGATTGAGCAGTTTAAAGTGATGGTGGTTTTGTGGAAAGAAGGAAGTTCTACCCAGCAAAATATTGCCGATTTCGTCGGCAAAGACAAAACCAGCGTTACCCGGCTGATCGCCGGATTAGAAAAACGCTCTCTGATCCAAAGGGCAACCGCGTGTCAGGACAAACGGTGCAATCATGTCACCCTTACCCGTCAGGGAATCGCGCTTGAACAGCCGACCATGAAAGTGTTGGAAGAAGCTACCCGATACCTCCATGAGGGGATCGATCCTGACGATCTGGCTATAGCCCTGCGCGTATTAAAACAAATGTGCCTTACCCTAAACTACACCCCAAAGGAATCCGAATGAATCGTCTCACCACCCTCTCCCTCTCAGCCGCATTGATCTTAGTGTTCGGCGGATGTGAACGTCCCAAAGCCGCAGGAATGGAAAAACCGCCTGAAGGTCCTGTGCCCGTGACAGCTTCCGAAGTCAAAACGGGTAATTTCCCTGCCCTCTTGCAGGCGACAGGACAAACACAGGCATTTAATACCGTACAGGTATTTGCCCGGGTCAACGGATATCTGCAAAAACGCTCTTACACCGAGGGCTCAGCCGTAAAACAAGGGGAGACGTTATTCGTTATCGATCCGAGCGATCTGAAAAATTCTCTTAACAATGCCAAAGCGGCCTATGATCTCGCTTCCGCGAACTATACCAATGCCAAAGCGGTCCTCAATCGTATCAAACCGCTTGCAGAAGCCAATGCCGCAAGTCAGCAGGATCTCGATACCGCAACCGCCAATGAACGCAATACGGCTGCGGCACTATCGGCTGCAAAAGCCTCATTGGAACAGGCGAAACTGAACCTCAGCTATACCACCGTTACCGCTCCGATCAGCGGCTTTGTCGACAAATCCAAAATCGATGTCGGTACCTACGTTGCCGCCGGAGCGAACGGGCTGCTCACAACCGTCTATCAGACCGATCCGATGTACGTCAATTTTACATTTAGCGAAAATGAAAAGCTTGCCCGTCAAAATGCAATTGCATCCGGGCGCCTTGTTCCGCCGAAAGACGGTAAATACGAAATCGAGCTTACCCTTAGTGACGGAACGACATTGTCACGAAAAGGTTCTATTAACTTTATTGCACCGTTTGTCGATTCGACAACCGGAAACATCACCTATCGCGCCGTAATCGATAACAGCGACCGCAAACTGCTCCCCGGACAGTTTGTTCAGGTCAAAGTCAAAGGGATGGAGTGGAGAAATGCCCTCTATGTTCCCCAAAAAACACTTCTTACAGGTCCGCAAGGAAAATTTGTCTATGCCATCGAAGCAAACAATACCGTTAGCGCAAAACCGGTTGTACCGGGAGAATGGGTAGGGGAAAACATCCTGATCGAAAGCGGAGTCAATGCCGGAGACAAAATCGCCGCAGACGCTCTTCCTAAACTCAAACCGGGAGCGGAAATCATTCCGAATACGAAATAATTATGTTTAGTAAATTCTTTATCAATCGCCCTATCTTTTCAGCAGTCATCGCCATGATAATCATGCTGCTCGGATTTGTGGCGATCAAGACCCTTCCGATTTCGCAGTTGCCGAATCTCACTCCCCCTACGGTTGTCGTTACGGCACAATATCCGGGAGCCGATGCACAAACGATCGCAAACAATATTCTGACTCCTCTGGAATCACAGATCTCGGGGGCGGACGGATTGATGTACATGTCGTCCAAAGCGGCGGCACTGCCGGGAAGCGCGACAATCACCTGTACCTTCAATATCGGCGTTAACCAGGACATGGCGGCGGTCGATGTTCAAAACCGTATTAACTCGGTTCTGGCTCAGCTTCCCCAAACTACCCGTGATCTGGGTGTAACCGTACAAAAGAAAACGTCCGATATCTTGCTGATCGTCGCTATCACCTCTCCCGATGGAAGCTATGATGCGACCGGGATCAGTAACTATATCTCCGCCAATCTTCTTGACGAAGTCAAAAAAATCCCCGGTGCCGGAAGAAGCCAGATATTCGGCCAACGCGATTATGCGATGCGTGTCTGGCTCAACCCTGATAAAATGGCATCACTCGGGGTAAGCGCCTCTGAAATTGCCGCGGCAATCAAAGATCAAAATCTCCAAGTATCACCCGGCCGTTTAGGGCAGGCTCCCACAAACGATGAGCAGATGTGGACGATGCAGCTGACATCCAAAGGGCGGTTCTCAACGCCTGAAGAGTTCCAAAACATCATTGTCAGAGCAAAAAATGACGGCTCAATGATCCGTCTGCGCGACGTTGCCCGTGTCGAACTCGGCAGCCAGAACTACGAATTTTTCGGACGGGTAAACGGCAAACCGGCCGCAATGATAGGGATTTTCGCCGACGTCAATGCCAATGCGCTCGATACTTCCGCCGCGGTCGCCGCGAAAATGGAAAAACTATCCAAAAAATTCCCGAAAGGGATTACCTACGATATCCCGTACGATACGACCGATTTCGTCAAAATCTCAATCGAAGAGGTCGTATTTACCCTTCTGGCATCCATCGTACTTGTCAGTATGGTCATTTACCTCTTTTTGCAAAGTTCCCGTGCGGCAATGATTCCGATCCTATCGATCCCGATCTCGCTTACGGGTGCCTTTATCGGAATGTATCTGTTGGGGTATTCGATCAACACCCTCACCCTTTTCGGTCTGGTACTTGCCATCGGTATCGTCGTAGATGATGCCATCGTCGTTATCGAGAATATGGAGCGGATACTTCAGCATGAAAAACTCTCACCGCGTGAAGCGGCGATCAAAGCGATGGCTCAGATTTCAGGTCCCGTCGTCGCGATCGTCCTTGTTATGTGTGCCGTCTTTATTCCGGCAACGTTTTTAGGGGGAATGACGGGGCAGCTCTATAAACAATTTGCCGCCACTATCGCCATTTCCGTCGTTTTCTCAGGATTTATGGCGCTTACGTTTGCTCCGGCAATCGGTGCGTTGATCCTCAAACACCATGACAAAGAACCGGCACGTTTTTTCCGCTGGTTTAACCGGGCATTCGGGAATATGACCGAAAGCTACGTCCGCCGATCGGGCTTTATGATCCGAAAGTCACTGATTTTCCTGGTTATCTATTTATCAACTTACTTTTTCATCGGTTTTTTCCATAAAACACTCCCGAGTGCATTCTTGCCGATGGAAGATCAGGGGTATTTTATTACGAGTATCAACCTCCCTGAGGGTGCGACGGCAAACCGAACACTGGAGGTCGTCAAACAGGTTGAAGCGATTTTGGCTCAGCAGGAGGGTATTTACAAATATACGGCAATCACAGGGCTTAATGTCCTCACCTTCTCCCAAGAGCCAAACTCCGCCGTTATTTTCACACGGCTCAAACCGTGGTCTGAGCGTACCACCAAAGAATTGGCGGTATTCGGTATCCTAAACTCGCTCGGACCGAAATTCGCCTCTATCAAAGAGGCTAAAGTTTTCGGGATGCCGCCTCCACCGATTCGCGGTATGGGGCCTTCGGATATGTTCAGCCTTCGCCTCTTGCAGCCGGGGGATAATGATTACAACAAACTCGCCGAAGCGACCAACGCTTTCGTCGCCGATTTACGTCAAGAGCCGAGCATTAAAAACCCGATGACGACGATGAATATGAATACGCCGACCCTTTCAATCGAGGTAAATCGCGAAAAAGCTAAAATGATGGGGCTCTCCATCAGCGACGTGTTCCAAACGCTCCAAGCGACGATCGGAGCGATGTACGTCAATCAGTTTGATAAGAACGGTAAAACCTACTGGGTACAGATGCAAGCCGATTCCCCGTACCGCGCAACGCCGGAAGATATCGGACGGGCATGGGTTCGCTCTTCCAGCGGACAACTCGTCCCTCTTTCATCGGTGGTTACCGCCAAAATGTCGAGTGCCCCTTCCTCGATCGAACACTTTAACGGGGTTCTCTGTACAACCGTCATGGGCTCACCCGCTCCGGGATACAGTTCAGGCGATCTGATCAAAATTTTGGAAGAAAAAGGGGATACCGTACTGCCCAATTCGGTCAGTTACGATTGGGAGGGGCTGTATCTTCAGGAGAAACTCGTCGGTTCCAAAGCGCTTATGATTATGGCATTTGCTTTAATGATGGTGTATCTCATCCTTGCGGCATTGTATGAGCGCTGGACACTGCCTATCTCGATTATGCTTGCCGTACCGTATGGGATTATGGGGGCATATGCGGTAGTATGGCTCATTCCGTTTCTTAATAACAACGTCTTCTTCCAAATCGGATTGCTGACGTTGATCGCCCTTTCGGCCAAAAATGCGATCCTGGTCGTCGAATTCGCCGAAGAGCAGCGACTAATGGGCAAAAGCATCTACGATTCGGCAATGGAAGCGGCACGTCTGCGTTACCGTCCGATGATGATGACCTCTTTTGCCTTTTTGGCAGGGATGCTGCCGCTTATTTTCAGCTCGGGAGCGGGAGCGGCAGGACGTTTCTCAATAGGGGTGGCGATGTTCGGCGGGATGTTGGCGGCTACCTTTATCGAACGGTATTTCATTCCGTTCCTTTACTACTGGGTTTCAACGATAAAAGAAAAAATTGCCCCGGACAAAGGAGTTTCTCATGAATAATATTTCACTCTCGCTCATCCTCTCAGGGCTTCTTGCAGGGTGTGCTATCGGTCCTGATTACGTCCGGCCCGATCTGGCTGTACCTGAAACGTTTATCCACAGCGATTCTAACCGATCCGCCGTACAGGCTGTTGATATACAATGGTGGAAAACTTTCAACGATACCGCTCTGACGCAGGCGATAGAGGAAGCGCTCACAACCAATTATGATGTCCAATCTTCCCAAGCCTCCGTCGATGCTCTGTTAGGGCAATTCGATCAGGCAAAATCGTATCTCTATCCTCAGATCAATGCGACCGGATCAATGAATCGTAAATCGGTAGATAACGCCTCTAACGGAGGGTATCAACTGCGTGAAGGAATCACCTCAACCTATGCCGGTTCTTTATCGCTGGCAAGTTATGAGATTGACCTGTTCGGAAAAGTACGCCGTGCTAACGAAGCGGCACGGGCAACCCTCTTATCCGGCGAATATGCTTCTCAAACGATGAAACTCTCGATTGCATCCAGTGTTGCCGCTTCGTATTTTAAACTCGCATCTCTTCAGCGTCAAATCGATTTGGCTCGTCAGAACGTAGCCCTCAATAATGAGCTGGTCACCCTTAACGAGCTTAAATACAAACACGGTGTTATTGCTGAAGCGGTTTTACTGCAATCGGTATCCGAGCGGGAGAGTGCCAAAGCGACTCTATCACAGCTGGAAGCGTCCAAAACTTCCGAAGAATCGACATTTAACATCTTGTTGGGGCGCAATCCTGCCCCGGTTCAGGCTTCGCCGATCGATACGATTACTATTCCGACAATCCCTGATGCGCTCCCCTCAAGCGTGCTTAGCAGACGCCCCGATATCGCAATGGCGGAGCAGAATCTGATCGCGGCCAATGCCAAAATCGGCGTTGCCCGCGCCGCCTATTTTCCGAGTATCAAGCTCACAGGAATGTTAGGAGTACAAAGTATAGAACTGAGCAATTTCGTCTCTGATCCGGCACGAATATGGGAGATTGCACCGTCTGTCAGTATTCCTCTCTTTTCGGCAGGCCTAATAGCAGGACAAATTAAAACAGCGGAAGCCGATCGGAACAAAAGTATCGCACAATACAAAAAATCAATTGTAAGCGCTTTCAATGATACCGACAACGCCATCGCCCAGCGCGCTAGAGTACAAGAGCAGACAACCTATCAAAGTGCACGCACTGCAGCCATCGAAAAAGCACTCACGCAAAGCAAACTCCGTTATCAAGTAGGAAGTATCAGCTACAGCGATATGCTCCTCGTACAACAGCAATGGATCCAGGCATCACAGCAGCTGATCATAGCCAAACAAAATGCGCTTGTCGCTTCCGTATCTCTTTATAAAGCATTAGGGGGAGGATGGAGCGAAGAGCTGACTCCTCCTCTTCCCGATTATCTCCCCTCCGGACGATAAAAACAGTATCCCAAACCTGCCGCGCCAACTTCTGCGGCAGGCCGATCTTCTTCTAAAAATGCCTTTCAAAAGATAATCATTAGTAAACAAAAGCCAAAAAAAGAAAAAAATTTAAAAAAAATACATTTTTTTGTCACTGATCTACTCTAATTTTCAACTGTTTTGATAAGTTTTTGATCTTTTTGAACCCCCTATTTTAGGGGCTTTTAAAAAATTTTTGTGAAATTACGCAAAAGTACTTGACAACCATAGGGGTTCTAGTGGTATACTTCCGCCATATTTTTTTAAGGAGCCTTACCATGATGAAAATCATTTCTGCGTTGCTTTTGGCTGCAATGTTTATCGGATGCAGCGAGTCTGCTACTACTGAAGCACCTGCTGCTACTGAAGAAGCTGCTGCACCTGTAGCTGAAGAAGCTGCTGCACCTGTTGCTGAAGAAGCTAACATGACTACTGAAGCTGCTGCACCTGCTGCTGAAGAAGCTGCTGCACCTGCTGCTGAAGCTGCTCCAGCTAAATAAGTTTTAACTTATTAGCATGTTTCACACTTCGGTGTGAAACTTTCTTTCTTCGAAACCTTCCTCTTTAAAACAAAATCAAACTAAAATATACTACACTTCCTTTAGTCAACTATAGGAGTCATGCTTTATGAAAATCTTTATTCCCGTTCTGTGTTCCCTACTGCTAATCGGATGCAGTGAATCTACTCCAAAACAAGCATCAGAGTCCAATGGATCTCAGGAAATTTCAACGCCTCTTGCTGAAGAAAACAGTTCAGCGGCTGCCCCTGCCGAGCTGAATGAAACGGTTGCGGCTCCGAGTGCGGCGGCGGCCCCTGCAGCTGTTGAAAATGCTTCCGTGGACGCTAATGCACTGTTTTCTCAAAAATGTGCTTCATGTCACGGTGCAAAAGCTGAAAAATCGGCTTTGAATAAATCCCAAATCATCGCAACACTCAGTGAGCAGCAGATTGCAGATGCACTCAAAGGGTACCAAAACGGTACATACGGACGAGAAATGAAAGCGCTCATGCAAGGACAAGCCAAAGGGCTAAACGATGCTCAAATCGACGCCTTGGCCAAATATATCTCCGCCCTTTAACCTTCAGATTTAGGTAACGCAAATTTTTGCGTTACCAATTCCCCTTCACCATTGAAAAAAAGATAATAGAGTTTGTCTTTTTTCACACTGAGCCCTGCAAGATAGCGGAGCGCTAAATTGGCTTGCAACGAAGCGATGTGCATAACGATCGGCGCGGCAATCCCCTCAGGTGTTTTTTGGGTGATTTTAAACAGTTCGTTAAACGATGCCTCTTCAAAAAAGCATACTTGTCCGTTAAAGGCCTCCACCGATCCGTATACCCACGGTAACCCTTTAGACTTGGCGTAGGAATTTATTTCTCCGCGGGAAGGGAGATTATCGGTGGCATCGATTATCAGATCAACCTCAATATTCTTTTCGGCAAACTCTCCAAATCGGCATACATGAGAATATGCTTTTACATACGGACAGCGCTGCTCAATCAACTGTGCCGTAACGTCGGCTTTAAATTTCCCCTCATCGCCCATTCTAAAAGCGATTTGTCGGTGAATATTATGCAGACTTACCGTATCAAAATCGATCATATGGATTTCACCGATCCCGGATGCACCCAGAGCGAACGCTAAGGACGTTCCAAGCCCTCCACTTCCGATAACGGCTATTCTCTTTGATTGCAGGGATTTTTGCGTTTCTTCGCCCCATAACTGTACCTGACGGTGAAAATAGTTCATCATATGATCTCTCCGGTAAATATTTTAGTACTTTACCATCGTTTCAATAAAAATCGATCTTAATCTGAGCCGATTACTGTGGTTTTACTCTCATCCAGCGGGAGTACGATAATAAATCGCGCACCGTTAGTGATATTTTCAACCCAGATTTTTCCTCCGAAACTCTCTTCAATGATGTATTTGGACATATGAAGTCCAAGCCCGCTGCCGTGCTCGGCATCTTTTGTCGTAAAGTAGATATCAAAAATATTGCCGATTATGTCGGATGCAATCCCTCCGGCGTTGTCCTCAACACTTATTCTGATCCCGGTTTCTGCTTCATCTTCAACACGGATAGTTATTTTCCCGTCACTGATCTTTTTCTCTACAATCGCATCATGCGCATTTTTAATCAGATTCATCAAAACCTGTATCATCTCATTTTTTGCAATATTCACCTGACGGGTCGTGGAAATATCAAGACGGGTCTTGATTTTCGCGTATTTGAGAAAGACGTCACTGAGCTTCAATGCTTCCGCAGCCAAAATTCCTACATCTTCGAGTGATTTTGATTTATCGGTTTTGTAAAAATTACGGAAATCGTCAATCGTTTTGGAAAGGTACTGCAAGTGCGTATCAATACTTTCATGCGCTTCCTCAAAACATTGTACATCGCATTTTCCGAGCTTATGCTTTACATACATATCCTGATTGATCAATGCCAGCGTATTGAGCGGCTGGCGCCACTGGTGAGCGATCTGTTCAATCATCTCCCCCATCGCCGCGAGTCTGGACTGCTGGACGAATAGACGGTCTTTAAGACGCGCTTCGTTCAATGCACACTCTACTTTCTCCCTCAACGTAACGTTTAGCCGATTTAATTTTTCAATGTATTCGCGCTGTAGCAGATAGACCCTATCGGCCAGTGCCAGAGAGAGAAAAATCATCTCGATGGCCGATCCGACCTGCTGCACGTTATTGATTCCGTAAAAGCTCGGGATAAGATCGAATTTATTTAATGTGAAAATAATAGTAGCGATCAAAAATGAGCTCCAGCCGGCTACATAAAAACGTGCGGCTCTGTATTCATGCCGCATGACGCTGAGACCTGCGATAAGCAGCAACAGCGGCAAAACCGAAGCGAGCGCCGCATTAAACGGAATCACTATGCTGTAAGAGAAATATAACGAGGCCGCCACCATCAAAAAACTGATAAGCATCATTAGAACAATCAGATTGTCCACTTTCGGAGCATACAACGGTGTATTTAAAAAATGGCGGCTGAAATAGAGAGCGAAAAACGACGTTAATGCGATAAACATGCTCGATCCGTGTTCAATGAACCACAGAGTATCGCCCCAAATGTATTTAATTCCCAATCCGTCAAAAGAGAGCTGCCATAAGATAAAAGAGAGCAAAAACAGAATATAGCGCATGTAATTGCGGTCGCGGGTATAAATATACAATACGATGTTGTAGAGCAATACAATAAAGAAAATCCCGTAATATATCCCCACAAAAAAATTGTTTTGCTCCAACTCTTCCATCAGTGTTTCCGAAGAAAAAATGGAGAGTGGAAGCTGCATCGAACTTTGGGTTTTTACCCGCAGGTACAATGTCGAATCAGGAATATTTTTAAGAGGAAGGTTCGAAATAAAGTAGTGCGATCCGATATCGCGCAAAGAAAACGGTTGGGATGTCCCCATTTTTTCATGTTTGATCAGCGTCCCGTCCGGCGTAATCAAATAGATATCGATATATTCCAAGAGAGGATAATCGATTTTTACCCACCACCGGGTTTCATCTGTAGCCGAAAGGTTACGAAGATCGATCTTAAACCAAAAAACCGATTTTGTAAATCCGAAATTAACGCTCCGTTCTTTCAGATAGGGGGTAAATTGTTGAGATTTTATGTGCTCAAAGTCTATCTTACCTGAAACATCTTCCACGTAAGAAATCGCATCATTAGCGGGAGAGATAACATCTTTTTTCAGCGTTAACAGAGATGAGTGAAGCGTTAACGCAAAAAAAACGGCAAGAAAAATTAGTTTTCGCACGCTAAATTCGTTTGCGCAACGCCTCTTTGAATCCCCAACCTTTCCGCGATTCGGTAAGAGTTTTTCGATCCAAATCCACAATTAAAAGCTCTTCGGTATTCCCCAGGTCCGCTTCGACCTCTCCATCAGGAGAGACAACCATGGAATCGCCGTAAAATTTCCACGCGTGTTTTTCATCACAATACTCACCGACCCGATTAGCGCGAAGGATGTAGCAGTTATGGGTAAACGCTCTCGTTTTGATGAGTTCACGCCAACGGTTGTGGGATTCAAACGTCGAAGCGCTCGGAACCAAAACGACATCGACCATCTTTGTATCCACCGCCTGCCACAAGGGGTCAAAATGGGTCTCAAAACCGCTCATTACGGCAAATTTTAGCCCCTCGCACGCAAAAATCATCGGAGGTTTTACCGCTTCTACCGGATTGTTAAAAAACTTCTCCTCATTCCAGTGAGGATAATTAATCAAAAATTGCTGCGGATAATAGGTAACGCTTCGGCCGTTTATTTTCGCGATCATCTTCGTACACTCTTTTTTCTTTACCGTTACAATCGGTGCGACAAACGTAAGCTCGTATTTTGCGGCTAACGCTTTAAGCGTTTCAATTTGATGGGCACTTTGTTCGGAAATCATATTCAAAGGCATCTGAATCAGCTCTTTGAAAAAAGGGTTTAGAAGATATTCTCCCAATAAAATCAGTTTTACCCCTTTTTGCTGAGCGACACGGGCATAACTTTCAAGTTTGTTGCTCCCCATTCCGATAGAAGGAAGTTGCAGTATGGCAGCACGCATTATTGCTCCTGATTTTTGATGATTTGTATCTGTAGCTGTGCATTTTGAAGCATCGTCTCGGCTAATTTAAGCTCTTTCATCCCCTCTTCATACGCCTTTACACTCTCATTCATCGGCAACGCGGGATCCATCAATTTTTCTAAAATGGCTTTGGCATTGGTAATTTTTGTTTCAAAACTCTCATCACTCTTCATAGTGCCTCCCGAACATAATTTTCTATTTTATCGATTTCCACCAAAAAAGCGTCATGCCCGTAATCGCTGACAACTTCGAGATAGTCGCTGTTGGTTTTTCCCATTGCCAACATCGCCGTATGGATAGATTCCATTTCAGAAGGGAGAAAAAGGATATCTTTTTCAAATCCGACCAGATAAAGCTCGGCATTGATTTTATTCAAAGCCTCTTCGATCGAATCGAACCCGCGTGAAAGATCGTAGATATTGATCGCTTTGGTAATGTAAAGATACGAAAGAGGATCAAACCATTTCGTAAAATTGTACCCGTTGTACTCCAGATACGATTCGACCTGAAACTTTCCGAATAATTCAAACAAACCATCCGTCCGTTTGTATTCGCGTCCGAATTTTTTTGCCATCGACTGATGTGACAAAAAGCTGATATGCCCCGCCATCCGCCCGATTGCCATACCGCTTAGCCCGTTCTCCCGTATCACTTCGGGATCATAATAGCCGTTTTTGAATTCGGGATCTTTGAGTATCGCCTCTTGCGCCACTTTGTTAAACGCGATAGCCCACGGCTGCGTTGCCGCCGTCGTCGCCATAGCGATAATTTTTTTGGCAAAATTGGGGAAAAAGACGCCGAATGCCAGTGCCTGCATTCCCCCCATCGAACCGCCGATTACGGCATGGACCTGATGGATCCCCAAACGATCGAATAAAATCCGCTGCGCTTTGACCATATCCAAAATAGTGATTACGGGAAATTTATAGCGGTAAGGATCGTTATACGGATAACGCAGAGACATCGGTCCGGTTGAGCCGAAACAGCTCCCGATCACATTGGTACAGATCACGAAAAACCGGTCGGTATCGACCGCTTTTCCCTGTCCTATAAGGCCGTCCCACCAACCGGGTTTATTGTCCCCCTCATACGTTCCCGCCGCATGATGAGAACCTGTCAGTGCATGGCAAATCACGATCACATTGTCCCGCGCTTCATTGAGCTCGCCGTACGTCTCATAGACGATATCATACGGCTCCAAGATACGCCCGCTCTCTAAATAGAGCGGATTGGTGAAATGTTCACTATGAATTTGAAGGTTTAACATAAAGCCCTTTTTCTATGCGTCTAACGCCGATTTCAAATCTGCAATCAAATCATCACTATCTTCGAGTCCGACACTTAAACGGATCAATCCCGCGCTTACTCCCGCTTTTTTCAGCTCCTCAGGACTGAGTTGCTGATGGGTTGTCGACGCAGAGTGATTGATGATCGATTTACTATCTCCGATATTAGCGACAATGGAGAATATTTGGACAGAATCCAACACTTTTTTTGCCGTCTCAAAATCTTCGACCTCAAAGCTCAACAATCCGCTCGCACCTTTGGCAAGATATTTTTGAGCATTGGCATAGCTTTTGTCACTTTCGAGAAGCGGATAGTTCACTTTTTTGACCCGAGGGTGTTTCTCAAGCCACTGGGCAATACTCAACGCACTTTGTGAGTGTTGTTTCATTCGTAGCGACAATGTCTCAACCCCTTGGATAAATAACCACGCATTAAAAGGACTTAATACGGCACCCGTATCACGCATAAGCACCATGCGGGCTCTAAAGGTAAATAAGATACCACTCACCACCGAATCGGCAAACACTAATCCGTGATAGCTCACTTCCGGTGTATTAAAATCGGGATAACGGGCGTTTCCTTTGATTTTTTCGGCCAAATCTTTTCGCTCAACGATCAATCCGCCGATAGCAAGCCCCTGCCCTGTGGTGTATTTGCTTGCACTGTGAACGACAACATCCACACCGAGCAATAACGGCTGACATAACATAGGTGTCGCAACCGTATTATCAACGATTGTAATAATGTTATGTTTATTGGCAATCGCAATAAGTACCTCAAAGTTCGGAACATCGATACTCGGATTGGTAATACTCTCAAAAAAGAGACATTTGGTATGCTCATCCACTAACGCTTCGATGGCATCAGGAGAGTGAATATCAAAAAAACGGGCTTCAATCCCAAGACGTTTTAGCGTTTGAGAGAAAAGGGTAACCGTTCCGCCGTAGAGCTGATTAGCAACGATAATATTATCACCCGCTTGGGCAACATTGAGGATACTGTAAAATATTGCACTCATACCGCTGCTCACAGCTAGCGCACCACTCCCACCTTCTAAAACAGCAAATCGTTTTTCCAAAACAGCTGTTGTAGGGTTGCCTACACGGGTATAAACATTGTCCGTACCTTGCTGTAGATTAAAGCTACTTGCAGCAAAATCGGTACTGCCAAAATCAAATGCCGTACTCATGTACATTGGTACAGCCATCGTTCGTTGCGTATCTTTTTCGTATCCCGCGTGGAGTGCTTCAGTTTGAAGTTGCATGTTCATCCTTTAGGTTGTTTTGTGCAATTGTATCAATATAGCCCGCATTTTCCCATGTTTCCCTAACGGCTTAATGTCCATTAGTTTAATAAGGATTATTTATACGTGATAATTCGGTGCCTCTTGGGTGATGATGACATCATGTACATGAGACTCTTTGAGTCCTGCACTGGTGATCTCAACAAACTCCGCTTTATCCCAGAACGCTTCGATGCTTTCACTTCCGCAGTATCCCATAGAAGAACGAAGTCCCCCCATCATTTGGTGTACTACCGCCGCAATACTTCCACGAAACGGTACGCGCCCCTCGATCCCCTCAGGAACGAGTTTATCCGCAGCGGTTCCCTCTTGGAAATAACGATCGGTTGAGCCTTTCGTCATTGCTCCGATTGAGCCCATACCTCGATATGATTTGTATTGACGCCCTTGATACATGATCGTATCCCCCGGGGACTCTTCGGTTCCGGCTAACAATGACCCCGCCATAATAACGCTTGCACCAACGGCAAGGGCTTTCGCAATATCACCCGAGTAACGGATACCGCCATCGGCGATGATCGGTACTCCGTGCTTGCGTCCAACCGCTGCACACTCATCGATAGCAGAGATTTGTGGAACACCGACACCGGCAACAATACGGGTTGTACAGATCGATCCCGGTCCGATACCCACCTTAACACCGTCAGCACCCGCTTCGATAAGGGCCAACGTCGCTTCGCCCGTCGCAACGTTTCCTGCGATGATATCGACTACCATATCTTTTTTGATCGCTTTTACAGTATCGATAATCCCTTTCGAGTGGCCGTGCGCCGAATCAAGAACCAATACATCAACACCTGCATCGACAAGAGCACGTGCGCGGTCAAGCTGTCCGACACCGATCGCCGCACCGACGCGGAGACGGCCGAAATCGTCTTTGTTCGCATGCGGATATTCAATCCGTTTTTTGATATCTTTGATCGTGATTAGACCTTTTAAAAATCCGTTCTCGTCGATAATCGGAAGTTTCTCGATCTTGTTTTTGTGCATGATCTGCTCAGCCTCTTCGAGGGTGATTCCCGCTTTTGCCGTTACCAGAGGCATCGGTGTCATTACCGCCGACGCCAATTTTTTCAAATCTTTCTCAAAACGCATGTCGCGATTGGTCAAAATACCCAAGAGTTTATTGTGTCCGTCTACAACCGGAACACCTGAAATTCTGAACTCGCTCATCAACTCTTCGGCTTCGGCAAGGGTCGCATCCGGATGAACGTAGATCGGATCGATGATAATACCGCTTTCCGATTTTTTTACTTTTTTGATCTGCTTGACTTGCGTCTCGATGTCCATATTTTTGTGGATGATCCCGATACCGCCCAAATGGGCCATAGCAATCGCGGCACGGTATTCGGTTACCGTATCCATCGCCGCAGAGACCATTGGAATATTCAGAGGAATATTGCGGGTCAGCATCGTTTTTAGACTTACCTCTTTAGGAAGAACCTCAGAGTATTTAGGGATGAGCAATACATCTTCAAAAGTGAGGGCGCGTTTACGAATATTCATGAGGTTATCCTTGTAATTGAGTTTCGAGGCTAAGCGCCCCGTTAAAGAGTGTTTGCTCCGCATACGGAGCGGCTATCAGCTGAAGACCGACCGGCATACCGTTTTCTGCCGTATCAACCGGTAAAGAAATGGCGGGAAGCCCCGCCAGATTTACCGAAATCGTATAAATATCGCTCAAATACATCTCGAGCGGATCACTAAGAGCCCCAAACTCATACGCGGTACGAGGAGCTACCGGAGTTAGTATAAGATCAACTTCTTCGAAAATCTTATTATACTCCTCTTGAATCAATCGGCGTACTTTTTGAGCCTTGACATAATACGCATCGTAATATCCCGATGAGAGGACGAAGTTACCGAGCATGATGCGGCGTTGAACTTCAGGGCCGAATCCGTTTGACCGGGTTTGAAGGAACGTATCTTTGAGATTTTCACCTTCGACACGGTTGCCGTAGCGGATTCCGTCATAACGGGCGAGGTTCGTCGTCGCTTCCGCCGTTGCGGTGATATAGTAGGCTGAGATATCGTATTTCGGATCCATAAGCGACTTTTCGACAATGGTATGTCCCGCATTTTTGAGCGCTTCGATCGCTTTGGCATACGCTTTACGAACCTCTTCGGATGCGTCTTTGACATAATCGGGGACAATCGCGATTTTGAGTTTCACGTTTGCGTCAAGTTTATCGCTGACCGTTCCGTCATTGCGATCCGCGCTTGTGGAATCTTTCGGATCGTACCCTTGGATGATGTCGTACAAAATCGCCGCATCTTCGACGTTTTGGGTCATCGGCCCGATCTGATCGAGTGAACTCGCATAGGCACCCAGACCGTAACGGCTTACGCGGCCATAGGTGGGTTTCATCCCGACGATTCCGCAAAATGCCGCCGGCTGACGGATTGATCCGCCGGTATCGCTTCCGAGCGCCGCTACCGCGAGTCCCGCCGCGACTGCCGCCGCCGAACCGCCCGAACTTCCTCCGGGGACACAATTATGGTTAAGCGGATTAAGTGTTTTGCCGTAACAGCTGCTCTCGGTCGTCGAACCCATCGCAAATTCATCCATATTCGTACGCCCAAACGGTGACATGCCGTTTGCCAAAAGTTTTTCAATGACGGTTGCGTTATACGGAGCGATATACCCTTTGAGGATATTCGAACCCGACGTTACCGACCATCCGCTTACCTGGATATTATCTTTGATCGCGATCGGGATCCCCTCGCCGACATTGAGAATGTCAACATAGGCATTGAGTTCAGCCTTTGCGGCAATTTTGGCTTTTAACTCTTCTTTGAGCGAAGCGAGTTCTGCTTTTGAGAGTTTTAACGCCTCTTTGAGTGTGATCATACACTTTCCTTTCTATCTAAATACGCCATCGGATTAAAAACCTTTGGCTACGCTAACGCTGAGTTCACTTCGGCAGTGAGCCTTTTTTTTGTTTTGCTTGTTTGACCATCGCGATTCCGATGGCGATTACGATAAAAATGACTCCGACTGTTTGTGCGATAAAACTGAGCGGAACCGCTTGTGTGACGTCGATCATTAGGCAACGACCTGCGCACAACGGGGACACAATGTCTCTTCGTCTTCACTGTGATATTTCCAGCAGCGAGGGCATTTTGCTTTGGATGCAAGGGCGATATTAAACGTCTCCCCTTCGATCTCAAACGTTCCCAAAATATCTTTCAGCTCACAAGCACACCATTTAGAGATGACAAGATACTCTTCGATATCCGCTTTTTTCATTTCTTTGGCGCACTCTGATTTTGTTGAGATAACGAGTTCAAGGGTATTCTTGATCACTTTCTCTTTTTTCAATCCGTCTACGATCTCATTGAATTTCTCACGAATCACTTTCATCGTTGCTTCGTCCCAACTGCTTTCAACACTCTCGATCGAGGCATACGTGACATCGAAAATGTCGTTTGCCGATCCTTTGATGACTGAGGGTGCATTTTCGAAAATCTCATCGGCGGTATAGGTCAAAATCGGAGCGATCAGTCCCAGCATCGATTTAGCGATAATCGCCATGGCACTCTGGGTTGAGCGGCGCTCCGCTGAATCAGCTGCATCACAATACATACGGTCTTTCGTGATATCGATATAGACACCGCTGAGTTCATTCACGATGAAATAGTTCAAAGCGCTCATTCCGTGAACGAAATTGTATTCTCCGAATAAACGATGGGTCTCGTCAAACACCTCTTTGGCTTTGGCAACGATCCATTTATCGATTTCGCCCATCTCAGAGTAAGGGACAACCTCTTCAAGACCATCGAGATTCGCCAGCATAATACGAAACGTATTACGAAGCTTACGGTATTGATCGGCCGTTTGTTTGAGAATATTACCGGAGATTTTCAAATCTCCCTGATAATCGCTCATCGCAACCCATAAACGCAAAATCTCAGACCCGTACTCTTTGAGAACCGATTCTGGGGCAACGACGTTCCCTTTGGATTTTGACATCTTCTCGCCCTTCTCATCGACGGTAAAGCCGTGAGTGAGGAGCGCTTTATACGGAGCGATATGTTCCACTGCCGTACTCAAAAAGAGGGAGGATTGGAACCATCCGCGATGCTGGTCTGAACCCTCGATATACAAATCGGCAGGATATTGCCCGGCATCGTAGTTGCGGGATTTGAGTACCGCATTCCACGTCGAGCCGCTGTCAAACCAGACGTCCAAAATATCGGAAACTTTTTCGAGTTCATCGGCTTTGTATCCCGATCCCGGATACAGGAGCTCTTCGATGCTCATCGAATACCACGCATCGGTGCTGTGCATCTCGAAAATCATCGCGATATAGTTGAGCACCTTCTCATCCAAGATCACTTCACCCGTCGCTTTGACCCGGAAAAATGCGATCGGAACTCCCCAGTCACGCTGACGAGAGATACACCAGTCCGGGCGGTTTTCGACCATAGAACCTAGACGGTTACGCCCGCTCTCCGGATAAAATGCCGTTTTAGCCACTTCAGCCTGCGCGATTTCTCGAAGTGTTTTGCTCTCCCCCTCAGGGGTTCCGTCCACGCTGATAAACCACTGTTTTGTCGCACGATAGATAAGCGGTGTATGGGAACGCCAACAGTGCGGGTAGGAGTGGCGGAATTTGGAGACTTTCAACGCACTTTCGCCTAAAAGGGCGATAATCGGCTCGTTCGCTTTGAAAATATGGGTTCCGACAAACTCTTCGGCATTCGGAAGAAGTTTTTCTCGTACGACCGTCTGATCGTAGCATCCCGTCTCATCGACCGGCATTACCACTTCGAGGTTATAGCGAAGACCTACGCGGTAGTCGTCTTCCCCATGCCCCGGCGCGGTATGAACACACCCCGAACCGTTCTCCATCAATACGTGTTCCCCGAGAACCAAATGAGATCCGCGGCCGTTTAGCGGGTTGATCGCATAGCTGTTTTCAAATTTTTTCGCTTCGATTTTTTGTACGACGGTTCCGGTGAATACACCCTCTTCGATCAGTGCGTTGTAGCGTTTTTCCGCGACGATATATCCGTCTGACGTTCGTACGTATACTTCATCGGGATTTAGAGAGATCCCCGTATTCGCCGGCAACGTCCACGGTGTCGTCGTCCAGATGACGATCGCCGCTTTCCCCTCAATCCCGGCACGTACTTTGGCATCGTCATTGAGCTCAAACGCGACGTAAATCGAGTAGTCTTCTTTGTCTTCGTATTCGACTTCCGCTTCGGCAAGTGCGGTACGCTCCGCCCAGCTCCAGTAAACCGGTTTTGAACGCTCGATCAACAGCCCTTTTTTGGCAACCGAACAAAGAGTACGGTAAATGTTGGCTTCAAACTTGGAATCCATCGTCAGATACGGATTGTCCCAATCGGCGACAACGCCCAGTTTTTTAAATTCTTCGCGCTGAATATCGATAAACTCTTTTGCATGATCGCGGCACATTTGGCGCACTTCAGCGGTAGTGAGAAGCTCTTTTTTCTGCTTCCCGCCCAGTTTTTTCTCGACCTGCTGCTCGATCGGAAGACCGTGACAGTCCCAGCCGGGAGTAAAGCGAACCGATTTTCCGTTAAAATAATGATATTTGACAATAATATCTTTAAGGACTTTGTTCAATGCATGCCCGATATGGGTATGTCCGTTGGCATACGGAGGACCGTCGTGCAATGTAAAACTTTGCGCATCTTTACGATTTGCTTTCATTCGGCCGTAAACGTCTTTGGCAATCCATGCGGCATAGCGCGCAGGCTCGTTTTGAACCAAATTTCCGCGCATCGGAAATTCGGTCTGAGGTAGAAGGAGGGTCTCTTTATAATCCATCTGTTACCTTATATAAAAAGTGGTGCATTATAGCGTTTGGGTGATTAAATTTTGCTGTCACTGTGCTATACTCTTGATGAAAAACGCCAAAGGAATAAAATCCCTTTAGCTGCGCTTGCCGCTATGGCACTAAAGCTTGCCCTTTGGGCAGATAAAAAATTTGCTATGCAACAAATAGGATTTAACCAATGAAACGTGATGTTATTTTCGTAGGTAATCGGCTGATTTTGAATGAAGCGTATGAACGCTATATCCTCCGAAGTATTAAAAATCGTCTTGCTTCTATCGACTCGATCAACTATTTTGAAGAGTCGGACAAAGGGTTGTTTCTGCACCTTGAAGGACTTTTGAAACACGAATCGAAACTCATCATCGTTACGACCAAAAACACCTTTACCATCGTTGGAAAACTCCTAAGCACGGTGACCGCCGACAATCAGGTTTTAAAAGAGCAGATGCTTATCCCCTCGCGTGCCAGTATTCTCGAAAACGGCAGCTATCTTCTCACCCATAACACGTCTGAGATTAATGTAGTTTTGGCAAATGAAGGGAAAGTTCTCCCTCCGATACTCATCGATGAAGAATCACGTTATGCCACTATTCATCTTTTTAACGAAGAACTTCTGAGTGCCCAAACCCTCCTCGAACCGCTAGCCCAAAATTTCGATGTAAGACTTGAATTTAGCGAACTCATCGAAGGATGGCTCAAAATCCGTATCCAGACACGGAAGCACGGAAATCTCTCGCAGTTTATCGCATCCGCACGCGGGCTCATGCATCATAAGGTCATTGCCGCCACCAATATTGCCGCATTTATTATTGAAAAATTGAGTCATCACCATAAAAAACTCTCTTTTGCCGAAAGCTGCAGCGGCGGATCGCTCGCCCATTTTTTTACTTCCCAAAGCGGTGCGTCTAATATTTTTGACGGTTCACTGATTACCTATTCCAATACCCTCAAAGCCAACTGGCTTGCCGTTGACGAGGCGGCATTGGAACAACACGGTGCGGTGAGTGCCGAAGTTGTTTTAGAGATGTCAGAGGGGGCAATGAATGTCAGTTTTGCCGATTATGCCCTCTCGATCAGCGGCATTGCAGGCCCTACCGGCGGCAGTGAAGCCAAGCCGGTCGGAACCGTCTATATCAGTGCACGCTCCAAAACCTCCGTACATACCGAACGTTTTTACTTCGAAGGAGATCGTAACTATATCCAAGAACAGAGTGTCTTAATGGCCGTTAAAATGCTTCTAAATATTGATAAAGAATTATTTTTTACCTAAATCGCTTTTTTTCCTTGACAAAACAACATCTTTCCCCTATAATTTCGCCCTCACAATCACCGAGTTTTGATGATTGAAGAGGTCTCGTTAGCTCAGCCGGTAGAGCATCTCACTTTTAATGAGGGGGTCGATGGTTCGAATCCATCACGGGACACCATATTGTTGATATAAGTGACCCTTTCGTCTAGTGGCCAAGGACACTATCACTTCATGGTAGGAACAGAGGTTCAAATCCTTTAGGGGTCGCCATTTGTTCGAATAGATATTTTTCGGGAGTTTAGCTCAGTTGGTAGAGCGCTACCCTTACAAGGTAGATGTCACAAGTTCGAGTCTTGTAATTCCCACCATAATTTTTGGCTGCAGCGGTAGTTCAGTTGGTTAGAATGCCTGCCTGTCACGCAGGAGGTCGCGGGTTCGAGTCCCGTCCGCTGCGCCATATGTTATTTCGATTTATTTTTTAAACTCACGGGAGTTTAGCTCAGTTGGTAGAGCGCTACCCTTACAAGGTAGATGTCACAAGTTCGAGTCTTGTAATTCCCACCATTCGTTTAGGTTGCAGCGGTAGTTCAGTTGGTTAGAATGCCTGCCTGTCACGCAGGAGGTCGCGGGTTCGAGTCCCGTCCGCTGCGCCACCTTTACTCTCTCTTTCTAAAACAATCACATTGTATCTTTCTATTATGCTATCATATTCAAATGAAACTCAAACCTTCTCTTTTTATCGTTTATATTTTTATTTGGCTGGTATTGGCAATCCATCCATCCTATCGGAATGACTGGGCGCTGGAAAATATTTTGGTCTTTATAGCTCTACCGATTATTATTGGGAGCGAGAAACGGTTCGGTTTTTCCAATGCAAGTGCCTGGATGCTCTTTGTGTTTTTTGTTTTACATGGAATCGGCGCACACTACACCTACAGCGAAATGCCCTATTTCACACCCGTTACCGATTTTTTCGGGTTCGAACGCAACCATTATGACCGCCTCATTCACTTTCTGTTTGGGCTGTTACTCTTTTTACCGTTTTATGAATGGTTCTCATCCTTTCAAAAATCGCATAAGCTCATATCAACTCTTACCCTTCTTTTTCTATTTTCCGCTTCCGGATTTTATGAAGTAGCCGAATGGCTCATTACCCAAATGACACATCCTGACTTGGGAACCGCATTTTTAGGAATCCAGGGAGATCAGTGGGATGCGCAGAAAGATATGGCATGCGGCTATCTCGGAGCACTCATCGCGGCACTCCTGCATACCCCTTTTATACGACGCTCGCGCCGTACACTCTCAAACGATCTTTATCAATTGACCGAATAAGCTTTTTGTGCCTGATTGACGCTGCTTAACGATTTAAATTCGGAAACACCCTTTTGTGAACTGCCCGATTCAAGCGTGCTCAGAGAAACATAAATCCCCGAATCAAGAGTCGGTTTGATTTTGGCCTCACCGACTGAGACTTTCTGGTTTTCTACCGCCCCTGTATTTTGAGTACTATCCTCTTTTTTTGTGCTGGCAGGATCAGGACGGCCTACCTGAAACGGTTGAGGATAAGGCGTTTGAAAAGTATATGAAGTAACTTGCATATCACACCTCCTATTTAAATAACTATAAACCTCTCTTTAGAAAATTTCGCTTAAAATTAAGGACTACTTCACAAAAGGAAATATAATGAATCTGTTTATTGTTATTCTCATTCTCCTCGTTGTAATTACTGTTTTAATGTACAACTCACTCATCGGCAAAAAAAATCAGGTTGATAATATCTTTGCAAGTGTTGATGCCGTTCTCAAAAAACGGTTTGATCTGATCCCGAATCTCGTGGCTTCGGTTGAACGGTATATGGAACATGAAAAGTCCGTATTGGAAAAAGTTACCGAGCTCCGTGCAGAGGCGATGAAGCCAAATCTCACAAATGAGCAGAAAATTGCGTATGATCAAAAACTCTCAGCGGCTCTGGGATCCATCACCGTTGCGATGGAGGCGTATCCCGATCTCAAAGCCAATGAAAATATTAGTCATCTGATGCGTTCGCTCAATGAAATCGAAGAGCAGATTTCTGCCGCCCGCCGTGCCTACAATCAATCGGTCACCGACCTCAACAATGCCATAGAGATGTTCCCGACCAATCTGTTGGCCGGATGGATGAATCTGAGCCGACGCACCGTTTTTGAAATCACTCTCAATGAACGCCAAAATATCAACGTCAAAGAGTTATTCAACCGATCATGAAATCTGTATCCGAGCTCACCGATTTTTATTACAAAGAGCTCTATCCGCAGCTGAGTGAACTCGAAAAAACGCGGATAGCTATCCTTTCTCAAATGAAATTTTATGGAGTCATTGGTGCCGTTATTTTCTTAGTTATCGCATTCTGGATTGAAGAACGCTTCGGTCTTTTCTCTCCGTTCATGATTTTTTTGTTTGTCGGGATGGTCGCACTCGGCGGAGTTATCTATAAAATGCTGATCCGCGACTATACGAAAGACTTCAAAGAACGGATCATCTCTCCTCTCATTCAAGCCATCGATCCGCAGCTAAGCTATACCCCCTATCTGTTTCTACCCCGTCATCTTTTCGAACGCTCGGCATTGTTTAACCACTCTATCGACCGATACGGCGGTAACGATTGTGTCAGAGGATCGGTTCACAATATCCCCATCGAATTTTCCGATATCCATGCCGAATACCAGACCCGAGATTCCAAAGGGCGAACCCAATGGCATACGCTGTTCCGAGGGCTTTTTCTTGTCGCAGAATTCAATAAATACGTTAAAAGCAAAACGGTTGTTCTCCCCGATCTTGCCGAAAAAACATTCGGTGATTTGATCGGAGGATGGCTGCAGTCCATAAATCTCTCACGTGACAAAGTAATACAATTGGACGATCCGGAATTTGAAAAGCAATTCGTTGTTTACGGCAATGACCCTATCGAAACGCGCTATATTCTAACCCATTCAATGATGCAAAGAATTGTAGATTTTCAAAAAAAGATCCCTCACCCCCTTTTCATCTCTTTTGTCCAAAATCATATTCACGTTGCCATCAATACGGGTAAAGACCTTTTTGAACCTTCCGTATTTACCTCGCTTCTCGAGTACAAACAAGCAATGGAATATGTCAATACCCTGCATTATACGATCGGACTGATCGAAGAGCTTAAACTAAGCGAAAAACTCTGGAGCAAAATTTAATATAAAGCTTGAGAGTTATTGCTGTATAATAATTTTTTATGCTAAATGCCGATAGAGAGAGGAGAGAGGGGATGTTTTTTCGGATTATTTTGCCATTTATATTCTACGTTTCCTCCTCATTTGCTTCAATCGTAATTGCTGAAAATACAGATCAAATTTCTAAGTTTTCCATCCCTTATGTTTATGATGAAAAATCGCTTTTATCGGTCGATGAAATTGCCGATAAAAATTTCACCCAGACAGTCCCTTCCCAATTTTCATTCGGATATAAAGACGGAACCGTATGGTTCAAACTAACTATTGAGAACAAGAGTCGAGACAATGATTTCATCCTGTACTTTGGCGAGCCGTTTTGGTCCACTTTTAATCTTTATGAACCGACTGAATCAGGATGGGTAAAGCACAGTGCCGGACTTTTAACACACCTTAACGAGCGTCAAATCGAAGATGCAAACCCCACTTTTCGCCTCACGATAGCTCCCGGGATGTCAAAAACATACTTTCTCCAAGGACAGACGATCAATGCCCAAATCGGTGCTTTTACACTTTACAGCGAAAAAGAGTTTTTTAGACCTAGTCGTTTGACCCTAAGAACGTTTTACCCTTTTTACTCAGGTATCCTTTTTATCATTATGATTCTGAATATATTTTTGTTAGTCGAGATGCGTGAGCGGATATATGCCTACTATATCGGATACGTCTCATCATTTATCGCTTTTGTCACTATGTTCAACGGCTGTTATCTCTATATCGGCTTTCATCCGTGGGAACAGGGACTTCACGTCGTCGGTACCGTAGTTTTGGCATTTATGGCCCTTTTTTCCAAAACGTTCCTTGAATTGGAAAAGTATTTCCCTAAAATGAACCGGTTATTCAAACTCTTTGCTGTCTCTTTTTTGACATTGGGAGTTTTAATCCATCTCGAAATACCTTTAGCAACACTGTTTTTTAATATTCTCTCCACTGTGTTTATCACGATTTTACTTACGCTTGCCGTTAAAATCTGGCAAAACGGCAAGATGCAAACCCCCTTCTATCTCATTGCCCTCATGATTTATATGCCGACAATGGGGATGATGGTATTAACGTTCAACGGCTTTTTGGAAAACACCGATATCAACCGGTACGCTTTTTTATTCGGGGCTTTGATCGAAATCATATTTTTCGCTCTTATCCTGGCCCAAAGATTTCATGCGGCAAAAGATGAAAAAATCCAACTACAAAAAGAGCTGTTGATAGAAAAAGAGAAGAATCAAGAGTATCTTGAACACAAAATTGACAAACAACGCCAAGAGATCAAAGAAAAAAATGCCATTCTTTTTCACCAGTCCAGACATGCGGCAATGGGTGAAATGATCTCCATGATCGCCCATCAATGGAGACAACCGCTTAATACCCTGGCCATCATCATACAAAACCTCTATTTTCAGCATAAACTGGGGCAATGGGATGAGGGGAATTTTGAACAATCGCATGATCAGTTCAATGAACATTTACAGTATATGTCCAAAACCATCGATGATTTTCGCAATTATTATAAAAATGACGAGACGAAACGGCCTGAAAATATCGGAGAAATCGTCGAACTGGCTTTAAGGCTGTGCGATGTCTTTTTAAAATATGCCAAAATCAAAACGACATTGACGATTTCAACCGATAAAATGGGGTACCTTTCAAAAAACGAATTGACCCAAGTATTGATGAATTTGATCAAAAACGCTCATGATGCCATCGTAGAACGTGGTATCCATCCAGGAAAAATTACAATCCTTGTAGAAGAAACAGACGGTTCTATAGCTATAAATGTCTGCGATAACGCAGGAGATATTTCGGGTGCTATTGCGGATAAAATTTTTGAACCCTATTTTTCGACAAAATCCGAAAACGGGACAGGATTGGGACTCTATATGTCCAAATCAATTATCGAAGACCACTTCCATGGTGCCCTTACCTTTCAGAACATCGATGCGGGAACCTGCTTTACGATAATGATTCCTATCTATGATAAAAGCATGGAAGAGGATAAAACACCCTAACCGATCCGAACTAGATTTTTTGTATTGCTCGACCCAGCGTATCAAAGAAAATCTCCAGCTTCTCCGCAGTCGCTTCTATCGTAAATTCCGCCCCTCTTTCTCCGAATACTTTACTAATACATCGAATAGCTTTTTGGGTAATCTCATATTCCACCATCGAAACGTTCGTATATTCACAGGAAAAGCGTTGTGTGTAAAGCTTTTCATAGGGCAATAACTCTGCTTGGGCATACGCCGCATTTGCCGCTTCGGCATACGCCCTCACCAGTCCACCGGGTCCCAGTTTCGTCCCTCCGAAATAGCGTACCGTAATCACTGCGGCATTGATGAGTTCATGTCCCTGCAGCACTGATAGCGTAGGCTTCCCTGAAGTCCCTTTAGGCTCGCCGTCATCACCGCTGTATTCGACGATCTGATCAAACTCATTCAGACTCCGGGTAGCACTGACAAAGTGAACCGCTTTGGGATGAATGGAACGCAGATAAGACATCTGTTCCTCATACTCAGAAATGGGCATTAAAAATGCGATAAATTTCGATCCTTTGATCTCGATCATATCGGTAAAAATTTGATTCACGGTATTCATGAATGCGATTATAGCATTTGCTATAATGGCGCATTTACTTTTGGAGCATAAATGATCGATTTTTTAATGAGCGGATATGGACTTGGTTCGATGGGACTGGTCGGAGTTATCCTTTTTTTAGTCTATCTCAAGCTGATGAAATGGGTTTTTAAAGCTGCCTTTTTCGGTATTCTCATCCTCGGAGCGTTTTGGTATTTCAATCGCTGATGACACCGCAACAATTGACAAAATAAGCGTTTAGAGTACAAGCTATACTTAAAATAATTTAAGTATAATTTCAGTCCAATCGCATTATAAGATGTGTTCGATATAAAAATCTTACAAATATAGACGATTTATATTGCATTAATGAAGTTGTGTTAAGATAGTGACAAGATGTTCCACTCAAAGTTTACTTCGGTAGATTTTAAGTGGCATATTCTGTTGATATGTCCATTTTTTTTCCTTAAAAACCATCGGAGTCCGTTTAGAACGTCAGACTGGGGTTAATTCATCAGTCCACACCCGTAGAATGCAGTAGTTTTTGGTCTACTGCCCCTCATCCCCTATCGTAAACAATGTTTTCAAATTGATTGTTTTATCTTGGTGTACTCTTACTTTAACCAATTTCACGACATTGCCGTTATATTTTTTGTAAAATTTATAAACGAGCTGTGATTTGCCCGTTCTTCGATCTGTTGTGTTTTCTTTTTCTATTCTATTGAAATTTTTTAGTATATCGGGAATGTAGCATAAATAATGGTGGTCTAATGGATGTCTATTATAGACATGACGAATATCATTGCAATGGATATAACATTGATAGCCCGTCAGATTTAGATTCAGAATAGCATGAACCCGTCTTATGCACTTTTCATGCAGAGGAAAAGTGATATAGTCTTGGGAGCGGCTATCCGATAATGCAACTTTCATCAAATCACAGATTAGTTGTTTGGGCATACCCCATACTTCCTTTTACAACAGATTTTTACTTTTCATCCATTCGATTGCTTTTTCCCATGTCTCGACGGCTATATTTTTTTTATTATCATGCCAGTTATTCCGTGCTTCATTAATAAGTATTGCATCGGTAATAGATACGTTAGCCTTTTTCAAATCCGTGTAGGCACTGTAAAGTGTCGCTACGATTTCGGCTTGCAACGTCCTCATCGGTTTCATAAGATGAAAAATATGCTCTATTTTTTGCTGATCCCAATATCGCCCTACATATTTTTTGTACTCTTCTACTTTTTCGAGAGGGTGGTAAACATATCTACTTATTTCACCATCCAATTTTTTCACTTCAAACCATTTTGCTTTTTTTAGTTGAGAGTCCACGGATCGAATCAGTTTTGGATCATACGGACCCATCGCATGACGTTTATAGTCTGTATCAAAATCCAGATTATTGACCGCTTCACACATATAAAGCATTTTTTGGAGCTTGACGTGTCCGAAAAATTGATCATCTTGACTGTTATCGATCAAGTAGGCGGCAAGGACACTGCGTTGGAAGGTTTTCGGTGCGTGTGGCTCCGTTGTATCGACTTCCGATTTTTCTTCAAACGCCTCTTTAAGAACTGATTGCATCAACATTTCAGCATTGGCTTTGGATTCATTGATTTGTTGTTCAAGGTCATCGCACATAGCAAAAAGATTTTCTACTTTTTCAACAATCACGTTCTGTTCTTCTATTGGAGGCAAGGGAATTAAAAGATTGGAAATCTCAACACTATTAATATTGTTAATTCCGACAGTCGTTCTTAACGGCATTTCTATTTGTTCTCTTATATATGGGCTTCTCAACGCATACTGAATATATTTAGCATCTATTGAAATACCAATGAAACGCAAACGAATTAGATACCCTGCATATCCATAATTTTGGAATTCATTGGATACCAATACCGACCTACCAACTATTTCTCTACTACCATTTGAACGGATAATTAAGATGTCATTATTTTCAAGAGTATACTGTGCTTTTTCTTTCTCAGAAAGATCTGTAAATTTTAAATCATCGACATTAATAATTCCAGATGATATATTAGGTATTCTTAAAATCGGAGTATTATATTTTTTCTCTTGAAAACATTTTTTCGATGTGCCATATTCTAATGATCTTAAAAGATTCCCTAATCTGCACCAACCCCAATTTTGAGGGATAATAAATGGAATATCATTGGTAAGAATTGGTGAAACCTCTGCACCCTTTTTAATTTTTTTCTCTTTGATAAGTCGTTCTTTCTCATCCCTTATTTTTTTGAGTAGTTTGGATACTGACTCTACGTCTGAATTTTCTTTTCGCCATTGCGCTGTCAATTTCCCTTCGATAGCTTCTTGAAGTATCGATTGACGGAGTTTTTTTAGGAGATTTTGTTGGCTAAAAATTTCATCTTCTATACGAATACTATAATTAGTTATGGAAGATATTTTATTTAAAATGCTTTCCTGTTGATCGATAGAGGGCAAAGGGATTTCAATTTTAAAAAAATCTTTTGGACTTATCCGTTTAGAACCTGCTCCTCGTGCAATCTTTTCAAGTGTTTTATAAAAATTCCCTTTTTTGAAAAAGTATAAAATCCACTCAGGCTTACATCTATTTATGTCTATATCAAAACAAGGTAAGTCAGAACTCGTTTCAAAGCCATCTAATTCTTTTGGAATGATTCCAAATGCACCTTTAAAGAGATTTTGTTTGCCATAAATGAATTGATTGAAACTTCTTATATAATATTTAGTAGCACCTTCGGTGTCATTTTTGACAGGTCTTTTTTCAACACCTTTAACGTTTAATCTTACAGTAATTCTGTTATTTGGGTCTGGATTAAGTGATTCTACCTTACTTTCCGTAAGAATGTCTCCAAGTAAAACTTTATTCATTAGTTAATTCACTTTTTAACATATTCAACAATACTTCACTTTTAGCAAATGATTGATGAAGCATCTCAAGAAGTTGAGTAGAAGTGTGTATCTCTTCTTCCTCTTTTTTATGAGGATTTTTGAAGTCAAGGTTATATCCACTATTTTTTATCGTCTCGATATCAACTTTCCACGCTTGTTCACTCTCTAAACGGTTATCCCACCATGCTTTTATCGGATCAAATTCTTTGAGTTGAATAGGATTCGTTTTGTTATATGCTTTCTGTCCTACTGGAAGTTGGTGTTCGTAATACCAAATCTCTTTTGTCGGCTCTCCTTTGGTAAAAAAAAGAAGGTTCGTAGCGACACTGGCATACGGTTGAAAAACCGAATTCGGAAGTCTGATGATTGTGTGTAGATTACAATCTTCGAGGAGCTTTTGACGAATACGGGCTTTTACCCCCTCCCCCGTCAGTGATCCATCAGGGAGAACGATCCCCGCTCTTCCTCCGTCTTTTAGATATTGTATTATCAGAATCAAAAACAAATCTGCCGACTCTTTCGTGCGGTAAATCATCGGGAAATTCATCTCCATCCCGTCCGTCACATTTCCACCGAACGGAGGATTGGCAAGAATGACATCCACTCTATCTTTTTGGGTAATCGAACTCAACTCTTTTGAGAGGGCATCATCGTATTCGATATTCGGCACTTCTATATCGTGCAAAACGAGGTTTGTAAGAGCAAGCATATGAGGAAGCGGTTTGAGTTCCACTCCTTTTATAGACTTTTGAAGCGTTAGACGGTCATCGATGTTTTTGACCTCTTTTTGTCGAATATGCTCAATCGCCGAGGTGAGGAATCCCCCCGTTCCGCAAGCAGGGTCAAAAACGATTTCACCGAGTTTCGGATCAACCCTATCGGTGATAAAATTGGTGATCGCACGAGGGGTATAAAACTCTCCGCTATCTCCCGCACTTTGCAGCTCTTTGAGGATAGTTTCATAAATATCCCCAAACATATGACGGTCTTCGGAGCTGTTGAAATTGACTTCATTGAGCTTGTTAATAACTTGTCGGATAATCGTCCCCGACTTCATATAGTTATTGTTTCCCTCGAACACTTCACGAACCAAAATCGCCCGTTTATTAGTCGTTCCTAATGCCAATTTTTGCAAAGTAGGAAATAGCTCCGTATTGATAAATACTAAGAGTGCCTCTCCCGTCAATCCCTCATCATCCGAAGCCCAGTTTCTCCACTGCAATTCAGCAGGGATGGGCGAGACATAGTTATCATCGAGAAGTTCCATTTCGATGTCTTTGTCATCAAAGATTTTGAGAAAAATCATCCATCCGAGCTGTTCGATTCGTTGAGCGTCACCATTGACACCCTTGTCTCCACGCATTAAATTACGGATTGTTTTTATAATTCCACTGATGTTATGACCCAATTTATGCTACCTTGTATAATTCGTTTTCTAGTTCTGCTATGACTTGCAAATATTTTTGTTTTCCGCCGAAAAGGGAGACGATTTCCACAGGTGATCCGATTTGATCAAACGGCTGAACCGTCAGCACTTTCATACTCTCGATATTTTCGATACCTTCATCGGCATATTTATCCAAAAGAGCTTCCAAAACGGCTTTCGCTTTATCCCCGTATTTGGTGAAATAGTCTCGTTTTCTAACATTTTCTGCCCTCTCTTTTCGACTAAGAGGCGGTTTATCAAATGCGGCATGACATATTAAATCAAAAATATCCATATCCCGACCAATCTCTTCACGAAAGTTATCTAAAATGATCCCTTTGTCTTCCAATTCGTCAATAAGAGCTTGTTTTCGCTCACTGGAAGTCCATCGATTGAGAAATTCATCCAATGAAGCGAACTCTTTTTTCACCTGCTGTTTGGTGTAATCTTTGAGGCTCCCCGTAATCAGCTTTCCGCTAGTGTCCATATATTGGATCCGCTCATTTAAAACAGCGACATTGACCCCATTCACAAAGATTTTTCCGCGAGGCTCAGGCGGCGGTTCTTCAATCTCTCCTCCATCTCGAATCGTCGGCGGTTCAAAAATTATCTCTTCGCCCGTCTCATCATCGGTAATCGGCTCATCATTATTCTCTTCGTCTTCGGGTGTTTCAATCTCATCGGTTTCGGAGATTTCTTTGATACGAACGGGATCGCCGTCAAAATTATAATCGGCAAACAAATCCGTCACGTTTCTAAAATCCATAATGGTGAAAAAGGTTTTGCCGTATTCCTCATTGATACGAGTTCCTCGACCAATGATTTGTTTAAACTCCGTCATTGAAGCGATATTGCTATCCAAAACAATTAACTTACACGTTTGAGCATCTACCCCTGTCGTCATCAGCTTGGAAGTTGTTGCTATAACGGGGTATCGTTCTTGGGGATTGATGAAGTTATCCAACTCCATTTTTCCCTCTTGATTGTCCCCTGTAATCTGCATAATGTATTTTGGATTTTGTGCCATTAAATCCGCATTTTCATTCGCAAGTGCGGCTCTCATCCGTTCTGCATGATTGATGTCGATACAAAAGACGATTGTTTTATCAAAACGGTTGGTCTTCTTCAAAAATTCGGTAATCTTTTTAGCGACAGTTTCGGTTCTCTCATCGATCACAAGATTCTTTTCAAAATCTTTTTTATTGTAAAGCCTGTCTTCAATCTCATTACCGAATTTATCGGTTTTCCCTTTTTCAGGTCTCCACCCTTCCAAATCGACATTCAATCCGACACGGATGACTTTATAAGGAGCGAGGAATCCATCTTCGATCCCTTGTTTAAGAGAATAGGTATAAATTGGATCACCGAAATATTCAGTGCTTGAAATTTCATTTGTCTCTTTGGGAGTAGCGGTTAAACCGATATGGGTTGCACTTTTGAAATATTCTAAAATCTCTCTCCACGCACTGTCTTCGGAGGCACTTCCTCGATGACACTCATCAATAACGATTAGATCAAAGAAATCAGAACTAAATTCACGATAAGCATCTTTGTCTTCATCGTAGTTAGTCAATCCTTGATACAAAGCCAAATAAATTTCAAACGATTTATCAATCTTTTTTTGCTTTACGACTGTCATAACATCTTTAAAATGTCGGAAATCACCCCGTTTAGTTTGATCAATCAGGGCATTTCTATCGGCAAGAAAGAGAATTCTCTTTTTCGTTCCACTCTTCCAAAGTCGATAAATAATCTGAAAAGCGGTATAGGTTTTCCCCGTTCCTGTTGCCATTGTTAGGAGAAGTCTATTTTGCCCTTTTGCGATTGCTTCGACTGTTCGATTGATAGCTATTTGCTGATAATATCTCGGACTTCGATTTCCACCGTCAAAATAATAATCTTGTGCAATGATTTTTTCTTCTTCGGGAGAAGTAATCCCTTTATACTTTTGGTATCGTTTCCAAAGTTCTTCAGGAGATGGGAAATTGTCCAAAGAAATTTCACGTTCTATCTGTCCATTTGACAAGGTTTTGTCGTATTCGTAGAATCCATTCCCATTACTGCTAAATACAGTGGGAATATCTAAAATGGTAGAGTATTCAATCCCCTGTTGGATTCCAGCTCTTACGGTGTGTTTATTGTCTTTGGCTTCGATTATCGCAATGGGTATATTGGGTTTGTAATAGAGAATATAATCAGCCCGTTTTCGAACACCACGAGCCGTTTTATTTCCTTTGACATAAATTCTACCGTCGGTAAAACTTACCTCTTCTCTAATTTGGGTTTCGATATTCCATCCCGCTTTGATTAAAGCAGGTAAAATAAATTGGGTACAAATGTCTCTTTCAGATAAATCTTTTTTAGAAGCCATTCCCAACCTTTTCACCCAATATATATGATTCTTAATTATAGCTAAATATATCAACCTATCAAAATAATATCCTTACCATATCTCTGAATTCACTATAATAAAATGATTTCGCTACAATTCTCAAATGGAACTTACCCCTCAAACTTCTCTCCTGCAATGGTACAATAAAAACGGTCGCCACGATCTGCCCTGGCGTACGACTGATAATCCTTACCACATCTATGTCAGCGAAATCATGCTTCAACAGACTCAGGTCAAAACCGTCCTCGAGCGGTTCTATTTTCCGTTTTTAGAACGTTTTCCGACCCTGCTGGATATAGCCGAAAGCGATTTGGATGATGTTCTTAAAATGTGGGAAGGACTCGGATACTACACACGAGCCAAAAATCTGCATCATGCCGCCCGTCAATGTAACGGCATCCTCCCCGACAATGCCCATGATTTGATGAATCTCAGCGGCATCGGACGTTCTACCGCCCATGCGATTGCCGCCTTTGCGTACCGTGAAAGCCTCCCCATACTTGATGCAAATGTCAAACGGATACTGCATCGCTATTTTGCTCTAAAAGAGCGAAATGAAAAAAAACTGTGGGAATACGCTTATGCCCTCTTCGATTCCAGCCATCCGTTTGAATACAATCAGGCGATGATGGATGTAGGCGCTACGGTATGTCTTGCCAAAAAACCGCTGTGCGAAGTTTGCCCGTTTAAGGAGAGCTGCCAAGGAAAAACAGATCCCCTCACCTATCCTGATGCAAAAGCTAAAACACGCAAGCCCATCCGAAAACGCTCCATCATTGTTTATCAGCGCCATAGCCGATACGCACTAATGCAACGGAAAGAACGTTTCTTACACGGATTATGGGGATTTTATGAAACAACAGAAATACCGGGTGGTACAGCATTAGGAAATATTACGCAGCACTACAGCCATTTTACCCTTGAAGCAAACGTTTACCTAAGTCATGAAGATGTCGAAGAAGAGTTCGAATGGTTTACGATAGAAGAGATCACACAGCTCTCACTGAGCCGTGCCGATCATAAAGTGGTCGAATTTATAAAGAAAAGCGCTTAGGATCGAAAAAGGTATCGTCACTGATATGGCCGAATGCTGAGTTGATAGAGACGAACAGATCCGGGTATTTTGCTTCCATCTCTGCGAGCATCACTTTCATACTCGCTCTGGCATGAGGCATTTTAACATCAAAGCGCATTGACGGACACGCTTCATCTCCGATCGTCGGCATCTCGTTTTCCAACGCGCAGGCGGCTAGCTGACGCTCTCTAAGCTGTATCAACGGACGGATAACGATCAAACCGTTCCCCGCTTTATATTTGGGAGCGAGTGCTCTCATATGACCGTTATAGATCAAATTCATAAAAAAACTCTCCGCCGCATCGTCTAGATGGTGTCCCAGAGCTACTTTATTGCATCCGTATTCTTTTGCGGCACTGTACAATGCTCCGCGTCGCATCCGTGAGAAAAAACTGCAAAACGAAGAGTTCTGACGGATTTTATCAGCCGCAATCTCATAGGTATTGGTCTCGTAGATTTTATGGGGAATCTCATGCTCCGCACAATGTGCGATCAAAGCCGACAAATCCTCGCCCATACCGTACGTTACCGTTACAGCAAGAATCTCAAATTTAAACGGGGCGCGCCGCTGCTGTTCACGCAATGCATGAACCATGGTCAGCGAATCTTTCCCGCCGCTAAGACCGACAAGGATACGATCACCCTCTTCAATAAGAGCGAATTCGGCATTGGTACGGCCGATTTTGCTCATAATTTTTTTACTGAGTTTAATCGCCAATGCGTTTTACCATCTCTAAAATAAATTTGGCACTTACCTGTGCCGAGCTTTTGAGGAACGTATCAAAATCCATTCCGGCATCACCGTCAGCCGCATCGCTGATCGCACGGAGAATAAAAAACGGAACACCGAAATTTTGACAGACGCACGCTACGCTTGTCCCTTCCATTTCCAAAGCATCGGCATTAAACGTCTTCTCTATCCATTCTTTTCGCTCGCTTGATGCGACGAATTGATCTCCCGTTGCAATAATCCCTTCATAAAGATCAACCCCCATATCAACAGCGATTTCAGAAGCAAGAGAGCGCATATCCTCATCCGATTCGATCATAACGAAGCTCTCGGGAATAAAGCCCTCAGGATGCCCGAAAGCGGTGATATCGACATCATGCTGACACAAAGCACTTGCCATAATCAAATCGCCGATTTTCAAATCTTTGCTGATCCCTCCGGCGACACCGCTAAATAAAAGCGCTTTCGCACCGTAGCGTTCCAACATGATCGTAGCGGTAATCGCTGAAAAAACTTTCCCTATTTTAGAATAGGCGATAATAAGCTCATGACCTGCATATTCAGCATGATAGTATATATTTCCCGCATATTTCTCAATGGTGTAATTACCCAATGCGGCTAAAATCGGTTCTATTTCTTCGCGCATTGCACCCATAATGGCAATTTTCATTTTTTCCCTTATCTGTTTTTTACTAAATATCGACCCAGTTTTTTCAACCGTCCGTCGAGAGAACATATTTTTTCTTCACATTCAAAAAGTGATAAACGCTGCTCTATTTTTCCCATCGGAGAGATGACACGGCTTCCGCCCCAAAAACCTAGCCCGTCTTCAAATCCGACACGATTAACGAAAACAACATAATTATGGCTCAAAAGTGCGGTAGATTTCAACAACGCATCCCATTGGGATTCAATGCTGATCCCCTCCTCCGTAAAATCACGTGCCGGAGAAGCGGCCAATACGTAAACAACCTCTGCATCCGATGCAGCAATCTCGGCCATCGTCTCTGCTCGCCATACATCTTCGCATATGACCATTACGGCATTTCCGTGAGGAGTTTGAAAGGATATGATCTCATTGCCTGCGCTAAAATAGCGCCCCTCTTCGAACATCCCATAAGTCGGAAGATGATTTTTATGGTGAATGTGAAGCAATTGGCCTTGTGAAAAGTAAAGGGCGGAGTTATAAACATGCCCCTCATCCCACAGTGCCGCACCGATGACGATATCACATGCTTCACTTGCCTTTTTAAGATCATCCAACTCGTCAATTTTCCACGCATCTTCATAGAGTTTATCTTGAAGAAGATAGCCGCTGAGAGCAAGTTCGGGGAAAACAACGACATCCGCACTTTTGTTTGATTCAACCAAGGCGAGAACGTCAGCGAGATTCGATCGGCTGAGTTTCGGTGCAGATTGAATCAAAGCTACTTTCATGAGAGTGCTTCACAAACCTTGCTAAGCGATTCCATATCCGAAATGCCCAATGTCTCGACATCCGGGGCATTGCGTTTATTCAGCCCTTTTAAAACCGCACCGTTACCGAATTCGATCATCATATCGATCTCGCCGGCAACCGCTTCGATCGATTGCTTGTATTTAACGGGCTGAATCAACTGAACTTTAAGCAGTTTCAATGCCTCGGATTTCGTCGCATACTTTTCAGTCGTTACGTTCGATACGATCGGAGCGCTGAAACTGTCATTCACCATTGCTTCCATCGCTTCGCCCAGCGGCTCCATAGCACTTGAGAGGAGCGGACAGTGGCTGGCGATTGACATGTTCAGCAATAATGCCCTCTTCGCACCCGCTTCTTTGAATACGCTCTCCATCGATTGAAGATCTTCTTTAATGCCGGCAACAACAAGCTGACCCGCTTGGTTATAATTGGCAGGCCACACCTGCTTGCCCTCGCTATTTGCTTTTGCGCAAAGTTCTTCGACCACTGCGTCATCAAGACCCAAAATAGCCATCATCCCCGCATTAATGCTCTCACATGCCTGAGACATAAGCTTTCCACGTTTATGCACCAATTCAACCGCATCGACATAGTTGATCGCACCGCTGGCGCATAGAGCACTAAATTCGCCCAAAGAGTGGCCCAAAAACATTACGGCATCACTCGGTCGGGATTCTTGAAACAATTTATAGGCGATCATCGATACCAATAAAATCGCGGGTTGGGTGTATTCGGTTTTATCGAGTTGATCGTTTTCCTCAAACAAAAGTTTTGCAAAATCAACTCCGATACGCTCGCCCGTTTTTTCAAACATTTCACGAGCGAGCGCGCTGTTTTCATAAAACGATTTACCCATACCGATGCTCTGGCTTCCCTGACCAGGGAAAATCATCGCGATTTTTTTTGACATTAATGCTCCTTGATTTCTAATTGGTATTCGCCATGATCGGCAATTTTTTTCCGTAACGTATTGCGGTTCAATCCAAGCCGCTCAGCCAACTGTAATTGGGACTTAAACCGTTTGATACCCGCACGGATAAGGGGAACTTCGTACAGATGCAAAAACGCCCTATAGTCATTGTTGCTTCCGAGTTTTTCTTCCAAATAGTGTTCCATAATCTCCATCAAATCATTTTCATTAATGCTGTCAAACAAATAATGCATGTAAACTTGACGCCGTAGAGAAATAGCGTTTTCACTCAAGTCAGGAATAAACCCCTCATAATCAAATGGCTCAGATTTTCCTAGGGTATGGCTTGCTTCTTTGACAAAAGCTTCTACCAATACGGCAACATCTTCCTGCCGCTCACTCAATGGCGGTAATGCAAGACGAATCGTAAAAATCTCATCCAACTGATCTTGAGAATAACGGCCTCCGCCGGTTGCTATGACACGTGTACGTGTTTTTTGGATCGTCTCTATAAGACGTTTTAGATTAGCGACATTATCCAGTCGATGAATAATGACATCACTATGCGACTCCAATGCATCAAGAAGTTCATCAAAATGACCGGCATCAATGATGGGTGCATGGGGAAGTATATAACGGGCAAGGGTAAGTTTACCCGTCCCCCGTTCTCCGAAAATGATAGCGTTAACCCCTAATCCTTTTAGTAGGTTAGCGGTTTTAAACGCTTCAATAGAAGCGTTCGATGCAGTTAAAAAATTAGTGACATCCACAGCCGTGATTACCGCCACTTCCACAACATCCGCTATTATCCACTTTGTTTTCCGCCGGAATTCCGGTCATCGCTTCTTCTGCCGATGCATCACGTACATTAGAAATAGTAACGGTGAACATCAAATCTTTTCCTGCAAGAGGGTGATTGAAATCGATAATGACCGCATCGTCTTTAATTTCTTTTACCACAACTTGAACGGTTCCGCCGTCTTCGCCTTGTCCGTACAATGTCATACCGACATTCAAATCGATCCCTGCAAATTGTTCACGAGGAAGTTCTTGCTGCGCTTCTTCGTTGTAATCACCGTATGCATCGTGCGCTTTAACCAATACGTCGCCTTTATCACCCATATTCATGTGTGCGATTCCAGCTTCAAGACCTGGGATAATTTGACCTTTTCCAAACATAAATGTCAACGGGTGTCCGCCGACATTGCTGTCCACGACAACTCCGCCGTCACGTACTTCATACTCGATCGATACAATTTGATTATTTTCAATTGCCATTTGATTAGCCTTCTTTTAAGATTTTGCGATTGTAGCACATTTACCTATGGTGATGCTGAAAACAGACATTTAGCACAATGGCGCTTATTTTAACTTAGACAGACGTTCTTGTGCCTCTTTTGAAGCACCGCTCCCGCCGAATTTGGAAATTGTCGCTTGATAAAAAGCTTTAGCCGTAGCCGTATCTCCCGTTTTTTCCATCGAAATACCCGAATGAAGTAACAACGTAGGCATATAGAGCGCTTTCTCGTTGCGAGATGCCGACTCCTTGTAACTTAAGACGGCTTCTTTATATTTTTTACGTTCAAACTGTGTCTCGCCGATCATAAAATATGCATCAGAGACTTTATACTTTTTTTGAATCATTTGTTCAAAATAGCTTTGAGCATCATCGTATTTTTTTTGAGAAAAAAGCTTATTTGCCTCTTTTTCAATATCGGCATTGGACATTTTTGCAGAAGACGCTGCCGGACGCTCAGGCACACTGACTTTAAGCTGTTTTATCAACACCGCAAATTGCTCTTTCGAGACATAATTCATATTGATTTCATCTACCGCATGGGAAAGCTCTTCGAGAAGTGCTTTAAACTGGGCGATATTTTCTGTATTGGCGTTCACTTGTTTACTGAGATCATCCAAACTGACACTTCCGTTACTTTCAACCGAAAGTTTGTCTTGAAGCTTTTGTAAGATTATACTTTGTTCGTTAGATCGTTGTCCGAGTCCTTCAAGAATCCCCTGCATCCCGTCTAAACGTTCGGTAACCGTCTCAACTTTTGCATTTTGCATATTGTTTTTTTGAATAACGGATTGAAGCTCTTTTTTATTTTCTAAAATTAGTTTTTCTTCGTGGGTAAGACCGTAAGGATTAGGGGAGTTCAGATCACCCGCACCGAAAACGGAGGGTTCCGTTGCGGATGCAGTAATTGTTAGTAAAAAGGGAATAATGACTAACAGACGCATTTATGGAAGTTTGAAATCTACACGACGATTTTTTTGCCAGCAATCTTTGCTTTTTTCCAAACATACCGGATTGCTTTCTCCAAGACTTGACATAGCAATAGAATCAGCGCTGATGCCGCTGTTTACCAATGCTGCTTTAACAGAATTTGCACGTTTTAGTCCAAGCGCGAAGTTGTACTCATCACTTCCGAATTCGTCACAGTTACCTTCGAGTTTGATTGTTTTGCCTTTAACCAACAACGCGTTTTTTGCCATCGCATCTTGCATATCTGCACGAATGTCAAATTTGTCATAGTCGAACAAAATGCTGACCAACCCGCCATCAGAACCGTTTGCACCGTTTGCGCCATTAGCATCTGTAACGTTAGCATTGCTAACCGGTGAAATAACTGAGTTTGCATCAGAACCGTTTGCTTTTGTACCTGCAGATGCGTTCGCATTTGCAGATGCATCGATTGCAGGCTCTTTTGAACTACATCCGCTCAAAACGAGCATTGCTACTGTTGCGCTTAAAAAAGCAACTTTCTTCATCATGATATCTCCTCAGGACAATAAATATAAGTGGAATAATAGCGTAAAATTTGTTTTCTACCAATCAATTGATTGAATTCGTCCGATTTTTAACGGAAAAACAAAGCTTTTATTGACCCCGAAACGGATGACGCCGACAGAACTTCGGGCTCCCTCTTGTTTAATATACAAAATCGCTTCGCCGTCATATGAAAACTTCGGAAAATCGTTCTCCCCGCTTGCGGTTAAGCGTTGTACATTCCCGCTATTCAGTGATAAAAGATGCAAATTAAATGAGTTTCCTGCAAACGTAGCGCTGTTTTCACGCGCCTTATAAACCAAAAAATTCTTGTACGAACTCAATGAAGAGTTATTTTTGCCGTGATATACCAATTGTGATACCGCCGTACTGTTCATCCGAGTCGAGAATATATTCGGATAGCCTAGCCGATTTGAAACGAAGGCAATCGAGCCGTCCCCCATAAACTGTCCGTTGACGTCGATCCCTGAATAATTGGTGATTTGTGTTTTAGCCCCCGATGTCAAATCAAAAAGATAAATATCGGGTTGCCCGTTGGGAGCAAGGGTGAGTAACAGACGCTTAGAATCCTCACTGACATCCGAACATACCGCCATGCCGTCTGAACTGACGATCTTATCTTTTTTCCCGCTTTGGAGGCTTAACTTATAAATTGTCGGTTTAAAATCTAACAATGAGGTGTAATAAACCTCGCTTTGTTCACTATTAGCCCACTTTGCAAACCCGTACATCCCTCCGCTCATAACGACTTTCTGATACGAGAGCGTATAATCAGAAACTACGATTTCAGAACGTTTCGGACTCGTCAATCGGACGAAAACGACTTTGCGCTTAATCCAGTCAATCGGTGAGCCACCCAATTTAGCATTAATATCATACGCGATTGCGTGCGATAGAAAAACGGCCATTTCACTCTGCTTTAAAATATAGCTTTTGGCAAAGAATTCATTTCCGTTTTGAAGCATCTTTACATCCGCACGCATTCCGCCTGCTCCGTCATCCACCAGACGATATCGAATCAGGTACTGAGCATCCTGATGCTGTGGAGATGGTGATAACGAATTAAACGGCACAGATGCGTAGCTTTGATCTACGGTAAATAAAGAGACGACATTCATATCCGCCGCTAGCATTTGGGTAAATTTGCGGCTTAAATCACTGGTTTGCAACGATGAATCTTCGATTGCCAACGGTGATAATCCCCCAACCCCTTTTACCACTTCCAATGTTGCGTCTGCGCCCCAGGAAAACTGTACTAATGTTAGAAAAATTAGAATGATTTTCAAATGATTACTCCTTAGCCGTCAAAATGAATTCTAAAACCGTATCTTTTCCCTCAGGATGTTCCGGAAAACGGATGGCACTCAGTCTATCTTTCAGCCAATCGACTTCGCCGTTAAACGAAATATTTCCTGAATAACGAAGCACTTTATATCCCGTTAACTTGCCTGATGCACTGATATTCATCCTTACACGTGCTACTTCTCCGGCCGTTCCTGAGGGAGGATGGAAATAGGTATAAACCAGCCCTTGAATCTTAGCATGGTATTCGTTAACAAGCGGCCCGCTCGATCCGCCTGGAACAACCATTTTTATTGAAGGTTTAGCTAACTGGACATTGGATACTTTTTCCGAATATCGGGGAGTCTCTCTTTTTGTTAAAATTTCATTTTCAATTTTATTAAGCTGCTCTTGACGCTTATTATCTTCTTTAGCAACCTTCTGAGGTTTGATTTCAGAAAAGAGATCGGAAATTTCCGGAACGGGTTCAGGTTGTGCAGCCGGCTCTTCTTCCTTTTGAGTTTGTTCAGGTGCAACAGGTACGCTTGCGGGCTCAGGAGACGTTTGTACATTCTCTTTTGTATCGGAAACAGCAATAGAGACATTAATCACGTCACTTTTGGTCATAGCAAACTGTTGAATTTTTGGAGATAGGATCACGCTGTACACCGTAAAAAAAAGCATGGTGACAAAAAGAGAAATCGAAATCAATCCGCTGAGATAAAAATAGCGTTCCTGATGCATATCCATTTATAAAATCCTCATCATAATAAAAACTTTAGAAATGAATTTTATTGAGCGGTAACAAGAGAAACATTTTGAAAACCGGCTTTTTTAACTACGGCTAAAACATTCATGACATCACTGTAATTCAAACGGCCGTCAGCACTTATACGTACGGTGGAATCTGCTTTATAAGAAGGTGCAAGACGGATAAAATCATCCGCAAATGTCTCGACCTGAAACTGCTCTTTCCCAATTTTTATTTTACGATTCTCTGAGATTGAAATCTCTATCGACTCTTTTTTGGTTATCTCTTTTTGTGCAGACCCTTTTGGGAGGCGAATCAACTCTTCATAGACAATATTCGGCGAAATTACCATTAATATGGCCAATAAAACCAACATTACGTCGACAAGCGGCGTAATGTTCAATTCCGGTTTTTCATCCCAATCAAACACGATTATGCTTCTTTAGAGAGGAGTGCATCACCTTGCATACGGATCAATCCGGATAACTCAAAAGCTTTTCGCTTTAGAATTTGATGATAGGTATAGGCAAAAATAGCGACAAAAATACCGGATGCGGTTGCGACAAGGGCGTCCGATACACCCGAAGCAATTATGCTCATCGTACCGCTTGCTTGACCGATGTGGTCAAACGTGCTCAAAATTGAAACGACGGTGCCGAATAAGCCGATAAAAGGGGTTGTTGAAGCGACAACGGAGAGAAACATCAGCCCTTTCGTCGCTTCTTTCGTAGCGGCATACGAAGCCATATCGAATAAAGAAGTAGAAAGACGTGATGATGATTTCGTAAAATGGCTTAAATAGGCAAAATCGGGAATCTTTTGCGAACCGAGCAATAATGATTCAAGTGATTGGTTTTCAGTAGATATCCATTGATTCAAAGAAAATAGACGGTAAAAAAAAGTCCAATTGACCGCAATGAAATAAATAGAGAGGACCAGTAACACAAAAAGTGTTACCGGATGGCTTTTGTCATAATAATCAGCAAATGTTTGAAACATATCAGTGATTAAATATGGTGCGCCGCAGTATCGATACGTGCTGAAACTGAAGCGATCATTGCATTCGAATCTGCAATGCTGTTAATCAATGATTTCGCTTCATCAAGAGCTTTTGCGATTTCGCCTTCGCTCTCTCCGCGGATTGCAACGGCACCGTCAACCAAGACAACCACTTTGTTTTGGGTAATTTGTACAACACCCCAATTCACAACGATTGACTCGGTTTTACCGTTCTCTTTTTGTATATCAACAACTCCGGCTTGGAGCAATGTTGTTAGAGCAACGTGTTCAGGGAGAACACCGAATTCTCCCTCTTCCCCCGGAAGGGTGACGCTTTTAGCCGGACCGTTAAAGATAGATCCGCTTGGCGTTAGCACTTCTAATTGGAGTGTTTCCATAGTGTTTCCTTTAAGGCGAGAAGCAATTACTTGCTTTTCATTTTTTCAGCTTTCTCAATCGCCTCGTTCATATTACCGACCATGTAGAAGGCACCTTCTGGCATGTGGTCGAATTCACCTTCAAGGATACCTTTGAATCCTTTGATAGTGTCTTCAAGTTTAACATATTTACCAGGAGCTCCGGTGAATACTTCTGCAACGTGGAAAGGCTGAGAAAGGAATTTCTCGATTTTACGTGCACGTTCAACCGTTGCTTTGTCATCTTCTGAAAGTTCATCCATACCGAGAATCGCAATGATATCTTGCAAATCTTTGTATTTTTGAAGTGTTTTTTGAACACCGCGAGCAACATTGTAGTGCTCTTCGCCGATGATTTGCGGATCAAGCAAGCGAGAAGTTGAATCCAATGGGTCAACCGCAGGATAGATCCCTTTTTCAGCGATTTTACGGTTAAGAACCGTAGTCGCATCCAAGTGAGCAAATACTGATGCAGGAGCCGGGTCAGTCAAGTCATCCGCTGGTACGTATACCGCTTGAACCGAAGTGATTGAACCTTTTTTGGTTGATGTAATACGGTCTTGAAGAGCACCCATTTCACGAGCCAATGTCGGTTGATAACCAACGGCTGACGGGATACGTCCAAGAAGTGCTGACATCTCAGAACCTGATTGTGCAAAACGGAAGATGTTGTCGATGAACATCAATACGTCAAGCCCTTTCTCATCACGGAAATACTCCGCCATGGTAAGACCGGTAAGAGCGATACGGTTACGTGCTCCCGGCGGTTCAGACATTTGACCGTAGCACAGTGCTACTTTGTCCAAAACGCTTGATTCTTTCATCTCGTGGTAAAGGTCATTCCCCTCACGAGTACGCTCACCGACACCGGCGAAAACAGAAAGACCGCTGTGTCCTTGAGCAACGTTGTTGATCAATTCCATGATAATAACGGTTTTACCTACACCAGCACCACCGAATAGACCGACTTTACCACCTTTTCCGTATGGAGCCAAAAGGTCGACAACTTTGATACCCGTTTCGAACATCTCAGTTTTTGTGCTTTGATCAACAAGCGGTGGAGGATCACGGTGGATAGACCATGTATCACAATCAGTGATTTGATCTCCGCCGTCGATAGTTTCACCGATAACGTTGAAGATACGTCCGAGAACTTTTTCACCAACCGGAACTTTAATCGGAGCGCCAGTTGCTTTCGCAGCCATACCGCGAACAAGACCTTCTGACATATCCATAGCGATCGTACGTACACGACCGTTTCCAAGGTGAGATGCTACTTCAAGAACAAGACGAGTCGTATTCCCTTCAACACTTACATTTACTTCGATTGCTTCATTGACTGTAGGCAAATAACCTTCAAAATCAACGTCAACAACCGGACCAATTACTTGAGCAATTTTACCAATCATTCTTTCCTCCATAATTATTTCATCGACTCGACGCCGCTGATAATCTCGATAAGTTCGGTTGTGATCGCCTCTTGTCGAGCTTTGTTAAACTTGACTTTGAGTGAATTAACCATCTCTTTAGCGTTGTTTGTTGCCGCATCCATTGCCTGCATACGTGCACTGTGTTCTGCCGCAACTGAATCGATCAGAGCGTAATACATGTTGTATTCAGCATATTTAGTTAGCAATGAATCGAGCATTTTCTCTTCATCCTGCGCTTCAAGTTCCAACATTGTATTGGTAACTTTCTCACAGTCATAAGCCTCTACATTGACCGGCAAAATTCGATTGACGTGCAACTCTTGGGTAATTACGTTTTTATATCCGTTATACACAAGGTAAACCGCATCAACATTCCCCTCTTTGAAATCATTGATCGAACGTGTCATAAACTCGCTTGAACGCTGCATATCAGGAGCAGAACTGAGATTTTTAACTTCATCAATCATCTCGACTTGATTGTAGTTGAAAAATTCAATCCCTTTTTTCCCGATCCCGCGAAGACGGATTTTGACATTTTTATTTTTGTACTCGTTCATCAAACGTTTAACCGCTTTGATGGTTTGCATGTTGAAACCGCCGCACAAACCTTTGTCCGCAGTTACAAAAATAATATCGATCGTTTCAGGAGCATCATTTTCGATAAAGCATCGGTTTTCGATTCCGCCGACTTTATTACATTTGATGCGCCCTGCGATTTCAGCTATCACTTGATTCGTTTTTTGTGCAAACAGACGTGAACGTTTCGCAAGCTCTTCAGCACGGCGAAGTTTCGCCGTAGACACGAGCTTCATAGCACGTGTGGTTTTTTGCGTGTTCGAAACACTCTTGATCTGTCTTTGAATCTCTTTCAAGTTAGCCATAAAGATCCTTATTCAGCAACGAAAGTAGATTTAAACTCTTCGAGTGCTTTTTTCATTAGAGCCATCGTCTCATCATCGATTTTTGATGTTGTACGGATGCTTTCGAGAATTTGAGGGTATGAAGCCTCAACGAACGGATAAAGATCCGCTTCGAATTTCACAACGGAGTTTGCAGAGATATCATCAAGATACCCTTCGTTACCCGCGAAAATGATCAATGCTTGTTTTTCAGCACCGAGTGGAGAATACGGAGGTTGTTTCAATACTTCCACCATACGCTGTCCACGCTCAAGCTGTTTACGACTCACTTCATCAAGATCTGATGCGAATTGAGCAAACGCTTGAAGCTCACGGTATTGCGCAAGGTCAAGACGCAATGTTCCCGCAACTTGTTTCGTTGCTTTGATTTGCGCGGCACCACCGACACGTGATACTGAAAGACCTACGTTGATCGCAGGGCGGATACCTGAGTTGAACAAATCAGTTTCCAAGAAAATTTGACCGTCAGTGATCGAAATAACGTTTGTCGGAATATACGCCGCAACGTCACCCGCTTGAGTTTCGATGATCGGAAGTGCTGTCAATGAACCTGCACCCATCTCATCGTTCAATTTCGCTGCACGCTCTAAGAGACGAGAGTGTAGATAGAAAACGTCACCCGGATACGCTTCACGGCCCGGAGGACGGCGAAGGATCAATGACATTTCACGGTACGCTACAGCGTGTTTGGAGAGATCATCATAAACGATCAAACCGTGTTTTGCGTTATCGCGGAAATATTCACCCATCGTTACACCGGTATAAGGAGCAAGGAATTGAAGAGCTGCCGCTTCAGAAGCAGTCGCAGAAACGATGATAGTGTAATCCATCGCACCGTTCTCTTCAAGACGACGGATAACTTGTGCAACAGTTGATTCTTTTTGACCTACGGCTACATAGATACAAACAACACCGTTACCTTTTTGGTTGATAATAGTATCAAGAGCAACAGTCGTTTTACCTGTTTGACGGTCACCGATGATCAACTCACGTTGACCGCGACCGATCGGAACAAGAGCGTCAATCGCTTTAATACCGGTTGCCATCGGTTCATGAACCGATTTACGAGCCATAATACCAGGAGCTTTTTCTTCTACGAAACGAACTTCAGTTGTTTCGATCGGACCTTTACCGTCGATCGGCTCACCAAGAGCATTAACAACACGTCCGAGAAGTGCATTACCGACAGGTACACGTAAAAGACGTCCGAGACGTTTTACCGACATACCCTCACGAAGTTCTTTCCCTTTACCGAGAATAACAACACCGACACTGCTCTCTTCAAGGTTCATTACAAGACCGCGAGTACCGTCTTCGAATTCAACCATTTCACCGGCCATAACGTTGTTCAAGCCATAAACTTGAGCGATTCCGTCTCCGTATGAGATGATTTTTCCGGTTTCATTAATATCTACATTTAGTTCGAAATTCCCAATTCGTTCTTTAATGATCGAACTGATTTCGTCTGCTTGTACTTTTGCTACCACTATTTCTCCTTTCCCGAGGGTTAAATTGCTTTTAAAATATGCTCAATAAGTTGAGCGTTGAGGCGGCTTTTTGAAAAATTGATCTCGACATTCAGATCATCAACTTCAACACGGATACCGTCATAATCAGATGCGACATAATCCAAAGCGATTGTAGTACCTGTTTTGGTTCCCAAATCACGTGCGATTAGATCAACTGACGCTTGATCGACAACAGTGTTGCTGTAGATACGACCTTTATACATACGTTTTGAAATTGCGATTGAGCGTTTCAATTCCGTTGCAAGGACAGGGATCAAAAGTAAACGACCGTTTTCTGCCAATAATTTGACAAGGTTATTTATCTCTGAGCTGTTCGCCGGAGCGACCATATCTAAAACCAGTTGACATTTAGCGTTTGCCGTGACATCAGTGCTATTCATAATAGCAATAAATTTCTGATCGTCGTATGCTTTAGCAACGTTGCCGAGCAACTCTGCCAAATTTTCCAATGACGACTGATCACAAACTTCCATTAAAGGCTTGATGTAACGTTTAGCAATGAGTTCATACTGCATTTATGCCACCTTCTTTTTCAAGATTTCGGTCATTGCTTCTTTACCCAAAGCTTCATTGCTGCGACTCATCACGTCTGTCATAAGTTCATCAACAACTTCACGTACCATTTTGCGTTTATCAAGCTCCATCAATGCCCCATTTTGCTTTCCAATAATTTCAAGCTCTTGTTCGCATTGTGCCAAAATTTTGTCAGACAAAATTTTGTTCTCTTTTTTACTTGACTCAGCCAATTCAGCCGCGAAGCGCTCTGCTTCTTCAACTTTGTGCTCAGCCGCCTCTTTAAGACGCTTTGACTCCCGTAGACGTTCTTGAACTTTGTCAAGTTCGTCAGCGATTCCCGTACTTCTGCCGCTAAAATAGTTTTTAATCGGCTCTGCCAAAAGATAAATTAAAATTCCGGCAAAAATTAGGAAGTTAACCGTTCTCTGAACGATATCCGTAGACCCTTCTGCAGCGGCATCTGAACCAAATAGATAGGCGCTGAGCAGTAATACTGTAACGATTATTTTACCCATTGCATACCTCATATTTGACTTAGTTTTGCTGATACAGCAGATTGGAAAGCAGGAGCTTCATTTTGAAGCGCAGCAATCAAACGGGCTCGTTCTTCGGACAACTCGTCTTGGAACTTTGTGTACTCTAGTGCTAATTCAGCACGTTTTGTCTCTATTTTGCTATTTGCCAGCGCTTTGGCCTCAGCAATAACTTTTTCTCTTAATGCTGCAGCTTCCAGTTTAGCATCACTCATAATCTTTTCAGCTTTGGCATGAAATGCAGCGATTTCGGAATCGTTGTTGCCAACTTGATCCAAATCTTTTTTAATATCTGCATCTCGTTTTTCCATATAACTGAAAAGAGGTTTGTAAAGCAAACTGTTTAGCAGGGCAATAAGGACAAGGAAGACAATCAGTGTGCTGCCTAGCAGCATCGGACTTATATCTAACATACCACCTCCTAAAAGTTGCGTGATTATACAACTTATAAATTGAAGGGACAGTTAAACGTGGGGGGATATCAAGAAAATAGGTCTAAAAATGATTCAATTTGGCCATTATTTTTAAATTCGATGGTAAGTTTGTAACCTTTTGTGCCACATTTATAACCAAGCGCATCCAATTGTTTTTTGAGAGCCGCAAAATCTAGCCCTTCAACTTCGAAAGAAGTATTTGATGAAGTTGCAGGCAATTTGATTTTTTTAACCATGCTCTCAACATCGCGGACGCTGAGTTTCTGCCCGATGATCGAATCGATCATCATTGCCTGCTCGTTGGACTCTAATCCTAAAATCACTTTTGCATGACCGGCACTAATTTTTCCGTCTACCAATGCTTTACGCCCTTTTTCATTCAGCTGTAAAAGACGCAATGTATTGGTAATCTGCGTACGGCTTTTATGAACCGTTTGAGAAAGCTGTTCATGTGTCAGCTCGTGAATATCGATCAATTCTTGATAGGCCTGTGCCAAATCGATGACATTAAGCTCATCACGTTGAATATTTTCAATCAATGCATGCTCGCGCATCTGTTCATCACTGACCGATACGACGATGGCTTTGATCGTTTTGTTTTTAGCCAGTTTGCTGGCGCGAAGACGGCGTTCGCCCGCAATCAGAATATATCCGTCAAGATCTTCTTTAATAACAATAGGTTGCAATAATCCGTGTGTTTTAATCGATTCGGCTAGTTCGGCTAGAGATTCTGAGTCAAAATGTTTACGCGGCTGATAGGGGTTCGGTCGGATTTTAGCGACTGCTATCTCCTCTACTCCCCCTTTTTTTGGAAGCTCATTATCGTATGCCTCTTCGATTTCACTTAACAGTGCACCGAGACCTCGACCTAATGCGGATGCTTTCGCCATACTATTCCTTTAGGCGATAATCGCGTGCGCCAAGTCTTGGTACGCCATGGAACCGCTTGATTTTACATCGTAAAGAATCGCCGGTTTACCGAAACTCGGAGATTCAGCCAGTTTTACGTTACGGGGGATAACGATATAATCGTCATCGTTTCCTCCCGATTTGAACAATTTACCCTGAAAATGTTGGCGCAAATCGGCAAATACCTGACGCGAAAGATTGTTTTGCGCACTGTACATCGTCGGTAAAAACCCTTTAATCGTCAATTTCGGATTAATCGTTTTACGCACCAATTTAACGGTGTTAAGGAGCTGTGCCAACCCTTCCAATGCAAAAAATTCGCATTGAATCGGAATAATCACCGAATTTGAAGCGGATAGCGCGTTGATCGTCATCGGCCCGAGCGCAGGTGGAGAGTCAATGATGACATAATCGTATTCATCTTTAACCTGAGCGATAGCCCGTTTTAAAATGAGTTCACGCCCCGTTGCGTTATCGGCATCGTAATACTCTTTTTCAACTCCGACAAGACCGATATTGGATGGAGCTAAAAAAAGTTTCTGCAATGATGTTTTTAAAATAATTTCTCGAAGTTTTTTGGCACCGATTAATACATGATAGATATTAAACTCATAGTTGTTGCGATGATACCCTAACGAAGTGGTTGCATTGGCCTGCGGATCGGCATCGATCAGCAATACTTTTTTTTCTGCAACCGCAAGGGATGCGGCTAGATTGACGGCGGTTGTGGTTTTACCCACTCCCCCTTTTTGATTGGCGATAACAATAACTTCACTCATCGTAAACTAAATATCCTTTGGCCATCGCATTGCAGAGATCCGTCTTCAAGCAAAACGGCATTTTCTAATGCGACTTTTTCATTATTGTTGTGGGTAAAAAAAACTCTACTATTCTCAAATTCTATCTGGTAATTACTAAAAATCAGCTTCCACGATGGTAAATTTTTAAACAATTTACTATAACTTTTCGTTAAATCGTATGCAGAAATGGGAATATCTATTTTTCCAAAATTCTCCGGTGCTGAAACGAGATTAATTCCGATTCCGCATACCAGCGTATTTCCGGTCAAATTTGTGATGACACCACCGATTTTTTTCTCTCCGAGATAAAAATCATTCGGCCATTTCAGCCAGACATTCGACCCGAAAGTTGACAACAGCTCTTTCATTAAAAATGCCATATAGATCGATGAAGATTCCAGTTTCAAATCTTCCGGCAAGCTTGAACGTTCAATAGCGACTGAAAGAAAAAGATTTCCTTCTTTTCCGATCCAGCTGTTCCCCCGTGAACCTTTTCCTTCTGTCTGAGATACGGCTCCGACACATACGGGGGCTTTTAGACGTGATGCTTTAAGTTCTGCAAGGAGAAAGCTTTGAGTCGATTCAAGCGACTCAAACCAATGGATATCCACACCCTATCCGTTTTCCGTTGAGATAATCAACGACTGAAGTCTCCTGCTTTGAGGGGGCTTGAACTCTCGTGATCTTTAGAGAGCCTTTTTTACATTGAACAACGACGCCCTCTTTATCAATCCGACTAATTACTCCCGCCTCACCGGAACTGCTCTCATCTTCTAAACGCATCTCTTTGATTTTGAGCCCCGATTCGGTAAAGATCCCCGGCCACGGCGTAAAAGCGCGGTATCGATTGTAAATTTCGCATGCATCCGAAAAATCGATCAAACCGTCGGATTTCAAAATTTTCTTGCAATACGTTGCTTCGGCATCATTTTGTTTAATCGCGCTTCGGCGATCCCAATGGCGGATGACATCGAGGGTCAGACGCACTGCACTATCGGTCAACCGTTTATACAACGATTCTACCATTTCATCCGCGCCAATCTCAAGTGTTTCAATTTTGATAATTGCCCCGGTATCAAGCCCTTCGTCCATCCACATAGCGGTTACGCCGCTTTGAGAATCGTTGTTCAACAGACTTTGCTGGATCGGACTGGCACCGCGGTATTGCGGAAGAATAGACGCATGAAGATTAATGCAGGGTGCATGCTCCAAAACCGCTTTCGGTAAAATCTGGCCGTACGCCGCCACTATAATCAAGTCACAAGGGATGGAGCGTAAATCGGTTACAACCTCTTCATCCCGTAATCGTGTAGGTTGTTTAACCGGGATATTCGCTTTTTCGGCTAAAACTTTAACGACAGGAGGGGTCAAAACCGCTTTTCGCCCTACCGGTTTATCGGGCTGTGTATAAACGGCTACGACCTCAATATCGTCTGCCGTAATCAAAGCTTCTAAGATAGATTCCGCATAATCGGGTGTCCCCATAAAAATGACACGAGTCATTAAATCTCCTCTGTTGCTTTAAACAGACTGCCTCCGCGATGCTCACACGCGATCAAAAAGCTTTTGGCATCACTCAAATCAAAACCGCTGGCTAAGAACATTGCACCGCCGCGCTTAAGGAGAAAATCGGCTGCTTTGAGTTTCGTCACAATACCGCCGGTCGCAAAATTATGGTTCGGAGAAACCTGCATGGAGAGTTCATCGGAAGTTATCGACTCAATACGCGAACGTACTTTCGCATCGCTGTAGGTACGCGGGTCTTTATCATAATAGGCATCGATATCGGAAAGAATCACCAACAAATCGGCTCCGAAATGGTGAGCCGCATAGGCGGAGAGCTGATCATTGTCACCCAATACCAACTCTTCCGTTGCCGTGGCATCGTTTTCATTAATAATAGGGACAACATTATGCTTTAAGAGAGTCTCAATCGTATCTTTTGCTTTTTGAGACTCTTCGTCCGTATTAAAGTTTGCTGCCGTTACCAATATTTGGGAAGGGAGTATATTGTAGTGTTCAAACATCTTGCGGTATTTGTTCATTAAAATCGGCTGTCCGATCGATGCGAGTGCCTGCTTGTTCGCCAACACTTTTTTATCGAGTTTGAGCTCGGTATAGCCTGCAGCTACTGCACCCGATGAAACTAAAATAACTTCATACTGTTTTTTTAGTTCCGCAATAAAATCGACCAAATTTTGCATACGGTCTTTTGCGATTCTGTTTTGTTCGCTTAAAACCGCACTGCCGACTTTAACGACGATCCGCTTCATTTACGCTCCGTTACGACCATTTGATAAAGTGCATACGTCAATGGTTTGATATTAAGGTTGATTGCCGAAGAGATCGGCGCGATGAATGCCGGCTTTAACGGATCGTAAAACGCTTTGTCAAAATCTTCCTGTTCATACACCGGATACTCTTCACTAAATGCGAATCGGCTCTTTTTTACCGGTTCAAGATTAACCAGCTTCAAAAACGAATTCGTTTTTTCTACTGCCTCTTCGGGAGTCATTGCATCGGCACGTGTCAATGCAATCGCATAATTTCGCTTCGCCAAAAGAGGTGAAAATTTTTCGAGTTCCTGTTTAAGCGTTTCATACTGATATTCGAGTTCATGATACGACGCGAGATCGATCATAAACAAAAGGGTTTTTGTTCTCTCGATATGACGCAAAAACTTCAGACCTAGCCCTTTCCCCTCAGCGGCACCGCCGATGATACCCGGAATATCCGCCATAATATAGGAGTCGAATTCACCGATATTGATCTGACCGAGCTTCGGAGTCAACGTCGTAAATTCATAGTTTGCCACTTCCGGACGGGCATTGGAAACGGTGGAGATCAATGTCGATTTTCCGACATTCGGAAATCCTACAAGACCGACATCGGCAATGAGTTTAAGATCGAGTCTAACAACACGGGTAACCGCCGGCTCACCCGGCTGTGCGTACATCGGTTTTTGGTTGGTAGAGGATTTGAAATGGACGTTTCCAAGACCGCCGCGGCCACCTTCTAAAAAGCGTACTTCTTGCCCGTCTTGCAATAAATCGAGCAACACTTCGCCTGTTTCGACATCAACGACCTGAGTTCCCGGAGGGACAACGACAACGAGCCGTTTCCCTGCTTTGCCCGCCATATTGGAGCCCATGCCGGGTTGCCCTTTTTCAGCCTTTAGGTTTTTGTTCCCTTGGAAATGGGCTAACGTATGGGTATTGTTGTCGACTTTAAAATAAACATCTCCCCCTTTACCGCCGTCGCCGCCGTTCGGTCCCCCTTGAAGGACATATTTCTCCCGTCTGAAAGCAACACACCCTGCTCCCCCTTTTCCGGATGAGACGGTAATTTCTACACTATCACTAAACATGGATGTCCTTCAAGTTGTTTTAAATATTTGCCTCGTAACAAGACAACTATTATTTGCTTAATACTATACTTCCTAATAAAAGTACACAATTAAAAAGATAATTTTGGAAATGGGTTCAAAATCGGGCGAAAGCCCGATGTAAGTCTTTTGAGAAAATTAAGCGGCAGGGATGATAGAAACTTGCTTGCGTGTTTTGTCTTTACGTTCGAACGCAACGACACCGTCAACCAACGCATACAATGTGTGGTCTTTACCCATACCCATGTTTTTACCCGGGTGAACTTTTGTTCCGCGTTGACGGATAACGATATTACCCGCTCTTACGAATTCACCACCGTATTTTTTGACACCGAGTCTACGTCCCGCTGAGTCGCGGTTATTCTGTGTACTACCCTGACCTTTCTTATGAGCCATGCTGTCCTCCTACTTTAAAATAATTACGCAGCGATCTTAACGATGCGAACGCGTGTGTGATCTCTTCTGAAACCACGTTTCAATTTACTGTCTTTACGACGACGTTTTTTGTAGATCACGACTTTACGGTCACGACCTTCATTGATAACCTCAGCAGTAACAACAGCACCGCTTACAAATGGGGTACCGGTTTTAAGTTCACCGTTATTCACGGCAAGAACTTCTTTGATTTCGACGGTGGTTTTAGGCTCAAGTCCCATTTTATCGAACAAAAGGATATCACCCTCTTGAACTTTATACTGTTTTCCGCCGTTTTTGATAATTGCGTACATTAGCGTTCCTTACTTACAAGTCTACAAAAAGTGGCGAATTATAGCCAACGTTTATTTAAGCTTAAATTAAAATGCAGTATTTGATGCATGCGTAGATGTACTATCGGTACAATTGCGCTTTAATTTCACTACGAATCCTCTTCAAGACACAAGAAAATCACTTATTTTATCCATCTACCGATTTAAATATTTTAATTCTACCGTATCTTTACTGTACGAAGATATATTCATTACTATCTATGTCAACAAGCAAAATCAAATAATAATCATCTACATTCAACTTGTTTATATAAATATAAAATTCGTTCTCTTTATCCAAAATATTGACTAAAACTTTTTGTCTGCAGCTATCTTGAAAATCCGAGCTAATATCTTTCCAGTCTAAAACCGAGTTGTTCGATACATAGCCCTCTTTCTGTAAAAAGAGTGAGTCCAAGGCAATCTCTTCATGGCTCAAATACGAAAATCGACCGTTAAAAATTGTATTGGAAAAGCGTATAATAGAATTTTGATCGACAATAACGGCACTCACCGGAATAAACTCCACTATCTCTTGAAAGTGAATGTCAAGTGCCTGATCGACGCTATCGTTTATCTCTTTAAACTGAAGTTTTTGCAGTTCCGTGATATCCTGTCGTATCCCTATGTACTCCACTATCTCGTCATTCTCGTCTAAAATAGGCATTATCGTCGCCTGTACGAAATAACTCTCTCCGTTTTTAGCTCTGTTTTCTACTACTCCTCTCCATGTATTTTTATGCGAAATCGTCTCCCATAGCTCTTTGAACACCTCTTTCGGCACATTCGGCGATCGAACAATATTATGATTCTTCCCTACCAGTTCTTCTCTTGTATATCCCGATATCTCACAAAACTTATCGTTCACATACGTTATTATCCCTTTTAAATCCGCCTTTGACACAATCGTCGATTTGTCTATCGCTTTTTTATGCTCTTCAAGCATTCTGTTTTTAGCACGTAATTCTTCAAGCGTTTCGTTTATTTTTGATAACAGTTCATTAAATGTTTTCTCCAATATATGGATTTCATATGTTTTTGGGGCGCACGTAATCCCCTCTGCAAAATTTTGTTTCTCTTTTACATTTTTAATAGCCTGTACAAAAATGGCTATAGGATTTATAAATATTCGCGTCATTAAAAATTGAAAGATAAAAAATGTCGCAATAATTGCTACGATCGTGAAAATCAAAAAGTACGTAATGATGCTATCCAACGGGATTTTTATGTCGTTCGGCAAAAACGTCATGTCTATAATCCCATTTACATCCCCTACTTTTGTATTATAGTGACAGGTAATACACTCCTCTTTTACTATCATAGGGCGCAAATACCGAATTTTTTTATCATCGGTTGTAATAAAAAGGGTCTCCCCTTTTAACGCTTTTTGTATCAGAGGATCATGCAGCTTAGCCTGCTCCGATTCAACTTTACCGAAAAGTGCTTCTACCAAAGGGCTTCGGTACGTTTTGATTTCAAGACCGGGTTTCAATCGGTTCAAGCGATTTGTGATCTTGTATAAGTCTTCTCGAGACCATCCTTCCTGCATTTTCGTATACAGAACTTCAAATGCTAATTCACTTGTCTTTTCAGCATCGTCTTCAGCTAAATTATTGAGTGCCATTTCTCTCATATAGCTGCTTGAAAAGTATGCGAATACCACACCGATAGCAAGCATCACAAAGATAATTTTAAAAAATAATCTTTTATTAGTGATCAACTTTCTTTCTTCCATTTTTATCCCTTTGCAATCTTTTTAAATTCAATATCATTCTGATCCGTGTATCACACTTTTTTTATGAGCAAACTTCCGGAGAGTTTGAAATTTTTATAACCTTTTTTTTCTACTTTTAATTTGCATTCCTCATAAATTGATATCAGTCCCATCTCTTCTAACCTTTTTTTCATATAATCGTCACTGCCGTATCGGATCAAATAAGCGCTAATACTTTTCGACCAGTCTACCGTAGTAACGTTTTTATATTTGTACATCTCATTTATATAGGCAAGTTTGGCAATATTTGCTATTTTTGATTTAAAATGATCTATTTGCCAAAATTTACCTAGCAATTCCAAAGCCTCCTTCGCATCACCGGAAATCGCATAAACTTGTGCTTTATTGGCAACAGACAAAAAGCTGTTTTCTATGGTTTTATATTTTGGATGTTCGGATAAGCTCGGATTTATGAAAGTCATCTCGCACGCTTTTATAAAATCTTTTTCGTTTAAATAGTCTTCATATTCTTTAAAATCCGATAAAAATGTTTTTGCTTTTTTCGCATCTCTTCTATACATAGGAAAATCTTCTAAAAATTCCGACAGCTCCGTTGTCTTTTGTATATCGAACTCTTTTATGGCCATCTCGAGTTGTACGACTACATTTTTTCCGAATTTGATCACTTTTTCATATAATGACGTTTCGGCTAAAACAGGATAGGTTCTGCATAGATTGAAGTAATGTTCGAATTTTTTTTCTTTTACAGCCAGTTCGGATTCAAATACAAGTTGAGGGGATTTTAGAAGAAACATTATCATTTCTTTTTTGGATGGGACTTTAAAGAATGGCAACAATAACATTTCTGCCGATTTTTGCGCCCGGATAGGATCCTTTCTCACATTTTCTTTGACCTTTATATAGGTATTATTCCAATGTTTTTCTAATTGCATAAACGGCGTAGCAACGTTTAAAAACGGTAATTTTTGTACTATTGAATAAGCTTGTGCAAAATTTCTATTTTCAATAGCGTCGTATAATAAAAATATATACGTTTCGTTTAACAGTATCGCATCATATAATTTTTTACACTCATCAAATTGCAAATAAGGCTGCACTAGTTCTTCTACCTTTACATTTTCTTTTTGTGCAATAACATCAATTATTTTAACGACTACTTGGTCCCAATTTTGCAAAAGCGTTTTCGCATACAGCGGATTCAACTGCAAAAATATATTTTTTTCTATATATTTGTTTGCATTGGCAAAGTTTTTTAACTTTGTAGCAAGAATAAACTGGTCTTTATAAGCATCCAAATCGACAACTTGTATATCACCGTCACATGACCCGATGTACAGTAAATTGTTATATATCTTAAGTGCTGAAACCTCTTTGAATGAAAGTGTTATTGAAAATTCTATTGAATTCGTATCATGATTTACAACATAAATTTTATTGGATTTTGTTCCAACGATAACATACGGCGACTCATTTATGGCAACTAAAGTTGTCGGCCATGACGGAAACAAATTGTTTTCACTCTCGACTTTTTGTGCTTGTATATCATAGATACAGGATGCACCGTTTCGAAGAATATAATAAATGTATTTTTCATTTCGTATAAATAAGGCTGCTTCTAAAACATCAGTGGTTATAAATGAACTTTGAACTACCGCCATCTGGATATTATAAAGAGTATTTGTATGATCAAATGAGCTGCTTAGCAAATATTTGTTCACATTTGAAAAAGTTAAATTGGATATATAATCGGGTTTAGGAGGCAATGCAATAATATATTTCATTGTATCGGCATCATAAATATAAGCTCTACCATCTGCCGCACCGGTAGCAAAAAGGCCGACATCTTCGCTAAAAGTACTCACTTCGACAGGAGCACTATGCTCTGCAATTGTGGATTGAATGAAAGGAGGAGAATCCATCGTGCTAAAAACACTTCCTGAATAGGAATCAGGTTCAGGATAAAAAAATAAATCGCCATTTGAAAATGATGTTGCTTTTGCATGTCTATGTAATTCAATATCCCGTTCAAACAATCTGGTTGTACCGATATAGGAACAACTGTCTTGAAAAGTGTGCAAATTTCCGTTCTGATCCAAAACGAGTAACGTATCAGAACTTCTATAGATATTTAGAACTGAAGATTCTATTTTTAATCTATTTATAATTTGCATTGTCTTCAATCAGCTTGTTCAGCACTTCCTTTTTTAGGTAAAGGCTAGTCGAATATCCGACTACAAGCGCAATAAAAAAATAGATAAATAGCACTCGCAAAAATAATTTTTTGTTCGTGATTAATTTTTTTTCTTCCATTTTTTTTATCCAAACATTTAAAAAATTAATATTTATTCTGCCTTGGGAAGGAAGAATAAAGTAGTAAATATCGTTGTGGATGTATTATGTCGCGTTAGTGTTGCAAGTATGTTGCAAAAAAATGTTAGTATCTGATGTTTTTTGAGGAGGCAGGGACACTTGTCCCTGTTACTTTGCCGGCTAGACCCGGGAAGTGCGTAATATCGGTTAGATTAATGCAATCGCATCAATCTCAACAAGTGCATTTTTAGGTAACGTTTTTACGGCAACCGTAGAGCGCACAGGCTTATGATCTCTGAACGCATCCGCATAAATAGCATTTACGGCTGAGAAATCATCCATATCCGCCAAAAAGATGGTTGTTTTAACAACTTTATCCAAAGAACTTCCCGATGCTTCCAAAACCGCTTTCAAATTTGAAAGCACTTGAGCACATTGCTCTTTTACATCCCCTTCAAGCATTTCACCGGAAGGTTTAAGGGCAATCTGTCCGGAGGTAAATACCATGCCGTTTGCGATTATCGCCTGAGAATAAGGTCCGATAGCCGCAGGAGCGTTAGGGGTTTGTATACTTTTCATATTTTTCCTTTATTTTTTAGTTTTTCGCAATGCGTCATCAAGAATGGATTGATAGTCGTCCGCAGGCCAGTACCCCGGAATAGAATAGATCACTTTCCCTTCTCCGTTCAAAAAGTAGTGCATCGGAACCATTTTAGCCGTCAAATTTTTCGGATAATTACTTTTATCGCGGGTCACATGAACGCTCACAAATTTTGTATTCAGTTTAGTGATGACATCCTCATCCTGAAGGGTTGTCGCTTCAAATTTTCGGCACCATCGGCACTGTTCGCTCGTTATTAAAACCATAAGCGGTTTAGACTCTTTTTTTGCTTTGGCCTGAGCCTGCTCATACGTGTCGTTCCATGCAACTTCCGCAGCAAAAAGATTTATCGCCAAAAAAGCTAACAAAGCTAATTTTTTCATTTTTGACCTTTTTTTGGTAAAGGGGAATTTTACCGAAAATTATTAATTAACTTTGTAAAAACAGCATAAAGATTTTCCACTTCCGCAATCGATGTCCGCTCATTGGGGGCATGTATCGTATCGTTAATAACGCCGAATTCAATAACATCTATCTCGTATGCCGCAATGAATCTCGCGTCTGATGTTCCTCCGGCCGTAGAATTTTTCGGAACCCTTCCGCACACATCGGCAATAGCGTTTGAAAGAGTTCGTACAATCTCCGTATCGGCATCGGTCACAAACGGATAGGCCGACTGATCCAATGCCAACGTATACTCCAATTCTCCCATCTGTTCCGCAATAAAGGATTTTATCTTCTCCTGATCGGTACGGGTCGAATTGCGGACGTTAAACATCATTTTCAGTTTTCCGGGAGAGACGTTAGTCGTCTCGATCCCCGCACGGATATCGGTAATGACGATTTGGCTCGGAGCGAAATATTCATCCCCGTTATCCAAAAAAGCACCCGCGATTTTTGATAACACGGAGGCAATCTGATGTACCGGGTTGATCGCTTTTTCCGGATAAGCCGCGTGTCCCTGTTTCCCGATCATCTCGATGATTCCGTTGATCGATCCGCGACGACCGACTTTGATCGCATCCCCGAATTGCACTTCGCACGTCGGTTCGGCTACGATAACGGCGTCGGGGAGGAGATTATGTTCTTTGAGATACGCCAATACTTCTACCGTACCGAATTTGGCCGGTCCCTCCTCGTCAGAGGTGAGCAAAACCGACAAGGTCCCCTCAAATGTATCTGTCTCTTTCAATGCTTGGACGAAAGCGGCAACGCCGCTTTTCATATCCTGTGCGCCGCGGGCGTAGATGTATCCGTCTTTTTCGGTTGCGATAAACGGATCACTCTCCCACCCCTCCCCTGCGGGAACGACATCGACATGCCCGGCGAAACAAAGATGTTTTCCCTCACCAAACGTACGATAGGCAAAAAGATTTTTTACCCCTTCGCGATCGATTCGAATAGTCGTAAATCCTTCCAAATACTCTTCCAGAAATTCAAAAATACCGCCGTCTTCAGGAGTAACGCTCGGCGATTCCAAAAGCTTTTTAAATAATTCAATAACGTTCAACTTTAGTCCTCTTTTAACTGCGTCTCATACTCCAGACGCAAACCTTGTGCGGTCATTATAAAACCTTGCAGTTTGATTTTGCCTTGTGAAATCGCACGAGAATGGGTTTCACACAAAGCTATAAGATGATGGTGCTCTTTTGAAACAGGACTTTTCTGCATATTTCGCACTAATGCGCCGCAGATAACACATTCACATGCAACCACTTCACGGTACCGTTTTATATACTCTTTTTGATTACCCAACTCGAGGACATCATACTCTTTGGCCAGATTTTCTCGTAACCGCTTCGCATTTTGCAAAAAGTTCGGATTCATATGAAGCGATTCGGCAAACTCCAAACCGTATACGCTGCTCCCCCGCCCCGATTTTAGAATCCGATCATAGATGAGGCGATCACTCTCTTCGTCATAGCGGACACTTAGATGCAGATGAACAACCTCCCGCAAGCGGCTCAGTTCGCTGATCATGGAGAGCTGATGCAGATGGGTCGTCATTAAAAACAGACACCCTTTTGAACTCAGTTCCATGATCGTACTCGCTACGATCGATACCGCGGATAGGGTTTCGGTACCGTGGCTGATCTCATCTCCCAATACAAGCGAACGCGGTGTAGAACGGCTGAATATGGTATTAAGTTCCAGCATCTCAACCCCGAAGGTGGAGAGCGATTTGGCGACATTATCGCGCGATTGGATACGGGTATAGACTCCGTCAAACAGTGAAAATTTCATCGCCTTGGCGGGGACAAAAAAACCGGCTTGTGCGAGTGTCACGGCGATACCGATACTCTTCATTAACGACGATTTCCCGCTGGAATTGATTCCATAAAGCAATACACCGCGGATATTGGCACCGTCATGTACCCTCGAATCCAACATGACCGTCTCAGGATAGGGCAGATCCAGGAAATCTCGATCCCCCATGACAATATCATTAGGGATATACGCAATTTTTTGTTCTTCCACCAATAAATGACGCAGCTGAGTCATCTGCAAAAAGTTTTGATCTTTCGTTTCCACGATACTCGGACGGATCAATGCATATTTTTGTGCGGCCTGTGCGGAGGCAACGGCGACATCGACTTGTGCCACCCAGTCAATGGTCATTTGCATAAAATGCATTTGGCTCTGCAGCCATTGGCTTTCACCATGGTGGTTGCGCAGCTCGATATCCCAACCCTCGAGCAACGTCTCAGAGGGGAGGATACGGACCAATTTATGTTTTATGAAATAATTTTGGATCTCAATAATTTGGGTCATTAACCCCAAAAACAATTCTATATCGCTTATGTGCCGATTTTGAAGCTTCCACCATAACAGTTCAACGTCTCCGATCAATCCCAGACGCTCATTCAACCAAATACTGTGAGGGTTTAATGCTTCTATCCAGTCGTAGCGTCTGTTAAGTTCTCTCATATCTCTAATCGGCAAAAACAGCCGAAACCGTCCGAGCCGTTTTCCCATAGGGGTCGACATATTTAAAAAAAGGCGTGCAATACTGGGAAGGCGTGAATCGACGGCTGTCATTTCGAGTTGTTCAAGGGCATTGTTGCCGAGTTCCATTAACTGCGACGTTTCCAAAACCATCGGTTGCGCAAACGTGTTGGTCTCACCATTATCGAGGTTATCCGAAAAGAGTGCTAATGCCTGAGCAGATAAAGGCCTATTTTCCAGGCTAAGATGCTCTAGCGGGCTCAGTAAAGAATTGAGCGAAAAAACTTTTTTTATGAGAGTGTTTTGCGTGAGCGTATCAAACGATCGAGCATCATAATGATAATCAAACATTGAAAAATTATTTTCAATTTCATCAAATATCGCCCGAGATGTAGCTCCGATAATCAAGCGGCGACAAGATGTGACAAACAATAAATGAAGTATCCGATCGATCGCGCTGTATGGATGGGTAGAATCGGCATCAACCTCACACAGCCACCCTTTTAATCCGTACGGCTCGAACATAGCCAAACCTATCGCATAGCCGCTGCGATTGCGATCTATATATATGGCCGCTTGAGACTCATGCATTGAGGATACCACCCTTTTTTATTTATAACGATTCGTAAAGACAATTATACAAAAATGAATACCGTTTAACTTTTATTTTAGTAATAATCAAGTTATAATCACATTCTTATATTTTTATCTAAGTTTAGGACATACGTGATGAAACGCCCCACACCGGTGAACGAAGAAGTTTTATTTGACGGACGAAGTTTGATTTCCGAAACCGATACGAAAGGTATCATCACCTATGTAAACCGAAAATTTACTGAAATGACAGGCTATACAGCCGCTGAAGCGGTTGGACAACCCCATAGTCTGCTACGCCATCCCGATATGCCAAAAGCGGGATTTGAACAAATGTGGAAAGTCATCGAAAGCGGTAAAATTTGGGAAGGGTATGTCAAAAATCTTCGAAAAGATGGCAAATTTTACTGGGTAGTTGTCCATATCGTTCCGAAACTGGATGAAAGCGGAAAAATTATCGGTTATATCGCTTCACGCAAAATGCCCGATCGCGACCGTCTGAAAATTGTCGAAGAACAATACAAAGAGCTGCTTGCGCAAGAACATTAAATTGTTCTAGTGATCCACTCTTTTTGTCGATAAACCTGCCAAAACAACCACCCTTTGATAAAGGTTTCCACCGTCATCGCTATATAAATCCCCAGGATTCCTCCCCCGAGCTTCATCACCACATAAGCGGGGATAATACGAAAAAGCCACAATGAACCGATAGATATCCGCATGCTTAGATTTGTCGCCCCGGCACCTCTCAAAGCACCGCTAAGGACAAACGTCAACGCCAAGGGGATTTGAGCGATTCCCACAAGCCGTAAATAGAGCGCTGCCTGATCTATTGTCACCGAATCCTGTGTAAAAAATCGGATCAGCACTTCAGGAATAGAAACCAAAATAATCCCGACGCTCCCCATAAATAGTGTCGCTATTTTGGCACTCAATATTCCCGATTCGTAAGCGTAATCGTATTGTTTAGACCCGATAAACTGTCCGGCGAGCACCATCGCCGCAACAGAAAAACCAAATCCCGGCATAAAAGCTAATGCTTCTATCCTCAGACCGATCTGATATCCTGCTAAAGCTACTGTTCCCTGTGATGCGATCATCATAACGAATAATAAAAACGATGCTACGCCGATAACCCTCTCGACGGCTGCAGGAGTCCCGATAGCAATCATTTTTTTAAAATCGGATCGGACAAATATCGGATAGATGTCTAATATTCCCCCTTTTTTTATTAACAGCCAACTATAGATCAACACCGTAAATCCGTATGCCGATACGGTCGCATATGCTGCCCCTTCCACTCCCATCGGTTCAAATCCGCCGTGCCCGAAGATAAAAAGATAGTTTAGCCCCGCATTTAAAAATGCCGAAGCGATTTTTATAAACAGTGAAGTGCGTGTGTCCCCTGCGGCAGAAAGAGCATTGTAAGCCAATGTGTCGAGAAAAATTAGACCCATCCCCAAAGAGAGGATTCCGAAATATCCGCTTCCAAGTTTTGTTACTTCAGCGGAAGACCCCATCCATCGAAAAAAATCGCTCGAAAAGCTCCATCCGGCAATACCGACAATCAGTGCACCGCCCAGTGCGACCCACAATCCGACAAAAACCACGGAAGACGCGCGATGACGTCTGCCACTTCCAATATAGCGTGAAATCAACGCACTCGAACCGATCGCGTAGACACTCATGAATGCTTGAATGACCATCATGAATTGCATCGACAATCCTACCGCTGCCAATGCCGCGACACCCAAAACACCCACCATCAGCATATCGATGAGTATCTGGACAATGTCCAAAAAATGTTTTAGTGCGGCAGGAATTGCTAAATGCAGTACCCGATGTTTCAGCATAGTTTTGTTCAATTATGTAGTTTCTGTGCAATCTCTTGCATCGCGTCAAACAGTTCCTCTTTTGTCCCATAGCGAAGCTCGATTCGATTGATCGGAACCTCTCCGACCGGATCAAAATCGCAAATCAGAACATACGCTTCGAGGGTGATCTGTTCTGCCTTCATCTCCGCCCATTCCAATGATACCGATGCGCTTTCTCCTCCGGCGTGAATCAATGCGGCCGGATAGAGCCGGGTGATTTTCGTTAAATCGATCTCTTTTCCGTCCGCACTGTATATCATCTCATTTTTCATCCGATCTCCTCCAGTTCATACGTTCGCCGTACCCATCCGTAATATAAAGCCGCAACGGCAAAAACAGCCCCTAAAATTAATGTTATCATCGCCAATGACATACCTGATGCCGCCAAATATCCGATCAATAATGAAACAAATGCCCCTACCCCTAAAAAGATCATATCATTATATGCAATGACGCGGCCATAAAAATCGCTATGGGTATGATGTTGTAAAAGCGTATACGTATACGACCACAACGTCGTCGTCACAAAACCGACCGCGACCGAAGCAATCAAAGATCCGTAAAAATTATCGACGACTGCCGCCCATAATACTATACTCAATGCTTCCGCGACAAATAACCATCCCAACCTGGCATTATTGATCCAATGCCCCAATACCATCGGACCGATAACCAATCCTAGAGCCCGCGCGGCATTTAACAACCCTATACCCAAAGAGACGGCAATAATTTGGGAATAGTAGTGTTTTGCGGCCAATGCAACCAATGCATCAAACGCCGTAAAACCTAAAATCGCATGGAGAATCATCAGATGATAGACAATGGGGTTTTGACGGATGTACGAAAATGCCTCTTTCATCATAGTCGTAAACTTAGTCCGATTCTGTGACATCTCAATCTCTATTTTCAATGAAAAAACCAACATCCAAACTATTACAAACAACCCGGCATCGAGTAAAAATGCCGCTTTTACCCCTATCCAATAAACGACCAACCCGCTCAATGCCATTCCCAGCGTATACGACAGCGACCAAATCATCGAATGGATTTCATTCGCCGCTTGCAGCGCTTTGCCCTCCAAAATTCTTGGAAGCAGCGACATCTCTACCGTAAAATGAAAACTTGACGCCCCCATTCTGACAAACACCAGCAGATACAAAAACCACAACATTCCTATATTATCGATACTAATCAACGATAGGGTGCAAATTATCTCGATCAGTGTCAGCAGTAGCATCAGTCGTTTAGGATGAATGCGGTCTAGTAAAACTCCGCTCAATGGGGCTTGAAATACCCCCGGCAAAAAATGGAGCGCTGCAACCAGAGCGATAGTTGTTGCTTCTGCCCCCATTTGGATTAAAAGAGTATAAATACCCACATTGCTGAACCATGCCCCGAAATAAGCAAGCAGTTGAATCAAAGAGAGACGGCGCAGAAGCGGCTGAGCGCGTAAAAGAGTTACATAACGTTTCATAAGCGGAAAATTATCATGCGTGTGCTTAAAGTTTTTATTTGCATGGACGATTTAGGCTTAGAAACTGTCTCAATACATAGAATGAGGAGAATTACAATGGAAATCTTCCAAACAACAGCAAAGATGCAACAAAGTCAAACTGTTGCTCCAAAACAAAATGTTGATGTTCAAAGTGTCCAGCAGATGCAAAAAGCTCAAATCAACCAAGATAAAATGGCTCAAAACGACACTGCGCAAAAATCGGCTAAAGTGCAATCTCAAGATGAGATGGAAAAATTGATCGACCAGCTTAATCAATCCCTAAATCCTTTTAATACCACATTAAAATTTGGTTTTGACAACACATCGGATGATTTTTATGTCTCTGTCATTGAAACCAAGAGCAACCGAATGCTAAGACGCTTTCCTGTTGAGCAAGCCGAACAGCTTTTACCGAAAATGCAAGAGGTAAACGGACTCCTTTTCGATCAAAAGGGATAACGACCAATAATGATCTTAAAGATTTAATTATTTTAATCGAATAAATCAAAGGAATTTTATGTACTCGAATTTAGCTTATAACACTTATGCCCAAAATAATATCGGTGTGGAATCACCGGAAAAATTGATTCAAATGATGTATGAGGGGATTTTACGCTTTAATATGCAGGCAAAACGTTCTATCATTGATCATGATATTGAAAAAAAAACGTACTGGATCAATCGTTCCAACGCCGTTATCAGTGAACTTATCAATATTTTAGACTATAATCAAGGGGATATATCCCATTATCTTTCAGGACTGTACACTTACCAGCTACGTCTGCTTGTAGAGGCAAATATCTACAATGACTCAACCAAAATCGATGAAGTAAGCCAAGTATTCAAAGGCTTATTAGATGCATGGAAAGAGAGTACCGATGTGGCTAACCAGCTTTAAAACAGCTTTAGTGCTCGAAGATTTCGAGTCTATTGCCGCATTGCTGGATGAAATGCCTCAATTTGATACTCACCAACAAATGGAGGAAGCTTTTTATCTTTTAGCCCAGACAAAAACATCCATTGAGAAAAACAAATCTCAAATTGCCCATATTATGCAACAACTTACAAATAACATTAATTTCCTCAAATCTACCCAAATAGACCCCCCCTCTTCTTTAAATCTGAAACTTTAACCCTTTTCTCACTATTTTTTTGATAAAATCGCGACATTCACTCCATAATCACTCATTGGAGTCAGGGTATCAACGATAAGGATGCAGTTATGAAAAAAGAGGTTAAAAAAGTTGTTCTCGCCTATTCCGGCGGATTGGATACGAGTGTTATTTTAAAATGGCTCCAAGATGAATACAACTGTGAAGTTGTTACTTTTACCGCGGATATCGGTCAAGGTGAAGAGGTAGAACCGGCTCGTGCCAAAGCAATCAGTCTCGGAATCAAACCTGAAAACATCTATATTGAAGATCTTCGTGAAGAATTTGTGCGTGACTATGTCTTCCCGATGTTCCGTGCCAATGCGATTTATGAAGGGGAGTATCTGCTAGGTACATCGATTGCCCGTCCTTTGATCGCAAAACGTCAAGCAGAAATCGCCCGTATCACCGGTGCCGATGCCGTCAGTCACGGTGCTACCGGAAAAGGGAACGACCAAGTACGTTTTGAAATGGGATACCTTGGTCAAAACAGCGCCCTAACCATCATCGCTCCATGGCGCGAATGGGATCTAAACTCCCGTGAAAAGCTCCTTGCTTACGCTGCGGAACACGGCATTAAAATTGAAATGAGCGGAAAGAAATCACCGTACTCGATGGATGCAAACCTGCTTCATATCTCGTATGAAGGAGGGATTTTAGAAGATCCTGCCGCTGAGCCTGAAGAGAGCATGTGGCGTTGGACGGTATCCCCTCAAAATGCACCCGATGAGCCTGAATACATCGAAATCGGGTATGAAAAAGGGGACCCTGTCAGCCTGAACGGAAAAGCCCTCTCACCGGCTGTTATGCTAGAGCAACTCAATATCATTGCAGGACGCCATGGAATCGGCCGTGCCGATATCGTTGAAAACCGCTTTGTCGGAATGAAAAGCCGCGGCTGTTACGAAACTCCGGGCGGAACTATCATGATTAAAGCGCACCGTGCGATCGAATCATTGACGCTCGACCGTGAAGAAGCACACCTAAAAGATGAGTTGATGCCGCGCTACGCAAAACTTATCTACAACGGATTTTGGTTTGCACCGGAACGTGAAATGCTTCAAGCGGCTATCGATAAGACCCAGCAGAATGTTCGCGGTACCGTACGATTGAAACTCTATAAAGGGAATGTAATGGTTGTCGGACGAAGCTCCGATCTTTCACTCTTCAATCCTGAATACTGCACTTTTGAAGAAGATTCTGTTTACGACCAAAAAGATGCCGGCGGATTTATCAAACTGAACGCTCTTCGCTTTATCATTGCCGGAAAAGCACGAAAAAATAAATAAGGAAGCAGAATGAGCATCATTAAAATCGATATGAATTCCGAGGAGTTCCAAGCGGAACTCGAAAAAACTGTAAAGTTTACCGATAAAGTCATCAGCCAGTTCAATTGGGCCTATAATCCTCAAGAGGAAATTAATGAGGGTGTACAACTCGGACTTGCCCGCAATAAAATGATGTACGGCAAACGTTTTTGCCCTTGTTATATGGTTGAGGAAGTAGACGGCAAATATCAAAGTACCGACAACAGACTTTGTCCGTGTACAACGGCTATTGAAAAAGAGATACCCGAAGAAGGTGTATGCCATTGTCAAATTTTCTGTACACCGGAATTTGCATCAGCCAAACGTATGGAAATGGGAATCGAAGAAGTCACCCATCAGCATTCTCGCGGCTTGACAAAAGAAGAGTGCGAAATGCTCTTGACCAAAAGCGATATCGACAGCGACGAACTTACATCTTTGTTTGAAGCGCGTGAACTCGGTATGGTTAAATTCAAAGTGGTCGACGTTCGTGAATGGATGGAGTGGAAAATGGGACGTATCGCCGGTGCCGACGTACTTGTTCCGACCAGCAGTTTCTTCCAAACGTTGAATGAATCTAAATTGGAAAAAGATGAGCACATTATCGTCTACTGTCATGTCGGAAGCCGAAGTGCACACTGTCAACGTATTTTGCACGATATGGGATACACCAAAGTTTCCAATCTTGCACACGGTATTGTCGGCTACAGCGGCCAAATTGTTCGCGGATAATCAAGGATTGAAATGAAAGTATTATTGACAAAAGATGTCAAAGGTGTCGGCAAAGCCGGTGAAATCAAAGACGTCGCCGACGGATACGGTAAAAACTTTTTGATCGGTAAGGGGCTTGCCCTTGCCGCAACCAACGAAGTTTTAAAGAAATACGAGTCGGAACAAAAGAAAAAAGCGGCCAACGAAGCTGCTGAAATAGAGCGGCTTAATGCGATCAAAGCACAGCTTGCCGATATTAAAGTCGTTATTACCAAAAAACTCGGAAATACAGGTCATCTTTTCGGTGCCGTAACCAAAGACGAGATTGCCGATGCGTTAAAAGCACAGCATAATATTGAAATCGATAAGAAAGAGCTCGATGCGAAACACGGTATCAAAACGACCGGTATGCATGATCTTGATCTTAAACTCGGCCACGGTATCCACGCCACTCTCCATTTAGAAATTAAAGGGGAATAAATGTTCGATGCTACGACCATACTCGCTTTCAAAGGGAAGAATAAAGCCGTTATCGGTGGAGATGGTCAGGTAACATTCGGGCAAACCGTTCTCAAAAACAACGCAACCAAAATCAGAACTCTCTATAACGGAGAGGTCTTGGCCGGTTTCGCAGGTTCAACAGCCGATGCATTTAACCTTTTTGATATGTTCGAAGAGCATTTGACTCAACGCAAAGGCGAACTTATCAAAGCGGTTATCGATTTTTCAAAAGCATGGCGAAAAGACAAAGTCCTGCGCCGTTTGGAAGCGATGATGATTGTTCTCAATCAAAAACATATTTTTATCCTTACCGGAAACGGGGATGTCGTCGAACCGGAAGACGGTGAAATCGCCGCTATCGGAAGTGGCGGAAGCTATGCAATTTCCGCCGCACGAGCACTCAAAAAACATACAACTTTGGATGAAGAGACGCTGGTCAAAGAGAGCCTTGCCGTTGCCGCAGATTTATGTATCTACACGAATCACAATATCAAAACACTAAGCCTCGGATAAACGGATGAATATGATACCACAAGAGATTGTCGATTATTTGGATCAACATATCATCGGGCAAAACAATGCCAAAAAAACAATAGCATTAGCTCTGCGTACCCGCTATCGGCGTCTTCGCCTTGATCCGCCCTTGCAAGATGAAATTATGCCGAAAAATATTTTGATGATCGGTTCTACCGGTGTGGGTAAAACGGAAATCGCCCGCCGCCTTGCAAAATTAATGCAATTGCCGTTTATTAAGGTAGAAGCGAGCAAGTATACCGAAGTAGGTTTTGTCGGCCGGGATGTCGAATCGATGGTTCGGGATTTGGTCATGACCTCGTATTCTATGGTGAAAGCCGAACATAATGAAAACAATAAAGAGGCGATTGAACACTATATTGTCGATATTCTAACCCATAAACTACATCCGGAAGTTCCTCATTTTCCAACAGAAGAAGAAAAAGCCAGACATGAAATTTCAAAGTCGGAGCTGAGCAAAAAAATCCGTAACGGCGGGATGGATGATCGACTAGTTGAAATCGAACTTTCCACGGGAGGGATTGAATTTAATGATACCAACATGCCCCCCGAAATTGCCCGTGTACAAGAATCATTTTCCAAAATGTTTTCTGTCATAGGAAAAGAGGAGAATAAAAAAGAGGTCTCTGTTGCAGAAGCAAAAGAGATTCTTCGTCAAGAAGCTTCTGAAAAGCTGCTCAACCATGACCAGATAAAACGTGAAGCGCTGAAACGTACCGAAGAGGGAGGAATCATATTCCTTGACGAAATCGATAAGATTGCGGTTAATTCACGAAGTGACGGACGAAATGACCCTAGCAAAGAGGGGGTTCAACGAGATTTGCTTCCGATTGTCGAGGGGAGTATCGTCTCAACAAAATTCGGCTCTATCAAAACCGATCATATCCTCTTCATCGCCGCAGGTGCCTTTCATCTGACCAAGCCGAGCGATCTTATCCCGGAATTGCAAGGGCGTTTTCCGCTTCGTGTCGAACTCGAACCACTTAACGAAGATGCCCTCTATTTGATTCTCACCAAACCAAAAAACTCGCTTCTGGAACAATACAAAGCATTGCTGGCAACAGAAGAGATGCAGCTATCTTTCGATGAAGCCGCTATACGCGCTATGGCGCGCTACGCCCAAAGAGCCAACGAAAAAACGGAAGATATAGGAGCCAGACGGCTTCATACCGTTGTTGAAAAAGTATTGGAAGATATCAGTTTTAACGCCCATTTACACAAAAATAGTGCCGTTACGGTCACCGAAGCGATGGTAAATACCATCCTTCTACCACTTGTTGAGGATGAAGACCTCGCACGTTATATCCTCTAAAGGCAATTAATTATGAATAAAGCAGGATTTGTCGCTCTCGTCGGACGGCCAAATGCAGGGAAAAGTACCCTTATGAACTGGATACTGGGTGAAAAAATCGCCCTTGTCAGCCAGAAAGCCAATGCGACCCGAAAGCGTTCCAATGCGATCGTCATGCATAATGATGATCAAATCATCTTTGTCGATACCCCCGGATTACACCAGGCCGAAAAATTACTGAATCAATATATGCTCGAAGAGGCGCTAAAAGCGATCGGAGATTGTGACCTTGTCGTTTATCTCGCTCCCGCATCGGACAAAACAATCCATTATGAGAAATTTTTGGAAATCAACGCCGATAAACGCAAACATATTATCGTTTTAAGTAAAATTGATCAAATTTCTCAAGCTGATTTACTCAAAAAAATCGGTGAATATAACCGTTTCAGTGACCACTTTCTGGCACTCATTCCGATGTCTGTCAATAAAAACGTCGGAAAAAAAGATTTGCTCGATACTATCGTCAAACATCTCGATGAGTCCCCCTATCTTTATGACCCCGAAAACATTACAACCGAAATGGTGCGCGATATCTATAAAGAGTTTATACGAGAAGCAATTTTTGATAATATCAGCGATGAAATTCCTTATGAATCGGATGTCATTATCGATAAAATCGATGAAGATGCGCCCGTTGAGCATATACGTGCTACGATAATAGTCGAAAAAGATTCTCAAAAGGGGATAATTATCGGTAAAGGGGGAGCGGCGATCAAACGGATCGGACAAAACGCCCGTGAAAAAATCGAACGCTTAGCTTCCAAACCGGTCTACCTAGAGTTATTTGTCTCGGTCAAAAAAGGGTGGACTACCGACAAAAAATTTCTGAGTGATTTGGGATACGAATGGTAAAAATTTTCCTTATTTCTTTACTGTCATTGACAACCCTTTTAGGATCAGATGTTCTTATGCTGTACAAAAGCGGCGGAAAAAAATTGCTGGATCGGCAAATGAACACTCCTACCTATTGGGCAGGGTCTCTTTTTAACAAAGATCTCCGTTTCGGTTATTTTGAACGGGCATTTTCGCTATTGGCGTGCAGCAAAGAAAAAGGGGTATTGGAACTTTATACACCCGATGCTCAAAAACGGTTTTATCTCAAAAAGCGCTACAGTGCTTTCACCGGAAAAAATGCCGGAGATAAAAGCGTTGCCGGAGATCTTAAAACTCCTATCGGTATTTATACCCTCGTCGAGAAAAAAAAACGGGTAGATCCATTTTACGGGCCGATGGCATTTGTCACCTCTTATCCCAACTTGTATGATCGTGTCCGCGGTAAAAACGGAACAGGCATATGGGTTCACGGTGTCCCTTTAAGCGGCACACGTGACCCTTTTACCAAGGGGTGTATCGCCATCAATAATAACGATTTAATTCAGCTTGATCAAACGATCAATCCTTCCAATACATTATTAATAATCGATTCGTCCTTAAAACAAGGGATTCAGCCGACCGCTTATTCAGCTATTTTGGCCGGATTGTATCAATGGAAATATGCATGGACGTATAACGACATTGAAACCTACTTATCAACCTATGACCCCTCTTTCAAGCGCTCTGACGGCATGGGGTTTTCCCAATTCAAAGCCTATAAAGAGCGAATTTTCAACAAAGAAGAGACCAAAACCATCGCCATGGATCATTTAAATATTATCCCTTATCCCGGTGATAAGCGTAATCTTTTTTGGGTGACGTTTAATCAGCTCTACATCAGTGACAGTCATAAATCTGAAGGAGAAAAATCGCTTTTAGTCCGATTGAATGCCAATCAAACGATCTCGATTCTAACGGAAGAATAATCCATGCGTTTTTCTTTCATTTTTTTGTTTTTAATGGCAGCTTCCCTATATTCTGCCCCTTTTTCACTCATAAAAAAAGAAACTGATACGCTCAATTCTCCGACATTGCTGGTCATCGGAGGGATTCACGGTAATGAACCGGGCAGCTATTTTGCGGCTGCAATACTATCGCAATATTATCAAATAAAACAGGGAAATCTATGGGTTGTCCCTGATCTCAATCGTCCCAGTATCCAGCAAAACAGCCGCGGTATCAACGGTGACATGAATCGAAAGTTTTCGGATATCGATCCGAAAGATGCCGATTTTGAAACCGTACAGGATATCCAAAAAATTATGACGGAAAAACAGGTCGGTCTCATTTTAAATCTTCACGACGGACACGGTTTTTACCGGAAAGAACATCTCAATACTATTTTCAATCCTAACGCATGGGGACAGACCTGTGTGATCGATCAGGTTTCTCTTGAAGAAGATCACCCTTTCGGTAATTTAAACGACATAGCATCCAAAGTCAGCAAGGAGCTAAATCACGGTTTGATTGAAGACCATCATCTGTTTGACGTGCGCAATACCAATACCCGTTTTGACGATGAAGCGATGAGACAGTCGTTGACCTATTTTGCCGTTTCACACAACAAGCCCGCCTTTGCCATCGAAACCAGTAAAAACTTGCCGACCTTGCACCATAAAGTTTTTTACCAGCTTCGTGCTATTGAATGTTATATGAGACTTATGGGTATAGAGTATGAGCGCTCTTTTGATTTAAACATAGTTTCAATTCAACATTTACTTCAAAACAATGAACACTTAACAATAAATAATAATATATATTTAGATTTGCAAAATTTAAAAAACAGTTTAAGTTTTATTCCGCTACAATCAGACGGGAATGAGTTTAAGTTTAGCCATCCATTAGGGAGCATTCAAAAAAGCAAAGAGCAATACGATCTTTTTATCGGCAATCAGAAAATAAGTACTCTGATACCGAGTTATCACACAAAAGAAATTTGTTCAGAGCCGATTTCTATCGTAGTCGATGGAAAAACGAACTACATGCCGTTTGCTACAGATTTTTTTGCAACTGCCGATTTTAAGGTCATTAACAAAGATTCTAATACACGGGTTAATATTATCGGCTTTACCCAAAAAGGGATAAAGGATGAAAGTAACGTGACGGTAGGATTGAAAGATTTAGATTCAAAATACGCTATTGATAATACCAACAAGAGTTATCGTATAGAGTTTTACCAGAAAAACCGCTTTTGCGGGATGGTTCTTGTACATTTTAATTAGGATAGAGGATGAGTAAAAGCAAACAACAGACTTATTCAACCATCATATCGGCAAATCCGTATAAAGGCGATTATTACATCAGTGCCCTTAATACAATAAGCTGCGCCCCTTCTCCTTCGTTTTCTAAAGAGCAATATGCACTCTCTTTTTTAAATACCAAAGGATTTATCTCTACCCTCATCGGCATCAGTAAAAATATTCCCGAAACAGACATCTATGACGTATTAGAAAATAAAGTATACGAAGAACTTGCGCTGGATATGGCTGTTGAGTACCACATTAAGTATGTTGAAGCAACACACAGAAGTACGGAAGGCGACCGATTCTTTCATGTCTTTGTTGTTGATCCGTTGACGCTCGAGCAAGAGTTTACAAAAGTCGTTGACACGATAAAGTACATCGACCAACTTGTCCCTATTCCGCTTTTACTCAAATCTCTTTATGTAAAAGAGTATATCAATTCTTCAGATGTACACTGCTTTATCTATTTTCAAGAAAATGACGCATTTTTGTGTATCTATAACGAACAAGAGTTTGTTTATGCCAAATCACTTAAGTTTTCACTAAAACAGACACATGAACGTTTCTGTGAACTTTTAGGTGAACAGATCGATCTCTCCTCATTTGAAAGAATGCTCTCGGAAGAGGGACTAAATACGTCAAATCCCGAGTATCAAAAAAATCTCATTAAACTCTTCGGTGAAATTTTCCTCCATATCAGCGATGTCATTACGTATGCCAAAAGAGCCTATGAAATCAAAAAATTTGATGAAATTTATATCGGTACCGGGGCGGGGAAAGTTGTAGGGTTGGATGAATATGCGCAAACATATTTGGGCATTAAAGCGACCCCTTTTGATTTTAATTACGGCTTTAATACCAACGGTGAAAAAGTAGATCAAATACATCAACTTATGCACTTATACGGGCGGCTCGAAACCAATGAACGGTATGAGTGCAACTTTACCATATTTCATCGTCCTCCCCCTTTTGTTCAGCGAGACAGCGGCAAACTCATTCTCGTTGCTGCCAGTTCTTTGGTAGCTGCTATTCTCTATCCCGGTGTATACTGGGGATTATCGTATATAGAAGAATTCCGCCATGCACTTTTGAGCAAAGAATATGAGCAGGTACACAGTGAAAAAACGAATCGTGAATCTCTCATAAATCTTAAATTAGCCAATAAAAGTGCGGCACAAGTATTATTGGATGAGCAAAAAACAGCCTATAAACAAAAGCAAGACACTTTAGTCAAAATACATGACAAAAAAGTAAATTATCCGATGAAGGCCAAAATAATGGCCGACTTTACCCGAAGTTTCAATCAATATCGGGTGCAGCTTCAAACCATCGCATTTTCGGAAGATATTAATGCAAGTAAAACATTCACTTTTGGATTAACATCCTCCAATACCCAGGACATTACAGCTTTGCTCAAGCATTTGACCGATACCAAACAGAACCAATACAATTTTCATCTGGAACTTATCTCCTATAATGAAGAGCAAAAGTCTTACCTTAGTGAACTTAAGGCGGTCATCAAATGAAATTTCAAGTTGAAAACACCCTTTATGCTCTAGACCAATCGTTAGCCACTAAAAGCGACCGCGATAAAATGATGCTGTTTATTATGATTTTTGCTTCTTTAGTTGCTTTTTCTTATTTGCTGCTGTGGGAAAGTTCTGAAGCAAGCTTCAAAGTATCGCATGAAAAAGCACTTGCCGTAGAAAACAATCTCAATGCAGATAAACAGTACCTATCCGCCAATCCGCCCGAAAAAATCACTCAAATCGAACAAGAAACGGTCGAAATCGAACGCCAGCACGGGCTTTATGTCCAATATAACGCCTATATTAAAGAGAAGTTGGAGCAAATTTCTTCGTTGTATTATGACGAAAAAGTTTGGGGGGCTTACCTCGACTCCGTTTCCCGATATGCACGTAATTATAAAGTTAAATTAACCAAATTCGGCAATATGCTTCAAACCGATAACAGCTCATTCGGACATGTATTGGATATTTCCATTTCATCTGAGGGACCTTATAAAAATACCTTGAAGTTTATTAACGCACTGGAGCAAAGCTATCTGGTCGTTGATTTGCATACTTTTCAAATAAATGCCGATGAAAAGCTAAAAACTGATCTTAACATCTCAGTATGGGGGATCGTAAAACAATGAAAAAATATTTGTTTATAGGGTTTTTAAGCATATTCTCCCTCCATGCTTCCGTAATAGTAGAGTCACCGCCCGTGAGTGTTGTTCCTCAGCCGAATGATGATAAGGAAGTAGCATGGGTCAATGAGCAGGTACTTGCTATTTTACCTGCCCGCATCGGTATAGCGGAAGGATTTATAAATTCGCTGCGTGATCCGATGAAAATGAAAAAAACTACGCCTATCATACTGCCCGGTTCAAAACTACTTGCACCTCCAAAGCTAGGAAGTATACTCCAACCTCCAGTCGTTGAAGAACCGTTACGACTCCTGGCTATAATGAATAAATCTGTCCTGATAAACGGAAAATGGTATAAGAGCGGGGATAGTGTACGCAATTTTACCCTCGCCGAAATCAAAACAAATTCTGTTTTATTAACGGGGAAAAAAGATAAGAAGCTCGTCTTGTTTTTAACAAAACAAAATAACAATATTAAAATCATCACACAATAGGAAAGTATCATGACATCTGCTATTAAACACCATGCACGAACGTTTATATTATCCGTTGCCACGGCTGCCCTTCTATCACCTGCCCTGCAGGCAGATTGTACCTATGAGCTTTTCAATATTTCTTCCGCAAAAGGGACAAGTGTCGGCGATTTTATCGACCAACTCAGCGATGAATGCGGAATGAGTGTTATCGTCGCTGATTCTGAAGCAGAAAAAATACTTTCAAAACAAATGAATAAAACATTTTTAAAAAATTTAACGATTAATGAAGTTCTTGATCTGATTATCAAAGAAAACAATCTCCAATATACGTTGCAAAACAACGTTCTTAAAATATCTTATCTTACGACTAAAACATACAACATCGACTACATTATTTCTCAACGAATCGGGACGGGAAGCGCCAATATCACACTCAGTTCAAATACGACCACATCCACGTCGTCCGGTTCCGGTAGCGCAAGCGGTTCCGGTAGTGCAAGCGGTTCCGGTAGTGCAAGCGGTTCCGGTGGAAAAGCTTCTTCCGAATCAGGAATAAAAATTACCTCCAGCGATGAAGTTCAGTTCTGGGAAACATTGGACAAAGAGCTAGAAAGTGTCCTTAACCGACCGGAAGATACCTATAAAGCCACGATTCCGATGATCAATAAAAATGCCGGTTTGATTACCGTAACCGCCACTAATTCTCAAATGAAACGGCTGGATACTTATCTTGATGATCTGCAAAAGAAAATGCAGACGCAAGTACTGATCGATGTTAAAATGTACAGTGTTATTTTTTCGGACGCTTCATCAACCGGTATTGATTGGTCACAACTCTACGCTTTACAAAATATTGATTTAACCTTTGATTATGTAAATTCAAAAGATGTCGGTAAATTTACTTCAACAAATTTAAATACAGGCACTTCATTCGACGAATACGGAACGGATTCTGTAGGTCGGACAGGTGCAAGTGTTTTCAGATTAGGTGCAAAAGGCAGCTTAAATGAAGTTATTAAATTTCTCAAAACTCAGGGAGATGTTTACTCCATATCGAACCCTAAAATCTTAACGCTCAACAATCAACCGGCTCTTATTACGGCCGGAACGGAACTTTTTTATAAAACCAAAAGCTCAACTTCGACGACCGCCGCATCCACAACCACGTCCGAGAATGAAATCGTCAGCTCCGTTTTTTCCGGTGTTCTTCTGGATATCACCCCTGAAATTTCTAAAGACGGAAGCATTACCCTTAGAATTAACCCTTCTATTTCCGAAACAGCCAGTGTCATCAATTCAAGCAATGAACAGCGTTCGATGCCGCCCGATTTAAGCCGCCGACAAATGTCATCCGTTATCAGCGTACAAGACGGAAGCCGGGTTATTCTGGGTGGGCTTATCAATACCAAAAACGTAAATGATACCAATAAAGTTCCTCTGTTGGGGGATATCCCCGTTTTGGGCTACCTTTTTAAAAAAGAAGGGCTAAATAAAAAAACAGAAGAAATTGTCATTATTATCGAACCGCATATCATTAAAAAAGAGCAGAATTCTCTCAGTTTGGGAGATTTAGGCTATACACATATCGGAAAACAAATCGAAGAAGATACAAAGCCTGAAAGCAAGTAACGGATGGAGAATTCGCTTTTCTCAAAACCGAGGGATCTGTTTTTAGACGTGGTCAACCCTAAAGACTACGTCCAAATCGATAGTGTTTCTCATATGTACCAATCGCTTAAGAATTCGGTGCAGAAACCGCTAAAAATGATCCTTTTGTTCGGCAAACCCGGGACCGGTAAAAGTATGCTCCTGCACAAACTTCACCACGATCTCTCCAAACATCAAAAAGTGTTGATGTTTGACATTCCGATTGTCGATGAAGACGATTTTCTCCGGGTCTTGGCACAAAGAATTTTCGGACACTCACCGCGCGAAGTGATGACCTTAACCCGCTTTTTAGAAATTGCCGAAGCGGTATCGTACTCGGATGTTCCCATCGTCCTCCTGGATGAAGCACAGCTTTACAGTGCCTCATTGATGGAAAAGATCCGTCTTATTTCCGATGCGCGGGCTATCAAATTTGTCATAACCCTTCACAAAACCGACAAAGAGGATGTCATAGCCAAAGAACATTTCCAAACGCGTATTTGGGAAAGTATCGAACTCCAAAACGCAACCTCCGAAGAGCTGAAAGTATACATACAGAAAAAGCTGCTAAAAGCAAACTGTTTTGACGTTGCCAATATGTTCAACGACAAAAACATGAATTTAATCACGTCTCTGACCAAAGGAAACTACAGAGAGACCAATAAATTATTATTTGCCCTCTTTAGCCTCTACTGCTGGTATGAAGAGAACCATCCTACCCTTGTCAAATACAATACGCTCAAACCGAAATGGATCGAAATGGCAGCAATTCATACAGGACTTATCCGTGCTTGATATTCACACATTAGAGCGTCGCTGGCTAAAATATAAAATCAAAAGTTATGCCCCTTATATCATCAGCGCATTGCTCCTTTTGGTACTAAGCATCACTGCTCTTAGCTTGTTGAATGGAAAAGAATCTGAGTCTTTCGTAACCAAGGATCAAAACAGTTCATCAGAAAAAGCACATTCATCTCTAGAAAAAACAGATGATTCGGAATCATCCAATCTTCTTGAGCCCTCTATGGAATTCGTTCAATCCTTTCAACCATCTGAACCTGAAATCTCGGCCCCTGTTGCCGTCGCTCCTAAACAAACACAATTGACTCAGAATTCCATACCGATTCCGAAAGTCCTTAATGTCCCGGACTCCGGCCAGATCCAGGCTATAGCGGTTTCTTCATCGACAAAAAACGATAAACCCGCTTCGCTTAAGTATAATGAGACAAAAATGGATATTGAGAGCGTTATACGCCGTTTCAAAGAGACATCCGATCCTAATCTCGGGTTATTTATAGCCCGTTACTATTATGCTCAGGGTAATTACAACGATGCCTACAATTTTGCTTTAAAAACTAATAATATCAACAATAAAATGGATGAGAGTTGGATCATTTTTTCAAAATCGTTAGTTAAACTAGGCAAAATGGATCAAGCTAAAAAAACGTTGAAACTTTACATCGCTGAATCCAACTCCGACACGGCTCGTTCATTGCTTGATTCCATTGAGCAGGGAACCTTCAAATGAAATGGCTGGTTTTATTACCCCTATTATTGTCCGTATCATTATCGGCGGATACCAAACAAAAACTATTCGACCTTTATCAGCAGGGCAACTATCTAAAAGCCTGTAACCTCGGAGTTCAGGGACTTGCAAACTATCCGGACGATGAAGTTTATATTTCGCTGTATGCTTTTTCATGTCTCAAAGCGGATTTCATCGATCGTTTGGCCGTACCGATCATTAAACTCAATCAGACAAAAGAGGCCCGCAGTAATGCTTCTTATTTTTCGGTAATACTCATGCAGAAAAAACTTCTTATGCAAGCGCTTTATGACAATAAACAAATCAAAAACGTCAAATTTCCGACCAGTTCCTATTTGCTCTCAAGAGTATTCGATTTTTATGTTAAAGACCCGCAGCCGAACCAATTAATTAAAGAGTATAGAGACCCGGCCAATGCCCGATCAAGTTATAAACTCTACACATCGGTCTCAAACGGGCACAAAAGCATAGCGATAGATGAATACTATGATAAAATATTGACACTTCATCATGTATATTAGAAAAGGATAAAGAGGTTATGGACCGCATTACGCATGATTTATTAGAAAAGCGCCATATCTCGCAACAGCAAATTGATCGCCTCACTTCCAGAGGAGTCAAAGATGACACTATTTTGGAAACACTCACCAAGGTAGGTGCCATCTCCCTTAATTTTATCAAACGTTTCGTCGTCGAACAAATCCGCCTTGGGCGATATGAACTCTCCATTATTAAAAACTACCATTTCTTAGACGAAATTTCAATTCTATCTCATTTGGCAGAAGTCATTGAAGTCCCCTTTATCGATCTTGATTCCATAGACATGGATTACCGCCTTGTCGAAAAGATACCGACTCTCCAGCTAAAACGCTACAATGCCCTCCCCATCTCCCAAGATGATATGTATGTCGTCGTCGCATTCGCCGATCCTCTCAATATTGAGGCACAAGAATCCATCCAACGTCTTTTCCCCCGAAAATCGCTTAAAATAGCCGTTGCTACCGAAAAACAGATTCAAGCCTATCTGTTTAAAATGGAGCTAAAAGACAGCGTCAAAGAGCTCGTTACCAATATCCGTAACGAGTTGCGTAATATCGGAACCATTGAAGAGCAGCAGGAAGCCTCTTCTATTTTGCAGCTGATTGACGTCATCCTTAAAGCGTGTATCAAAGGACGTGCAAGTGATATACATATCGAACCGACAGAGAGAAACTGTGTGGTTCGCGGACGTATCGACGGGAAATTGGCTGAAATCTTTATTTTTGACCGGGATATTTATCCCCCGCTGGCTTCGCGTATCAAACTTTTGGCAAATCTAGATATTGCAGAACGCCGTAAACCCCAAGACGGCCGCTTCTCGGCAATGGTTATGGATGCCGAATTCGACTTTCGACTTTCTACCCTTCCGATTATTTACGGAGAATCGATCGTCATGCGTATTTTGGATAAAACCAAAGCACTGGTAAAACTCGAAGATTCAGGTATGGACTCAGAAAGTTACCAGAAACTGATTAAAGGATTGCAATCCCCATTCGGAATTATTTTGGTTACCGGTCCGACCGGAAGCGGTAAAACAACCACACTATATGGGGCATTGAACGAACTCCGTAATGTTGAAGACAAAGTTATTACCGTAGAAGACCCGGTTGAATACCGTATGAACCTGATCCAACAGGTGCAAGTCAATCCCAAAGTGGGGCTCTCCTTTGCCGATGCGCTCCGTTCCATCCTACGCCAAGACCCCGATAAAATCATGATCGGGGAGATTCGAGACCATGAAACGCTTGAAATAGCTATCAAAGCAGCCCTTACAGGACACTTGGTTATTTCTACCCTTCACACCAACGATGCCATCAGCGCCATTCCCCGTATGTCGGATATGGGCATAGAACCCTATCTTATCAGTGGCGCCCTCGTTGCGATTCAGGCGCAACGGTTGATACGTCGAATTTGTGTTCATTGTAAAAAAGAGGCCGATATTCCCCAAGCGCTGCTTCAAGACTACAGTTCCCTCATCCCGCCCAACACTGTTTTCTATGAAGGTGCCGGATGCAAAGAGTGCAACGGTTCAGGATATATGGGACGCGAAATGATTTGTGAAGTGCTCCCAATTACGGAAGAGCTTTCCAGTATGATCGCTCGCGGTGCTTCCAAAGACGACCTTTTGAAAGAAGCTAAGCGTGAAGGATTTATTGGGATGTTTGAAAACGGAATGACCAAAGCCGTTCACGGAATAACAACGTTTGATGAAATATTAAGGGTGGCAAAAGGATGAAATACTTTACAGCAACAATCCTTACGAAAGGGAAAAAGGTCGAGCAAGGTTTTTATGCCGAAAGTAAAAAAGAGGCCCATTACTTAGCAAAAATAAAATATTCGGGGATGGTTTTAAAAGTAATCGAATCTTCCCCTCCCCTCGAAGATCAGCTACGACGGTTCAAAGAGTCTCTTTTTAGCAATATACGAAAAAAGAAACTCAAACAAGACAATTTGATCGCAGCTATTAGACAACTTGCCGTCATGGCCAATGCCGGAATTTCGATCCACGATTCACTAAAAGAGATTGCCGAAGCAACAACCGATAAAACGTTGCAAACGGTATTGGGAACCATGGCGGAGGATATCAATGCCGGGCGAAGTCTCTCTCAATCGGCTCATAATTTTCACTATGAACTCGGCAACCTCTCCTTGGCTATGATTGAACTGGGGGAAAAGACCGGAAATATGGCTGAAGCGCTGCATAAACTTGCAGACATGCTCGAAGAGATCCGACGCAATATCATCAAATTTAAAAAAGCGATGGCCTATCCCCGAAACGTTATGATCGCTATGGCCATCGCATTTACCGTCCTTATCTCGTATGTTGTTCCTCAATTTAAAACAATATTTGAACAGCTCGGAGCCACGCTTCCTATGCCGACAAAAATTCTTCTTTTTTTAGAACATTTGTTTAATACTTATGGATTGTACGTGTTAGCAGCAATTTTTCTTTTCATTGTTGTTTTTCGATATACACTGAATCATAATCGAGAATTCCGATTCAAGTGGCACCAATTTTTGCTCAGAACCTACCTCATCAAAAATATCATCATGTATGCTACGCTAAACCGTTTTACTCTTGTATTTTCAGAATTGGTCCGTGCCGGTATCCCCATTGCAGAAGCGCTCGAAACTTCCATTGCAATGATCGATTCGCTTCCTCTCCAGGAAAAATTATTAACCGTCCGCCAAACCGTAGAGAAAGGGGGTTCTCTCCACAACGGCCTTGCAGAAACCAAACTGTTTGAAAACATGATTATCCAAATGATCTCTGCCGGAGAATCGAGCGGTCAACTCGATGCCATGCTGCAAAAGGTTATGGAGTATTACAAAATGAAGTTTGATGCTATCATTGACGGTCTCTCCGAAGCGATTGAACCGATTATGCTTTTACTGATTGCCTGTATGGTTGTTTTGCTGGCATTAGGAATTTTCTTGCCGATGTGGGAAATGGGGAATGCCGTACAGGGACGACGCTAAGAAGAGGGGCTAAGCCTCCTCGTTTGACCCTTTGGCGACTAACGCGGCATACATTTCGTCTTTGGGAATCAATCCCGCTTCAAATAAAAATTGGGAAGGGACGAAATTCGTTTTTTTGATTTTGTCATACTTCGCATAGCTCAAAAATAATCGGTCTTTTGCCCGAGTTACCGAAACATAAAAGAGCCGGCGCTCTTCTTCGATACTTCCGCTACGGGACATCAGTTTACGGTTCGGGAACCGCCCGTCCATCAAATCAATGACGTATACTTCCTTATATTCCAGCCCTTTGGAAGCATGTATGCTGAGCAAATGCACTCCCTCACCCTGTGTCAGATCCTGAGAACCCAAAACCATCGCGTTTAAAAAACGTTCATGGTCTTTATAAGGGCGTGAAAGTTCAAAAAGCAGTGTACACTTGCGGCGAATTCTCTCTTGGGATTCGCTCTTGGCACGCTCATCGATGGAGCCGTTCTCCGTTGTTGCCCGCCTTGTTGAAAGCATCTCGATCACATGGCCGTACAAGCTTGAGAGGGCAATTTTTTGAACCGCAGCTTTAGGCTCTTTAATGTCCCGTAATTGACGGAAAAGGATAAACAGATCATGCAAAAAAGTGGCCGAATCTTTAGAGAGTTTCGCATGCTTTAAAATCGGATTTCCCATAAAGTTCGGATCCAGCCCGAGCTTTGCAAATCGACCTGCACTGCCGAGTTCCGCATAATCGTCAAACAATCCCAATTGATGATTAAGACGCCGCTTTTCAAACGGATTGGTGATTTCTGAGTCAGGCGAATATAATCCTCGCAAAAAAGAGCCTTTTCCAAGCTTTTGCAAGGCGACAAACAGCTCTTTGGCGATAGCGCTCCCTACCCCTTTGGCATAATCGAACAGATGGATAAAAGCCATCATATCCGATTCATTGACCAGCAACGTATACATATCCAGAAGCGCTTTAATCTCTTTGGAGTCAAAGAAACTGGTCCCTCCGCGGCGACGACACGGTATTCCCATCTCGCGCAGCGTCGCTTCGATCCCGTCTGCCGAAGCGTTGTTTCTAAAAATGACCGCTATCTCTTCTCGCGGTGTAGAGGAATCCCCGATTTTCTGAGCAATGCCGTGATACTGATCGAACAGTTCATCGTAAATGAGCAGAGAGGGGCTTTGTGCCTCTTGGGTACGCGTTACTTCGAGTGCTTTGGGGTAGATCCGCTCATTATAGGCGATGACGGTATTGGCCAACGAGAGGATCGGAACGGTCGAGCGGTAGTTTTTATTAAGGGTATAAACCTTTGCATCGGGAAAATTGGTCGTAAAAGAGCCGATTATCGAAATGTCGGCACCATTGAACGCATAAATACTCTGATCGTAATCCCCGACACAAAACAGCGAAGGGGGGCGCATTGCATTGATCAGCGTTCCCTGAAGGGCGTTGGTATCTTGGTACTCGTCAATCAACACCTCTTTGTATCCCAGATCGCTTTGTTTAGCCAAATCACGCATATGCAGCAATAAATCATTAAAATTGACAAAGCCGTACTCTTTTTTAAGCGCTTCAAATTCATCGATAATATCGGCATAGATAGCGGCATAGACGGCATGTTCATCCTGTCGAGTCAAAATCCACTCTTCAAAATTGGTCTCTAGTTCGGTATTTTGATAAAAAGAGTAAACATCGTAGAGATAATTGGCGCCGTACGCTGAAGTTGCGCAATCGATATGGCTGAACGTCCGTTTTTCATACACACTGCGAAAAAGGGTTTTGAGCTCACGCGGCTGCTTGAGAACCACTTTTCCTTCTTTACGTTTGAGCCATCGGTAGCTTACCGCATGAAATGTCCCCGCATCGATTTTTGAGGCGATCTCCCGACCGAAAAATGCCGCTACCCGCTCTACCATCTCCTGTGCCGCTTTATTGGTAAATGTCAGAAGCAATATCTCTTCGGGTTTCACGTTTTGGGAGATGAGATAGGCTATACGCCCTACAATCGTAGAGGTTTTACCCGTACCTGCGGACGCGATAATAAGATTGTGTCCATAGGGAGCGGTTGCGGCCGTATATTGCTGGTCATTGAGGCGGGAAAGTGGCAAGAGGCTCCTTGAAGCCCCTGTAAAAAGGAGCTAAATTATGCTTTAAATTTTTTGATCGGTTCGGCTAAACCTAAACCGGGATGATTTTTCACATCCAATACCGCTTGCGCCATAGTCGCGTTGTCTTGATTAAAAATAAGCGGAGCTAGGAAGTTAATGCACGATTCATCGAGCGGGTCTTGAATAACTGCGATATTATATACCATGACCTTTGAATCTTCGTTAATGTCGAGTAATACGCGAACAGCTATCGGTAAATTAAACGAATACTCACGCAAAGCATACGGGTTTACCAACGTAAAACTGACCGAACCGTCACAACTTCTAAGCGTTGAAAATAATTCATCAATTTCATTCAACTCGACACACTCAACGCTCTCAAACCCTAATATCGTCGATTTTACTTGATATTGCATTACTATCCTTTTAGACTAATCATTAATAAACACAAAGCAAATTGTGTTCCTCTGAATTTTGGTATAATTCGCGATATTTTTTGTACCCAAGGCCTTGTTATGTCAACTACCCACTACGATCCCAAAAATATTGAAGAGACTTATTATCCCATTTGGGAGAACCGAGGCTATTTTGAAATCGACGGGAATCGATCTATCGCAAAGCCGGATAAACATTTCGCTATCATGATGCCTCCGCCGAACGTCACCGGACGTCTGCACATCGGACACTCCCTCACCTTTACCCTCCAAGACATCATCGTCCGCTACAAACGGATGGACGGATACATGACCCTCTGGCAGCCGGGAACCGACCATGCGGGGATCGCGACCCAAAACGTCGTTGAAAAACAGCTCCTTGCCGAGGGAAAAACCAAAGAGGAACTCGGACGCGAAGCGTTTTTGGAGCGCGTTTGGGCGTGGAAAGAGGAAAGCGGCGGAATCATGGTTGGACAACTCCGCAAACTCGGAGTATCTCCCGCATGGAGCCGTGAACGCTTTACGATGGACGAGGGGCTGAAATCGTCCGTCAAAGAGGCGTTTGTCCATCTCTATAACCAAAACCTGATCGTCCGCGGCAACTACATGGTTAACTGGTGTACCCACGACGGTGCACTCAGCGACATCGAAGTGGAACACGAAGAGCACCAAGGCAACTTCTACCATATGCGCTACCCGTTCAGTGACGGCAGCGGTCATATCGTGGTCGCAACGACCCGTCCGGAAACCTATTTCGGCGATACGGCGATTATGGTTCACCCTGATGATGAGCGCTACCTCCATCTCATCGGCAAAAGCGTCACCCTGCCGCTCATCAACCGCGACATCAAGATCATCGCGGACAGCCACGTTGACCGCGAGTTCGGAACGGGTGTCGTTAAAGTCACCCCGGCACATGACACAAACGACTACGAAGTAGGCAAACGTCACGATCTGGAATTCATCACCGTATTCGATGAAAAAGGGATTTTGAACCACCATGCCGGCGAGTTTGAGGGGTTAGAGCGGCTCGAAGCGCGCGCCGTTATCGTCAAACGTCTCGAAGAGGCGGGATTTATTGAAAAAATCGAAGAGCATACCCATCAAGTAGGACATTGCTACCGCTGTAAAAATATCGTCGAACCCTACATCTCGAAACAGTGGTTCGTCCGCAGCGAAGTGGCACGCGGCTCGATCGATAAAACAAATGCGGGACTGACCCAATTCTTCCCGCCGCACTGGATCAACAGCTATAACGCATGGATGGGCGATCTGCGTGACTGGTGTATCTCCCGCCAACTCTGGTGGGGACACCGTATTCCGGTATTTTACTGCGACGACTGCGGCCATGAATGGGCAAGTCTGGAAGAGCATCCGTCATCATGTCCGCATTGTTCGAGCAAATCGTTTGCCCAAGACCCCGATGTTCTCGACACATGGTTCAGCTCTGCCCTCTGGCCGTTCTCAACGCTGGGATGGGGGAACGGTGACACGGCAGGCGATCAACTCTTCCAAAGTGAAGATATGGCCCGTTTTTATCCGAATACCCTCCTTATCACCGGGTTTGATATCCTCTTCTTCTGGGTTGCCCGTATGATGATGATGGGAGAAAGTTTTACGGGAGAGCTGCCGTTTAACCACATCTACCTCCACGCTTTGGTACGCGATGAGCACGGTCAAAAAATGTCCAAATCCAAAGGGAACGTCATCGATCCTCTCGATATGGTTGAAAAATACAGCGCCGATGCGCTTCGTTTCACGTTAGCCGTCCTTGCCGTGCAGGGGCGTGATATCCGTCTTAGTAACGATCGTCTTGAGCAAAGCCGTAACTTTACGAACAAACTCTTCAATGCTTCCAAATTCCTCCAAATGAATGTCCCGACGTTCAAAGATTTGGCAGATCAAGAGATTACGACACCGCTGGGTCGCTATATGCTCAGCCGTTTCCACCGCGCGACGGCAGAGACGAGAGCGTTCTTGGACGAATACCGCTTTAACGATGCGGCAACGGTCCTTTACCGCTTCTTGTGGAATGAGTTCTGCGACTGGGGTATCGAGCTTGGCAAAGCGTCCAAAGAGAGTGTCAATGAGTTGGGAAGCATCTTTAAAGAGTCGATGAAACTCCTCCATCCGTTTATGCCGTTCATCACCGAGTACCTCTACCATGAGCTCTCAGGAACATCCCTCGAAGAGGGGAACTCCATCATGATTATGGCGTACCCTGACAACACCCAGACGGATGAAGCTATCGAAGCGGAATTTGCGATCATTATGGATGCCATCGTCACGATCCGCCGTGCCAAAACCCTTGTCGATCTCGGAAACCAAAAAATCGACCTCGCCTATCTCAAATGCGGCGGGGATCAAGCAATGATGGATCCGTTTATCTCTCGTCTGGCAAAAGTGGAAACCCTACACTTTACCGAATCAAAAATCGACAATGCCATCAGTGATATCGGTGACGCCGTCGAAGTCTACCTCCCGACCGATGCGATTGATCTCAGCCCGATCATCGAGCGCCTCACCAAACAGCGCGAAAAACTTCAAAAAGAGGCCGATAAACTGCGCGGTATGCTCTCCAATGAACGCTTTGTCGCTAATGCTCCGGAATCCGTCATTGCTGAAAACCGCAACGGACTTGCCGATGCCGAAGATAAAATCGGTAAAATTGATGCCCAACTCAGCTCGTTAGGCAACTAATTTGCAATTTCGGGAACTCTCCGCATCAGAGTTGGTTGAGGGGTTTGCCCTCCTCACAACCCTGCGCACGGAACTCACCTCCGAAGCATTTGATGCGTTCATTACCTCCCAGTATCCCAAAGATTACCGCCCAATCGGCGCCTATCAGCGAGGTGAATTGCAAATTTATGCCGGGGTAAGTATACGGGAAAATTTGGAACTCGGGCGGCATTTGATCGTGGATGATTTTGTCACGTACAACGGATGTGAGCACTTGAGTAATGAAATGATCGATTATCTGTGTGATTATGCCAAAATGCACAAATGCCAAAGTGTTTTAGTCTGGGGAAAACAACGGGGACTCTCATTTACTGATCTGAATGGATTCCGCCCCAAACGGGACGGGTTTATCAAACTCCTATCGTAAAAAATGCTCGGCTAAACGTCGACTATCCCCTCTTTCGGCATTCCGAAATAGTATCCTTGGGAATATTTTATCCCTATTTGTTTGACGACTTCATGGACATCGCTCGAGTGAACAAATTCGGCGATAACCTCACATTTTAGGGCTTGCGCCAAATGGACAATCGTTTTGCAAATATTGAGATTATTTTTGTTTTCATGAATATCTTTGATGAACGAACCGTCAATTTTAATATAATCGACATTCATTTTTTGAAGTCTTAAAAAATTGGATTTTTCACTGCCGAAATCATCCAAAGCAATTTTATAACCGTTCATTTTAAGTTCCAACAGCTGTTCTATCGCCGCTTCGCTTTCGTATGCCGAAATGTTTTCTAAAATCTCCAATGTTACCCGATTCGGAGCAATATTATGTTTTTGCGTCAATGTTTTAAGCAGATCAAGGAGATATTTTTCTTTTAGATCTTCCTCTGAAATATTGATCGTAAAGTCGTAACTCTTATCTTGAAAGTATTGAAACGATTTTGCAAATATGATTTCGGTAATTTTAGGTAATAGCCCCGCAAGTCTGGCCGGTTCAATAAAATGGATAGGGGCTATAATATTGCTGTTCTCGACCAATCGCGCCAAACATTCGTATTTCACGATCTGATTGGTTTCATTGTCAATAATGGGTTGAAAGAAAGGGACGATTACATTATTTGCTATCGCGTCTTTTACTTTTAGCATCCACTCAATATTGTTTTTCTGATGCCTGATAAACAGAGAATCAGAAGTATAGGTCAGAAACTTATTAGTCCCTGATTGTCGGGCTTCTTTCATAGCGGCATGCGCACGAACCAAAGGGCTTTCATCTGAGTCTTCAACAGTGTTAGCCGTTATCCCGATCGTACAGGATAAAATGATTAAGAAATCTTCGATTATAAATTTGTAGTCTTGCAACGATTTAATAATAGTAGCCGCTAACATTTCCTTATCGGTCGAAGAGTTTTTATCGACTATAACAACAAACTCATCGCTTGATAGCCTGAATAAAGACTTGGTATCTTCTAATAAACGATATAAAAAATTTACAAACGATTTTAGAATTTCATCTCCGATTGCATATCCGTAGGTGGAATTGACCGAATCCAGATTATTGATATTTATCAGTAAAAGGGCGGAAAAATCATTTTTCATCAACACCTCATCCAATTTTTGCCGACTGAGGCACCCTGTGAGTTTATCGTGGGAGTATAAACTTTCAAGTTCCAACGTGACTGCCGTTTGCGTTAACAAAATATTGAGAACTTTTTCACGTGTATTATCGAAAAAACCTTTTATAAGGTTGTTTTCCATATAAACCAATCCAATGAGTTTATCTTTCAAATAGATGGGTGCACAGATAACGGAAATAATTTTTCTCTCTATGACGATTTGATCCATGGCAAATCTTGCGTCATTCAACGCATCATCAACAATGAGAACATTATTATTGGCTAGTACCTCATTTACGATTGACTTCGGTATTGCATTGGATACATCCAACGGTTGATGATCGATGATTATTTTCGGATTATCATTAATATTGAACAATCCCTCCAAATAAAACGCATCATTCTCTTTTAAGATCAATCCTCCGATCTGAATTCCGAAACTTTGCGCAATGATATAGGTAAATTTCTCTATTAACTCGGATCTATCGACTTTTCCTGAAATCAATTGCGTCGCTTTTAAAATGGTATCTTCATCAAAAATATTTAAATCATTCGTATTCTGAGGACTCGGCGTCACACTCACCTGAATTTGAGCTTCACGATGCAGCAATTCGCTTTGGGTATTGAACAATAGTTTTGCTTTTGCAATAGCTTTCAGATTATAATAGATCGTATACGCCTCTTGCAGATACATTTTGGCAATACGCCAGTTGCTTCTTGATTCCCAGCATGTTCCCATTAACTCTAACGTTATCGCCTTTAAAAGGGTCGGAGCACTTTCATCTTGATAACTGAGTGCCTCTTCAAAGTTTTTAAACGCGTCATCGAAAGAGGTATGGCTATAGGCGTTAATCCCTTTAATGATAAGGTATCTCGCCCGGAAGTTTTGGGGACAAAGTTCAGCCCACCGTTCAAAACTCTTTTCAAAACCGCTCAATAAATCGATATCCTGCTGTTCAACTGTACCGGACGATTGTTTGAACACCGATAATGCATAATAAAACGTCCATTCCGTTTCAAGGATATTTCCTTTTATATTTTCCAGATACTCTTTTGCATTGATAGCGTGTTCTACCGCCTCACCGTAATATTCATGGATATAGCAAATCTGCAATTTATAAATATAGTAATAGGCCAACAGTGTTTTAAAATTTATCCGTATTAAATCTTCAACGACTTTATGTTCATCGAACGCCTCTGAGCTTAACGAGTTTAAGGCATACGTATTACCGCGCAGACATTTAACGATATTGATAAAAAGGTATTGTATCTCCAAGATATAGGGCTCTTTTGACTCGGTGATAAAGTCAACATAACTGACAGCCTTTTGCTCCAGAATATCCAATGAGATACTTGATAAAAATTCCCGCGTAAATATATGATTGACACAATAGGCCGAATAGGAAAAGTCTCCGTTTTCAACACCCGACATGTAAGCTTTATGCAGAATTTTCAATGTTTGTTCATGAGGTTGTACCCATGAGGCGACATACGCTCCGTATACACGCAGCAGTTTGCATTCAATAGCTTTGTTATCAAACTTTTCCTGAAGCGCTATTGCAACCTGCCCGTATCGGTATCCCTCTTCATAGTGTCTAAGTCCCGCACCGATAATCATTCCGCAGAGCATATATCCATATGGGGAAACATCACAATTTCCGTATAGAAAAGAAAGACGAACCATTCTAAGCGTTACGACACCGAACATATCTTGTCTGCTGACAAATGCGGGAATTCCCATATTGACAAGAATATTCATGCACAGTTCAATAGTCTCATCTTCCATCTCATTTAGGTATTGAAGATCTTCAATCGATTTGATATTTGAGCTCAGCCAATCGATCTCATCCTTTTTCAAAAGCAGTAACTCTGACGTATCGTTCGGAATCTCTTGATTGAGAACCCGCAGTGCTTGGCGTCCATCCTCGATGGCTTCTGAGAGCAGCCCTTGTGAAAAGTGATAGGTCAGACGAAGATTGTATATTTTTGCGATATCGATTTTTTTCAAAAGCCCATTAGAGAGCAATTGTTCAAAAAGCACTAAAGCCTCTTGATATCTTCGTGCTTGACTTAATGATTCCAGGAGATTTAGATAAATCGAACAGGTGATCTCATAATTTTCACGCCAACTGTTCTCAGGGAAAAGGGAAATCGCGGCTTGAGCGTACTTAATCGCCTCTTCGTATGCCAAAGATTCTTTTGCGAGATGAGAGGCTTGACTGAGGATGCTCAAAACAAATTCGGCTTCCTCTTCTTTTATAAGATCTACAACTTCTATAATATGTTTTGCCGTCCCGAGAATCGCTTTTGGCGACTGTTCTTTTTGCATCAGAAAATATTTTAAAACTTTTAGATGGGTCTGCTGCTTTTCTTCTAAGCTCAACATTAAATAGGCAGCCTGTCTGATTTTATCATGCACAAAATGGCAATATTGAACCATCTTGATGCCGATCATGCTTTCATCGGTAGAGACTTCCATCATACCTTCATAAAATACTTCACTGACAATGTGATCAATACTCTCCGGCTCACTTTGGCTTAACGTTGAGATCACCTCCATATCACATGTATCTCCGAGTACCGATGCCGTTTTAATAAAGTTTTGGGCATCTTCGGACATCGTACTGATTTTTGATACAAGATGGTCAATAACATTGTTTGTCAAATCTTCATGTTTGATTTGTTCAATATTCCATTCCCAAGAGCGCGTATCGTTATTGAATCGCAATAAATCACGCTTTGCCATAGTGTAAATAAATTGTTTCAGAAAAAATGGATTGCCTTCTGTTTTTTGAATCAGTAACTGTCCGAGTGCTTCAACATCTTCTTTCTTCAACATGTCACGTAATAACTGATTGACGGCACTTATATCCAGCGGCAGGAGTTCGATATCTTCAACATGTCCTATTTTTTTGGCAATATTATCAAGCGACAACTTCATAGGATGTGTTAATGAGACTTCATTGCTTCTGTATGCGCCGATAATTAAAAAACTCTCCAGTTTGCTTGAAGCATAGATCAATTCTAATATCTCAAGCGATGCCAAATCGGCCCATTGCATATCATCTAAAAAAACGACGAGGGGATGCTCTTGTGAGGCAAAAAAGCCGAAAAAGCGTTCAACCGCAATAAATAGCTGATTTTTTAACTGTGCCTGCTCGACAATAGGGGTATGGTCTACTTTGAAAAATACTTTTAATTCAGGGATAATTTTAATTAACGCATTTTTACTTTCGCCCAAAAATTCAATCAGTTCATTGATTTTCTTTTGTTTTAAATCTGGCGGCATGCTATTTATGATATTGATTAAATTCATAAAAATTTGAACAAACGCAACATACGAAGTCGTACGATTGTATTGATCAAACTTCCCTTTTACAAAATAACCGTTTTTTCTAAGCACAACCGGACTTAATTCGCTAATAAATGAAGACTTCCCGATACCGGAATATCCGCTGATCATCATGAGTTTAGGCTTGTCGCCGATAACCGACATTATTTTGTTGCTGACTAACGCTAACTCTTGGTCCCTGCCGTATAATTTTTGAGGATAAATCAATTTATCCGATATATCTTGACTATCGATGAGAAAATCGGCCGAAGGGTCTTGGGAAAATTGTATTAAATCGTGTTTTAGACTAAATGCATGCTGATATCGCTCATGCTTATCTTTTGCCAGCAGTTTTTTAACAATATTTGATAAAACGATAGGAATAGAGGGTTTTATTGTATGCAAATCTTCAGCGATCTGTGCTAAATGAGCATGTGCCATTTGGATAGTATTTTCCCCTTCAAACGGCAGTCTCCCGCTGAGCATTTCATAAAAAACGACACCCAGTGAGTAGAGATCACTTCGTTCATCCAGATTTTGATTCGATAATCCGGTTTGTTCCGGTGCAGAATATGCGGCACCCCCCGTTATTTGAATATTTTTTTGGGGAGATTTATTGATATTAATATTGGAGATACTTTCACCGAAATCAAGCAATTTGATCGATTTTTGGACTTCATTGCAAATGATATTTCCCGGATTCAAATCTAGGTGGAGAACGCTGTTTTGATGTATATAGTCTATCGCTTCCGTGATCGATATCGCATACGCAATAAAAGTATCTATGTCCATCCCATCAGAGGGGATTACGTCTGATAAATTTTTACCCGATTCGAAAGACTTGACCAAATATATCTTGTCCTCTTCCAATAATTCAATATAATGATCCGTAAATTTATTGTTTAGATTTTTTGCAATGGAAAATTCGCGGTATAACTTATTGGCATAATTTTGGTCACTGTCATCGAGGACTGTCTTGATTGCTACTATGTCGCCATTTGGCGAAATAGCTTGATAGACAATTGTCCGTCCGTTATTGTAGAGAGTAGAGAGAACATTATAATTTTTTATTTTCATTACATGTACGACCAAGATTACATAGTTACTGCATTATATCAATAATTATGCCAAAGTGCGTTGTAAAAATATATCACAAATATTACTTTTTATTATAAACAAACAAATTATAATTTCTGATGTTTTATTATGGGGTATATTCGGAGAAGTTTAATGTTTTACTCGATAATTTCACGGACTCCCCCACACCATTGCGGGGGGATGAATGTATTTATTATTCTGCAATCCCTTCGATTTCTACGATAATTTTCACCTCATCGCCGACAACGACGCCTCCCGCTTCAATCGCCTTATTCCAATTCAATCCGTAATCCTTGCGGTTGATTTTTCCGTTCAACACGAAACCGGAACGTTGATTACCCCACGGATCTTCAACAACACCGCCCATATCAACATCCAAAACCACTTTTTTGGTAATTCCGTGAATCGTCAAATTCCCCGTCATTTTGGATTTTGTGGCACTGGTCATTACAAACGTAATATCCCCAAAATGTGCCACATCAAAGAAATCGGCACTGCGAAGATGGTCATCGCGTTTTGCAATTCCCGTATCGACCGAATCGGCTTTTATACTGCCGCTGAGTGATTTAAACTGCCCTTTTTCCAAATCGTAGGTTCCGCTGAAATTATTAAATTTTCCCGTTACCGTACTGATCATCATATGCTTGACTTTAAAACCCACAGTCGAATGGGAAGGATCTACTTTATAGACTGCAGCAGAAGCAACACTCGCACTCATTAGTAACCCGCACAAAACGCTTGCAAAAAAACCTTTCTTCATTGTGAATCCTTTTAGAGTTAATCTGCGAACATTGTATGCTATTTTTGTCAATGGAATATTAATCGTATCTGAATAGACGATTTATTTAATACTTTTTACAGCACACACTTCTAAAGCCTTTCAAAACTTCACTTGGCTATACTTTTATCATCATTATCTAAAGGCTTATCATGCAATTATGCGTCGCACTTGATCTACCGAGCCAGGAAGAGAATTTAGCCCTGGTCGAGAAACTGAAAGCATATCCGATTTGGCTCAAAGTGGGCCTTCGCTCCTATATCCGGGACGGAAAACCTTTTATCGATGCGATTAAAACGATCAATCCCGAATTTAAAATCTTTTTAGACCTGAAACTCTACGATATCCCCAACACGATGGCCGATGCCGCTGAATCGATCATGGGACTGGGGGTCGATATGTTCAATGTCCATGCCTCCGCAGGGCGCATAGCGATGCATGAAGTGATGAAACGGCTCTCAGCCTATGAAAAACGGCCAATCGTCCTGGCTGTCACCGCACTGACCTCTTTTGAAGAGGGTGAATTTAGTCACATATACGGAAAAACCATTGCCACCAAAGCTGACCAATTTGCAAAAGATGCTCATGATGCGGGGTTAGACGGTGTCGTCTGCAGCGCCTATGAAAGTGCTTCGATCAAATCTATAACATCCGACTCTTTTGTTACCCTCACTCCGGGAATCCGTCCGTTCGGAGAAGATGCCGGAGATCAGGAACGTGTTGCTACGATTGAAATTGCACGGGATGAAAAAGTCGATTTTATCGTCGTCGGACGTCCTATCTACAAAGCTGTCGATCCTGCCGCCGTGGTGGAGAAAATTCTCGCTCGATTATAAATTGGAATATTCCTTGCTTTATTTTTTCAAATACCTGCAAGGAGTCTGCATGAAATTTATGGATAAAATCGAGCTGGTTGTAAAACTCAAAGAGAAAATTGCCGAAGCAAAAGCAACGAATGAAGCTCTTGCACTGCAATTACAAGCCCTTTTGGATCAAATTATTGCTAATCCTCAAAACTCTCCCGCAATTTAATGCAAACAAGCACCACTTTAAGGTGCTTGTTATCTACCTGTAATTATAATTACGCCCTCTTACAAAATGGACGAATGGGTGAGCGGCTGAAACCACCTCCCTGCTAAGGAGACGTACTGGCAACGGTACCGAGAGTTCAAATCTCTCTTCGTCCGCCACTGTAAGATTCCTGCATAACGAACTCCCAAAAGACTTAAAAATTAATCAGTAAGTAGCTTTAATATTCATTAGAAATAATGATAAATGGAACATACTTTCATTTTATACTGATAACTACCGATATAATACTTAAGAATAAAAAATAAACATAAAGTGATATCCCTTTTGAATACCGTATATTTGGCAAAACAAAAAATATTCAACCGAAACGGCAAAGTTTTTGCCTATGAACTGCTTTTTAGAGATCATGCACATGGAATCAAAGAATTTCCAACGAATATTCGTGCCACTTCCCAAGTTCTTTTAAATACTCTGACGAATATAAATATCGATGAGCTTTTAGGCAAAGACGGAATAGCATTCATCAATCTCGACGAACATATCTTTACATCGGGAATTATCGATATTTTAGATAAAGACCGGTTTGTACTGGAGATTTTAGAAACAACGGATTTGAGTGAGCCGGTTATTGCCAAAATCAAACAGTACCACAAACGAGGGTTTAAAATCGCTATTGACGATTTTGACTGCAGTGCGAAAATGATCAAAAAATTCACCCCTATCTTAAAATATATCCATATTCTAAAAATGGATATTCTAGCCGCAGACGATGAGAATTTAAAAAACGTTATGTCCAAAATAAAACAAATGGGAATCAGAGTACTCGCTGAAAAAATTGAAACGGAAGAAGAGTATAAATATTATAAAGAAATGGGGTTTGACCTCTTTCAGGGATACCATCTCCACAAACCTGAAGTGGTAGAGATGGACCGATATAAAGATGCTACCCAAATCATTATTCTGCATCTAATAAAATTGATTAAAAACGAAGGCTCTACCCACGAGATAGAATCCTATATCAAGCAAAGAGCCGATTTGTCCTACAAATTGATCAAATTTATCAATAACCACGGAAAATTTGACACCAAAGTCGAGTCGATCACACAGATCATTACACTGCTTGGAAGAGACAAACTGCTACGATGGCTTCTGTTATACCTCTATGCCGAAGTTTCCAAAAACCCGATATCCGAAAGCATCATGAATATTGCGATCCGAAGAGCCGAACGGATGGAAGAAGAAGCCCATCACAGTGAAAAAGATAAAGCATACCTTGCCGGCATGTTCTCTATGCTTGGAGCTCTTTTTGAAACAGACATCAAAAGTGTAATGAAAGATATCAAAATGGATAAAGATATCACAGATCTTGTCGTTTCAAACAAAGGAAAATTTTTGTCCAGTTTTAAAAAGGCAGAATACTCCGAAAGAGAATATTTAAAAAGGCTTCTATGCAATAACTTTGAAAAAATCGATATTACCCTCATCCTTTATACATTGGAGCTGAGTCATATACCTATCGATCATGACAAACTGTAATCAATTTAAAGTCAAATATAAAATAAATAGAAAACATTTGAGTATGTTCACACGATACTCATTATGTAAATAAACTATAGGAAAGCAGGTTTACCTGTAAAATAACCTTGTGAGTAATCGACACCCATCTCTTCGATAGTGTTGTAAATTGTCTCATCCGAAACAAACTCAGCAATCGTTTTAGCATCAATTTTCTTCGCAAAATCAATAATTGTTTCAACAATAATACGATGACGCGGATTAGCGGCAATCTCTCTGATCAATGATCCGTCTACCTTGATATAATCAACCCCCAATTTCAATATGTTTTCAAAATTGGAGTACCCTGTCCCAAAATCATCAATAGCGATTTTTGCCCCCAGCGCTTTCACCTGGGCAATAAAGCGTGTCACCTCATCGTAGTTTTCTATCCCCTCGGATTCTAGAATCTCAAATACTATCCGAGATGCCGTCCCCGTTTCGATAATTGTTTTGATGATCTCACTAACCGTATGAGGGTTACGTATATCACTGTCTGAAAGATTGATCGAAAACTCTTCATCGCGGGAAGCGAAAAGGGTACATGCCTGATAAACCACTTCCAACGTAATTTGCGGATAGAGTTTGGTTCGTTTCGCAATAGGGAGAAACTGCATCGGCGGTACGATATTTCCCTCTTCATCGATCATTCGCACTAACGTTTCATACTTAACGATATCTCCCGTCTCAATATTGACTATAGGTTGATAGTAGCAGATAATTCGACGGTCAAACAAGGCTCTTCGTACATGTGAGGCCATTGTCAAATTCGTCCGGTAATGTTCTTCAACCCCTTCGTCTTCATTATAAAATGCGATCTGTTTTTTGTTCTCTTTAGCGTGATGCAAAGCAATATCCGCCTGTGTTAGCACTTTATCATTTCCGATCGCTACACCGATAGTCACACGAATATTCAAACTCTCCTCTTTGACCATAAATGTTTTTTCATCCAAAAACTTTATCAGCATGTTTAGCCGGTGTTCCAGCTCTTTTTGAGAAAGCTCATTGAAAATCAATGCAAACTCATCGCCCCCTAAACGATAACAACTGCCGGAGAGTTCTTGGAGCCATATTCCGATTTGTATCAACATTTCATCGCCGATAGAGATCCCAAAGAAATCGTTAACCTCTTTAAAATCATCCACATTCACAATCGCCAGGGCAACCGTCTCTCCCTGTTCCAGTCTCTCTTGCAATCGATATCGATTCGGCAAGCCCGTGAGCCTATCAAGATAATACTGGTTTTCCAATTCATGGGTTTTCTCTTGAACGGTAATTTCCAATGAAGCATTCATCGCCTCAATTTGTTCAAGATACGTTTGAGTTGTTTTTTGCATCGCATTAAACGCCGTAACAATCTGTTCGATCTCAACACTCCCATCTTCTTCAAAAACCATTTGATCTCCGGGCTTGTAATAGCGAACCTTTTTAGCAATATTAGTCAACGGGGAGAGAAGAAAGCGGACCCACCATACGGCTACGAAAAAAATCACAAAGATACTTGCTCCGACACCGTAAACGATTTTGTGAATGGATTGACGTGTTTCATCATACGCCAAATCGCTGTAACGTAACGTGACTGTTCCCATCAATTGCCCGCTCGTCGGTTCTTTGATCTCGTGAATCATACTTATCGCTTCGTGTCTGGATATCATATTATCTTTGCTTTTATAGCTATATAATTGTTTTTTATTCTGATCGGAAATAACCAACTCTGTCACATCCGGTACCGAAACCACAGGAGACACTTTCTCTTCAATCTGATCATAAAATTTGAGATAGAGGGCGATTTGAAGCGGTTTTTCAATGGTTCGCAATAACAAATCAGCTTTTTGCTTTTCCGAAACCAAAATGGTGTTCTCAAATACCATACTGACTACCATTCCAAGTGTCATAAAAGTCAGTAGAAAAATCAAAATCAATGATCCTACTATTTTATAGGAAAGACGTGATTTTGAAAGCAATATCATTAAAAAGCCTTATTAAATCTATTTCGAATATATATTCATACGTTATGTCATTTTATCCTATTAAAGATTGAATTTAGCCTGTATTTTTATTATTTTCAGCACCCATTAACTATTTATTGACTATCTTTAGATAAGTATTAAAAAAGGATATTATTGTTAGAATGTAAAACAGCATTTACAGAAGAAGAGCGTCACGCTATTTTGCATCAACGGTATTCTATTTTTGTAGATGAATTCAAATTTTTTGCTCCCAGAGATGATGGCAAAGAGATCGAGTATGACCACTATGATGAATACTCGCTTTTGTTAGGTGTTTGGAATGAAGATATTTTGGTTGGTTCATGCCGCCTTGTTCTTCCAAATGACACGGTAGGTTTACCGACACTTAATGTTATGCGCATTGATTCAGAAAAACTTGTACATAATGAAAGAACTGCCGAAATTTCGCGGATTACAGTCGCCGCAACCTACAGAACATTCAAAAAAACCATAGAGGTTCTACAAATCATGCAACATAAGATCAATCAAATTGCCTCTGAGCATAACATACTTCAACTCATTGGAGCAGTTGAACCTAGTTTTTTGCGTCTTCTCAACTATGCATCTCTTCCATACCGACCGATAGGTCCGATTCAATATCTAATTGGTGCAGAACGCCTTCCCGTCCTTTTAAACCTAAAAGAGCAACAATGAAAACCCGATTTTCTCTCGCTTTATTATTACTCCCTTTTTCGCTTCTTTCGGCTGAAGCAGAAACGAATTCCAACCTTTTATCGAATCTCACCGACGAGATCAATACCATCGCACAGAGTGCAAAAGATCAACGTGCCAATATCGATTATCTCCCTTATGTCATGAGTGTATTTGACGGTGAAGAGCTCTCCCGTGCCGGAGCATCTTCCCTCAAAGAGGCTCTTAGTTTGGTCGCCGGTGTCAATATCGCCAGTGACAACCTGTCCCTCTTCAACCCCGTATTTCGCGGTTCCAATCCGGTAGCCTACGGTCAAAGCAAGCTCGTCGTTGACGGTGTCGAAGTCAATGACCTTTTTTTTGACGGCTATACCGCCTATCTGAGTATGCCGATCGACATGATAAAACGGATTGAAGTTGTTAGAGGTCCGGGAAGTTACAGTAACGGTCATTACGGCTATGCCGGATCGATCATCATCACAACCTATAAAGCGGAAATGTCTACCGGTGATAACGGTCGCTGGTTTACCTCTGCGGGAAACAACCGTACCGGTAAAGTCGGCGGTTCTTTTGCCATGAGAGATAACGATTTCACATTTGCGGCGGACATTTATACCGTACACGATAATCTTGCCCTCTCGTATGGAAAAGACGGTCTTTCCAATAATCTTCTGGGTGCAGCCAACGCATCACTATCTCGCTCAGGCAATGCCCCATCAGAAACGGATGCAACCATGGTATCGGCCAGCATCAGTAAAGGGGCTTTTTTTGCCGACGGACGGTTCTCCACCTATCGACACGGCTCAGGCGGAGGGATCAATTATGCCTTATCCTTTGATGGGGATCACTACAACGTTGATCAATGGCACATTCGCAGCGGTGCCCATTACCGTGCGGGAGAATTTGAGGGAACGTTTCAAGCAGCGATGACACAAGACAGCTTTACCAGTCACCAGCTTCTGGCACCCGAAGGATTACGACTCCCCTCATTGACTCCACCAACAACTGTTGTCACATATTTGGACGGTTTTTACGGTATTCATGAAGCCTTTATCCGAACCTATCAGCTCAATAATACCCTTACCGGTTCCGTATACGGAGGAGATATGACTGTCGGGCTCAACGCTACATGGAGCAGTGTTGCCTCAGAAAAAACGCTCACTACCGACAGAGACAGCGGAAGCGGCTTGAGTGATTACTCAACGACACTCCCATTTTTCAATCCCGATGGCTCTATCAACAACCAATCGGCATACATCACGTATGAACGTCCTCTAAGTACGAATCTAATCGGCTATGCTTCCCTCACGCTCGATCACCGTAACGGATTGGCGACACAAATCGATCCGCGTCTTGCGGCCGTTTATACACTTGATCCGAATAACCTGATTAAGTTTTCCATCTCACGCGCCCATAGAAATCCCTCATGGCAGGAAATGTTTACCCTCAATAATAGAGCCCGTTGGGGGAGCCCTGACCTGCACCCTGAAACCGTCATGGCGTATGAGACCCAATACATCCATAAGTTTGAAACGGAACATACTCTCTCATTCAATCTATTCCGCCTCGATAACAAGGACCAGATCTATCTGCAATATAATACACCGGCAACACGTTACGAATATATTAACGGATCAAAAAGTCTCATTAAGGGATTTGAAACAGAGTGGCGAAAACGCTATGATGATACCTCTTTTTACGCTGCCTATACCCATATTTGGGCAGAAGACGGCAATGGGGTGACCCTTCCCAATGCACCGTCTGATACGGCACGAGGATTTATCACTCAAACTCTCAATGAAACCTGGTATACATCCCTTTCCGGGCGATGGCAAAGTGCAACGCCAAGAGAAATAGGCGATTCGAGAGCCGATATGAAAGCCATCGGTATCGTCGATACCTCTATCGGGTATAAACTCCCTCGTTTTCACAGTGAAGTCCAATTGACACTAAAAAATATGTTCAATGAAACTGAACTTTATCCAAGTCCAAAGGGAACCTTTAATGATGATTACCCAGCAACCGGACGTACCTACTTAGTGACCGTAAGGGGAACATTTTGAAATACATTACCAGTCTATTACTTTTTTTCAACACGCTCGGCTGGAGTGCAACGTATGATCCGTTTTTGCTCGATACACATCTATCTTTATTACCGAAAATTGCTATGCTTGAAAAAGGGCTTGTTTCTCATGGCAAATCACCCCTTAAAATTTTAATTGCCTATGAGCGGGGAGATGAAGATACTGCAGAATCGTGTACAAAAATCCTAATGACTAAATTTAACGGAAAGGTAAACGGACATCCGATTACAGTAACTACTCTTCCGTTCGATAAACTCGATGCATCCAACGCGTATCATCTGATTTATGCGCTCAAAGCAAGCCTGTCTCAGCTTAAAAAGGTTCACAATGCGGTCGGATCATCGGGAGCGATCACGGCCCTTTATGATGCGGATAAGCTAGGGGATGACGGTCTTTTACTCTCTATTCAAATGGAACGGGCGCCAGTTATTTTGATCAATTCCAAAGCACTTCGAGAAAACCGATATTCATTTCCTGACAGCCTTTTGGAAATGGCTCGGCTTATCTAAGCTCTTTCTGATTCATACGAGACTGCAAGGCATTTGATATATTCATCAATGCAAAGGTAACGATAAAGATCATCAAACCGGGGAAGAAACTAACCCACCATGCGATGTCGATTACCTCTTTGCCGCCGCTGAGGATGCTTCCCCAACTCATTTGCGGCGCAACGATACCCAGACCCAAAAAAGAAAGTCCCGATTCCGCCAAAATCGCCCCCCCTACTCCGAAGGTAAAGCTCACCAAAACGATCGGAGCCAATAATGGGGCATAATATTTGAACATTATTTTAAGCGGATGCACGTTTCCGATAGTGAGTATTCTAATAAACGGCTTTGTCTCAATCGCAAAACTTTCAGAACGGATCAACCGTGCGGTTCCCATCCATCCCGTCACCGAAATAATCATAATCAGTACCCAAACAGATGCGTTCACATAACTGACTAATGTTAATAGCAAAAAGAGCGTAGGAAACGTCAAGAACAAATCAACCATAACGATGAAAACTTTGTCATACCCTCCGCGTAGAAATGCGGCACTCACACCATAAATAAGCCCTATCAGCGTTGAGATAAAAGCGCTCATAAAGCCGATAATAAGTGATATCTGCCCCCCCTCCATCAAGCGTGCCAATAAATCGCGCCCCAATCGGTCGGTACCGAACCAATGACTTATCGAAGGAGGAAGCAGTATGGATTTCGGATCTAAATAAAGCGGATCGGCCGGATAAAAATACGGCCCGATAAATGAAAAAAGGATCACTCCGATCAGTACGGATATACTAACTAACGGCATTATGCCTTGATACCCAAAAGGGTAGTCATCATTTGATCGATTGTCGTGATTACTTTAGCCGCAGCACCGTAAGAGGTCTGATAGCGGATCAGATTAGCCATCTCTTCATCGATACTTACTTTGCTTATTGAGTCTTGTTCTTGCTTTATTGAGTTGAATTGCGCCGTTATCGAATCATTTGAGACTATGGCCGAATTTGTTCTTGTCCCTACTCGTGTGACCAGATTATCAAAATATCCGTATATCGTATCCGTCGATTTGGATCTGCCGATACCGAAGGTGACGGATGCGAATTGCTGCTGTACCATATCCAAAGCGGTTTGGTTATCCCCGTTTGCAGGAGATTTAAACCCTTTGATCTTGCTCATATCATGTTGTAAGTCACCGTTCAGCGCGATACTTTTGGCATCATTCCCGTCAAAAAAGCGATTTACCCCTGTCACACCGGCAAAATTTGTCCCGTGGTCTTCAATAGCGAAACTGTACCCTTGTGCCTCAAAGGCTGCTTTAATATTAATTTGGAAAATATTCTGCTGATTGTTAAATGTCCCGACAAGCATATCATCGATGTCATTCAGCGAATTATTATCGTTATTATCATCTTGGGATATGTTAATCTGCCCGACAATACTGTTGCTCGTCTGTGGAGTATCGTTTATTAAGGTTCCGTTATCGATTGAAATCGATCGACGGCCGACCTCATTGCCGTCAATATCATACACAATTAAATCAAAAGTTCCCGCTTTGAAATTTTCATCGGTACTCAGGATCGATTGATTATCTGAAAAATTCAGAATATTGGATTGCATTGACGTTGTTGCGGTTTGGGCATAAATATTGTTTGTCGATTCGATTAAGCCTTGGGCGAAAGAATCAAGATTATTAATCGTCTCTTGCAAAAATCCGTCTTCAAATTCTCCGTTTGTTCCGATCGTAGAACCTCTCAATTCCAATAAAGCACCGAGTTTTCCCCCTGTGACAGTATTAGCAAACGGAAATCTTACACCGTCTTGGCGTTCATAATATAAATCATTGTATCCGTTCTTATTCGAAGTACTGTCAATGCCTATCGGATGAAAAGAGCCCCCGTCGACGAGGTTAAATCCGGCTACCTGAATAACATAACCGCCTTCTTTTTCGGCAATATTCGAATCAATGACGTTATTTGTTTTTGTGTTGCCGACAAAGACTTTTGCGTCAATTAGTTTTGATAAGGACAACTCTAATTGATTCCGCTTGTCGCGCAAATCATTTGCGTGATTGAGTCCTCCGGATTCTGCTTTGTCTATTTCAAGATTTAAGTCCGCAATTTGTTGCCCGATACGATTGATATCATCGACATTGACTTTAACTTGATCATTCAATGAGTTTTGCAACGTAGAAATTTGACTGCGCGTCTGCTGAATATGTTGTGTAAGTGTTTGCGTCTGCTGTGCCAAAGCAACTTTTAACGATGTATTACTCGGATTATTGGCCAGTGACTGCCACATATCATAATAGCTTTGCAAATCATCTTTGATACCGACTTTATCGATTTCGGGAAAATAGGTAGAAAGTTCTTCCAGATTTTTTTTCAGCGTATCGGAATATTCTTTATTTTGAGCAGCAGTAGTGTATCGTGCATAAACAAAACTGTCGAAAATACGTGTGATATCCGTGACCTGAGTTCCGCCGCCGCGCTGACCCGGGTCTACCCCTAACGGTGCCGCAGCCGCCGTAACGACACGTTGGCGTGTGTAGCCTTCCGTCTCGGCATTGGAGATATTATGCCCAGTGGTATCGATACCGATTTGGGCCGCATTCAGCCCGCTGTATCCGATATGTAACGCATTAAATATGGATGCCATTTTATGCCCGCACTTCCAAAAATGAGGCTTCTGATCTAGCCACTTTTTGATAACCCTGCATCTGCGTAGGAACCAACCGTTCCAGCAGCGCATTATAAAAAGAACCTACGCTTAAAACCATTTTTGCGTATTTTTGATTGACTTCGCGAAGGCGCGAGAGGTTCTCTTTTAATGCGTCGAGCTGTTGATGCTGTTCGGTGTCTAAGAGTTCAGAGAGAGGGGCAGTCGGATTTTGTGTCATAAGTTTTGAAATTTCGCGGTCAATCATCGCTTTTTTTTGTTCAAAGCTTTTGATCTTCTCTTCTTTGATTGCTAAGCGGTCAAATTGTGGATTGTGCTTCGCTTCTTTGATATCGTCAATATCTTCCAGTGACAAAGATATGAGAGTTTCAAGATCTTTGATAGCACTTTGCAACTGATAAGACAACATCATAAACTCCTATTTTAGTTAGGTCAGCTCTTGCGCGATACGCTTCGCCAACTCTTCGATATTGACACGGTATTCCCCTTTCTCGATAGAGGCTTTCAACTCTTCGATTCGGCTTGTGTCACCTTGTTTTGTAACAGATTGAGCCGGTTTTTCCTGCTCTTTATTTTTTACTGCCGGTTCTTGATATGTCGCTTTTCGCAGCGATCCGTTCACACTTGAAATCATGGTGAATCCTTGTTATCCATTTATGGTATATACAACCATATCGGCAAAAACCAATAATAATTTAATCTATTTCTCTGTTTTTGCACCCTTTTGACTCAAGTTTTCAAAAAGCATTTGAGAAAACCCAAATCCCCCTGCACTTGCGTTGGATAACTCTTCACGGTACATCGATTTAAAAATTTTATCACCGGGATCGTTGGCACTGGTAAAGACATTTTTCTCGTCTTTCATCGCTTCATCGAGCATCATTTTGATAATGATGGCTTCGAATTGATCGGTTTTCTCCCTCAAAGCTTTATCACCGTCTTTCGTCCCTATTGTCGGAAGCGATTTTTGATACTGTACGTTTGCTATGTCCATCAGATTACATCCAAATCAACTGAGATAGCTCCGGCACTTTTCATCGCCTGGAAAATTGAAATCATCTCTTTTGGCGAAGCCCCTAGTTTTTGAAGCGACCTTGCGATATTGGCAACCGTCGTCGTCCCTTTTTCGGTATAGACTTCGTTTTCATTCAGCCCTATTACAAGACTTTTGTCCATGGCTACACTTCCGGCAGGTTTTGAAACCTCGTTTTGTGCAAGGATCTTAATCGTCATATCCCCTTGGGTAACAACTACCGGTTTTACCTCAATATCAACACCGGCGACAATAGTACCGGTACGCTCATTGATGATAATTTTTTGATCTTGCGCATAATCGATATTAAGGTTTTGCACTTCCGCTAAAAACTCTACCATCGATTTGTTTTTTGGAAGTTGCAAACTGATAGTTCGCGGATCGACAGCAGAAGCGACACTTCCTCGGTATTTGGCATTAATGGCATTTTGAATATTAACAGCATTTTCAAAATTGGCTGTTTTTAATGACAAAGTTGCATTGGTTTGGTGATAGAGGTCTTGAGTGATTTCACGCTCCACCAATCCGCCGCCGTATACCATCCCAACCGTCGGATGCGATTCGGCACCGGCACCTTTTTCATTTTTGCCGCCGATACTGATCGAACCTTGCGCTAATGCATAGATTTTTCCGTCAACCCCTTTAAGCGGGGTCATCAGCAATGTCCCCCCCTCGAGCGATTTCGCATCCCCGATAGAAGAAACGGTAACATCAAACGCATCCCCTTGTCGGGCGAACGGGGCGAATCTTGCCGTTACGACGACCGCCGCAACGTTTTTAGATTTGATATCAACCGGATTCATATCGATATTCATCGCTTTAAGCATATTGGCAATCGATTGGAGGGTAAATTTAGAGGTCGTTCCGTCACCTGTCTTTTTCAAACCGACGACAAGCGAATAACCGATAATCTGGTTATCACGCACACCGACGATATTAGCGACTTCGCTGATGCGCGCCGCCTGGGCGAGGGTTAGTAAGCAAAAAAGTAGTACGAAGATTCTCATGCCCATCCTTTATGATAAAAGGATTAAGCAATGTTTATTCCAATAATGGTGTTAAGCGTAATAAGTTAACGAAGTTTTTCCGAATCGTTTCGATTTCAGCCGGTTGAAGTGGCCGATAGACTCGGGAAGTTCGAGTGTACTCATATGCTCAATAATGATCAAAGTCGCCATTTCAAGGGGCAATGAAGCAATCATCTCTATCGTTTTGTCATAAATTTCTTCCATCCCTTCACGGTAAGCAAACGGTGGATCAACATAGATAAAAGCGCTCTCACCCGACGCAGCAAGACGTTTTTTCACATGGACGATGTTACTGAAACTGTCCCCTTCGATCACCTCGCACGCCGAAGGGTCGGTTTGTGCGATATTCTCACGCAGCGTTCGGATCGCATCGCGGTCTTTTTCCATAAAAATGATCTTTTTGGCTCCGCGGCTCAGGGCTTCAAGCCCGATCGAGCCGCTTCCGGAAAAAACTTCAACCAAAACGGCATCGATTATATCAAACTGAAGCGTATTGAAAAACGATTCCAATACGATCGCTTTTGAACTGCGGGTGGTCTCTTTGGAGGGTAGTTTTAAGGTTTTCCCTTTAAATTTTCCGGCAATGATTTTTTTGGTAATAGTTGGATTATTTTTCATAAAATGCCCGTATAGCTTTGAGAATATTGGCTTGGTACTCGCGTGTCAGCTTGTCGATATGGCGTTCCAAAATCTCAAAACTGACACCCCCTTCCTCTGAAGCCGGTTGTTCGTCCTCTGCAGCATTAGGAGCATATTTTTGGGATTCAACCATTTGATTCAGCGCATGGAGCAATTGCGCTTTTGAAAACGGCTTGATCAAATCGGAGGATTCTTCCGTTCCTACTACAAACGTCGGATACTGATCATCCCGAATGTTTTTGTCACGGATCAAAATATCGCACTGACGAAGAGAGCTCAAGTTCCCCTCCAAAAAAAGTTCCAAGGAACGTTGCAACAATGGAGAATCACACTGAATAGCTACTTTCACGACGTTAACCTTGTACAAAATAGTTTGCTCTTACTTTTAAAAGTATTTTAGCACACTAACCTCCTGCAAAACATAAAAATCCGCGCCGAAAACAATTACGACTTGATTTATGTCAATCTCTATTGTCCGAATGGACTTTATAATCACGCAAATCAAAAGGAGAACCTGTGACATGGGTCTTATACATCCATATTCTCGCCGCGTGTGCGTGGATAGGCGGCAGTATCGTATTATTCGGCCTTGGAATATTCATCCGAGACAAGGGTGTACAAAATGCCGTTTACGGAGCCATCGGCCCTTTTTACGGCTATTTTGAAACCGTATGGCTTATCATCCTGATTGCAACAGGTTTAATCTTGGCAGACCATTATGATCTTTTGTCGATGATCGGGAATACCGAGACCGATTTAGGACAGTGGATAACGATTAAAGTGTCATTGGTGTTATCGCTCAGCATTGCGACGGCACTCCATCTTTATATTGCTTTTGCAACCCATAAGCAACATCGGACTCTTATCCAAAAATTCCTTTCGCGAGGAGGATCTCTCGCTATTTTCATCTTGAATCTGGCGATATTATGGACGGCAATCCATATCCGATCATTTCTCTAAAAAACAGATCAATCATATAACGGAGCAACCAAATGAACAAACTATTGAGTATCCTTTTTACCGCAGCGGGACTTTATGCCTCTGAGGGTTACAGCGTATATCAAAAGCACTGCATGAAATGCCATGCGGAACTTATAGAAAAAAAAGAGGTGCTAAAAGTGATGCATACCCTTAAAGCGCCTCCGATGAACGAAGTGTCCAACCGATTAAGAGAAAACATCGTTATTTCCGACGATGATGACGATGTCAAACGTCGTGTCACCATTGCCTTTATCAAAGACTATATCGAGCACCCGAGTGTCCAATACAGCATGTGCCATCCGATGGCAATCGAGAAATTCGGAATCATGCCGTCGTTAAAAGGAAAACTGAGTGAAAATGAACGCCAAGCCGTTGCGGAGTGGATTATAGACCGCTATAAAGGTGTAGCCTTTAAATAATATGTCGATGAGGAATGAATTCCTCATCCCTTACTGCCATCGACTTTTTCACATACTTTGTTTGCCCCCCTTCCGTCTCTTGATTTAGATCAATTTTTAAATCTTCTTCTTACATTATAATGGTTATCGTATATTAAAAATTGCGAGATGAATCTAACAAGTTTTGAACAAATACTTGTTTAGAATCATCCTGCAAAATCCGCTAAAAAGGATCAATAATGCAAGAGAGTCGTAGAGAGTTTCTAAAAGCAAGTGCCGCAACTGCTGCTGCAACGGCAGTAGGGATGGTGTTGCCGAGCGAAGTCCAGGCCGCTTCCAAAACGGGAGAGTCCGGCTGGCGCTGGGATAAAGCGGTATGCCGGTTTTGCGGAACGGGATGCGGTGTTATGGTCGCGACCCAAAATGATAAAATAATCGCCGTCAAAGGGGATCCGGCAGCGCCGGTGAACAAAGGGCTCAACTGTATCAAAGGGTATTTTCTAGCGAAAATTATGTACGGAAGCGATCGTTTAACGCAACCGTTACTACGGGTCAATGCAAACGGAGAGTTTGATAAAAAAGGAAAATTTCAGCCGGTAAGCTGGGAGAGAGCTTTTGACGTTATGAGTGACAAATTCAAAGAGACCTATGGTAAAAACGGTCCTACGTCGGTTGGGATTTTCGGATCGGGGCAATATACAATTCATGAGGGGTACGCGTCACTCAAACTCATGAAAGGGGGATTTCGCTCTAACAACATCGATCCTAATGCACGTCACTGTATGGCTTCGGCGGTTGCCGGGTTCATGCAGACCTTCGGCATCGATGAGCCAGCAGGCTGTTATGACGATATCGAACTCACCGATACGATTGTGACATGGGGGGCCAATATGTCCGAAATGCACCCGATACTCTGGTCGAGGGTATCGGATCGTAAACTCACCAATAAAGCCAAAGTCAAAGTCGTCAACCTCTCGACCTACACAAACCGTACGTCCGATTTAGCCGATATCGAGATCATCTTCCGTCCCAACACGGACTTGGCGATTTGGAACTACATCGCCCGAGAAATCGTCTACAACGCTCCCGAATCCATCGACTGGAAATACGTCAAAGAGAACACCGTATTTGCCACCAGCTGGGTCGATACGGGATACGGAATGCGCAACAATCCGAACCATCCGAAATTCCGCGAATCGGAAAAAGATACCGTCGCCAAAGAGGTCGCCAAAAAAGTGAGCAGTCTCGAAGCGCCGGCACTGGCACCGTTCGGATACCAAACGGGTGAAACGATGAAAATGACCCACAACGCCACAGCAGGCGAGAACTGGGTTATCAGTTTCGAAGAGTTCAAGCGGGGACTCGCCCCCTACACCCTCGATTATGTCGCATCGGTTGCTAAAGGGAACCCTGACGAAGATATCGAAACCTTTAAAAAGAAGCTCAAAGCCCTCGCCGATCTTTACATCGAAAAAAATCGTAAAGTGGTCAGTTTCTGGACAATGGGGATGAATCAGCACACCCGAGGTACCTGGGTAAATTCCCAATCCTACATGGTCCATATGCTTCTGGGCAAACAATCCAAACCGGGTTCAGGTGCGTTTTCCCTCACAGGTCAACCCTCAGCCTGCGGTACGGCGCGTGAGGTGGGGACGTTCAGCCACCGTCTCCCGGCCGACATGGTCGTTGCCAATCCGAAACACCGTGACGTGACGGAAAAAATCTGGAAACTTCCTGAGGGTACGCTCAACGGTGTCCCCGGAAGCCATTTTGTCCAGATCATGCGTGATCTCGAAGACGGCAAAATAAAATGGGCATGGGTTCAGGTCAACAATCCGTGGCAGGATACGGCAAACGCAAACCACTGGATCAAAGCGGCGCGCGAGATGGATAACTTCATCGTCGTCTCCGATGCCTATCCGGGAATCAGCGCGAAAGTGGGCGACTTGATCCTGCCGAGTGCGATGATCTACGAAAAATGGGGCGGATACGGCAATGCCGAGCGCCGAACCCAGCAATGGCGTCAGCAGGTCACTCCGGTCGGTCAAGCGATGGGAGATTTATGGCAAACGATGGAGTTTTCCAAACGCTTTACCCTCGCTGAGGTGTGGAAAGGGTGGAAACTCCCTAACGGCACCGAACTCCCCGATGTTTTGGATCACGCCAAAGCGATGGGATACAAACCGACCGATACCCTCTTTGAGGTCTTGTTTGCCAATACGGAGGCACGCAGCTACAAATGGCCCGATCCGATCGGAAAAGGGTTTTACAACACCGAATCGGGCGGCGACAAACGCAACGTCCTCGGAAGCGACGGCAAGCCATTCAAAGGGTACGGCTTTTTCGTCCACAAATATATCTGGGAAGAGTACCGTAAATTCGGCCTCGGACACGGACACGATTTGGCCGATTTCGATACCTATCATCGTGTACGCGGTTTGAAATGGCCGGTCGTCAACGGCAAAGAAACCCAATGGCGTTTCAATGCGAAATACGATCCGTATGCGAAAAAAACAGGACGTGATTTCGCTTTCTACGGAGAATTTTCCAAAGTGATCCCGCAAGGGGGACTAGAGGGTCCGGATCTTACCAAACCGAAAATCGATCTGCACAACAAAGCAAAAATTTTCATCCACCCGTATATGGATCCTCCGGAAATACCGAGTAAAGAGTATCCGTTATGGCTCTGTACCGGACGTGTGTTAGAACACTGGCATTCGGGGACAATGACGATGCGGGTTCCCGAACTCTATCGCGCCGTTCCCGAAGCACTCTGTTACATGCACCCCGATACGGCAAAAGATATGGAGGTAAAAGACGGTCAGCTCGTATGGGTTGAGAGCCGACGCGGAAAAGTAAAAGCGCGGGTAGAGACACGGGGGCGAAACCGCCCGCCGAAAAGCTTGGTCTATGTACCGTGGTTTGATGAAAAAGTATTCATCAACAAAGTGTGCTTAGATGCAACGTGCCCGATCAGCAAACAGACCGATTTCAAAAAATGCGCGGTCAAGGTCTATAAGGCGTAATCATGGCAAAAGATAAACTCCCTCCGTTAAACGAACGTCGCCGCTTTTTGCTCCAGACCCTTCAGGGGATCGGACTGGCGACGCTTGGTGCATTGACGTGGAGTGCCTATATCGATGAGGCCAGTGCCGCATCGCTTGTATTACGGCCGCCGGCGGCACTGAAGGAAGAGGATTTTTTATCCCACTGCATACGGTGCGGGCTGTGTGTCGAGGCGTGTCCCTTCGATACCCTCAAGCTTGCCCGCGCAGGTGATAATATTCCGATCGGAACACCCTATTTTAGAGCGCGCGAAATACCGTGCCATATGTGCAAAGATATTCCCTGTGTTCCAGTGTGTCCAAGCGGTGCATTGGATGAATCGTTCGTTAGTACAATAACAAAAAATGGGGACAAAGAGCTTGACATCACTCTGGCCGCAATGGGGATTGCCGTCATTGATGCGGATCAATGCATCGCGTTTTGGGGTATCCAGTGCGATGCCTGTTACCGTGCATGTCCCCTCATCAATGAAGCGATCGTGATCGATGCCAGCCGAAATGATCGGACGGGCAAACACGCCTTTATGGCTCCGCGCGTCATCGGCGATGTCTGTACGGGGTGCGGCATGTGCGAAAAAGCGTGCGTGACCGACAAAGCCTCTATCTTTGTTCTGCCGCTTGCTGTTGCGAAAGGGAGAGCCGGCAGCAACTACATCAAAGGGTGGGACGCACAGGACGAGAACCGCCTAAAAGATCAAAAAGGGGGCGGTGAGACGACGCTAACCCCGAAGAGTTCGCAAAAACCGATCGATTATCTCAACAGTGAGGAGTTCTGATGACATGGCTGTTCAAACACCGATTTTTAATTCTTCGCCGTTTGAGTCAAATAGGGATGATTTTTCTCTATTTCGCTGCCAATGTGTGGGGATGGAAAATACTCCAAGGGAACCTCGGAAGTTCGCTTCTTTTTGAGACACTCCCGCTGTCCGATCCGTTTGCCGTCGTGCAAATGTCTGCAGCGGGGGCGCTGTTAGGGCTTGATCTCCTCATCGGGGCGGGTATTATTACCCTCTTCTATGCCCTTATCGGGGGACGGGCGTTTTGCAGCTGGGTTTGTCCAGTGAACATGATTACCGATGCGGCCAACGGACTTCGCCGTCTTTTGCGGATAAACGAAGTAGAGTACCGTTATGTGCTCAGTCGTCATCTCCGTTACTGGATTTTGGCCCTTAGTATCGTCCTCTCGGCGATTTTCGGCGTTGCCGCATTCGAATTTGTCAGTCCGATCGGTATCCTGAACCGGGGACTCATTTTCGGGATCGGGTTCGGCGGAGCAGTCATTGCGGGCGTTTTTCTCTTCGATCTCTTCGGAGCTAAAAACGGTTTTTGCGGTCATCTGTGCCCGCTGGGAGGATTTTATTCGCTTATCGGACGATTCAGTCTGATCCGAGTGAAACACAATCAGGAAAAATGTACGGTGTGCATGAAATGTACGGAAATTTGTCCTGAAAAACCGGTTTTGCATATGATCGGAAAACGGAGCGAATTTGTCACGATGGGTGAGTGCAGCAATTGCGCCCGCTGTATCGAAGTGTGCGAGAGTGACGCTTTGCACTTTGATATTCGCTTTTTGAATCAAAAAAAATCTGCCTCACTCTGAGGCAAACTTTAGTGCCATAGCGGCTAGCGAAGCCTTTAGGGACGTGTTCCTTAGGCGTTCAAAACAAATGTATAGGAGTAACCACATGAAACGCAAAGTGATAGGTGTCGTAACGGCATTGGTGTTGGGAACAACATGGGTAATGGGTGCATCCAAAGAAGCTCTTATTTCGGATGAGTCACTCGGCCTTTGCAAAGTGAGCGTAGAGGCCGACAGCGGCTTAAAGGAAAAACCTTATGTCTATAAAGGGACGGCACCGGGTGCGGGAAACAAAAGGATCCCGAGGGCGTATGACAACTGTCCTCCGATGATTCCCCACGATATTAACGAATTACCGATTATTACCCAAGAGGAGAACAGCTGCATCTCCTGCCATATGCCCGATGTAGCCTCAAGTGTAGGGGCGATTGCCATTCCGAAAACGCATATGACCAACCTTCGGAATATGAAAGACCTCAAAGGGGAACTGTATCAGGGACGATGGAACTGTACGCAGTGCCACGCACCGCAGGCCGAACTCGATCCGGCGGTCATGAACCGATTCAAAGGTGCTTATCGTAAAAAAATCGGCGGGGAATACAAGACCAACTTGATTCAAACGCTTCGAGAAGGTGTTCTGGAAGACAAATCGGGTTCTTTCGATCTCGATAAAGATTTATTGGAAGAGTGATGGATTCACGCCGCGGTTTTTTTGCTTCATTGGCATCGTTAGCCACCGGAAAGACGGATGAGAGAGAAGCTTTTCATCCTCTCTTGCCCGGGTTTATTCCTCAAAATAGTGAACACTGTTTAACCTGCGTAACATCCGCATGTAAAAATATATGTGAAGAAAACATCGTCGTTCGGGAAGGCTCTGCCGCTCCCTATCTCGACTTTTCACGCCGCGGGTGTACGTTTTGTAGTGAATGTCAACGCGCTTGTGAAAACGATTGTTTTGTTGCGGAGCCGGTAACGGTCATAAAAGCTGAGATCGAAATCGGTATTTTGACCTGTTTGGCATGGAACAAAACAATCTGTCGCAGCTGTGCCGATGTGTGTAACGATAAGGCGATACAATTTACAGGGCTATGGAATCCTGAAATCGATTCCAGTGCATGTACCGCATGCGGATTTTGTATCGGGGTGTGCCCCGCCTATTCGATCAGTGTACACCCCGCTAAAGAAAACGGATGAAATACTTACTCCTTGCCATCTTATTGGTTTTGAGTAGCTGGGGAGCCGTGATTACCCCTAAACGCTCAATCACTGTTTCATCGCCTGTTCTTGATTTTGTATTCGACGGCAAAAGTATTTGGGCAGGAACCGCCGACGGTGAAGTCCTGCACATCAATACCAAAGGTAAAATTCTCTCAAAAATTCTATTACCGCCTATCATCGATTCATGGGGGGAGAAAGGGGCACAGAAGATATTGAGCATCGATGTCGCCCCCGATGGGAAAACATTACTTCTCGCAGGCGAAGACGGATGCCTTTATCTCTTCAGGGAAGGAAAACTGGTTAAAACATCTTTTTCGACGAAAACAGTAGTCAAAAAAATCGGATTTGTCACACAAACACGGGTCATCCTTGCACTCCTCAGCAATGAAGTGGTTTTTTTCGATATTCCTACCAATAAAGTGCTCAAAACCCTTAGCGGCGGCACTTCTCCGCTGAGTGACATGTCGCTCTCACGCACTCAAAAAATAGCCGTTATCGGAGGTGAGGCGGGAGTGATTTCACTGATCGATACCGATGCTATGGAAATCAAACGCACTATCAGAGGCGGCAATGTCGATAACATCTACAAACTCGATCTCCAAAACAGCCGTATAATCACAGCCGGACAAGATCGCCGCGCCATCCTTTATACCCTTGATGGAAAAAAGTATACTCGATATGATGGAATATTTTTAATCTATGCGGCGGCACTTTCTCCCAAAGCGGAGCGTATGGCGGCGTCTATGGATGAAGAAAACCTGATTACCGTGTATGATACGATCAAACGGCAAAAAATCGCTACGGCGAAAGGGCATACTGCGACTCTGAACCGGATTTTATTTCTTGATGAAAAACGGTTCGTCTCGTGTGCCGATGAAAATAAAATTCTATTTTGGGAGTTACCATGAATATATCCAGTGTCGTCGTTAAATGCGCACCCGAATACGTTGCATTTGTGTTAGAACAACTACGTGCAAGTCACCAATGCGAAGTATACGCTCACGATGAGCTAGGTCGGATTATCATCATTCTGGAGGGGGATAGCACCGAAGAAGAGTCTGAAAAACTCCGTATAATCCAAGAAATTCCCCATATCCTCTCAGCCGAAATGGCAATGGCATTCAGCGAAAATGAGTTCTGTGACGAAGAGGGTAAACTGGAACGTGTCGATGAATCTCTTATGGAACGGTTGAACGCTGAGGACGTGGATGCTGCAGATATCGTCTACAACGGAGATCTAAAAGATAAGTAGTATCATTTAGCGTTGAAGCAAATAGTGCTCGATACTGTAGCGCAGATCTTCATCCATATCCATCAAGCTCTCAACCATCCATTTTAGATAAGAGGGATCTTTTAGGGCAATCTCCTCTATCCGTTTTTTGGCATATTTTCCAAACGGCAAACGTGTCAGCAATACGTGGCTTTTGGATATCTCTATCAGTCTCTCTATGTCTGCCAAATCCAGAAGATACTCCAGCACCATTTTCGTATGCAGTGCGTCACTCAGTGCATGATGGGGGACGATCGGTATCTCATGCTCTTTAAAAACGTTTGCTTCTTCACGGTAGAGTCTGAGTTCATACCGCAAAAACTGCAACGCATACCCTTCCAGATCGTCCATCAAAGATTTTGAGCACTTAAGCGTATCGATAATTCTCCCCTGCCAGGCCAAGCCCTCTTTTTGCAGCATATCCAATTCAAACGGAGCATTATGGGAAACCAAAATAGTTTCGGGAGTATTGAGCAATTTGAGTTTTTCGGCACTTAGCGATTCGGCGAATGCGGGGGCATCCTTGACCATCTCATTCGTAATATGGTGGATAGCGGAAGAACTCGGAGGGATCTTTTTACCGGGGTTAATCAGTTCATAATGGGCTTCATCCTCCGTTATCATCCCAAGGGCACAGATTCTGTCTTTAGCCTCTAATCCGGTTGTTTCGGTATCGAGAAAAATCACACTCTACTCTGTCGGAAAAGATTTAAGATTTGCCATGAGATTATGATAATGTTCTAACGTACGGAAACTTTTCTCAAAACGCCATCCCAAGACGAATGAGATAATATCTTTTTTCTGAAGAGGGCTCAGTTTTTCAGCACGTCCGTAATACGCTAACGAAATGTTTTTATTTTTGACTTTGGCTTCTTTATCGTAAATAATAGCGATAATTTGTGCATATTTCCCCTCTTTGATCGCACCTAAATCATCCTCAGAGAGGGAGAGTCCGGAGAGATTGATCGCCTTAAAAGAGAAAAGTTCTTCAAAACACTCCACTTTGGCGCTAATACCGAGTTTACTATAGAGTTCTTCGAGTGATTTCAAATTACTTTTGCGTTCCAACTCATAACTGGAGATTTGTGCCGTCAGGTTTTTCAAACGATCAAGTGCCGAACTCACATTTTCTCCTTCTGATATCGCATAATTTCGATAATTTTAGCCAATATTGACTTATAGCAACAAAATGAGCTGTTGATGCACATAGTTACAACGGGGAGTCGTCACAAAATCTATAATTGCCTTTTCCCGCATTTTTTACTTCGTACATGGCTTTATCGGCTTTATGAAGCATTTCCTCGGCATCTAAAGCATGATCCGGAAAGACGCATATACCGATACTAGCACTGATCGTGACGCTAATGCCGTCTAAATCAAACTCTTTTGTCAATACCTGAATGATTTTTTCAGCTATGGTTTCCACATTTCTTGCTTCTTTTGTACCCGGAATCAATACGATAAATTCATCCCCGCCCAATCGTGCGACGGTATCACTTTGCCGAACACAGCTATTCAGTCTGAAGGCTACCTCTTTAAGCAGCAAATCACCTGTCTCATGCCCATACGTATCATTGACACTTTTAAAGCCGTCGAGATCCAAAAACATAACGGCTATCAAAGAATTTTCAAGTTTTGCTTTGGAAAGAACCTGGTCCAAAAGCTCCTTCAAATATTTTCTATTCGGCAAACCTGTCAAGGCATCCAAATGCGCTTCATTGGCCAACGTCTCTATAGGCTCGGTGATATTTTTGACCATTAAAAACGAAAATACGGCTCCGATCACCAATAATACAACCACCGTCAATAGAATACTGTTTCTAATCGTCTCCAACGGTCGCAGTGCCTCGTTTTGATCAATTTTGGCTACCATACCCCAACCTGCCGTCGGTACATACCTCCATGCGGCAAGAACCGAAATCCCTCTATAATCAACCGACACTCCTGAACCGTTATGACCTGTAGCACCAAAGATAGCGGGTTTTGCCAACTTTCCGTCTATGGATGCGCTTCGCTTCATCCCCGCATTCGGGTCATGTCTAAGGGGATTGAGAAAAATAATCTTATCACCTGATCTTTTACCGAGCAGCGTCTCCCCGCTCTCTCCTAACCCCGAATAATCCTGAATTTGATTAAAAAAGTTATCAGCGGAAAATTCAGCGACGATGACACCGATCAACCTATTGTCGTAATCCAAAATTGGTGCCGAAGCAGTAAACAAATAATTATTATGCTCAGTTGAAGAGCCGCGATGAATATCGGATTTATAAATATCGGAAAAATAGATTTTTGACTTTCCCTCTTCGAATGCCGTCTTATTAAATGAATCGGTATGGTTTTCTTGTACCTTTAAAGAGCTGGCCAGAATCTTCCCGTCTAATCCGATAATAAAAATTTTATTGATTTCTTCTTCAACAATATATTCGTTTAACTGCTGTTCAAACAGGGTTTTCGCTTCATTCAGATTGATGTCTCTGTTCAGTATCAGATTTTTAGTATAGGGAGAAAACTGAATCGTGTGCAAGTCGCCTTTGATTTCATAATAAAAGTTTTCGATCTGAAGAGATTTCAGTTTTGCGATTGCTTCCAAATGAGCCAGTTCCGAAGCAATAATTTGATTTTTTATATTGTAATAGCTGTAAAAAGCGATAAGGAGCATCGGGAAAAAAGCGACTAGCATCAACGTCCATAGCATTTTTACTTTTACAAGTTTTGCCGATACATGCATGAGCTTTCCTCCCTCTTTTTAAATATTATAAATCTGATACGTTTCGTTGATTTTTATATGCATTTCTTTTACGCTAAATACGTCAATAAAACAGGAACTTAAGGATATTGGCTTATAATATCAAACTTTAATTATAGCGGGAATTTAATGGACTATTTACGAATTCAAGGGCCGACTAAACTTAGCGGAACCGTTACCATCTCCGGCGCAAAAAATGCCGCTTTACCCCTAATTACATTGGCACTTTTGGCCCATAATCCGCTAAAAGTCACCAATATGCCTGAAGTAGCCGATATCAAAACACTTCTAAAACTTCTTCAGAACCTCGGTGCGAGCTGTACGCTAGAAAATCATGTTCTGAATATCGATACCTCTACGGTCAATCATACGATGGCAAACTACGATATCGTCAAAACAATGCGTGCTTCTATCCTCGTCCTCGGACCCTTACTTGCCCGCTTCGGACACTGTGAAGTCTCTTTGCCGGGCGGATGTGCTATCGGTCAGCGTCCGATCGATCTACACCTTAAAGCACTTGAGCAAATGGGAGCACAAATCACCATCCATGCCGGATACGTCCATGCTCAAGCGCCTGAGGGGCTTAAAGGTGCCCATATCATTTTTGACAAAATCACTGTTACCGGAACGGCTAATATCGTTATGGCAGCCGCTTTGGCGCACGGAAAAACCGTCCTTGTCAACTGCGCAAAAGAGCCCGAAGTCGTTCAATTGTGCGAAATCCTCCGTGACAGCGGCATAGACATCACCGGAATCGGAACTTCCGAGCTTGTCATTGTCGGTACCGGCGGAAAGACAATCGATATGGTCGATTTCGAGGTCATTCCTGACCGTATTGAAGCAGGAACCTATCTGTGTGCCGGTGCGATCACCAACTCTGTCATTACATTAGAGCGTGTTCGTCCCGATCACCTTGACGCCGTTACCGCCAAATTAGAGCAAATGGGGTGCCGTATCGAGAGCACTGAAAACACTATGACGATATACCCAGCGACCGAACTCAAACACGTCGATATTATTACACAAGAGTATCCGGCATTCCCGACCGATATGCAAGCGCAGTTCTTAGCATTGGCTACCCTCGCCAAAGGGGCAAGCACGATCGATGAACGTTTATTTGAAAACCGTTTTATGCACGTGAGCGAATTACAGCGTTTGGGTGCGGATATCAAGCTAAGCGGCCACGTTGCGACCGTTATCGGACCGTGCGAGCTCTTTGGAGCCGATGTCATGGCGACCGATCTGCGTGCTTCGAGTGCGCTCGTTCTTGCCGCTATGGCAGCTGAGGGGACAACCAATGTCCACCGCATTTACCACCTTGATCGCGGATATGAAAATCTCGAATTAAAACTTCAGGCTCTCGGCGCCAAAATTGAGCGTCTAAAAGAGTAGCCTCGCTGAACGGGAATTACCCGTTCAAAGCATCTTTCTTCCCTTTACTCCCCGCATCGATAACTAAGATTCGTAATATAAAATTCACATTTGTTTTTCGATCGGATTCGAAATATTTTTTTGAGTAACTTTTTCATACCCTACTGCATGCAAAAAGTATTCCTAATTTATGTAGTTTCATCTAAAATTATAAAGAAAATAGCGCAGTTTACTGTGCGTGAGCGCTCTGCTGAAGACATTGTGAAGCGGGTAGAACTCAGCGTTAGCGTAGCCATGTGGGGCTCACGTGCCCTTTGGGTGTTTGCTCCACATGCGTTCTAAAAGATTTTTACAGATCGCCTTCGATCACTTTTTTGAAGGTGTTGTAGTAGATGTTTTGCATCTCAGGAAGTCTCATCGTCACATCGTTCACGGTGAAGGTATCACCGCCGATCGTTCCGATTTTTTGGCAGGCCAATGAACCGACCATCGCTTCAAATGCCCCGCAGTTTTCAGGGGCTACTTCGATGATCGCACGAGACATACTCTCGGCGAAGATATCACGGCTATCATCAACGGTAATGGTAACATTCACCCCTTTATCGCTCACACATGCCATTTTGGCAAGTGCAATTGCCACACCGCCCGAACTGCAGTCTTTAGCAGACGCTAATAGACCTTTTTTATTCGCTTCGATAACGAGATTCCATAATGCACGCTCTTTATCGTAATTGATCGCAGGGATTACTCCCGCCACGACATTGTAAAGCTCTTTCATATAGAGTGATCCGCCGAACTCCGATCGGTTTTCACCGACAAGATACACTACATTTCCGTTTTTTTGGAAGGCGGACATCAATACTTTGTGTTGATCTTCATTGACACCGACCATAGCGATTGAAGGGGTCGGGAAAACCGATTTGCCGTTGGTTTCATTGTACAGCGATACGTTTCCGCCGATAACCGGTGTGTTAAGTTCGGCACACGCCTCTTTAATTCCCAGACATCCTTGGCCAAACTGCCACATTACTTCCGGGTTTTCAGGATTACCGTAGTTGAGACAGTCGGTAATCGCTTTAGGTGTCGCACCGCTCATCGCAACGTTACGTCCGCTCTCGATAACCGCAGCCGCCGCTCCCGCTTTCGGATCGATATAGCAGTAACGGACGTTACAATCGGCACTCATCGCCAATGCTACGCCGTTTTCTTTAATACGGATTACTGAAGCATCGAGCTCGCCCCCTTTTTTAACCGTATTGGTCTGTACCATCGAATCGTACTGCTGATAAATCCACCCTTTATCCACCACTTCCATAGATGAGAGGAGTTTTTCAAACGCTTTTTGGTTATCAACCGCTTCAAAATCGTTCAATGTTACATGGGCAATCTCATCAAGATAAGCGGGACGACTCATCGGACGATCCAATACCGGAGCCTCTTCGCTCACCGGATCGACAGGGACTTCCGCACATTTTTCACCGTGCCAGAACAACTCCATTTTTCCCGTAGCCGTTACTTCTCCGATTACAGCACAGTCAAGATCCCATTTTTCGAAAATATCGATGATCGCCTGCTCGGACCCTTTTTTCGCACAGATAAGCATACGCTCTTGCGATTCGGAGAGCATGAATTCGTACGGCATCATCCCCTCTTCGCGGGCAGGGACTTTGTCGAGGTGCATAATCATCCCGCTCCCCGCGCGTCCCGCCATCTCAAACGAGCTTGAGGTCAACCCCGCAGCACCCATATCCTGAATCCCGACGACATAATCGGTTTTGAAAAGTTCCAGACATGCTTCCAAAAGAAGCTTTTCGGTAAACGGATCGCCCACTTGCACTGTCGGACGAAGCCCTTTTGATGCTTCGGTAAAGCTGTCCGAACTCATTACCGCACCGCCGAGACCGTCACGTCCCGTTTTACTTCCGACATAGATAACCGGATTGCCGATCCCTTCCGCTTTTCCGTAGAAAATCTCATCGCTTTTCGCTAATCCGAGGGTAAATGCGTTGACGAGGATATTCCCGTTATAGCACTCATCAAAACTCGTTTCGCCGCCGATTGTCGGAACCCCCATACAGTTGCCGTATCCGCCGATACCCGATACGACACCGCGTACCAAATAACGCTGATGGGCACTGATATCGTCTTGGTTCAACACGTTTCCGAAACGAAGCGCATTGAGGTTGGCGATAGGACGGGCACCCATCGTGAATACGTCACGCATAATACCGCCGACACCCGTTGCCGCACCTTGATACGGCTCGATGAAACTCGGATGGTTATGGCTCTCCATTTTAAAAACCGCCGCATATCCGCCGCCGATATCGATAACACCCGCATTTTCACCCGGTCCTTGAATAACCCACGGTGCTTTGGTCGGGAAGCCGCTCAAATGTTTTTTAGACGATTTATAGCTGCAGTGTTCACTCCACATTGCCGAAAAAATCCCGATTTCGACGAGATTCGGCTCGCGTCCGAGGATTTTTTTAATATGGTCATAATCTCCGAGTGAGAGCTTATGCTGTTTGAGAACTTTTTCGATGTCTGGAAGGGGAGTGCTCACGGCAGTTTCCTTAGTTAAATAATAATAGTTCCGCGATTATACCAAAGGGTACAAAAGCCCCCCCTTAATTTGCTGTCCATTTACAAAATCGATTTAAATTTATACGATAAATTTGTATCGGAGGTTTATCATGACTCACTCAAAACGTCTTTTGATCGCATTGATGGCTGCCCCTGTTTTTCTCAGTGCGGCGGCCACATCTGTACAACCTAAACCCGAAAAACCGTGTGAGCAGGGTTGTCCGTTTTGGAATATGGAAGAGATGGAAAACTTTTTCAACCGACCGTTTCCCAGAATGAACGGCATGTATAGCGCTTCAAGTATGAAAGAGAGCGATAAAGCCTACCTCATCAGCATCGATCTGCCGGGGATGGATAAAAAAGATATCTCTATCGAAACCTCAGGCAATCGGTTAATAATTTCGGGAGAACGGAAAGAAGAATCGGAGAATAAAGAGGGATCGAAAAAATCGTATCGACAATTCAATCAGAGCTTTTCACTTCCTGATGATGCCAATCTCGAAGCCATTACCGCGACATCGACCAACGGCGTGCTTAAAATAACCGTTCCGAAAACGGGGGGTAAAAAAGCCTCTAAAAAAATCGAGATTAAGTAGGATTATTTAAACCCGAAGTCTTTTTCGGTGCGGATATTTTTTTTAAGGGAAAAGATATCCGTATAGGTAATCGCACTTACTTCATAGCTCTTTTTTCCGCCGGGGAGATGGACGCTGAATTCATCACCTTCTTCTTTTCCTAACATTGCCTTTGCCAGCGGAGAATGAACCGAAATCAATCCATTTTCAGGTTCGCTTTCCAATGTACCGCAGATCGTATACGAAAACTCTTCATCGCTGTTTATGTCCGCAATCGTAATCGTCGCTCCGAAATGGGCACGGGAGTGATTTAAAACGGAGGGGTCGATAATCTGCGCTTTTTCGATCATCGAATTGAGATAAAAAAGACGTTTGTCGATATGGCGAAGTTTCTCTTTTGCCGCATGGTATTCGGCGTTTTCGCTCCGATCACCCAGCTCGGCAGCCCGCTGCTTTTCCTGATTGACACGCGGTTTTTCGATATCTTTAAGATATTTAAACTCACGTAAAAGTTCATCATACCCTCTGGGGCTCATCGGCTCGTTTTGGCTCATTTACGTTTATCCGTCAAATATATATTTTGGAAAATATACCGTATACATACTTGGTTTGAAGATAGGTTATTCTCTAATTATCACTGCTGCTGATACGGCAACTTCAAATCGCAACACGTTTGCAACGCTAACATGAGATAATTTCTTTTATAATTTAAATCTCGTCAACAATGTATACCGTTGATAGATAAGAAGATATGTCCTATGCAAAATATAAAAGATGATCTATATACTCTTGTTGATGAAATCATCATCGAACTCAAAAAGAACGATTTGCCCCCCATCCCCGAAAATTTTCGATTTTATTTTGACAAACTGTTAGAGTCTAAAAATGATGATTTACGTCAACAAATTGTCTCCATCAGTTCCCGTTTTGATGAAAAGCTCCACAACGGGTTTGAATATGAACGATCACTGAATCAGGGGACAAAAGCTGTCAAATTGATCTTAAAACAAGGCTCAAATGTCTATAAAAATACGGCTCTGTTAAAAAAAATAATACAAACCAAAAAAGATTCCGTAAATGCGAATACAAATCCTGAAACATTCGTGGAAGTCACCTCTTCGGTTGAACAGGTGCTGGACAGGTTCTTAATATCGCTGGAAAAACACTCTACCGCCATTAAAGAGCTATACGGAACCGTTGCCAACTCGATCAAAAATGCAAAGGATTCAAGTATATACAATGCTAGTCTTGGGGTTTTCAACAAAAACTATTTTATAACCCTCCTTGCTAAAGAACGCGAGTCATGCATCAGTTCTTCGTATGAAAGTTCATTAATTTCCCTCTCGTTATCCACAAAAACAATAGTGCCGGAGAATAAAAAAACACATGCCCAGCTTATACGCGACATGGCGGAAATACTCACCAATGCCCTGCGCCGAAGTGACTCGATAGCCTATTACGGAGACGGGATATTTTTAATATTATTGCGTCATACCAATGACGAACTGGCGGAAATTGCCGCCGAACGCTTTCATCGCCTCATTTCCGAATCTATTTTTCTTGAACACGAAGCGGATTCGAAAAATAAATTTATCTTAATGGGTATTGTACAGTTGGAATCGTGCTTAAGTGCGGAAGAGATAATAGAGCAGTCGGTAGAAGCGATGCATTCATCTGCTTCTACCGATGTGTCGGATTAATATTTTTATAGCCGATAGAATACTTGCATGCATTCTATCGATTCCAGTAATTACGCTGCAAATCCAAGAATATAATAGGTCGGTTTTCCATCTACCTTTTGGAGATTGACTTTGTATTTGTCGGCAAAATGGTTGATTTTTTCCAATGCTTCCGTAGCGCTGATATCACTGGTCGCATCGATCTTGATTTTAAAATAGTCATTGCTGTTTGATAATGCCACATACGATTCAGAGGGTTTAAGCGCTTCATGTAAATCCAAAATGTGTTTGATGATTTTTTCATACCCTGTCGTATTTTCCTCAATTCGGCTGAGTTGGAGACTTAATGCTTCATTAGGGGTATATCCGAGCTGATTGAGAATCGCTTCATGTGTCATAGGTGTGTTCCTTTGTAAAAATAAAGAGGTTATTCTATCATAGAAGTTTTTATTGACTATAATATCCGCATGAAATCACTCCTAATTCGTCTTACCCACGGTCTTTATGACCAAGATATTGCAGCTGAAGAGCGTGAAAACGTCAACCAGTGGTTTGCGATGAAACTCCTCACTCTTGAAGATAACAAATATCAATTTGCTTCTCAATATCGTGCCGGCATTGTCTCTCTGGCTTCCGATAGCGGAGCCTATCTGCAGACATTAGGGGAGAGCATCCGAGACCACTTTATCGAAACCAATAACCTCATGGGGGCAAAAAGCGGTGATCTGGTCATTGCGCAGCGTCTGTTGGGACGCAGAGGCGGCCCTCAGGCCAAAGTTGTCGTCATCGCCGGACGGAGCGAAACGTTCAGCGTTGCGGTTGTATCCTCCAAAAATGGTCATTTAGGCCTTTACGATATCCGTACCGACCATCCTGCAGGATTTGCCATTAGTGATCTATCCGAGAGCGCCGAGGGATCGCTTTATCAGATCAACAACCAAAGCGGAACGATCGCCGCCTATCTGGGAAACCTCAGTGATCCGAAAGTGGATGAGAAAATCGTCCTTGCCCTCTACAACAAACATGACGAATTTGAAGACGATGTACTGGCAATGGCACGGGAATTTCCCAAAGAGGTCGACGCATCACAGTACCCTAACCGCCGCGATCTTCGCCACCTCCCCTTTTGCACCATCGATCCTGTTACCGCCAAAGACTTCGATGATGCAATCTGCTTTGTCCCCGAGACCTCCACCCTCTATGTCGCCATCGCTGATGTGAGCGAATATGTCCATCCTTTCGGAGCGATCGATGCCGAGGCAATTTACCGCAGTTTCTCGATCTATCTCCCCCACCGCTCGATCCCGATGCTGCCGCGTGAACTCAGCGAAACGCTCTGTTCGCTTCAGCCCCTCGTCGATCGTCTTGCCTATACGTTTGAGATGCATATCGATCCGGTCACCTATGAGATGGATTCTTATACGCTGTATGAATCGATCATCCACTCCCACCGCCGCTTTACCTACGAGCAGATCGATGCTTTTTTCGAGGGGAATCACCACGCAGAGAATGACAAAGAGGCTCAGGTTTTAGCCTACATCCCTGCCCTCAATGAACTCACCGAAAAACTCCGTGCCGAGCGGATGAAAAAAGGGTACAACTTCCGCTCCAGCGAACTGGAGATGCGGATTGACGAAGAGCAAAATATCGTCTCCACCGAATTTGCCGTCGAGACCCCGTCCCATGCCCTCATCGAAGATTGTATGCTTCTCGCCAACAAAGCGGCGGCATCGATGTATGAGAGAGGTGTTTTCCGTATCCACGAATCCCCAAGCCCTCTCAAACTCCAAAGCCTCTATACCGAGTTGGCATCCATCGGTATTTTCGTCGAGTCGCAAGGTTCTATCAAAGAGACGATCACCGCTATCCAAGCCGAAGCGGAGCGACGCGATCTCATCAGCGAAGTCGATACCCTCATCATCCGCGCACAAATGCAGGCACGCTACGCACCGTACAATATGGGACATTTCGGTCTGGGGTTTGAGCGATACACCCACTTCACTTCTCCGATCCGCCGATACAGCGACCTGATCGTCCATCGCCTCCTCAAAGCGATTGCGGCGCACGATACCGAAGAGGGTTCCTACGTATTGCGCAATATCGAGTCGCTCTGTACCTCCATCAGCGAAAAAGAGCGCGAAGCGAGCGACATCGAAATCCGCTTCCATGAGCGCAAATTTGCCCGCTGGGCGGCCACCGTGATCGGTCAAGAGTTCAAAGCCCGTATCATGCGTGCCGAAGAGCCGGTGATGGCGGAGATCCACGATACCATCACGGGGGCCAAAGTAGCCATCACGTCGCAGTTTGGGTTGATGCTCTTTGACGACATTATCGTTAAAATCGAGAGTTCCAACCTCGCCACCGCAAAAATCACCGCCTCGTTCGTCCGCCGAATCGAAAAAGAAGAGAGCGAGCACCCAAGCGAGCACGCAGGAAAATTGTATGAATAGACAAGAACTCGACCGCCATCTCCAAAACAACAGTGCACCGCGTGCCATGGCGCTGTTCGGAGAGAGCCATTTTCTCATCGACCGCTATGCCCACAGACTCTCCCAAATCGAGGGGGCATCGGTTCTGAGCCTTTACCATGACGAGTACGATTTCAATACCGCCAAAGCACACCTCTCCCAAGGTTCTCTCTTCGGCGATCAAAACCTCCTTATTGTCAAACACGAGAAGAAACTCCCCAAAGCCGAACTCGATACCCTTGTCGAACTGGTCGGAAAAAACAGCGATAATACCTTCATCTACTGCTATTACGGCGACGATGTCAAAGGGGCCGACACGGCGTTCAAAGGTTCCCATACCGGATCGGTTCGTTTCTTCCACCCCTTTGCCGCCGAAGCGCGCGCCATCGTGATGCAAGAGGCGCAAGCGATCGGTGTTCAGCTCGATAACCAGGCGGCGTTTCATCTCCTCGACATCCACAACAACGACCTCGCCCTCGCCTGCAACGAGCTTTCAAAACTCTCTATCTTGGGCAAGCCGATCGGGATGAAAGAGATCGACGAACATGTCTTCGGACTGAGCGAAATCAAACTGGATCATTTTATCGCCCGCGTCATCGAGAAAAAAGAGTTCCTCCCCTCTCTGCGCCATCTCCTCGAATCGGGAGAAAACGAGATTCAGCTCCTCACCGCCATCAGCGGTTTTCTGACCCAGTTGTACCTTTTCAATACTGCTATCAAAATTCACGGTGTCGCTGATTCGGCTATGGTATTAGGATATAAACTTCCCGGATTTGTCGAAAAAGAGCGCGCCGCCCTCTCGATCAAAATCTCTCCCGAGGGGTATAAAAGAGGGATAAATCTCCTCCTCGATACCGAGTTAAAGATGAAATCGACCGGCTCTCCCGATCAGGAATCACTGCTTCTCTCCGCCCTCTTGAAGCTGCAAAGTGTTTTATAACCAAAACTTAAATTAAGCGGATTTTTAGTATAATCCGCGCGTTCCTTGCTCTTTGCAACACGATTGTCGTGCTGTATTAATACCATAAGGGGCGAACACCATAAGGAGACATACGCTATGAGACATTACGAAAACCTAGTAATCGTAAAACCTACTCTTACAGAAGAAGAGATTAAAAACACCATCGCACTCGTTGAAGAAGTGATCACTGCAAACGGCGGTGAGATCGTTGCTCGCGACGCAATGGGAATGAAAAAATTAGCTTACCCGATCGAGAAAAACGCTCGCGGTTATTTCTACGTTATGTATTACAAAGCGGCACCTGCTGCTATTGCTGAAATTGAACGTCGTTTCCGTATCAACGAGGAAATTTTGCGTTTCGTAACAATGAAATACGATTCAAAACGTGAAATTGCAGCATGGAACGGTATGGTTGAAAAAACCAAAAAACCTGCTCCGACTGCTGCTGTTGCTGAGAAAAAAGAAGAAGCAGCTTCTTAACCCTTTTAAGGAAAACCTATGTATAACAAAGTCATTTTGGTTGGAAATCTTACCCGAGATATCGAGCTTCGCTATTCACAAAACGGTTCGGCAATCGCCAAAACCGCTATTGCAACCAGCCGTAAGTTTACGGTAAACGGTGAGAAAAAAGAGGAGACATGTTTTGTCGACATCACTTTTTTCGGCCGCTCAGGTGAAGTAGCCAACCAATACCTTCGCAAGGGTTCTAAAATCCTAGTCGAAGGGAGACTTAGTTTTGAACAATGGGTTGACCAAACAAACGGCCAAAAGCGCTCTAAACACTCCGTTATCGTCGAAACGATGCAAATGCTCGATTCACGCGGCGAGGGTGGTTCTCAGGGCGGTTATAACGAATACAGCGATGCCGGAAACAGCAGCTACGGCGGGGGCTATGATGCTCCTGCTCCGAAAGCGGCTTACATTCCTCCGCCGTCGTATTCTAAACCCGCGCCGGTAAGAATGCCGGAAAACAATCTCCCGGAGATTGATATTAACGAAGACGAAATTCCGTTTTAGAATAAGCACAAGGATAGAACCATGTCAGAAAAAAGAAAATACAAAAAACGTTATTGCAAATACTGCGAGCAAAAAGTTGATTTCATTGACTACAAAGATGTAGCTTCATTGAAATATTCACTCTCTGAGCGTTTCAAAATCATGCCACGCCGTCTTACAGGTAACTGTAAACGTCACCAAGACATGGTTACAATCGCTATCAAACAATCACGCGCAGCTGCGTTGATTCCATACACAGTATCACGCAAAGTGATCGCCGGCGCTTCTTTCGAAGGTTAAGCCATCCCCGTGTCGGCACTTTGCCGACAACTTCGCCTTTAATAATTCTCTCCCATTCCTCCGCTATAATATTCTTCTTAACTCGCTTAGGAAATGTATTCTGTGAAACTTTTATTCTTATTGGCTTCTGCCACTGTTCTCTCATACTCTTTATCGGCGCATGAAGCCGTTTTCAATATCACCGACCAGGTCAAAAAAGTTCTTCCCTCAATTGTCAAAATAAAAGTGCAAAAAAGCGAACCTAGCAATGATGCAAGTGAATTAACCGCAACCGATACAGGTGGTTCAGGATTTATTCTCGATGATCAACACCATATTGCCACTAATGCACATGTTATAGGAGATGGCAAAAAAATTGTAATTATCGATTATCAAAACAAAGAGTACCCTGCTGTTCTTGTTGCTAAAGACGACAAAACAGACATAGCTGTTTTAGAATCTGACAATTTTAATACTGCCGTTCTCTCAGAAAGCAATACATCGGTATCTTTAGGTGAAGGTGTTTTTACCATCGGGTCCCCATTTTCGTTAGGGCACAGCGTCTCGTACGGAATTGCTGGGTCACTTAATCGTTTTTTGCCAAACTACCCCTATATTAGATTCATTCAAATAGATGCAGCCGTAAATCCCGGAAATTCAGGAGGAGGGCTTTTCAATTTACACGGTGAATTAATCGGCATGGTTACTACCTATTTTTCAAAACAAGGTAATTACACCAATATCGCATTCGCACTTCCGATAGCCGATGTCCACCGTATCGCATCGGCACTAATAAAAAACAAGCAAGTTGAAAGGGGATACTTCGGTGCAGAGTTTTTTCTCTCTGAACGCCTTTCACGCAAACTTGGATATAAGGCATCGGTATTTATCAGCCGTATTGAGCCGAATTCTCCGGCAGATTTAGCCGGTTTGAAAAGCGGTGACATAATTACAGGTATTAACGATACGATTCTTGATGACGGTGGAGAACTTCATCGCTGCCTTGAACAGTCTCGTCCCGGTGACACAATAATATTGTCATTGATTCGTGACAAGCAGCAAAAAAGACAGAATATCAAATTGGGTAAACAATCAACAGAAAAAAAAGAGACTACCAATGTCGGAACTGCCGATGCCAGTGAAAAAATGGGCTTAATATTGAGGGAGAAAAAAAATAAGATTGAAGTTGCATTAAGCTACGGATTAGCCAAAAATATCGGTTTTGATCCTACAGATACTATTATAGAAATCAATGGTGTTAACGTCAACACCATACAAGAATTTAATGCGCATCTGAGCAGACTAAAAGATGGAGAGATAGCTTTAATAAGACTAGATCGCAATGGCAATTCGCTTGTTCTCCCTATCGGAACCAAAACAGCATTAAAAGGCTACAGTAGCCTGAATTAATCCATCCAACGTCTCGGATCATATCCGTCTGTAGGTCGTATTACTGCCACTTTTTGAAGTTTTTTAATCAATGTAATAACTTTCTTTCCATCAACAAAACTTTGCTCTACAGAGCCGTTATCGTGACGTACAAATCCGTGTCTGTCATAAAAATGAACTGCCGGGGAATCTAATACAACAGAGACACAAATATTCTCATATAATGCCCCCGCTTCGACAAACAACTGCTCCAGCATCTGTGAGCCTAAGCCTTGTCCTCTGTATTCTGGAAGGACAGCTATGTTTAATATTGGGGTGTTGTCATCAATATAGCCGTTAGAGCCATGATCGGCATTAAGACGGCGTATCCATACCGCCCCAGCGATCTTATTGTCGATAAGGGCATAGAGTCCGAGATCTTTACTGGTAAAGCCGTAGAACTCTTCGTAGATAGCAAGTTTGGGTATATCGGAGAGTGTTTTATTGACTTGATCCAAGCGCAGCGCGTAATGGAGCATATCGGTAACTATTTTTTGTTCGGATGAACGTAAGAAATAAAGTGTCGGTTTCATAAAAGAAAGTATACAGCAGCGAGGCTAAGAGGACGGTTTTAAATATTGTAGAAAAGGTTTCGATTGATTATTTAAAGGGGGATTATAAAAAGAAGAGTAAATTCTGAGAGCCAGGCGGCGACCTACGTTTCCACACCTGAAAGATGCAGTATTATGAGCGATGAGGGTCTTAGCTTCCGGGTTCGGAATGGGACCGGGCGTTTCCCCCTCTCTATAGCCACCTGAACACTCAGAGTGAGGATCATCGAAATGAGCTTCACTCTAAGTGCTTAGAGTTGATTGTTATTGTTAAGTCGTCAGACACGTAACTTCATGCACATTCCACCATTTATGCTTAATAAGGCGGTGAGCATAGATAAAGACGAACGTTCTATTAGTACCAGTCAGCTGAAAGCATTACTGCTCTTACACACCTGGCCTATTAACCTTGTAGTCTTCAAGGGAACTTCAGGGAGAGTTCATCTTGGAGTTGGCTTCCCGCTTAGATGCTTTCAGCGGTTATCACATCCGTGCGTAGCTACCCAGCGATGCTCTTGGCAGAACAACTGGTACACCAGTGGCACGTCAAACCCGGTCCTCTCGTACTAGGGTCAGCTCTCCTCAACTCTCCTGCGCCCACGGAAGATAGGGACCGAACTGTCTCACGACGTTCTGAACCCAGCTCGCGTACCGCTTTAAATGGCGAACAGCCATACCCTTGGGACCTGCTCCAGCCCCAGGATGCGATGAGCCGACATCGAGGTGCCAAACCTCCCCGTCGATGTGAGCTCTTGGGGGAGATCAGCCTGTTATCCCCGGCGTACCTTTTATCCTTTGAGCGATGGCCCTTCCACACAGAACCACCGGATCACTATGACCGTCTTTCGACTCTGCTCGACTTGTCTGTCTCACAGTCAGTCCGGCTTATGCCATTATACTCTACGAAGGATTTCCAACCCTTCTGAGCCGAACTTTGTAAGCCTCCGTTACTTTTTAGGAGGCGACCGCCCCAGTCAAACTACCCACCAGACAGTGTCCTCCATCAGGATAACTGATGCGAGTTAGCTATCAGAATACTCAAGGGTGGTATCTCAAGGATGCCTCCATTGCCACTGGCGTGACAATATCAACAGCTCCCACCTATCCTGCACATGAGTATCCCAATAGCAATGTCAAGCTATAGTAAAGGTGCACGGGGTCTTTCCGTCTTTCCGCGGGTAGGAGGAATTTTCACCTCCACTACAATTTCACTGGATCCCTGGTTGAGACAGCTCCCATCTCGTTACGCCATTCATGCAGGTCGGTATTTAACCGACAAGGAATTTCGCTACCTTAGGACCGTTATAGTTACGGCCGCCGTTTACTCGTGCTTCAATTCAATGCTTCGCTTGCGCTGACACATCCTTTTAACATTCGAGCACCGGGCAGGCGTCACACCCTATACATCCTCTTACGAGTTAGCAGAGTGCTGTGTTTTTGGTAAACAGTCGGGAGGGACACTTTGCTGCGACCCAGTTCTGCTCCAGAGGCAAGCTCCTTCACATACTTAGGGCACACCTTATACCGAAGATACGGTGCTAGTTTGCAGAGTTCCTTAACCAGGGTTCTTCCACGCGCCTTAGAATACTCATCTCACCCACCTGTGTCGGTTTACGGTACGGGCGACAATTGTTCTCGCTTAGAGGCTTTTCTCGGCACGACAGTATCATCGATTCTCCTCGCAGACCGAAGTCCTTGAAGAGCCTGTAAGATCTCGGAGTATTGCAACACGGATTTGCCTGTGTTACCTCCTACGTCCTTCGACCCACTATTCCATCAGTGAGCTCGATTAACTCTATGCGTCCCCCCATCACTCAAACGAACAATTGTCGGTATCGGAATATTAACCAACTTGCCATCGTCTACCCCTTTCGGACTCGACTTAGGTCCCGACTAACCCTACGATGACGAGCATCGCGTAGGAAACCTTGGGTTTACGGCGAAGCAGATTCTCACTGCTTTTATCGCTACTCATGCCTGCATGCTCACTTCCAAACGCTCCAGCACTCCTCACCGGTATACCTTCAACGCTGTTTGGAACGCTCTCCTACCACTCGTATAAATACGAATCTAAAGCTTCGGTGCGTATCTTAGCCCCGTTATATTTTCAGCGCAGAATCGCTAGATCAGTGAGCTGTTACGCTTTCTTTAAAGGATGGCTGCTTCTAAGCCAACTTCCTGATTGTCTCAGCAACTCCACATCTTTTTCCACTCAGATACGACTTTGGGACCTTAGCTGTTAGTCTGGGTTGTTCCCCTCTTGACGATTGATTTTATCACCCACCGCCTGACTCCCGAGATTACGCATGAAGTATTCGGAGTTTGAAAGGGTTTGGTACCGCGGTAAGCAGCCCTAGCCCTGTCAGTGCTCTACCCCTTCATGTTACGACTCGAGGCTATACCTAAATATATTTCGGAGAGAACCAGCTATCACTAAGTTTGATTGGCCTTTCACCCCTATCCACAAGTCATCCGAGGATTTTTCAACATCCACCGGTTCGGTCCTCCACTGGCTCTTACACCAGCTTCAACCTGCTCATGGATAGATCACTTAGTTTCGGGTCTGCAGCATCTGACTAATTCGCCCTATTAAGACTCGCTTTCGCTACGGCTTCCCGTTAGGTTAACCTTGCCAGACACCACAACTCGCAGGCTCATTATGCAAAAGGCAGTCCATCACCCCTCATAAAGAATGGGGCTCTGAATGATTGTAAGCCATAGGTTTCAGGTTCTATTTCACTCTGCTCACCGCAGTTCTTTTCACCTTTCCCTTACGGTACTGGTTCGCTATCGGTCTGGTAGTAGTATTTAGGATTGGAGGGTGGTCCCCCCGGCTTCAGTCAAGATAACACGTGTCCCGACCTACTCTGGATCCTGCTAGCTGTCTGTCAATTTCAAGTACGGGACTATCACCCTCTATGGTCGAGCTTTCCAACTCATTCTTCTATCGACTCGCAATGCCGTATGCAGTCCGCAACCCCGATGGCAAGCCATCGGTTTGTCCTATATCCCATTTCGCTCGCCGCTACTTTGGGAATCTCGTTTGATTTATTTTCCTCTAGGTACTGAGATGTTTCACTTCCCTAGGTTCGCCCCCCGAAGGGTACTGTACCTCTCGATACAGTGGGTTGCCCCATTCAGAAATCCCCGGATCAAAGCTTCTTGGCAGCTCCCCGAGGCTTATCGCAGCCTAGTACGTCTTTCATCGCCTCTACCAGCCAAGGCATCCACCTATGGCCCTTAATATCTTTTTCTAATTTGCGCTCACCGCCTTATTAAGAATAAAGCGGTGAAATGTGTTTGTAGTTACGTTGTATAGTTATTCACTATACTGTAAATGTATTCGTCATAGATTTCTCTATGTCAAACATATTTAGTTGACGACTTAACAATAATAATTCAAATAACGTTAGACTTTAAAAGTCTAATTCAAATACAACAAACTTGTACTTGAATCAGACTTTTTATTCTGATCTCTGGTGGAGAATAGCGGGATCGAACCGCTGACCTCCTGCGTGCAAAGCAGGCGCTCTCCCAGCTGAGCTAATTCCCCAGATAAGTGATACATATGGTGGGTTTGAATGGACTCGAACCATCGACCTCACCCTTATCAGGGGTGTGCTCTAACCAGCTGAGCTACAAACCCAATTGTTAAATCAAATAACATGGATCACTGAAAACTAAGTAGGTTAACGGTCAAGACAATACTCTGTGAGATTTTAAGATGACGCAGTCAAATGAATGACTCGTCGTTACTCTTAGAAAGGAGGTGATCCAACCGCAGGTTCTCCTACGGTTACCTTGTTACGACTTCACCCCAGTCGCTAATTCCACCGTAAGCGGTAGCCAGTTTGGCATCCCGATTTCGGGTGAAATCAACTCCCATGGTGTGACGGGCGGTGAGTACAAGACCCGGGAACGTATTCACCGTAGCATAGCTGATCTACGATTACTAGTGATTCCAGCTTCATGTTCTCGAGTTGCAGAGAACAATCCGAACTGAGAGACGCTTTAAGAGATTGGCTCCACCTCGCGGTATTGCAGCTCTTTGTACGCCCCATTGTAGCACGTGTGTAGCCCTGGCCGTAAGGGCCATGATGACTTGACGTCGTCCTCACCTTCCTCCTCCTTGCGAAGGCAGTCTCCTTAGAGTGCTCAGCCGAACTGTTAGCAACTAAGGACGAGGGTTGCGCTCGTTGCGGGACTTAACCCAACATCTCACGACACGAGCTGACGACAGCCGTGCAGCACCTGTGTGTAGGTTCTAGCAAGCTAGCACCCCCTAATCTCTTAAGGGTTCCTACCATGTCAAGGCCAGGTAAGGTTCTTCGTGTATCTTCGAATTAAACCACATGCTCCACCACTTGTGCGGGTCCCCGTCTATTCCTTTGAGTTTTAATCTTGCGACCGTACTCCCCAGGCGGAATGCTTAATCTGTTAAGTGCATCACCGAAGAGACGAGCTCCCCGACGACTAGCATTCATCGTTTAGGGCGTGGACTACCAGGGTATCTAATCCTGTTTGCTCCCCACGCTTTCGTGCCTCAGCGTCAGTATCATCCCAGCAGATCGCCTTCGCTTTTGATATTCCTAGTGATATCTACGGATTTTACCCCTACACCACTAATTCCATCTGCCCCTTCTGAACTCTAGACTCCCAGTTTCAAGCGCAGTTCAATGGTTAAGCCATTGGATTTCACGCCTGACTTAAAAGTCAGCCTACGCACCCTTTACGCCCAGTGATTCCGAGTAACGCTTGCACCCTCCGTATTACCGCGGCTGCTGGCACGGAGTTAGCCGGTGCTTATTCAAGAGGTACCGTCATTATCTTCCCTCTTAAAAGGAGTTTACACACCGAAATGCGTCATCCTCCACGCGGCGTTGCTGCATCAGAGTTTCCTCCATTGTGCAATATTCCTCACTGCTGCCTCCCGTAGGAGTCTGGACCGTGTCTCAGTTCCAGTGTGTCTGATCATCCTCTCAAACCAGATACCCGTCATAGCCTTGGTGAGCCATTACCTCACCAACTAGCTGATAGGACATAGACTGATCCCTTAGCGAAAAAACTTTCCCGACTTGCCTTAGGACAAGAAGGAGTATCTGGTATTAATCACCGTTTCCAGTGGCTATCCCAAACTAAGGGGTACATTATCTATGGTATACTCACCCGTGCGCCACTAATCATGAAGAGCAAGCTCTCCAATCATCGTTCGACTTGCATGTGTTAGGCACGCCGCCAGCGTTCACTCTGAGCCAGGATCAAACTCTCCATAATTGGTGTTCAATCCTATGACCCAAGATGTTAAAATCATTGGCTTCATAAATTGTTATCTATTTTACTTTTTGGTGATTGGTTAACCCAACCAAAGTAAATAGACGGTTGTTGTATTGTGTTGACATTAAAGGTCAACGTCTTCGAGATTGTCTCGAAACCGCTAAACCTACTTAGTTTTCAATGATCGCAAACTCAAACTCTAAACCTTAACTCAAGGCCTATCAGCGTTTGTGGACGGGAATTATAGGGGAAAATAGAATAGATGTCAAGAGGTTTTCGAAAGAATTTATATTTTTCTCTTTTCCTAGTATTTAAGGATAGGAAATTGAAACGAAACCTGTCTCTTCTTGAACCGTAATTGTAGCGGTACCGTCAGGATGATTTAAAATTATGGTACAACCGCCTGCGGGAACTAGATTTGAATAGATGCCGGTATATACGTCCAAATAAGGACGCCCTAGATAGTCAAAAGCAACTGTTCGATAGGCACCGCCAATCACACATGTGCCGGTTACACTCGTAATGCCAAATCTCTTTGTCAAATTAACTAACGAACTATCTGGTATAGCAGCTACAGCTGTAACACCATCTCCAATTGTCTGTCCGCTTAATGGGTCCACCGCTTCTTCATTTAAATTAGAATTACCTGCTTTATTATCATCTGAAAAAACTTCATAATAATATACTACTGTTCCATTGACAGTAGTGTGAGGAAATCTGATTTGCCAGCGTTTCTCCCACCACGTAGGATCAGTTTGATCAAATTTATCGTCAATCATTGCAAGATGCTGCGTATACCGAATATGAGCGGCAACTTGCTCTGCAGCCCGTTGCAATAGGTTAGATCTGAAATCCGGCATGGCAAGCACGGCCAAAATCCCTACTACTATAATAACAAATACCAATTCCAGCATTGTAAACGCAGATCGTTTCATAATTGAAACCTTTAGAAAACAAAATTCATTAAAAAACGATTATAACAAAAGAAAGAAGATTTTGAGAGAAGAAGCGGGACTCACGATTTGCGTGAATGATGAAAGCACACAAGTGTGCATGGGCTTCCTGCCGAAGGAAACCCAGTGTTAACGTAGCCAATCGGAACTTTTTTCCGATGGCGTGTAAAAATAGGTGTTAAATTTCGTCTGCGAGTTCGACGTTGTAGAGGATATCGTCAGTCGGATGGCGATACATCGGCATACCGAGACGTTTTTCATCAAGAATATGTCCGATGAATCCGATAGAGCGGCCGACAACGAAGAATGCGTTCAACGCACCCGCTTCGATGAAACCGTCGATCTCTTCTTCAGAGTATCCGAGTGCGCGCCACATATCAACCATCAAGATACCGATAGTACCGTCAACGTTCAAGATAAGGTTATCTTTTTTAGACGTCGTCAATTTTTCTACTTCTAGAGCGAAATCAAGCAACGGAGTACTTGGGAAGTGCTCTGCCGCATATTTTTTCAATCCCGATACACGAAGGTCAGGATTACGAACCGATTTGATACGGTGACCGATACCTGAAATCGTTTTACCCTCTTTTTTCATGTAATCGATGAATTCAGCCGGGCTCATACCGCGGTCATTCGCGTATTTGAAATATTTTGCCGCATCATCGATCGCTCCGCCGAAACGCGGTCCGATAGTCAGCAAACCTGTTACCAATGAACTGATAACGTCTTTACCCGCACGCGCGGTAACTTTTGCATTGTGCGCACCCGAAACGGCAGGACCGTGATCGGCAACGGTTTTGATAACCGTCTCTAGGTAATCCGTCGCCCATTTCGGATAACGTTTTTTAAACCATAGCAATGAAATAACATCACCGATTCCAAAACCGGTTTCCGGAGTAGCAACTGAGCTGATCGGATAACCGGCATAAGTCGCTTCGTCACCGCGGTCATCAGAGATCGTACAAATGAACTCTTTTTTACGGCGTACTTTCGGTACTGAGCGCAATTCAGGTTCAACGATTTCTCCGATTGTACCCGCTGCACGAAGTTTTCCGTAAACTTCCGCAATGGTGTGAGGAAGATCATTAAAACTTGCAGGAACATGGATACCTGCTGCAGCCATCGCTTCATTTTTAGCCGCTGCCGTTTCCGCATCCGCATTTGCCGAAGCGCCCGCGTGACCGAATTGAACGCCTGAGCTGAAGTGTTTAGCGATCGTACCGATACACCATGCGATAATCGGTTTTTTGATTTTTCCGGCTTTTACCGCTTCGATCACTTTGTACTCTTCCGTACCACCGACTTCACCGAGAAGAACCATATATTTAACTTCAGGGTTGCTCTCCATGCGAAGAAGGTTGTCAATGAATACAGAACCGACAAATCGGTCTCCACCGATCGCAACACCCTCGGCAATACCGTCGGCATTGATAGAGATGATGTTTGAAAGTTCATTGAACAAACCGCCTGAACGGGTTACAAGTCCGCATGAACCCGCACGGTGAAGTTTTGAGTTAATGATGTTTTCAATCGTTCCGCCGACGTTAGCGATTTTAAATCCGCCCGGAGCGATACCGCCGACCGTTGCCGGCCCGATTACGATAACACCCGCATCACGTGCCTGCTGGTTCATTTTACGTGCAAGACGCTCAGGTATCCCCTCAGCCGTTACCATGATTGTTTTGAATTGACCTTTGATAGCGATCGCTTCCATCGTTACATCATATGCTGTACGGAACGATGCAAAGTTCAATAAAACGTCGGCATTAGGAAACGCTGCAGCCGCGTCTGTTGTATTACGAAATACAGGAACCATGATCTCATCAGGACCATAGAAAAATTTCTCAAATTTATTCCCTGATGTCGGAGCAACAATCGCCGCCACCGAAGGCTTTGTGCGGTTGATAACATAATCGTAATCCAACATACGTTGGATAGCGCTTGCGTTGTTGTTCCAAAAAATTGCTTGTGTATCTTTGGTAAATAAAGCACCCATATTTTTCTCCTTACTTCTCTAGAGCCATACGTACGATATCCGTTACGTGTGTTTCTGGCCCATAAACTTCGATATAGAGACCCAAACGGTCTGCCGCTTCTTTGATGTCTTTCAAACCTTTTTCATAATTCGGTCCGCCGCGACGTACGTAAATACGGGTTCCGACCGCTTTCATTTTCTCTGCATAGGTTTCAAACGATTGGATAATACCGGTAAAGGTTTTCGCGACATCGGTAAAGTTTGCAATCGCACCGCCGATGATAAGAATTTTATCGCGCCCTTTCGGATCCTTATGACGAGTCATCAAATCCAAAACCGTGTCGGCATAGAATTTCGTTTCACCCGTTGTCGGTCCGCCGGAGTACTCACCGTAGTTCGCAAGATCAGCAACATTTCCTGAAAGGTCAGCAATGGTGTCGGCATAAACAACCGATGCACCACCGCCCGCAACCATCGTCCAGATACGTCCCATAGGGTTAAGGATAGTCAATTTCAATGAAGCACCCGATTTCGAGTCCGCTTCCGCGATCGCTTTTTCTTCCGGAGATTGGTCTTCCATTCCGAATGCCGTCGGGAATTCTGCACCGCACCATGACTCACCCATCATGAAGCCTGCCGTATCATCAAGACGTGCAACAAGGTCAAGGATGTGCATATCGTTACCGATCATAACGATCGGATTGATTTCAAGATATGCGAAATTCAAATCACGGTAAAATTTATAAAATTGCTCTGCAAATGTGATAAAACGCTCTTTATTTTCCGCCGGAATTCCCGCAGGAACATTGGCACGGATAAGGTGAGCGATGTTTGCATCGTCCATCGTAATAGGAATCGTTACTTCATTAACTTTCTCTTCCCATCCTTCTTCAACTTCCATACCGCCCTCAGCCGATAGATAAAGAACATCGTCTTCACCGACTGTCGTTGCTGAAATATAGTACTCTTGATCTTGTGAGTGAGGAGTGAACGGCTCAATGATAAAGTGTGTCAAAGTTCCGTGTTGTCCCGAGAGAAGAGTCGTTTCGTGAGAAATTTTTTCGTCAATCCATTTTGCCGCATCTTCAAGAGTTACATCGCCCGGTTTGTTGGTTTTGAACAATACCAAGTCATTTTTACCGCGTTTACCGAATAGCATATCCGGTTTAGCAACCAAAGCTTCTTGTTTTAGCCATTCAAAACCGTGTTTTTGCGCACATGCACGTAATTCATCACCATTGGTTACCAATACTGATTTAAAACCGTAATGAAACCCACTGAAGTATTTTTCCCAATGTTTAGAGAAAATTGCTTTACCGTCGTATTCACGAATCGCTCTTTGAGCCATTGCAACTCCTTCGAAAATCTATTTAACGAAAATTATATCACTTATAGAGAATTTGAATGACTTCTGAGGGGATTTAAGAAAAAGAAGATGATTATTTGTTTACTTTAGTAACATACGCTCTATAGATGGGTGTATTTATGTAACTTATTGTAACCTTTTTGGCCCCTTTTACCTTTTCGCTATCCAAACGATAATTTTCACAGTGAGTGATTCCGTAAAACCGAAGCCGTAATTGGAGCTTTTCATTGTCTGCATCTATGCAGTGAATATCATTACGATGTAATTGGTTTGAGAGCTCTTTAGCAACATGCATCGAATACGAAAAATGGTGTGTCGGATTTTTTATGAAGTGATAAAAGTAGTGGTTGAAAAAGACGGCCAACGCATTCACTATCAAAAGGAAAAATGCACTGTAAAAAAGGATGCGGTAGCGTCTTCTAAATTCGCGCAAACGAATCCGATAGGTGTGCAAAAAAGTTTGTGCGGCAAGAGGCAACGCTAAAAGCAAGAACGGTGCGAATGTTTGCACTTCCACTTTTTGACGAAACGAGAGGAGCAAGGAAATGAGAAATGCACTCATGGATATCATCCAAATCAAATCCCATTCTTTGGCAATCATCCGACGATAAAGAACATAAAACAGGTAGAGAAACACTATAGGAGAAAAAATAGCCGTATAAACGCCCAAAACATCCAAAAAACGACTTTCGGGCAGTCCTCCGATATGAATACCGTAAAAATAGAGCGATATGGATAATGAAATTAACCCTACCCCGATATAAACATACTCTTTTCGATAGACGCCATACATTGCTATTGCAAAAAACAGATACGCGAACGCCGGATCGATACCGATGAGAAATGGAACCAAGCCTAATGCATAGCGGCCGTAATTCAAATACAGATAACCGAATAAAAAAAGCGATGCAATGAGCAATCCGGCATTATCTACCACCAATGCCGCACTGGTTACACCGGGTAAAAGGACATAAATAAGTATAATCCATAATCGATCACCCGTACGCGAAACGTAATGTTTGGATATACCGTAAAGCAACAGGGCTGAGAGCAGATGCAAACTGATCATCGGCACTCTGAGCGCATAATCGTTTTGCCCGAAGAAATGGAGAGAAGAAGAGATCAGAAGCTGAAGCGGCGAAGGTTCACCGTACAAAATTTTTGCTTCGTGAAAGCCGATGGAGAGTCCTTTAACCTGTAACAGCAGGATTAAAAAGTTAATCCCCAGTATTAAGGATAAAAAGACCTTTTCTCTCATAGTTTTAGAAAGTTGTTCAGTATCTCATGTCCGAATTCACTCATGATCGACTCAGGATGGAACTGAACGCCGTAAATCGGTTTGTCTTTAATTTCCAATGCCATAATCTCATGATCATCTTCACTGTAAGCCGTAGGAATAATCACTTCCGGAAGATTTTCCTGCTCTACAATCAAGGAATGGTAGCGGGTAGCGGTAAACATCTCAGGAAGTTTATTAAAAATCGGCGTTTCACCTTCCCGTACCATCTTCGAGGTTTTACCGTGCATCATACGCCCTGCACGCACAACATTGCCACCGAACGCCTGGGCAATGCTTTGATGCCCTAAACAGATCCCGAGAATAGGAACTTTATCGGCGAAATGGCGGATTACATCGAGCGTTACTCCCGCATCATCAGGCGTTGCGGGTCCCGGAGAGATAATGATTTTCTCCGGATGAAGCGCTTCAATCTCTTCAACACTCATCTCATCGTTTCGGATGATTTTCAAATCGGCTCCGAGTTCTAAGCAATACTGCACAATGTTATAGGTAAAACTATCATAGTTGTCGATCATTAATATCATTGCGTTTTCCTTACCATGCTTTAATTGTATTATACAAGCTATCACGCTCAATCGGCTCGAATCCGCTGTTCTTTATCAAGGCAACAAATTCGCTTAGATTAACCCCATGCGCACTTTTAGCACCGGCTGCGGAGTTGATCGACTCTTTTTCGATCGTTCCGTCAAGATCGTTCGCCCCGAATTCTTGTGCGACAAGCGCCAAATTGACCGTCGAAGTTACCCAGTAGGCTTTGAGATTCGGAACATTGTCGAGAACAATTCGGCTTATCGCCATCGTTTTAAGAATTTCATGCGCCGTGATAGGTTCTTTGACATTTAAAAAGTTGTTCTCCATCTGATATACAAGAGGGATAAAACAGTTAAATCCTCCCGTAACGTCTTGCAAATCACGGATACGGATCATATGATCGATCCTGTGCGAACGTTCTTCGACATGACCGAAAAGCATCGTCACGTTAGACTTCATCCCACGTTCATGCCATTTGCGGTGAATCTCCAGCCACTGCTGCGAATTGACTTTCCCTTTGCAGATGTAATCACGTACTTTCTCATCGAAAATCTCTGCACCGCCGCCCGGCATTGAATCGACACCGTTGGCTATCATCAAATCGATAATTTCATCGTAGCTTTTGCCGTACTCTTCGGCTAAAAAGTGAACTTCTGCCGCTGTGAGGGCTTTGATATGGAGCTGCGGGTGACGCGCTTTGATCTTGCTGAACACTTCCAGATACCACTCTAACCCTGTATCGGGATTATGGGCGGAGACGATGTGTACCTCTTTGATATCCCGCTCAACGATGTCGTCGGTAATTGATAAAATCTCTTCATGGCTCATCGCGTACGGATTCGGATTTTTTCGGCTGGCACTGTAGGCGCAGAATTTGCAGACGTCTTTACAGATGTTAGTCGGATTGATATGGCGATTGATATTAAAATAGGTACGTTTGCCGTGCAACGCTTTGCGGCGTTCATCGGCTAGGCCCCCGAGAGTAAAGAGATCTAAATCATACAAAGCGACCGCTTCGTCGAAACTCAGCCTCTCATGATTTTTTACTTTTGCTATCAAATCCATAGTAAATCTTTAGTGCTTTATTTTGAGCGCATTATAGCAAAAGAAAAAAGGCTCATCTTAATTTTAAAACTTACCAATCAAATAGTACCGTACAGTTTTTATTCGATTTTTTAGCACAGTAAAGCGCTTTGTCGGCACGTCCGATAAGATCGTCCAACGTATCCCCCGCCTGATGGACCGTTACTCCGACACTAACCGTCACATGGACGTTTTTACCCGAATATATCAGACGGCTTTTTTCGATTTTTAAACGAATTTTATCGGCAATCGCCTGTGCCTGCGCTACATCGCAACGGTTAAGAACAACGGCGAACTCTTCTCCTCCGAAACGGTAAACTTTATCTCCGGAGCGGATCATCCCTTTTATCGTCTGGGCAATAAAATAAAGTACTTTATCTCCCGCCACATAACCGTATTCATCGTTTAAAAATTTAAAATTGTCTATATCCATCATCATGAGCACCATGGAGAGCTGTTTGCTCGCGCCCGCTTCGATTGAAGATTCAATATCCTCGGAAAAACCTTGACGGTTTCCGACTTTGGTCAACGGATCGGTCGTAAGGGCGGAACGGGCTTCATGCAGCTCTTTCGTCAAATAATCAATCTGCAATTGAGCTTTGCCGAGTTCATCAGACATCGTTTGATTAAGTGCACTCAACCCTTCGATAAACGTCACGAATTTATCGGCTGACTCGGAGGAAGCGGTATCGATGTATTGGCGCTGCAGCTCAGCAACGGATGCTATGCCCGAATGCGCTTGGATAAAAGAGACAACGGAATGTTCAACCATATCAAGGTATTTGGTTACATCTTCTTTCGAATCGCCGAGAACTTTTTGATCTACATTCTCCTGATCTTTACGGAGCTGTTCGTCGGCAATTTCTGAAAAAAGCTGATCAAAAAACTTTTTATATTGTGACGGATACGGAGGAATTTTGGTGGAACGCAATAAACCCATCGCATGATCATGAATTTCTAAAACTTTCTGATAAATACTACTGCTATCCATCCTCACTCTCCCTTTCTTTAATGAATAATTGTATCATTATTTTATCAACGCGCCCCATTTCTAAAATCACCGTTTACGACTACAGCTATTTGCTTCTTTTTTAACCCTGTCATAACGCCAAAAAAAAATGATTATACGCTACAATAAAATAAAAAGTAGATCCAATGAGCATTACAGAACAGATTGAAGACCTCATCGAACGTCAGGCGAGCGATTTTGAGATATCCAAAGTTTTTAAGCTTTATATTTCCGATTACACGAACTCTCTTCCCGAACTTTTTGAGCGCAATCAGGGAAAAGATTTTCTCGTTATCCATACTAAAACGCTCGATTCGATTATCTCCCTGATGTATAAAACAGTGCTGCGTCGACTTTTCGGCAACTATTTGCCGATGCGCAGTTCGATTCCTGTCGCGTTTATCGCACTCGGCAGCTACGGACGTGAACAGCTGTGCGTCCACAGTGATATCGACCTTATGATCGTGTATGAAAAAAACGACGGCTACAACACGTCCGCCATTATCGAAAAGTTTCTCTACCTGGCATGGGACGCAGGGCTAAAACTGGGGCACCGCGTCCATGAAGCGGGCGATTTGCTGGGTGCATCGCGCGAAGATATAACCATTAAAACGGCAATGATGGAATCACGCCTTATCATAGGTTCACCTTTTACCTGGAGTACGGTACAAAATAAACTTACGGCTATCCGTCACGATAGCCCCAAAGAATTTATTATGGCCAAAATCGAGGAAGCTGATGCCCGCCGTCGTAAATTTCCTTTTTCGATGCAGCCTCAGATTAAAGAGGGAGTTGGCGGATTACGCGATTCGCAGCTGCTGTATTGGATTGCCAAAACTATTTACGGGGTCAATAGTCTCAAAGAGTTGAGCGGAAAGCTTTTTAATGATGATCAATACCGTGAATACCGAATCGCTTTAGAACTTTTATTTCGTGTCCGAAGTGCTTTGCATTTGCTCAGCGGCAAGCAGCAAGACCAGCTCGTCCTCGATTATATGCCGCGCATCGCTCAAATGCTCGGGTTCTCTGATGAGCGTAAACTGGTCAGCCGTTTATTGGAAGCGCAATGGCGAATTAACAACTTCACTCAGATTTATGTTAAAAAAATGGCACGCCTCTACCTTCATGATGCGTCACAGGTTTCCGTTCTCCGGTCGGGGAGAATACAAAAAGGATTTTACCGTGTCGACGATGCATTATACGCCTCTTATAACATTGCAACACCTTCGATCGATTTCCTTTTGGAACTGCTTGTAAACTTAGACGACCGAGAATGGATATTTGATTCAAGCGTCCTTTTCCATTTCACCTATACCGCTATTAAACATCCGTTGAGGGCTAAAACCTATACGTTGCTTCGGAAGCTTTTTGAACGACGCCATTTTTATGTTATTGTTAAACTTTTTTATGATGCGGGAATATTGCATCACCTCATCGGCGCCTTTAAAAAAGTACTTCATTTGCCGCAGTTTGACGGCTATCACCATTATCCGGTCGATTTACACTCCATTAAATGCATTGAAGCCCTTGAAAATATTAAAGACCCGTATGTCGAAGCGCTCTATCTGCCTTTGAGCACATCGGATAAAGTCCTTCTCAAATCCGTAATATTACTGCATGATACAGGCAAAGGACGTAAACAAGATCACTCGGAAGTGGGTGCAAAACTCATTATCCCTTTTCTTAAAAACCTCAAGCTCCCCTCCCAGCAATTGGATCGGGGAGCATTGCTCGTCCGCCATCATATATTAATGAGCAATGTCGCTTATCGCGAAAACCTTTACAACGAAAAAACGCTCTATCAATTTATGTCCAAAGTCAAAACTCCTGAAAATTTGACTCTGCTTTACATCTTGACTTATGCCGATATCAACGGCGTCGGAAGCGGAACCTATACCAGTTTCGGCGCCAATTTGCTTCATGAACTGTATGAAGCTTCACTTGAAATTGCTTCCCAAAATGATCGGATCACCGATGCTATCAAGCGGGTTAATAAAGAAAAACGTCTTAATCACGATCCTGAATTTTGCCTGCTTTCGAAAAGTGAACAAAAAAAAGTGCTCTCTATCGAATCGAATCTTTTCTTTTTCAAACACACCCCCAGTGAGATTGTCAATATCTCCAAAGAGGCGTTTGAATGCCAAACTTTCACCTATCAGCTCAATATCGAAGGGGGGCTGGTTATCCATATCTTCCGACGCATCCCTTTGAATCTCGGCTATCTGCTCGGAAAACTCAGTTATCTGGATGTCGCGTCGATGGACATTTTCACTCTGTTCGACGGTATCAAATACTTTAAGATCGAATTTCTGCAACGCCCGTTAGATGGGACGATGGAGCAGATTGAGATTATTGTCGAAGAGGCGTTTGATATGACAAAAAAACTCAACCTCCCAAAACCGGTTATCAAACCGAACGAAATTACCCTCGATTGCGAACATTCCATCCATTACGCGCAGCTTAACCTCAATACGACGAATCAGCGGGGTCTTTTAGCCTATTTTGTCCAATGTTTTGACGAAGCACAGATCAATATTGCTACCGCAAAAATCCATACCAATAAAAATATGGCACGAGACCACTTCTTAATTGAAAAACAAAACAGGATGTGCGATAATGCGCGCGAAATAATTGCAAAATTGGTAGGAGAGTAACTATGTGCGGTATTGTTGGCTACATCGGAGTCAAACCGGTTAAAAAAATATTGATCGACGGACTTCGCGAGCTTGAATACCGCGGTTATGATTCTGCAGGAATCGCCGTATTGCAAGAAGGCCATTTCTCTCTTTTCAAAGCGGTAGGGAAACTGGTCAATCTCGAAGAAAAAGCCCAAAACTATGAGAGTACGGGATTCTCTGTCGGGATCGGTCATACCCGCTGGGCAACACACGGCAAACCGACCGAGCTTAATGCCCATCCTCATCTAGGGCAAAACTCCTACGTTGTCCATAACGGTATTATCGAAAATTACCAAGAACTCAAAACGATGTTGACCGCTCAGGGAATACAGTTTTTAAGCCAAACCGATACGGAAGTGATCGTTCATCTTTTCGAATATCAGCTCAAAACAGCTGCCACTCCGTTTGAAGCGTTTCAACAAACCCTTTCCCAACTTCACGGAGCTTATGCGATTTTGCTCGTCAATGCCGATGCGGAGGGGACAATTTTCTTCGCCAAACACGGTTCACCGATGATTATCGGCCGCAACCGCGAAAATGAAACCCTTTTCGGCTCTTCCGATGCCGCGCTCATCGGCAAATGCCATGAAGTCATCTATCTCGAAGACGGCCATTACGGCTATGCATCCGCCGATAGCGTTGCCCTTTTTGACGAAAATAACAATCCGGTAGTTCTCCGATACACTCCCCTTTCCGAAAATAAACTCTCTGCCCAAAAAGAGGGATTCCGATTTTTCATGGAAAAAGAGATTTACGAGCAAAGCCGAGTCCTCGCCGATACATTGCTTGGACGGTTACGGGATGAAAGCATCTATTTTGAAGAGCTTGATAATAACCTGTTTGAGGGGATAAATGAGATCAAACTCTGCGCATGCGGCACCAGCTATCATGCCGCTCTCGTTGCCAGCTATCTGTTTGAACGCCACTCAAAAATCCGTGTATCCGTTGAAATCGCCAGCGAATTTCGCTATCGCGAACCGTTTTTGACCGCGGATACCCTCTTTATCGTCATCAGTCAAAGCGGTGAAACCGCCGACACGCTAGAGAGCCTCAAAATGGCCAAACGCAGCGGCCTTAAAACAATGGTGATCTGTAACGTAGACAATTCCTCTATGGTACGTCTTGCTGATGCCTCTATTCTCACCCGTGCGGGAATCGAAAAAGGGGTCGCGTCTACCAAAGCATTCGCTACCCAAGTCTGCGTACTCTGGATGCTTAGCCTCTTCCTTGGAGGGGCAAGAAAAACACTTGCAACCGAAGAGATCAAACGACAAATCCATCTCTTACGCGCCCTCCCCTCAACCGTCAATGTCGAGAATGTTTTGCATGAGCAGCTGCGCCGTCTCTCTAAACGCTACCTTCACGGACACGGCTTCTTTTTTATCGGACGTGATGTTTTCTATCCTCTGGCGCTTGAGGGGGCATTAAAACTCAAAGAGATCTCCTATCTGCATGCGGAAGGGTATCCGAGCGGTGAGATGAAGCACGGTCCGATCGCTCTTGCCGATCCCGAACTTTTCACCATTGCCCTGCTTCCGCAGCATATGCTTTACGATAAAACCAAAAGCAATATTGAAGAGCTCAGTGCACGCGATTCGACAATCTGCTCCATCAGCCCTCTCGATTTTGACAAAGCAGATGATCATATCCGGACCCATTTACATGAAGATTATATGCTCGAATTTTTTGAGATGATGGTCGTCTTGCAGCTCCTGTCCATGGAGATCGCTATCCGTCTGGGCAATGACGTCGATATGCCTCGAAACCTTGCAAAAAGCGTTACGGTCGAATAAACCGTAACCTTTATACTCTTCTTTCATCTAATTTTAAAATTTATTTAGATAATGTAGTTACTTTAGAAGTCTCTTTGTTTTATCCAACAATTATATAAGGTAACCGAATATGAATGCTAACCGGAAAATATTATTTATAGTCGCATTGATGCTCATCGGACTTGCAGTTGCCACAATTACCAACGTCGCGCTCAACTTCCGTGACTACGGATACAACAATGCTATCGAGAAATCAAAAATGACCGCCGAAATCGTCCGCGACGGTCTAACCGCTCACATGGTCAACGGCATTATGGATAAAAGGGAATTTTTTCTAGCCAATATTGCCAATATCAAAGACGTTCAAAAACTTTGGATCGTCCGTTCTGAAAATGTCGTTGCACAGCATGGGGAAGGGCTTGAAAATGAACGCCCAAGAGACGCCATCGACAGACAAGTCCTCAAAGACGGAGTAGCTGTTCGTAATATAAGTGAAGATGCACAAAATGCCGTCTTGCGGGTAACGATCCCTTATATTGCGACCGCTTACGGCAATCCTAACTGTCTCGCCTGCCATAACGCCAAAGAAGGAGACGTCTTAGGTGCCATCAGTATGGAATTCAATATCAACGATATCCGTCAAACCGGTGCCATGACTATCGCCAAAATTTTCGGTATCAACGTTATCTTTATCATTATCGCATTGTGGGTGACAAACCATTATTTCAAACCGTATATGAAGCTTTTTGAAAACCTCCAAAACGGGATCAAACGCGCCCGTACCGGTGATTTTAGTTTCCGTTTTACAACGACACTCAAAGATGCCGGAAGTGAAGTAGCCGATCAAATGAATACCC